>JBIKMU010000028.1:0-42015 GCA_044359075.1 Cyanobium sp. | reverse complement strand
GCTAGTGTCACGTCCCAGAAATCTGCGAGCAAAGGCGATGGAGTTTCTCCAGGATCGAATCTGCGGTCGCAGTCCAGCTGAAAGGCGCTGAATCCTTGTTGTAGTTTGCGATGAAGTGCTCGATTTTAGCGATCAGCTCCTTGACGCTCGAAAAGCTGCCGCGTCGGATCGCTCGTTGGGTGATGATGCCAAACCAGCGCTCCACCTGGTTGAGCCAGGAGGCGTAGGTCGGTGTGTAGTGGACGTGGAACCGTGGCCGTTGCGCCAGCCAGGAGCGGACCTTGGCGTGCTTGTGAGTGCAGTAGTTGTCGACGATCAGGTGAACGTCGAGATCGGGCGGGACCTCCTTGTCGATCCTTCGCAGGAAACTCAGGAACTCCTGGTGGCGATGCCTGGGTTTGCACTCGGCTATCACCGTACCAGTGGCTACGTCCAAAGCAGCAAACAGTGTGGTGGTGCCGTGGCGGATGTAGTCGTGAGTGACTCCTTCGACGTAGCCCAGACCCATGGGCAACAGCGGCTGGGTCCGATCCAAGGCTTGGATCTGCGTTTTCTCGTCAACGCAGAGCACGATTGCCTTGTCAGGTGGGTTGAGGTATAGGCCAACAATGTCGCGGACCTTTTCGACAAAGAAGGGATCGTTGGAGAGCTTGAATGATTTTTGGCGGTGTGGCTGCAGGGAAAAAGTCTGCAGCCAGCGGTGCGCCGTACTTTTGGAGATGCCTGTGGCAGCCGCTAAGGAGCGAGCCGTCCACTGCGTGCTGCCGTCTGCGGGCTTGCTCTGCAGGGCCCTGTTGATCACCTCCGCCACCTTGTCATCCTCATAGGTGCGGGGCCTTCCGGGCCTGAGCTCGTCGTGCAAACCCTCCAAGCCGAGATCCAGGTAGCGCTTGCGCCACTTGCCCACGGTCATCCCTCTCAGCCCCATTCGATTGGCGATGGAGGTGTTGGTTTCACCGGCTCCGCAAGCCAAAACGATCTGCGCCCGCTGCACGATTGAATGAGGCAATGACCTTGAGTTGGCGATGCTCTGGAGTTGCTGAACATCGTCGTCACTAAGAACCAGCGGCAGCATCGGACGGCCAGCGGCCATGGAATCTCTCCCATCAGAAGATACTCAGTATTATAGCGTTTATCTCTGGGACTGCACACTAGCTCCAACAGCTACCGGTGCCTACCGTTTTGCGCGTATATGAAGATGCACCCGCGCTGAGATCGCGAACTCGCCCGGCGTGTTAGGCGGCAGCAACGCTTATGGCTGCAGTGGGGTTATTCCTAACTTAATTTTATGAGCTCGTTGCAGCCTACGGCGAACCTGGCCGGCACTGATCAGGCAGGGGCATTGGCCGATGTCATCGCCGCTATCGTGATTACACGGTTTAATGGCCGATCCCTAAAGGAGCTCTGCGCCATGGGCGGCATCACTCTGGACTACTTAAGCCAAATTGTGCCGTACCAGGAGATCTTTGGGCAGGGCCGTCGAAAGGCCCCCATCCGGGCCCTGCCGCCGAAGCGGCTGGAGGCTTCGGCGGGGTGATCCCAACGCAAACGCAAACTGACCCATTCTTTGAGCACCGCTGCGAACAGATGGCAGCGGTGCTGGTGGATGCGGGCCGAGTCGTGCCGGCATTGGAGAGGGATGGCACCGGTCAGCTGCGGGCGCGGTGGTGGCCGCTGCCCGCCGCCGCCGATCGCCCCTGGTTTGAGGCGATGCTGCCGGCGGACGACCTGGCCAGCCAGCGCCTGTTGGCCGCTGCTCTTGCCGCTGCTGTGGATCGCTGCGTGCGGCAGCGGCTTTTGCTTGGGGCCCGCAGCGTCTCCAGTCCGTCGCAGCGCAGCTTTGGCCTACCGGAGGCCTGGCTGACGGCCCTGGCCAGCGACGATTCCCTGCTTGCCAGCACCACTGATCCCACCGCAGCCAACACCCCTGACCCCATCACCGCTTCCGCCCCCAGTGCCGAAGCAGAAACAGCCCTGTTGCAGGGCGTGGCGGCCTGGGTGCGCCAGGGAGTGGCAGCCAGTGGCGAGTTGCAGCTCTGCCTGCGCTGCCACGAACCGCCTGATGCTCGCCGCCGCCGCTGGCTGGTGGAATTGCTGCTGCGTCCGGCCGCCGACCCCAGCCTGCTGGTGCCCCTGGCCGCCTTCTGGGCCGGCGAAAGTCCCTTTGCGGCCAGTGCCTTTGAGACGGTGTTGGGCCAGCTGGGCCTGCTCACCCGCCTCGCCCCCGAGCTGGCTCCCCTTCTTGAGCAACAGTCCCCGTCGTCGTTAGAGCTGGATGAGGCGGGGTTGGTGCAGCTGGTGACTCAGCGCTCCGCCCTGCTGGCGGAAGCGGGCTTTGCAATGCTGCTGCCCAGCGGCCTGCGCCAGGGCCAGCGGCTGGCGATGCGGGCCCGCGCCTTGGCAGCGCCCAAAGGCAAGCGGGGTAAGGGGGCCCCGGCGGGGGGCGGCGCCGGCCTGGATTTGACGCGGATGTTCAGTTTTGAGTGGCAGGCGGTGCTGGGCGATCGGCCCTTGAGTGCCGCCGAGTTGGCCAGCCTGGAGCGGGCGGCGGCCTTGAAGCGGCCGCTGGTGCGGTTGCGGGGCCAGTGGAGCCTGGTGGATGGGGCGGCGGTCGCCGGCCTGCTGCGCCTCGCCGGCCAGCAGGGAGAGGCCAGCGGCGCAGACCTGTTGCGCAGTGCCCTTGGCCTGGGGCAACTGGATCTACCGCCGGAGCTGGAGCTGGCGGGGGTGGAGGCCTCCGGGCCGCTCGGCACCCTGCTGGCGGGCGATCTGCACCAGCGCGCCGAAGCCATGGCCACCCCGGAGGCGTTCAGGGGTGAGCTGCGGCCCTACCAGCAACGGGGCCTGGGCTGGCTGGTGTTTCTGGGCCAACTGGGGCTGGGGGCCTGCCTGGCGGACGACATGGGCCTGGGCAAAACCGCCCAGTTGATCGCCTCCCTGCTGGCCGATCCCCTCCAAAAACCCACCTTGGTGGTGGCGCCGGTGACCTTGCTGGGCAACTGGCGGCGGGAGCTGGAGCGGTTCGCGCCCACCTTGACGGTGGGGCTGCACTACGGGCCCCAGCGGCCCCGCACCGCAGCGACGCTGCGGCGGGCGCTCAAGGAGCTCGGCCCCGCTGGCGTGCTGCTCACCAGCTATGGCGTGCTCAGCCGCGATGCCGCCGTGCTGGCGCAGCTGTCCTGGGGCCGGCTGGTGTTTGACGAGGCCCAGCAGCTCAAAAATCCTTACACCGCCATGGCGCGGGCCGCCGCTGGCCTGGGCGGCGAGCGCCGTGTTGCCCTCACCGGCACGCCGGTGGAAAACCGTCTCCACGAACTCTGGGCGCTGTTGAACCTGCTCAATCCCGGCCTGCTGGGCAGCCTGGCCCAATTCCGCCAGCGCTTCGCCATCCCGATCGAGCGCGACCACGACCCTGTAGCTGCCGAACGCCTGCGGGGCTTGACGGCCCCCTTTCTGCTGCGGCGCCTCAAGAGCGATCGAGCGATCCTGCCCGATCTGCCCGGCAAGATCGAGCAGACCGAGCTCTGCCAGCTCAGCGAGGAGCAGGCCACCCTCTACCAGGCTGTAGCCGATGAGCTGCTGGCGCAGGCCGAAGCCAGCGAGGGCATCGAACGCCAAGGCTTGGTGCTGGCCGGCCTGACCCGCCTCAAGCAGGTCTGCAACCACCCCGCCCACTACCTGGCTGACGGCACCGAATTGGCGGGCCGCTCCGGCAAGTTGGCCCGCTGCGAAGAACTGATCGACGCGATATTGGAGTCTGGCGAAAAGTTGTTGCTATTTACGCAGTACACGAGCTGGGGCGAACGGCTGGCGGCCCACCTGGCCCGCCGCTGCGGGAGCGATCCCCTCTGGCTGCATGGCGGCCTGGGCCGCAGCCAGCGCGACCAGCTGGTGGCCCGTTTCGCTGAGGCCGATGGGCCGCCGCTGTTTCTGCTGTCGCTCAAGGCCGGCGGCACCGGCCTGAACCTCACTGCCGCCTCGCATGTGATCCACTACGACCGCTGGTGGAATCCGGCGGTGGAAGATCAGGCCACCGACCGGGCCCACCGCCTCGGTCAGTTGCGCTGCGTGCATGTGCACAAGTTGGTCTGTGGCGGCACGGTGGAGGAGGGCATTGACGCCTTGATTCGCGGCAAACGGGAGCTGGCCGATCGGGTGGTGGCCAGCGGCGAACAGGCCCTCAGTCGCCTCTCAACAGACGAACTGCGCGAGTTGATCCGGCTGCGGCCGTCGGAGGGCAGGCCATGACAGCGCCGCGTGCGACCCGAAAGGGCCAGCGAACACTTCGTAAATCCCAAGAACCCCTGGCCAGCCAGTGGTGGTCCCAGCGGTTCACCGCCGTGCTGGAGGGCTACGGCCTGGGACCGCGGATGGAGCGGGGTCGGCGCTATGCCCGCAGCGGCAAGGTGACGGATTTGGTGGTGAAAGCTGGCCGCTTGGAGGCCCGGGTGCAGGGTTCGCGGGCCACGCCCTATCGGGTCAGCGTGCGCAGCGAGGCGGCCAGCAAAGCCCAATGGCGCAGCTTGGAGATGCTGTTCGCCAGCCGCCTGGGCTGGGCCGCCCAATTGCTGGCCGGTGAAGTGCCCGCCAACCTGGAGGCGGCCTTCGCCGAAGCCGGGGTGGCCCTGTTCCCGCATCGCTGGGCCGACCTGCAGGTGCGTTGCGGCTGCCCCGACGACGCCGAACCCTGCAAACACATTGCCGCAGTGCTCTACGTCTTCGCCCAACAACTCGACGGCGATCCGTGGCTGCTGCTGGCCTGGCACGGCCGCGATCGCCAGACGCTGCTGCAGGCGCTGCAGCAGGGGCCTGCGGGGGATGGGGCCAGCGGCGGCAAAGCTGGCGGCAAGCAGACCCGGCGTAAAAGGGCTGCTGGCAAGAGCGCTTGGGAAATGAGTGCTGATAGCGCCGAAGCTGGCGGCGATGAAGCCCTGAATTCAGAGCTTGAATCGTTGCCGCCCTGGTGGCCAGCGGGATTGCGCTCTCGTCCCGATCCCCGCCTGCAGCCCCCCGATCCCCTGCCCCCCGATCCGCCCGAGCGGGTGCTGCAACGGCTGGGACCGCTGGAATTACCAGGAGCGTCGCCGGATTGGCAGGAGCGTTTGGCGGAGATGTATCGGCAGTTGGTGGCGGAGGAGTCAAGGGGCCAACCGCCGTAAGCATTAGCGACAAGCTTTTTTATTGGGTCTTCCAGAGTCATCCCGACTGGATCCTGGAGCTCCAGCCCGACCTGGTGGCCGCTGCCGGCTTGGCTGGCGACGCGGCTGGCGATGCGGCTGGAGCTGCCGGCTCTGCTGCCGGCTCTGCTGCCGGTTACCGCTTCTCGGCACCGGTGCTCAAGGAGCGGGAATACCGCCTCGATGGGTTGTTTCTGCCACCGCCGCAGTTGCCGGAACTGCCGGCGGCGATCCTTAAGGCGCAGATGGCAGCCGATCCTGGCTTCCTGCAGCGGCTCTATGCCGAGAGCGCTCGCTGGTTGCAGCAGGCAAGCAACATCGATCACTGCCCCAGGCGGTGGCGGAGTTTGTGCGGGAGCGGGTGCATTGGATCGAACTGGAGCCCGCCGCCACCGATCCAACGGCCCCGCCGCTGCTGCGGGCCCTGGCGTTGCTGGTGCAGCCCTTGGCCGATGTCATCGCCGCTATCGTGATCACAAGGTTTGATGGCCGATCGCTAAAGGAGCTCTGCGCCATGAGCGGCATCACCCTGGAGGATTTCAGCCAAAGCGTGGCGTACCGGGAGATCTTTGGGCAGGGCCATCTGGAAGGTAAGCAAGAAGGCCGCCAGGAAGGCCGCCAGTAGGGCGAACTGGAAATGGCTTTCCGTCTACTCCGTCGCCGCTGCGGCGCGATCAGCGCCGAACAGGAGGCCAACATCAGGGCCCTGTCGCTGGAGCGCTTGGAGGCCCTGGCGGATGCCCTGCTTGATTTCAAGAGCGCAGCGGATCTGGTGGCCTGGCTGGCGGCGGGTTGATCAGCGGACTGAGCGGGGCACGCCAGGCCCTAGTGGGCCCGAGGTCAGATCACCAGCTTGCGTGATGAGTGGGCGTGAGCCAGGACCAGATGCTGCAGCGGGCCGATGCGGCTGACTCTGCTCGGTGGGATTGGGCTGATCGCCCTGCTGGCACCCCTGCTATCAAAGTTTGTTTGGGCGGCTCCGATTCAATCAGGCCGACTGCAGGGCCGGAGCGATCGGCAGCAGGGTCTCGATCGAGCTGCTGTCGCCGATCTGGGAATAGTGCTCAACTGTCACCCCCACCGGCCGGCCCTGGTCGTCGAAGTCGACGATCAGGTTGTCGCTGATGGCTTCCGAACTACTGCTGTCGCGCTCGGCCAGGGCGATGTAGAGAGTGTCCGTGTCCGGGAAATAGCGGATCTTCATCGTGACGGGGGCAGAGCCTGCGGGGGAGGGGGCTGGGATCGGAAGATGGCCTTGAGGTAGCCCCGATCAAAGAAGGCGTTATGGACGGTCTCTCTGTCCTCAAGGGTAATGACCCTGAGTGCTCGGTTCTGCGCTTCTGGCACAAGGCCCCAAAGGGCATAGCGCCCATCGGGTTGCTGGCGTTCCTCCAGAGGCTCGGCCATCACCCGCAGAATCCAGGCAGCCTCGATACCTGGATGCTTGCGGCGCACGACGTCGCGAAAGTAGGTCGTCATCTTCATGATGACCAGCATCCACCGGCGCCAGATCCCAGCAGCTGCCACCTCAAACCAGACCATCGCAACGGGCTGCCGCTGCTTCCCTGGAAAGTCCAGGCGTCACCGGTGGACTTGGAGCTGGTCAACAGCCTTCGGGACGCGTTGGCGTGAGACTGGCAGCGCTGGCGCCACGACCGGCCAAGCCCGGCCCGAGATGACAAACGCTATGTGAAAAACCAAAACTCTGTCTTTAGCGATATATCTGAGACTGCATCAGGCCCAGACGACGCTGCCTTTTCTTTGCCGGGAGTTGCTGGAAGCGTTGCGGCTGCGGGTCCTGGATCTGGATGTCGAGCGAAGGGAGTTTCCGCTGCTTTGGCGGCACTGCTGGAGCTGGCTGCAACCAAGGAACTTTGCCTTCATTGATCGAACACAACGAAAGCTATAAGCATTTATGCCTTTTTTCGATCTCCTCGCTTGTGTTCTCTGGCACACCGCCAAGGCATTGGGTCCACCGATACCGACAAGCCGCCAGCAAAGGAGCTACTTAATTCTGTGATCCTTGCCGGTACCCACCCGATGGCCCAATCCCTCGCCCAGGCGGCCGATGACCTGACGGCCCTCGCCTGGCGCATGCACCAGCTTGCTGAAGCAGAGCTGAACGAGCTGCGCACCCAGCTGGAACAGGAACGCCAAGCCAGGCAGGAGGCCGTTGAGCGAGCCGAGACCCTCGAAAGGGAATTGGCCCTGCTTAAGGAGCAAAACGAGCAGGAGTGCCTGCGCCTCAGCGGCGAACTGGATCAGGAACGGCAGGCAAGGCAGAAGGCTGAAGCGGAGGTGTCCTCCATTCACGCTGCCATCCTTGAACAGATTGCGACCAGCGAAGCGGAGGAGGCCATCAACAAGGCGGCCGAGCAGGAAAAAGAGCAGCGGTTGCAAGCGCAGATCCAGGGGCTCCACAACCAGCTAGAACTGGAGGTCAGGAGCCGAACCCAAATCGAGACCAAACTGAAGGGCATACGCCAGGCCTTCTACGACCTGATGCTGCCAATCGAGCCTGAGGAAACCAGTCAGCAGAACGGTTTCAGCGACAGACTCCTGCAATTGGATATAAAGCACTGAGCGGACAGGGGTCCACTAACTTCCGCCCCAACCGCCGCGCCGGAGCTGCGGCGGTTGATTGGGGATCTGTATGTCTTTGGCCAGCAACTTGCTGGCGATCCGTGCGGCTGTCGCTGATTGCTGCCGTGCTGCTCTGGAATGCTCAGGGGTCACCGGTCGATAACGACCCGCCATGGGGGCCGGCGCTGCTGATCCGCCATCCCATGCATCAGTTCTGGCCCGGTGGGCTCAGCCTGCTCAATCAGTGCGGTATGGATGCCTCCCAGCTACTGGAGCCTGGCCAGATCACTGACCCCTACCTGCTGGAGCGGGACCAGGACTTCCGCGCCATTCAGGAGTTGCTGGGCCACAAGGACATCAAGGCCACCATGATCTACACCCATGAACTGAACCGAGGACCATCAGGGGTACGAAGCCCCGCTGACCTGCTCTGATGAACGGAGGGATCTTCTACGGACCGCGTATCAATCCATGAAGCTAGTAGCGGAATCCAAGACGCCTTGCTAGCAATGAGCTTTCGAAAGGCTTAGATTCCGGCTCCCGTCGCTTATGTGGCAAACGGTCGGCTGGCCACAGCTTTTGCGGTCCGCCGAATCAGTGTTCGAAGGGTGTGTCGTCTTTGACGTGAGCCAGCAATGCAGAGTTGAGTTGCTGTAGCCACCCGGCTACAGTTGGGCTATAGATGAAGACTGCCAGGCATACCTGATCGGCCCAAACCTTGAGGAGCTTCGTGATCTGAGTGCCAGAACGAGGGTTCAAGCCAAGATAGAGCCCTTTCACGTCGGTGCTCTTCATGATTTCGATCCAGTTCTGCGGGGGTTGAGTGGTGCGATTAGCTGTATGTAACTGTGTACGTGGGTTGCAAGGACGGCCGATCAGGCATAAGGTGCATAATGTCGTTTCCCGAAAGATGGTTCCATGGGCGAGTGGTCCGAATTCTTTGAGGATTTCCCTGAGGAGAATCCCGGTAACTATGTCAACGGTAGCTTTGATCCAAAGGGTGCTAAAGCCTTGAGAGCTGCTCAAGCAAAACTCGCTCAAGAGCAGACCAATCTTGAGGCCGAGATTGAGTCAATAGTCCAAAAGGCTCGGCCTTCTGATGGAGGCAAGAAGCAATAGCCAGTTTGAGAGGTGAAGCTGAGTTGGCTTGAGCGCTGTTGGATTAGCATGCGTCCGCAAACGGTGCCTGTTGAGATGCGACACCTTCGAACAAGCCCCTTGAGTGGACAGGCCTCCACGAGTTCGCTTCTGGTACCAGACACTCTTGGCCTGCCACTCAGGGGCAGCGTTAGGCGGACAAAGCGCTGGAGTATGGGATAATATGCGGATCCGCCTAAGACCTGTTGGGCGGCTTTAGGCCACATTGCGTCCTCCGAATTACTATCGAAATCTCGTACTTGACCCGTTACCATGCATAACCTCTCGCGCAAGGAAATAGAGAGCAATGGCTAACAATCGATACCTAGTTGATAAGAATACGTTTCGTGAAAGCCAACTTATTTTTGGCGGGCTCATAGGAATTGCAGTAGTAGCGACAATCCAGATGATCGGGCAATCAGATTTGGATGTTGCATTATCTGTCTCGATACATTCATTTGCAGTATCCATACCTTTCTTGTGTTCATTGATTTACACGGGTTATTATGAAATTAGATTCAAGTACACCTCTAATCCTGCATTCTTGACGCTGGCGGAGATAATCGGCATAGGTGGAGCTATGCTCGGAATTCTCGCCCTGTTCTGGCATTTTTCGTGGGTGGCCGGAAGTACATTCCTAGTATGCTCGGTCTTGGCGTCTGTGTACGCGGCATGGTTTTCCTCTATAGTAGAGGCGCTTAACGAAGAGAAGACAGAGCGAAATTGAAATGCTACCCATTTGTGAGTTGAAAAGGTCTTGGGTAACAATGCCTACAAACCGAGAACATACCTGTCCTGAACATAGATATGATGCTGCCCACCGATGATGTGCATTCTCATAGCCCAAACCGCCGCCCAACCCTCGCATCAAGCGGATTTTGCTCCGCAAACGGCGCGGAGCAAAACCGCTTATGCGTGCCGTTTGGCGGCGGAGTACGTCAGGCGAAGCAAGAAACTCCACGAAGTGCGGTGCAGTTTGCAATGATATGAAGAGGTTGCCTTTGGAGAAAGGATTGAAAGGGCGGTATGCTGTACAATAAGATCGTTATGGTATCGGACAAGAAGATCGCCTTGATCGCTCACGACAACAAGAAGCGTGACCTGCTGGAGTGGGCCAAGTACAACCCAGATTTGCTAGCCGAACATAAAATCTTCGCCACTGGCAAGACCGGCGCGATTCTAGAAGAGCAACCGGGCTTCTCGATCCACAAGCTTCAGAGAGGCCAGCTGGGTGGCGATCAGCAGATCGGGGCCAAGATTATTAGCAACGAGATAGATTTTCTGATCTTCTTCTGGGACCCACTGGAACCGCAACCACATGACCCGGTTGTAAGAGCGTTATTGCGGGTGGCGGTAGTTTGGAATATCCCGATTGCGTGCAATCGCGCTTCGGCGGATTTGATGATTTCGTCGCCGCTTATGGATGGGGAATACCACCGCTTAGTGCCGGATTATGATGAACATGGGACTTCTAAGATCAATTGGGGCGAGCGGACTGGACAGGTTTGGCCGGGCGTAGCCGAAAGCGCTGCTATCAAGCCGCCTGACTGATTTGGTGGGAAAGGGTTGTTAACGACCGTTGGCGTGACTGAAAGGCCCCGGTATTGTGCGCAGGAATACAGGATAAAGTGTTTGTTTTGAATCGAGAACTGAATCCCCGCGGCTTCTGCGGTACTATGATTTTGCATCTGCTTACATCTCACTTTCTAGTCCTTGTGATGCGCCTAGAGAAATTATTGAATCACATCAAGCAGCGAGAGTATCAAGCTCCAAGCATTGAGACTAGCCGCTGGACTCCCAATTCGACCAAGCGGGAGGTAGACGATGCAGCTACATTGTATCGCAATTGCAACTCCGATCTCGAGATCGATTTTTGCGTTGATCGGCTTCCCCTTGCGGGCCTGCAGGTAATGGATCCTCGGCTTGTGCGGATCGCTCCAGAGTCACGCAATGAATGCCATCGTCATGCCCACGAGTCACTCTTTATAGTTATTGCGGAGCAAGCGGAACTGCGCCTCGGAGCTGAGGTTTTGTCTCTGAAGACTGGTGATGTGGACTGTGTCTCGCGCTGGGTTGTACACCAAGCTTTTAACACCTCCTCTCACGAGGAGCTGTTAATACCTGCGATCACCGACTTCGGTCTCACCTCCGCCGTACTCGGGGATTACGATCACCGC
This sequence comes from Cyanobium sp., assembly GCA_044359075.1. Taxonomy (GTDB): domain Bacteria; phylum Cyanobacteriota; class Cyanobacteriia; order PCC-6307; family Cyanobiaceae; genus Cyanobium. Next base: position 30,941 of record JBIKMU010000028.1, on the reverse strand, counting down.
ACACGCCTGTCTGTGGGCGGCATCGATGCCTTCGCGGTGGCAGGATCAAATAATCTGCAGACACCATGAATACTCTGCTATCTCGTACATCCTCGGCAGCACAGGCTGTAGATGTGTTGGCGGAAGTTGCCCTCCGCCATCGAGCAGTACGCCATCCCTACTTATCGGCAATTGCCAACGGTAGCCTTCCTGATCCATCTTGGGCCTTGGCAGATTTCGCTCGACAGTACCAAGACTATTCGGTGCATTTTCCTAGGTATCTTTTGGCCCTGCTCTCCCGGTTGGAGAACCCCTCACATCGTGAAGCACTGTTGTCAAATCTGATTGAAGAGTCTGGCCAGTACGGCGATGATGAACTGGCAGCACTAGCAGCTCACGGTGTCAAACCTGATTGGATCCTGGGGGTGCCCCATCCAGAGCTCTTCCGTCGCTTCCGTTTTGCGTTGACGGATGACGATAACGGTGCGGAGGAAATTGAGGTGCAGTGCTGGAGAGACATGCTGCTATCTGTGCTGACTATGGGTAGTCCCGCTGAGGCCGTCGGGGCCCTAGGGCTTGGCACCGAATTGATTGTATCTACTATCTATCAACCTTTTGTGCGCGCGATTACAAGGCATCAAGATCTAAATCCTCGCGATACAGTCTTCTTCCAGCTGCATACTTTGGTAGACGATTCCCACCAGGCCACGCTTCGGCAGATCGCCATTGATTTGGCCATCAGCGAAAATAGCAGTGCCGACCTTTCCCGCGGTATGCACAAGGCCTTGATACTGCGCGATAGCATCTGGAGCTGGCTGCACGAGCGGGCACTGCGGTGTAATTCATGACTCACGACATCCGGACGCTCTATGACCAGGCCGCAGCAGACTGGTGTCGAGCAGAACCTCTTCTGCTCAGCGACTTCACCGCCAGGGAGCGGGTTTTTGAGGCGATTGGTGACATCCGTGGCCTGCACCTGTGGGACCTGGGGTGCGGTGAGGGCTATGGGAGCCGCCAGCTGGCGGCGCTAGGAGCACTGCGAATAGATGGGTTTGACTTGTCCGAAGCGATGGTGGAGTCGGCGCAGAACCAGGCCAGCGCGTTGGGGCCGGAGCGTAGTAGATCGCTTCACTACACCGTCGCTGATCTGGGCGATCCGCAGCAGTTGCCGCAGGGCAGTTGCGACGCTGCGCTAGCGGTGTTCCTGTTCAACTATCTGCCCCTGGCTGCCACGCAGCGACTGCTGGCGCATGTTCACCACGCCGTGCGGCCAGGTGGTTTCTTTCTGTTCACGGTGCCGCATCCGTCGCTGGCGTACCTGCGAGGGATTGATCCGCCCTTCTACCTGGATCCATCGACAAACCCATATTTGGGCAGCAGTGATCTGATTTTTGAGGGGCGGATCTGGCGGCGGGATGGTGTCGCCAACCCCGTGCGATCTCGCCACAAAACGGTGGAGGATTATTTTCGGCTTCTCGCCGCAAGCGGCTGGCAGAGCCTGCCGCAGGTGGAGGAGCTGGGAGTCAATGAGAGACATCTGGCCATCGATGAGGCCTTCTTCGGCCCACTACGCGGCATGCCGTTGCATCTGTTGTTCCTGCTGCGTCGATGAACCCGACCACACCGCGATTGCAGGGCTGGCGTGCCGCGGAGCTGGCTGGCAATGACCGCTGGATTTTTGACGCCAAACCGGGCCTGACGGAGTCCACTCCCCAGGAGCTAGCGGCCTGGCTGGTGCCGGTAGTCACGGAGCTGAAGTATGGCTGGGGCGTGGCCTGGATCCGAGGTCTGGGCGAGCTGCCGGAGGCGCGGCTGCGGCGCTTGTTCCTGGCCATCGGCAGAACCATCGGCGAGCCAGATACCACTTACGGAGAGCTCTACGACGTGACCGACACGGGCGCCTCCCACACGGAGCGGGCCATACCCGTTTCCCAGACTCGAGCGGCCACCTCGATGCACACAGACAGCTCCCAGCGCGCCACCCATCCACGCTGGATCGGGCTGGCCTGCGTGAGACAGGCGCCGCAGGGCGGAAGCTCCCGGCTGGCTTCTGCCGTTGCGGTGCATGATCATTTGGAAGAGCATCACCCCGCGGCGCTGCTTCGTCTCTACCGTTGTTATCACCGCGACCTAGTCACGCCAGGGGTGCTTCGCCAGCGGCAGCAACGCCTGGCGAACCGCTTCCCGATCTACCAGCTTGCAGCTGATGGCCCCATCCTTCGCTACATGCGCCACTGGATCGAAACGGGCCACGCCCACCTCGGCAAAGCACTGGCACCAGACAACCTTCAAGCCTTCGATACTCTCGATGCCACACTCAACGATCCTCGCTTCCGATATGACCTTCGCCTGGCTCCAGGAGATCTGCTGTTCTGCGACAACCACAAAACGGCCCACGACCGGGAGTCGTACCGCGACGAACCAACTGCCCCAAGGCTAATGCTGCGTATGTGGCTGAATGAGCCCAATGGATGCACGTAAGAAGATCATTGCGTACAACTATGCAGAATACGTATTCCCCGCCGCTTCACCCCCATGGCGTCGTTGCAAATAACTTTCGTAGCCACGATCTTTCCGAGCTCTTTGCTGCTGGTAAAATTGAACACGGATAATGTTCTCTCAGGGTGTTGAGATAGCTTTCAAATACCACCGTACCGCCCTCCATCAGCCAGCGGTATGATAATTAATGGATCAGGAAGCAGCTTTAGGCGGACAACAGCGCTGATAGGTACCGCCAGATTGAAATCCCTATTGATCCTGAAGACCATCATCTCTCGACGGAAGCAGATCTAATAGTTGCCCATACCGATACTCAAGTCGTTACCGACCTTACTGAGCTATTAGTCGTGGCATGCTCTGAAGAATGGGACGCATTACATCAAGAAACAGAAGACGGGGGCTAAAGGTACTTTCTAGACCAAAGCGCTGGCCCGCTTCTGATCTTGAGCGTTAGATAAGTTCAGAACGCCAGCATCGGACATCAGAAAGTTCTCAGGATCACCGCAGCTATAGCACTTGCTAAGATCATTCAAAATGGAATATACAATGATTTTCAAGCTGGAAATGGGATTCGATAAGGAAGCTAGAAGATCTGCTAAATACGCTGATGCACATCTCGACTATTCATGCAACAGACCACACAGGCGAGGACGGACTTGGAGAGATTCAGCTCTAAACTAGTCAATTCCCTTATTTTCCACACCACCCTGAGGACTACGGACGCAACTGAGTACAGTCAGCCACAAAGTGCCGCTTCTGGTGCGGCTGATGCACTGACATTGGCATGATGTTCCGTAGACGTTCTAAGCTAGAACGTTTTATAAAGCCCTGAATGTGATAGTAAAATTAGTGTACAATTTTCAGGTCCACATGGTCCGCGCAACCTAAATTCAATAAGCATGTGACTAGTTAACAGTCTTACCATCAAAGTTACCCCACACATACTCATAAACAACTCCACTGCCGATGGCCCCAATCCGGGTTTTGGCAACGAGACGAAAACCATTGTTTGCCAGCAAAGGCATAATGTCTTTCACATATAGACTGTCTGTAATGTTATAGCAAATGAAGTAACTTGGCTTAGGTATTTTCTTGTTTTGGTAGATGTTGAATTGCTCTTCTGATGCCAGAACGTTATCCTTGCGGAATCTATTGGGATAAAGAGTTGTGAGTTGTTCATCGGTTATAATATTATTGAGCTTGTCACTGCCATAACCCAGTCTCGAAAGGGTATTGTCTGCCTGCTGAAGAATCTGCAGGCCGAGATTCACATAATTGAAAACGAAGCTTGGTTTGTACCAGACTTTGCTAATTTGTGAGTGTTTGATACAGGTGTCTTTTTGGGCCTCTTGCATCTCCGAAGTCGGGGTGCAATGATAAGGTATATTGATTCTTTTACGCAGTAGAGATTGCATTGAGTAACCTGCCATCAAAATTATTCCTAATTGGGGGAGAGCCAGTAGGAGTTGTAAAGATTTTGAGCCATAAAGGGAAAAGGGTGACGGGGAAAGGCTGCCGGTTACTGCCAAAGTCATAGGTAACAGGTAAAAGACTGATGTCATAAGATAGCCATAGTGAGCCGTAAGGGTTGCGGCGCTGTTGTTTACTGCCATGGGTGAGGCGATAAGGTAGCCTATCGGTATCATCAGGTACAGTAAAAATCCATTCAGGCCTTTCTTTAGTAGATAGAGTGAAAGAGCTATGGTTATCACTAAACAAATAACTGCTGTAGTATTTGCGGTGGATGCTGCCTTTAGTGCTGTAGAATAGCGTTCGAAGGAAAGATGATCAAAGTTGTTGCCCATATATATTCGCTTTAGGGAGCTGGAAAACGTGCCAGTAAAGTAGCCAAACTTGCGAAGTAGTGCCCAGCTAAGTAAGGGAAGGCCAATCATGCCGATGATTGCTAGGACCTTGCGCTTCCGCCAAGTGCTCTGAATAATCCTATCCGCAAATTTATGTTGGCTAGTCAGCAGGAAAACCGTGAGATTGAATAAGCTGATCAAGGCAACGAGCTCATGAAATAGGCTGCCGATTACAACTAGCATTAGCCCTGCTACTAATATAAGCTTATCTTGGTGTAACTTCTTTAGGGAATGGGATGGCATGTATGTGGATATGATAAGCATGAAAAGGCCGATGTAACTTAACTGGAGTCCAATTATTTCTGTGTGCGGATAGGAAGAATAGGAGATGCTGTAAGTGCTTGAGCCTGCTGCCAGCCAGTAGCTGGCGGCCAGGGCTATCGCCACAAGCATCGATTTAATTTTATTACCGGGCCAAGAAACTACTAGGAATCTCTTGATGGCCTGGCTCAGCACTAGGGCAAACATGCCGCTGGTCAGCATGTGAAACAAGCTGAATCAGAGCAGGAAATAGTGGCTGGCGGGATCAGCGTCTTGAAGGGTATGTAGATAATCTGGAGAGCACTGTAGATCGGCGAATAATGTGTGTTGTAATAACTCTCTAAATTAGCGTTGATGCTGCTGGGCTCGATTAGCTGGCCAGGATTCTCCCCGGTGCTGAGTCCGATCCAGAAGCCAGTATCGACAAGAAAGGTGCGGCCATAGAAAAGATGGTTAGTGATCAGTAGAAGGTAGATCGTAGAGGTCGCAAGAAATGACAAGGCCAGGAAAGTTTTGAAAGCCTTGTACGCTTTGCTCGGAAAATGTATGAGTGGCTTTGACTGTGGCAGTTCATCTGATTTATTGGCTTTGACAGCAGTCCCAAAAGGGCAGGGTCGACTGTGAAAATCATTCATACGTCCCAGCCGCACAACGATCCAGGAGATCGCCACCAACCCCCAGAGCAACTACACCCTTTGAAGCACCGATTAGGGGACTGCTAATTACAGCCGAGGCAACTCCGCCAGCGGCAATGGCGCGTGTTGGGGATGCAGCGCCGCCCGCTGCTCCCCAGCCACCAAGCGATTGAGGGCATTGACAAAGGCCTGGGCCGCTGCCACCACGATGTCGGTATCGGCGGCATGGCCCGAATAGAGCACGCCACCGGCCCGCAGCCGGATCGTCACATCACCCATGGCATCAATGCCCTCGGTGACGCTTTTGACTGAGAATTCCACCAGTTCGTTGGGCACCTGGGCCAGGTGATTTAACGCCTGGCAGACCGCATCCACGGGACCGGTGCCGATGCAGGCCTCACTGTGCTCACTGCCATCCTCCGTTTCCAGGGTGACGGTGGCGGTCGGCAGCAGACCGGTGCCGCAGCTCACCTGCACCCGCTTGAGGATGAAACGGGCTTCAGACTGCTGTTGCACCTGTTCGCTGACGATCGCTTCCAGGTCGCGGTCGGAAATCTCCCGTTTGCGATCGGCCAGTTCCTTGAAACGGGCAAAGGCATCATTGAGGTCTTCGCCATCGAGGTTGTAGCCCAATTCTTCAAGTCGGGCCCTGAAGGCACTGCGACCGGACAACTTGCCCAACGACAGGCGGTTGTCGCTGAGGCCGATGGTGCGGGCATCAATAATCTCGTAGGTGAGACGATTTTTGAGCACACCATCTTGGTGGATTCCCGACTCATGGGCAAAAGCATTGGCCCCCACAATTGCCTTGTTGGGTTGCACAGCCATCCCGGTGAGGTTCGACACCAGCCTTGATGTCTTGGTGATCTCTTCGGTGCGCACAGCAGTCAAGGGCCGGCTGTCGTCACTGTCACGGCCGAGGAAGGGATTGAAATAACTGCGGCGCACATACAAGGCCATCACCAACTCTTCCAGCGAGGCATTGCCGGCCCGTTCACCGATGCCGTTGATGGTGCATTCCAATTGGCGGGCACCATATTTGACCGCTTCAAGGAAATTGGCGACAGCCAAACCCAAATCATTGTGGCCATGCACTGAAATCACGGCCTGGTCGATATTGGGAACCGCGCGATTGATGCCGGCAATCAATTCGCCGAATTCAGCGGGTGTGGCATACCCAACCGTATCCGGAATGTTGATGGTGGTGGCTCCGGCGGCGATGGCGGCCTCGATCACCTGGTGCATGTATTCGGGATCGCTGCGGCCGGCGTCCTCGCAGGAGAATTCGACATCGTCCACCAGCGAACGGGCGTAGGCCACCATCTCGGCGGTGATTTCCAGCACCTCCGCCCGGCTTTTGCGCAGCTTGTGCTTGAGGTGGATGTCGCTGGTGGCAATGAAGGTATGGATGCGGCGCCGCACCGCCGGGGCCACGGCCTCGGCGCAGGCTTTGATGTCTCCCTTGGCGGCCCGGGCCAGACCGCAGATCACCGGACCATCCGCCGTGCCGACAGCGGCGGCGATCCGTTGCACGGCATTGAAATCGCCGCCGCTGGCAAAGGGGAAGCCTGCCTCGATGATGTCGACACCGAGGCGGGCGAGCTGCTGGGCGATCGCCAGCTTTTCTTCCAGGTTCAAGCTGGCACCAGGCGATTGCTCGCCATCCCTGAGGGTGGTGTCAAAAATCAGAACCCGGCCGGGATCACTCGCCATGACAACAGTTGGGCCGCTAAGCGGACTGACTATGAGTTGAACCCATTGTAGGGATCAGTAAGGCCTAGGCAGCCGAGGGTGAAGGACGGCGCACAGTCCCCGTGCTTGGCAATTCAACCTTGGCTAATTGGGGCAGGAGGGAGGCCAGATCAACAAAGCGATCGGCGGCATTGCGCAATTCTCGGGCCACCATCCCCTCGGTGCTGAACACAATGATGGTCAAACCCTTGGCCCGCAGCACCTCCACCAGCCTGTCCAGGTCCCTGCTGCCACTGAGTAGCCACACCTCTTCGCAGCGATGGGCGATGGTCAGCAGGTCAATCGCCACCTCCACATCCAGATTGGCCCGGGTATAATAGCGGCTCTCCCCTTCGCCAGCCAGCTCCCGTAAGGGCCGGGTGCGCACGGTGTATCCCAGGCTGGTGAGGGCATCACGGAAGGGACGTTGGTCATTGGGATCCTTGAGACCGGCATACCAAAAAGCGCTGCCCAGCTCCACCTCTCCCTCTTGACGGGCTAGCTCAATCAAGCGGCGGGGATCGAAAAACCAGCCGAGTTTCTGCTGGGCATAAAACATGCTGTGCCCGTCAACCGCTAAGACCCGCCGCAGCATTGGTTCGCCTAAGTGTTGTTGCACCACGCGCTAGTAAATCCCTTTACGGGCCAAGCCTAGAAAGCTGACCGGTAATGTGGCTTTGTGTTGAGGTCACCATGGCCGTAGGCGAACTGGCCTTGGTGCTCCATGCCCACCTTCCCTACGTTCGCTCAGGGGAGCCGGGTTCCTTGGAGGAGGACTGGTACTACCAGGCCTTGCAGGAGTGTTACTTGCCGCTGCTGCAGGTGCTGGAGGCGGCCGCCGCCGATCCGCAGCAGCGACCCAGGCTCACCCTCGGCCTTTCGCCAACCCTGCTCTCCCTGTTGGCTGACGAGGAGCTGAACCGCGGTTTTCTGCCCTGGTTGCAGCTGCGCATCGAGTTGTTGGAGCTGACCCCCCCCGAAGGCAGGACAGCGGCCCAGCACCTCGGCCACACCTTGGCTGCCTTGGTTGCCGATTGGCAGCACTGCGGCGGCAGGCTGCTGCCACGCTTTCGGCGCCTGCAGGGCCTGGGGGTGCTGGATCTGATCACCTGCGCCGCCACCCATGGCTACCTGCCTCTGCTGAGGGAATGCCCGGAGGCCGTCGGGGCCCAGCTGATCACCGCCGTGCGGGAACACGAACGTCTGCTCGGCCAACCTCCCCTGGGCATTTGGTTGCCGGAATGCGCCTACTACGAGGGTTTGGACCAGGCGCTCGTCCAAAACGGGCTGCGCTACAGCGTGCTGGACGCCCACGGCATTCTTCACGCCGTACCCCGTCCCCGCTATGGCGTTTATGCACCCATCTGCAGCCCAGCGGGAGTGGCTTTTTTCGGCCGCGACAGCAATTCAACCCTGCCGGTATGGAGTGCCAGCGAGGGCTATCCGGGCGATGGGGCATACCGGGAATTTCACCGCGACTTGGGCTGGGATCTGTCTGAGTCCCAGTTGGTCGAGCACGGTATCCGCAGCAGTCGCCCCCTTGGCCTGAAATTGCATCGGGTGACCTCCCAGACCTGTGAGCTGGAGCACAAGGCCCCCTACGAACCGGCCGCCGCCGCCCTCAGGGCGCGGCAACATGCCGCCGATTACCTCGCCGGTCGCGCCAGTCAATTGCATGATCTGGCGGCCTCCATCGAGCGACCGCCGCTGCTGGTCGCTCCCTTTGACGCTGAGTTGTTTGGCCACTGGTGGTTTGAAGGGCCGGCGTTTTTGGCCGAACTGTTCCGCCAAGCTCCCGCCGCTGAGCTCCGTTTCACCACCTTGCGGGAGACCCTGGAGGCGGAGTTGACCCTCCAGCTCTGCCGCCCCTCTCCCTCCAGCTGGGGACGGGGTGGCTATCACAACTACTGGCTCAATGAGGCCAACGGCTGGGTTGTGGGGGAATGGCAGCGGGCCTCCCGGGCCATGGTCCGGCGGGTCAACCGGGGTGTGGGCAGCAGTGAGCATCGGCTTTGGCTGATCCAGGCCGGCCGCGAACTGCTGCTGGCCCAAAGTTCTGACTGGAGTTTCATCCTGCGGGCCGGCACCACCACCGAACTGGCCCGAGAGCGGATCCACCGCCACCTTGATCGTTTCTGGCGTCTCATGCAAGCCATCGACAAAGGCACGGATTTGCCGCCCTTGTGGCTTGACGCAGTGCAGCGCGAAGATGGCTTGTTTCCCCTCCTCAGCGGCACGGAGTGGGCCAGTCCCCCACCGAGTTCGAACTGATCTCCAAGCCATGATCGATGCCATGGATCGCGACAAGTTGCTGAGCCAGTGCCACAAACTCGCCAAGGCTTATCAGGTGGAAGATGGCGAGGGCTTTCGCCTGGCCTGCGTCGATCCCGACGACACCCTGCACCTGCAACGGGATGACAAAGCGATGGCGACGCAACGGCTGACTGAAGGCACCAGTCTGCTTGCCGAATTTCAGGAACGCCTCTACGCCCAGGACCGCTGGGGGGTGTTGTTGATTTTCCAGGCGATGGACGCCGCCGGTAAGGACGGCACCATCAAACATGTGATGTCGGGGGTGAATCCCCAGGGCTGCCAGGTCACCAGCTTCAAGGCCCCGACTTCCACCGAACTGGACCATGACTACCTCTGGCGCTGCCAACAGGCCCTGCCGGAAAGGGGTCGGATCGGCATCTTCAATCGTAGTTATTACGAAGAGACCCTGATAGTGCGTGTCCATCCAGAACTGTTGCAAAAACAGCAATTGCCTCCCTCCTTACTGGGCAACGACATTTGGAAACAGCGCTGCCGCGATATTCGCCATTTCGAAGAATATCTAAGCAACAATGGATTCGTTGTACTTAAGTTTTTTCTGCATGTCTCACGCAAAGAACAAAAGCGTCGCTTTCTAGAACGGCTTGATAATCCTGATAAGAACTGGAAATTCTCTCTCGGCGATATTCATGAGCGGGCCCATTGGGATGCCTACATGACTGCCTATGAAGAGATGATTCAACGCACCGCCAGACCGTCAGCCCCATGGCATGTGGTGCCAGCAGACAACAAGTGGTTCACCCGCATTGTGGTGGCCGCCTCAATCATCGACGCCATGGCCCGTCTGGATTTGCGTCTACCCCACCTGGGCGAAGAGGCACGACGTCAACTGGAGGAGGGGCGTCGCCTGCTCTTAGCGGAGGACTGATGGCTGAGTGTTTAAGGCGGAGGACTGATGCCGGAATACTTGAAAGGTATGCAAACTACGGCGGCTCTGTTTTTTGCCCTTGCGCAAGCTGGTCTGCAGGGATCCTGAGAAACTGCGGTGGGGGGATCCGCCCCCGGCCCCCCGGGCCGCTAGCTAGGGTTTCCTGACTGATCGGGGTGATGGCCCCTCGCGATGCTCGCTTCCCTATTTACCAAATCCTCTCTTTTCGGTATTGGCATCGCCTTCAGCCCCCTGCATATCGGGGTAGTAACCCTTCTCTTGCTGGGGCGCTCACCCTTGAGAAGGGCCTTTGCCTATGTCCTGGGCTGGACCCTGGCCAATGTGATGGCGGTGCTGTTGTTAATGCTGGTGGGAAGTTCGTTGGCGATCAGCTTGGAACATGGCGCTCGCGAGCAGGTGCTCATCGATCTTTTGGGGGCCGGAGGTCTGCTAGCCCTGGGTTTGTATCAGCTCACTCCCCAGGCCAGTCTCGGCGAAGAGGGGATGGCGATTCGCTTGATGAATCGCCTCCCTGATGTCAATACAGCCTTGTTGGTATTAATCGGCGCTGGGGCTGCTCTGTTGACCCCTGAAAACCTAGTCTTTTATTTAAAACAAGCCGGCTTGATGATGATCAATCATCCTGGGTTAAAAGCTGATGTCGAAATTACTGCTGTCTATGCACTTACAGCTAGCTCATTATTGCTATTACCCCCTTTGGCTTGGATTGCCAGCGGCGGCTCGATTCGCGATTCGATTGCTAAGCTAGAAGAATGGCTACAGCATAAGGCCGAATGGTTAGTGGGAATTATTGCCCTTGTTTTTGGAGCTTATCTTTTGTACGAAGGGCTACACGGTTTGGAATTGATGCTGGGTTAAAGTAATTTTAAACCGTGATGGGTTAGGAAGATTATTTTAGAGAATTTGATCAAGAAAACGCCGGGTTCGTTCATGTTTAGGGTCCTTGAAAAATTGGGCTGGAGGTGCTTCTTCCACCACACTTCCCTCGGCCATCAACACCACCCTATCGGCAACCTGTTCGGCAAATTTGACTTCATGGGTCACCACCACCATGGTGATGTCTTCTTGAGCCAGCTGTCGCATCACATCCAGCACCTCCCTGACCATCTCAGGATCCAGGGAGCTGGTGGGTTCATCAAACAGCAGGATCCTGGGCTCCATGCATAGGGCCCTGGCGATGGCGACGCGCTGTTGCTGGCCTCCCGAAAGCTGACCGGGGAATTTCTCGGCCTGCTCCTTGATGCCGACCCGATCCAGCAGGTTGAGGGCCTGGGCCTGGACCTCGGCACGGGGCCGTCCACGCACCAAAGTTGGAGCCAACACAAGGTTGTCCAGCACCGTGAGGTGGGGAAACAGATTGAACTGCTGAAACACCATGCCCACCTCTCGGCGGATGGCATCGATCTGGCGCAGGTCGTTGCCCAGGCTGTTGCCGTCGATGCGGATCGTGCCCTTTTGAAAATCCTCCAGGGCATTGAAGGTGCGGATGAAGGTGCTCTTGCCGGACCCGGAGGGACCCATCACCACCACCACTTCGCCGCGATGGACCGTGAGGTCCACTCCGCGGAGGGCGTGGTACCCATTCGGATACCATTTTTCGACCCCGCGGGCCTCAATCATCAAGTTGCTGGGGCTCGCAGTCATGGCCGGCTAGCGGATCTAGAGAGAGTCTGGGGATCAAGGCGTTTTTCGAGGGCACGACTGCCTAGACCGAGGGCGGCGCAGCAGGACCAGAACAGCAGGGCAAGGGTGAGGTAGACCTCGGCGTTGTGTCCCAGAAATTCCGGGTTGGCCATCACCGTCCTGGCAACGCCAAGCAGTTCCAGCAACCCGATCAAGGACAGCAGGGTGGTGTCCTGCAGCAGGGAGATGAATTGGCCCACCATGGCGGGCAAGGCCACCCGCAAGGCCTGGGGCAGTACCACCCGCACCAATGTCTGAGGATAGGAGAGTCCCAGGGAGCGGGCCGCCTCCACCTGACCTTTGGGCACCGCTGCCAGACCAGATCGCACCGCTTCGGCCAGATAGGCGGCGGCGAAAAAAGTGAGCACCCAGGCCGCCCGCCAGATGCGGTCCGGGGCCAGTCCTCCGGGCAACAGAAATCCGAGGATGTTCTGGCCCAGAAACAGCAGCGTAATCAGGGGAGCGCCACGAATGAATTCGATGTAAACCACAGAGCTCCAACGCAGCAAGGGCAGATCACTGCGCCTTCCCAAGGCCAGCAGGACCCCAAGGGGAAAGCAAAGCAAGATCGCGAAACTGGCGGTGAGCAGGGTCAAAAGCAAGCCTCCCCATTGGGAAGGCGACACCGGCATCATCCCCAAGCCGCCGCTGATCAGCACCATGCCGAACAGGTAAAGGAGGGGCCAGACCAGCGGAAACAGCCGCAGCATCGGCCTGCCGAGTCGGGAACCAAAGCGTCCCGCCAGCCAGCGACTGACCCCCAGTAAGGCCGCCAGCAGCCACCAGCGGCTCTGCAGGGCCGGTGCCAACCCCAGGGCCCAGGGCAACCAGAGCGCAACCGCTGCCAGCAGCCCAAGCACGAGGCGATCGTTGCGGGGCCAGAGTTCCCCATCCCGGTCGGAGCGGGGATGGCAGCGCAACAAACCCCAGCTGACTCCCGCCGCGGCCGTCAGCAGGGCGGTGAGTAGCCAGAGTCTCCATTGCTGGGCTTCCGGATAGCGACCGACGGCAAACAGGGTGCTGTTGGCCTGGATCACAGCCCATTGGGCTTTTTGGCTGGCCCATTGCACCAGTCCCAGCGCCGCTGCGCTGATCAGGGCGATCAGGCCGAGGCTGAGGGCCCCATCGGCGGGAGTGGCGAAGAGGTCGGCGCGCAGGCGCCGCAGCAGCAGGTTCATCTCAGCGCTCCCTGATCTGCACGAGACGGTTGAGGCCATTCATGACCAGGGAAATCACCAGGTCCAGGGCCAGATAGGCCCCCAGTAAGAGCAGGTAAACCTCCAGGGCCCGGCCGGTCTGATTCAAGGTGGTTTCGGCGACGGAATAAAGATCGCTGAAGCCCACCGCCACCGCCAGCGAGGAATTCTTGGCCAGCGAAATGTACTGGGTGTTGAGTCCCGGAACGATCACCCGCAGGGCTTGGGGCAGCACCACATGGCGCAGGGTGGCAAACCAGCCCATGCCCAGGGAGGTTGCCGCTTCCCATTGGCCCTTGGGCACCGAGGCGATACCGCCGCGCACCACTTCGGCGATGAAGGCTCCCGAATAGATGATCAGGCCACTAAGCAAGGCCGCAAATTCCACACTCAGACGCAGAGGAGCCTGCCAGACGCCATTGACGAGCTGGGGCAAGGACCAATGAATTCCCTGGCTGAATCCGGCCAGATAAAGCCCAGACTTGGCTAGCACCACCCCAGGGATTTGCAGGGCTGCGGTGCCATTGGGCAAAGATAGAAAGACGACGAAATACCAGAAGATTAACTGCAATAACAACGGGATATTGCGAATGGTTTCCACATAGGCCCGGGTCAGACCTCGCAGCAGGCCATTGCGGCTGAAGGAGGCCATCCCCGCCAGGGTGCCCAGAAGCGTGGCCCCCACCAAGCCGGTGATAACGGCCCGCAGGGTGTTGGTCAAACCAGCCGCCAGTCCCCGCCAATAGGGCAGTCCGGCATCAAAGGGAAGCAGGGTTTCGGAGATGTCGAATCCGGCCGGTTCCCCCAGCCAGCGCCAGCTGAGCAACATGCCCCTGGCGGTGAGGTTGCGGACCAGATTGCCGAGTAAAAATGCGATTAAAACCAGTAACAGCAGCGCCACAACCCCCTGCACCAGCCAGGGAATCACGCGACGATCCCGCCACCATGGCGGACGGTAGGCAGGATCAAGCAAGGGCTGTGCCATGGGCATCGATGCTCAGCGGAAGGGAGGTGAGTACATCAATCCCCCCTTATTCCATTGGTTGTTGATACCTCGATCCAGTTTCAGCTTCGAAGCCGGGCCAACATTGCGATCAAAGATTTCACCATAATTGCCGACGGCACTGATTATTTTCACCACAAAATCAGAGGGTAGCCCCAGTTGTTTGCCGAAATCACCCTCTACCCCGAGAAAACGCCTGAGATCGGCCTGGTTTTTATTGGCATTGGCTTCCGCTAATTTGCTGGCGATGTTGGCCTTGGTGATGCCCAATTCCTCGGCTTGGATAAGGGTGTTGACCGTCCAGCGCACGGCATCCGCCCAGGCGGGATCGGCATTGGTGGTGGCCGGGGTGAGTGGTTCCTTGCTCATCACATCGTTAAGCAGAGTGTGGGCCCCCGGATCGGGGAAGCTGGAGCGCTTGGCCGCCAGTTGGGAACGATCGCTGGTGACAGCTATACAGCGGCCCCCCAGATAGGCCGCATAGGTTTGGTCGCCGGTCTGGAATTTCAGGGGCGTGTAGGCAATCCCGATCTCCCGCATACGGTCGGCCAGGTTTAGTTCGGTGGTGGTGCCGCTCTCGACACAGATTGGTTTGCCCGCCAGGGCCTTGAGGGTGGTGATGCCGCTGGCCGCAGGCACCATCATTCCCTGGCCGTCATAGAAGGTCGTTGGGGCAAAACTGAGGGCGTTGCCGCCGGGCGCATCCCGGCTGAGGGTCATGGTGGTGTTGCGCGAAAGCAAGTCCACTTCGCCGCTGGCCAGGGCGGCAAAACGCTCACTTGAATTGAGATCGCGGTACTCCACTTTGTTGGCATCGCCAAAGATTGCAGCGGCCATCGCCTTGCACACATCGACATCCAGGCCCGAATAACTGCCGTCCGGTCCCACAAAACTAAAGCCAGGTAGCTTGCCATCCACCCCGCAGACCAGCTTGCCCCGCCCTTGAATCATCGCGAGCTTGGCGCTCTGGACGCCATTGCCGCCATCCTGGGCGCAGCCTGCCAATAGCCCCGCAAGCACAAGCGGTAGGGCCCAGGCACGGGTTGGACGGAAGGACATGCGCAAGAGCCTGCAAGCGACCCCGCATTGTTGCAGGTCAATCCAAATGATCCTCAAACCCTTTGCTGGCGATGGTCGCCCCTGAAGGCCAGCAAATCAGCATTTCCCCAGGGCCCCTGCCATAAGCATCACCTGGGCCATGGGTCCAACGTCATGGACCCGGACCAGATCGGCGCCACGGGTCACCGCCAGGGCGCAGACCGCTGCCGTGCCCCAGATACGGGCGCGCGGGCGTGTTTCAGCCACCACTTCGCCGATGAAGCGCTTGCGTGAAGGCCCCACCAGCAATGGCAACCCCGGCGCCTTGAGTTCGTCGAGCCGGCGCAGCAGTTCGAGATTCTGGTCCGTGGTCTTGGCAAAACCGAGGCCGGGATCCCAGATCAGTTGTCCCCGCTCCACACCGGCGGCCAGGGCCCGCTGGCTGGCTTGTTCCAGCTCCTGGCGCACATCCGCCACCACATCGTTGTAGTGGCATAGCTGGTCCATCGTGCGGCTATCGCCGCGGCTGTGCATCAGCACCAAAGGGCAGCGATGGCCAGCTACCGCCCTGAGCAGGCTGGGGTCCCTGCGGCCACCGCTGACATCATTAATCCAGTCCGCGCCCGCCGCCAGGGCCGCCTCCGCCACTGCCCCCCAGAAGGTATCGATGCAGAGAATCGCTTGCGGCCGGGCCGCACGAATGGCATGCAAGGCCGGCAGCAACCGCTCCAGTTCTGTCTCCGCCCCCACCTCAGCTGCGCCAGGGCGGGTGCTTTGGGCCCCCAGGTCGAGCACATCGGCCCCCTGGCGCAGTAGACGCTCCGCCTGGCGCAGGGCCGCCCCAGCGCCTTCATAGCGGCCGCCGTCACTAAAGGAATCGGGGGTGAGATTGATCACCCCCATCACACCGGCGCGCTGGCCCCATGGGAAGTGCATCGCTGTTGTTTTCCCTTGCAGCCGGTTCGTCTTGGCCAGTCTCCCAGCCAGGGCCATGGGTCTGGCTGGGCTGCCCTTTTTTGTCGTGGGCACCGGGTCAACTGGGCAGGGGAGCTCAGATGCGCTATGGATGCAGGGCGTCGCCTCCCAATCCCCCCTTGGCCACCCGCTCGCGCCCATCCCTTCTTTCCCTCCTTTTGCTGGGATCCCCCCTGCTTGCCGCTCCCCTGGCCGGCACCCTGCCAGTTGCAGCCGGGACCGCCCCAGCCAATGCCGCCGCAGGGTCTGGGGCGGCGGCCGCCAAGGGGGTGGCTCCAGGGGCGACGATCCCGGCGGCAGCGGTGCCGGCGGCAGCGGTGCCGCTGCAGCCCTGTGCGGCTCCCCAGCCGGGGCGATATGTGCTGATGAGCCAAGGGAATTTGCCGGCGGGGCCCTATGCGGCCTTGCTGCAGGAAACCTGGAGCGCCGATGGCCAAATCCGCGGAGTTCGTTTACAACGAACAGGTCACGAATTTAGTGAGGCTCCCTATACCGGTCGTTTCGAACCGATCTCCCTCTGTCGGGTGCGTATTCAGCGCACTTTCGCTGACACATTACGTCAGAGCCAGGCGGTTCTTGACCTTAACGGCATCCCCCGTTTTTCGATCGGGTTGCTGCCCGATGTGTTCTCCATATCACGCTGGTTCCGGCAGCCAAACACGGCTTGCACCGCCAGTCTTCTCAATGGGGCCGCTGTCAGCAAGCAGGAAGGCGCCAATTATCGCCAGGGCGGCTGGCGCCGCAACGGTACTGTCCAACATGAACGCTGGAACAACGGCATCGTTCGTGGAATTGCCATTTCCAGTTATGGCGAGACTGTGGAAGAAGCTACCTACCGGGGGACCATACAAGTTGGTCCTGATTGTCTAGCCACAATCCACCAGCGTGATTCCCTTGATGTCGACTGGAATTACAGAGGTATCGTGTTGGCCGATGGATCGGGATATCTCTATCTCCAAACCGATAAGGATGACGTAAACGTGGGCTTTATTGAGCATCTGCGCCCATGATTGATGCCTCTGCGGAACGCCTCAGCTTGCGGCGCCCAGACGACTGGCATGTCCATCTGCGCGATGGCAACCTGTTGGAAGCGGTAGCGCCGCTGACGGCGGCCGTTTTCGGTCGGGCCATCGTGATGCCCAACCTGTCCCCACCCCTAACCACAGTGGCGGCCACCAGGGCCTATCGGCAGCGGATCCTGGCAGCCTTGCCCGCCGCCAGCGGTTTCACTCCGCTGATGACCGCCTATCTGACCGACAGCATTGATCCCGCTGAGTTGGAACGGGGCCAGCGGCAGGGGGTGTTCACGGCCTGCAAGCTTTATCCAGCCCACGCCACCACCAACGCGGCTGCAGGCGTGAGTGACATCGGCCAGCTGACGGGGGTGCTGGAGGCCATGGAGCGCTGCGGCCTGCCCTTGCTAATCCATGGCGAGGTCACCGATGCCGAGGTGGACATCTTTGATCGCGAGGCGGTCTTTCTGGAGAGGCACCTGGCGCCCCTGCTGCAGCGCCATCCGGGACTCAAGGTGGTGCTCGAACACATCACCACCGCCGAAGCGGTGGACTTCGTGGCCGCCTCCGGCCCCAATCTAGCGGCCACGATCACTCCCCACCATCTGCATCTCAATCGCAATGCCCTGTTTGCCGGTGGCTTGCGACCCGATTTCTACTGCCTGCCGGTGATCAAGCGGGAGCGCCATCGCCTGGCCCTGCGCGCCGCCGCCACCTCCGGCCATCCTCGTTATTTCCTGGGCACCGATTCGGCCCCCCACCCCCGCCACGCCAAGGAATCCGCCTGTGGTTGCGCCGGGATTTTCAATAGTCCCTACGCCATCGAGAGTTACGCCACCGTCTTTGAGCAGGAGGGTGCCCTGGATCGCCTCGAAGATTTCGCCAGCATCTTCGGTCCCCGCTTCTATGGCCTGCCCGTCAACGAAGAGCGCATCGTTTTACGGCGCCAAAGCTTGGAGGTGCCAACGCGGCTTCACCTGGCCGATGCTTCTGGCAACGACCATGCCCTGGTGCCCTTCCATGCGGGCCAACGGCTTCCCTGGTGCCGCGAGCGGGGGGGGCAGGATGGGGCTGCCTGATTGTGATGCCGTGGTTGCTCCGCCCCCCCCTGCCCCACTGGCCACCACGTTGAGGGGGGCCGAACTCCTTAACAATCCCCAGCTCAACAAGGGCACAGCCTTCAGCCGCCAGGAGCGCCGCGCCCTGGAGTTAGAGGCGCTGTTGCCCTGGCAGGTCGAGACGATTGAACAGCAGGTGGAGCGCTGCTGGCAGGCCTTCGACGCCCTGGCCAGCCCCATGGACCGTTATACCTATATGCAAACATTAAGGGAGCGCAATCTAATTCTGTTCCACCGCTTTCTGTCCGACCATATCGAGGCAGTAATGCCAATTGTATATACCCCAACCGTGGGCCAGGCCATTCAGGGCTTCAGCCAGTCCTACCGCAGTCCTTCCTTGGGGGTGTATCTCACGGCTGATCAACAGGATCGCTTGGCGGCCATCCTGCGCCAGGCCTGTGCACCGATGGGGGGGCAACCAGGGGACAACCGACCCGACCTGCTGCTGGTGACCGATGCCCAGGGCATCTTGGGCATTGGCGACCAGGGCATTGGGGGTATCCACATCTGCCAGGGAAAGTTGGCCGTGTACACCCTCTGTGCCGGTCTTGATCCCCGCCGGGCTCTGCCCGTGATGCTTGATGTGGGCACCAACAATCCCGACCTGCTGGACGATCCGACCTATCCGGGGCTACGCCAACCACGGCTGGAGGGCGCCGCTTACGACGCCTTCATGGAAGCCTTCATCCAGGCTGTGCGGGAGGTGTGTCCTGGTGCCTTGGTGCATTGGGAGGACTTTGGCGCCGGCAATGCCCGTCGGGTTCTGGATACCTACCGGGAGCGGCTGCCCAGCTTCAATGACGACATTCAGGGAACCAGCGGTGTGGCTGCCGCTGCCATTCTGGCCGGCTTGAGGGGTTTGGGGCAGGTTCTGGAGAACCAACGCATTGTCATCTTCGGGGCCGGCAGCGCGGGCTGCGGCATCGCCGAGCGGCTGATGCGGTTGCTGCAGGCCAGGGGTCTGGACGCCCACCAGGCCGCCGACCGTATTTGGATGATCGATCGGCAGGGCCTGGTTCACACCGGCTTGGAGGGGGGCCATGGGGCGGTCCAGCCGTACAGCAAGCGACCTGAGCAGTTGGCCGATTGGCCCCTTGATGCCAATGGGCAGATCGGCCTCCAGACCGTGGTGGAGCGACTGGCTCCGACAGTGTTGATCGGCACCTCCACCTGCGCCGGTGCCTTTGATCAGGCTGTGATTGAAGCGCTTTGCCGGGGCTGTCAGCGCCCCATTGTGCTTCCCCTCTCCAACCCCACTCCCCTGGCGGAAGTGACTCCGGAAAACCTCTTGCGCTGGAGCGGTGGTCGCGCCTTGGTCGCCACTGGAAGTCCGTTTTCAGCGGTAGAGGTGGGCGGGCGTCTGCGGGAGATCGGGCAGTGCAACAACTGCTTTGTGTTTCCGGGCCTGGGCTTTGCGGCGGTGGCCGTGGGGGCAAGCCAGGTAAGTGAGGCCATGATTGATGCCTGTATTGGGGCGTTGGCCGATGCAATCCCTGCTGCCCATGATCCTGACGCTGCCTTGATGGTGTCCCTTGGTCAAGTGCAGCAGGTGTCCACCTCCGTGGCCCGGGCTGTGGCCCTGGCGGCGGTGGCGGAGGGGCTGGCCCGCAGGGCGACTACTGAGGCGGAGGCCCTACAGTGTTTGCAAGCAGCTACATGGCTGCCGATCTATGCGGAGATCACGGCCCTCTGAGCGTTGCCACTGTCCTAGAATTGAATAAGAGCTGTTACATCGTTACTCTTCAAGGCCATAATTTGTTTCAAATTCCTTGAAGAACCTTCCAGGGGTCTCCTCTACTTAGGTGCAACTATTGGCGATGGGTTTTTTCGTCCAACTCACTGAGGCCATCTCCCGTCACCAGACCTTGTTGGTGACCGGATTGGATCCCAATCCGGAGATGTTGAACACCTGGGCCCAGGGCCGCGGCATGGGCGGTCGCTCATTTCTCTCCCTAGCCAGGCATTGGATCAAGGCGGTGATTGAAGCCACCGCTGACCATGTGTGTGCCTACAAACCCAGCCTCGGCTTTTATCAAGCCCTGGGCCCGGTGGGACTGGAGCTGTTGCGGGAGGTGCGCGAGCTGGTGCCTCCGAGCATTCCCTTAATCGTGGACGCCAAACATGGCGACCTCAACAGCTCATCGGCCCTGGCCAGCTACCTGTTCCGGGACCTGGGGGCCGATGCGGTGACTCTGTCCCCGCTGGCGGGACAGGACATCGCCGCCCCGTTCCTTCTCTATCCCCAGCGGGCGGTTGTGGTCACCTGCCATAGTTCCAATCCGGCGGCTTGGCGCATTCAGCACCATCCCAACGAGCAGGATCCCCTTTATCTGCGGGTGGTGCGGGAATGTCAGTTGTGGGGAACCCCCGAGCAACTGCTGCTTGAAGTCGGCACCAGCGATCCGGAGATCCTGGCCAGGGTGAGGCGGGAGGCCCCGGAACGGTTCTTGATCCTCAGGAGTCTCTGGGCGGAAGAAGATCGCCTTGTCGCGCTGCTGGAGGCCGGTTTCAGCGACAGCGCCGATGGTTTGCTGTTGCCCCTGCCCCAGAACCTCCTGGTGGAGTCGGACATCGCCGCCAGAGCAGCCGCCCTCAAGTGCCGCATCGGAGAACAGCGGGAGCAATGGCTGCAGCGGCGCTCCCAGAGTCGGCAGGATTCCTGCCAGCTATGGCTTCCCCAACCCACCAGCTCCAATGGCCAGGGGCGAAAGGTCACCGAAAGTCGCGAGGATCCCAAGGGGCAGGAGGTCTTCACCGAACCCCACACCGAGCTGATCGTCGATTTGTTTGATATCGGTTGCCTGCTGTTTGGAGAGTATGTTCAAGCATCTGGCGATGTCTTTAATTATTATATAGATCTGCGCCAGATCATTTCTGATCCAAATCTTTTTCATCGTGTTCTCCATGCCTATTCCCTGGCCATGGCCGAACTGGCATTTGATCGCATTGCCGGGATTCCCTATGGCTCCTTACCCACCGCCACCGGCCTTTCCCTCTTGCTCCACAAACCGCTCATCTACCCCCGCAAGGAGGTCAAGGCCCATGGTGCGCGCCGGTTGATTGAGGGTGATTTTGAAGAGGGTGATCTGGTGGTGGTGGTGGACGATGTGTTGATTACGGGCGGCAGCGTCCTGGAAGGGATCGCCAAGCTCGAGAGTTCTGGTCTCCAGGTCCAAGATGTGGTGGTTTTCATCGACCATGGCGGCGCCAGCGATCGCCGGGCCCGCCAGCGCTTGGAGAAGGGGGGCTATCGGCTGCATGGGGTGCTGGACATCGAGCGCATCACCCGAATCCTGCACAGTGCCGGAAGGCTCGACGACGCCCAAGCCAGCCTGCTGGCCCATCGACGTGCCCAGCCAACCGGGGCGGTCCCAGGCGGACCCTAGGCTGGTTATGCGCCCCAAAATGTGAGCTGGGCGCCCCCTTTTCATGCAGGGATCCGGATCGGCAACCTCAGCCACATCGCCCACCATCGGCGAACTAGAAGCCAAGTATTCTCTTTATTGCAAGGCCATGCGCTTGCTCCTCAAGGAGGGCCGCAGCCGTGATGAGATCATCCGCACTGTTTGTTGGAGTCGCCTAGAGAAATTGCATGTGTGTTTGCCCAGTCGCTACAAATCTCCCGATTATCTCTACGCGGTGCTCAAGCGCGATTTGACCTAACCAGCGGGGTTGCCTCCCAACGCCCCCTACTCCGGTAGGGGGGGAGGCGGGGGGGGTGGCAGGGCCCGGCCTAGGCCCACCGCCGGTGGAGGCGATGGCGGCAGGCGTCGCGGCTCCAGGTTCGCGGGCCAATTCCCCGCCGGCCAGCTGTTGGTCGTGCCGAAGGCAGCGCGATGCAGGGCGTTGAACTGGCTCTGGCGATATGCTGCCCCCTCCGATCCGGCGTACTTACCCCAAAGGCCCTCCCAAAAGAAATAAATCACGCCATGGCCCCTGCTGGCGGCCAATTGCACTTTTTCGGCGATGGTGCCCATGTCCGTAGTGCGCGAGCCGAGACCCGCCAGAACGCCGATTTCGACGGGCACCCCCCAGCTATGGGCCTTGATCAGGGCGGCTTGGTTGAGATCGTTAGTAAAATCTTCCACGGAGAATGCGTAGTTCTGCACCACCAAATCATCAACTAGGCCACGCATGGCCCATAATTGCCAGTCCTGGAGCCATTCATTGAAAGCCGATCGATAGGGCCCGGGCGAGAGGCTGACCAGCAGCCGTTTGCTCGTGGAAGTCTGTTGCAGGCGAATCCGCAACTCGCGCATCAAGCTGGTGAGGTGATAGCGGCGCCAGCTCATCCAATAGCGATCTTTGGGGTTGGCTGGCTGTTCGCGGCCCGTGGTCTGGCGATACAGCATGCGGGTGTAATTGTCGTAGCCGAGATCCACAGGCCAGGCGAAGTGATCATCCAACTGGATGCCATCCACGCCACAGCGCTGCACGATCTCCATGATCAGGCCGATGAAGCGCTGCCTCACCCCGGGATGGGCCGGGTTGAGCCAGACCCGCAGGTCCTTGAGGGGGGAGGTGCGCAGGTCGGCGCCATGGAGGGCATAAAGGGCGCTGCCATCGGCACGGCGCAGCACCCAGTCTGGATTGAGACGCACCACCTCTGCATCTCCGGGTTCCATCAGGCCGTATTCGAACCAGGGCACCACCTGCATGCCATGGCGTTGGCCTGCCTTGGTGATGCGACAAATCGGATCCAGGTTGGGGTTGACCGCTGCCAGGGTGGGTTCTAGAGGGGCATAACGGCTGCGGTGAAACGTGGCGCCGCGACTCCAAACGTTTGGGTAGATGGTGTTGAAACCAGTGGCAGCCAGTTCGGCCACCGCTGCATCAATCCGATTGGGATCGTAATAGAGGGGACTGGGGCTGTTGGTCATCCATACGCCTATCCGCCGTCCCCGGGGCTGGGGCAAGGTGCTGACACCGTCTTTGGCCAGGCCGGCCGCCGGTATGGCGACCATCGGTAAAAGGGAAGTGATCAGCAGGGTGAGGCTGACTGGGAGCAGACGTTTGAGGTATGCGCGACGAGCCAGGGGCGGTGCCGGATTGGCGTTCGGAGCTCCGGCAGGGCCGAGGCGATGCATGGCGGCCACAGAAATCAGCGGAACATGGAGCTCACCGAGCTTTCTTGGTGAATGCGCCAGATGGCTTCACCCAGCATATTGGCAACCGAGAGCACCTGGAGCTGGGGGAAACGCCGCTGGGGGGTGATGGGAATGCTGTTGGTGACGACCACCTCTTCAAACAGCCCCGGCGTAGAAAGGCGCTCTACCGCCGGAGGCGAGAAGACCGCATGGGTGGCGCAGGCCAGGACCCGGGCCGCCCCCCGCTGCCGCAATAGCTTTGCTCCTTGGCAGATGGTGCCGCCGGTGTCAATCATGTCATCAATGAGAATGGCTGTTTTGCCATGGACATCACCAATTACAGTTAAACTTTCGGCAACATTATGACCCGAGCGGCGTTTGTCGATGATCGCTAGAGGGGCGTCTTTCATCTGCTTGGCGAAAGCCCGAGCCCGGGCTACGCCGCCGACATCAGGAGAAACGACTACCACCTCGCCGAGATCCCGAGTACCGAGGTAGTCGACCAACACAGGCGAACCATAGATGTGATCGCAGGGAATGTCGAAATAGCCTTGAATCTGGGAGGAATGCAGATCCATGGCCAGCACCCGATCAACGCCGGAAGTTACCAGTAAATTGGCGACTAGCTTGGCGGTGATCGATTCCCGACCAGCCGTCTTGCGGTCGGCCCGAGCATAACCATAGTATGGAATCACCGCAGTAATTTGACGGGCTGAGGCGCGGCGACAGGCGTCGACCATAATCACCAATTCCATCAGGTGATCGTTGACTGGGGCGCAAGTGGGCTGGATAAGAAACACATCGCAGCCCCGGATCGATTCCTGAATTTGAATATAAAGTTCGCCATCCGCGAAGCGCTTGATCACCCGAGGACCATCTGCCACACCCAGGTAATAACCGATTTCTTGAGCCAGTTCCGGATTGGAGGTGCCACTGAATAGGCGCAATCTTCGGCTGTCGGCCGGCCCGTGGGGCTGGTAACCGCCCGACTCCAGCCTTTCAGCAGTCGCGAATGTCGTCACAAGGCAGTGGGCAGGTCGCAACGTCTCGATGTTAGAAGCGTACCTGGCACCTGCCTCCTCCCACCCCATGGCGGCCTTGATGTCGTTGCCCCCTCTGCAATTGCTGGTCTTGGCCCAGGGGCCAGCCGGGAGTCTGGGGGGCTCGGCGGCTTGTCTGCCTGCCGCCGCAGATCGTCTCGCCCATTTGCTCGGGCTCCCTGTGAGGACTATCGACAGTCTTGTCCATCCCCAGGAGGCCATGGCCCAGTTATCGCGCTGTCCGGATCCCTGGCTGGCTGCTCTCCCCCTAGATCCAGGTCTCGGCCTGGATTCCGGTGGCAGTTGGGCGGAGTTGCTTGGAGCCTGGCGCCAGCCCAGCCTTTTGGTGTTGGAACACGTCCAGTTGGCCACGGGTTTGCCTGCGGCCGGGACAGCCCTGCTGCAACGCTGGCAGGTGCCTCTCGTCGGGTTGATTCAGTGGGACGGACCCTGGGATCCAGTCGCCCGCCGCCAAGATGGTTTGCCCTGGTTGGGTTGTTTGGCGGGTCAGCCCGCGGAGCAGGTGGACTGCTCGCGGGTGTCGTTGACTGAGGTTGAAGACGAAGCTTTGGGTCTGCGGCTGCGCTGGCGTTGGGCCCAGCTTGATCGTCTTAGGGTGACTTGAGCTCTGGGCCTTGGGCTGGGAGTAGGGAACAGACCCCTAGGATCCCGGGGCCGGCCAGAGTTTTTGAGAGGGTTTGGCATCAAGCTGGCGCAAATCGCCGAATTCTTTGTTGGCGGGTAATAGGGGCAGGCTGGCGAATTGAATTGGTTGGCTGACATCGAGGCCAGCGGCAAACAGGCTCAGGGTTTCCTCGGCAGTCAGATTGGTCTCGACTTGGGGCTTTAAGGTGTTGATCAAGGCGGGCAGGTTGGCTAGCTGATCGGCAAGGGCCCACTGTTCACGCAGACTTGTCTCCACCAGTTTGTGGTTGCTGCGCCGACCCGACTCACCGAGATCCTTGTCGCGGAAGCGCAGCATCTGTTCCACCTGTTTGCCATTGAGACGTTGCAGACCCGTCTGCAGATCGATCTTGTAGTTCTGGGCCTTGTCTTGATATTTCATGGTTCGGGTGGGGCTAATTTCCAAACCACCAACCCCGTCTACGATCTGGCGTAATGCTGCCCGTGGCAGCACCACAAATCGGTCGGGCTCGGATGGATCCATCCCGAGCACATCCCGCACGCCATCGGCGGTCAGGGCCACACCACCGCGGCGATAAAGGTCGGCAAGGCGGCTGGGTTCTTTCTCACCAGGAACCATCACCGCCAGTTCCACCGGCATATTGAGCACCTGGAGGGGACCCTTGGGGTTGACTCGCACCAGCAGCAAGGCATCGGCATTGGCGGGGCCCTTGGGTGCAGCCGCGGTTTCGCCACTGCCCGTTCGCTCCGCATCGATGCCGATCACCAGCACGGTGACAGATCGCTTCGGCAGGGCTGCCAGGGTGGCAGGAGTGGTATCTACTTTTAGCCCTTCGGAACGGTCTTTCAGGGGCCAGACGGTGCCCAGCAGGGAGCCTCCGATCAGCATCCCCGCCAGGGAGAGACTGGCAAGCAACAGGGTGCGGGGCGAAGGCCGGGGCAGGGAGGTCAGGCGCTCAAGCCAGCTGGGCCCGGGCTCCGGGGCTGGCCGGGTCGCTTTGGCCGACGGGCGAACCGGTCGCGAGCGGGCGGACGGGCGGGGATCCCGGCGGGGTGGCATGGGCGACGGCGCGGAAATATGGATATTCCAGTCTCTCCCACCGGCTCAATGTCCTCCAACCCCGTCCAGGCCCCTAGCTCGATAGGTTGATTCCCTTCCTTTCTGATGTGCCCTTGACCAGCGCCCCTGCCGCTTTCGATTCGGCCACCCCACCCCCCGAGCGGCTGGCGCCCCATCAAAGGGCCCGACCCATGGCCAAGGGCAGTCCCCGCCCCGCCAAGGATCTATGCAGCGATTGCGGGCTCTGCGATACCCGCTGGGTGGCCTATGTGCGCAAGGCCTGCGCCTTTCTGGAGCAGCGCTTTGAAGCCATGGAAATTGCGGCCCACGGCCGCAGCCGGGATCTGGACCAGGAGGACGAGCTGTATTTCGGGGTGCAACAACGCATGTTGACCGCCCGCTTGCGTCAGCCAATAGACGGTGCCCAATGGACCGGCATCGTCTCCCAGATCGGCGTTCGTGCCCTTGAAACCGGCCTCGTGGACGCTGTGCTTTGTGTTGGTCAAAGCCCCGAGGATCGTTTCACTCCCGTGCCCCGCCTGGCCCGCACGCCCCAAGAGGTATTGGAGGCCCGGGTGAACAAGCCCACCCTTTCCCCCAACCTGGAGGTGCTGGAGCAATTGCCGGCCAGCGGCATCAAGCGCCTGTTGGCAATCGGCGTGGGTTGCCAGGTTCAGGCCCTCAGGGCGGTGCAGGCAACCCTGCCCCTTGATCAGCTTTACGTGCTGGGTCTCCCCTGTGTGGACAATGTCAGCCGTGAGGGTCTGCAGACCTTTCTAGAGAGTGCCAGCCGCTCAGCGGCCACGGTGGTTCACTATGAGTTCATGCAGGATTTCCGCATCCATTTCCGCCACAGCGATGGCAGTACGGAAACAGTGCCATTTTTCGGGCTCGATACACCAAGGCTCAAGGATGTTTTCGCCCCCAGTTGCCTGAGTTGCTTCGATTACACCAACGCCGGAGCCGATCTGGTGGTCGGCTACATGGGGGCTGGTTTCGGTAGTCAATGGATAACCGTGCGCAATCCCCTCGGTCAGCAGCTGCTGGATCTGGTGGAAGCTGAGTTGGAAACCGGCCCCGTTTTCAGTGCCGGTGACCGTCGGCAGGCGGTGCAGCAGGGAATCGGGGCTTACGACAAGGCCCTGCGCCTGCCGATGCCATTGGCGGAGCTGGTGGGCTTTTTTGTTAAACGCTTCGGCCCAAAAGGCCTCGAATACGGTCGCTTTTCGATTGATTCCCATTTCACCCGCAATGCCCTTTGGCTGCGGCGTAACCACCCCACCATCGCGGAGCGCCATATCCCTGCCTTCGCCAAACGCATCATTTCCGCCTACCGGCTGCCTGAGTCGTGAGCGGCCTTGTCACCCCTCGCCAATGTGGGGTTTTGCTGCATCCCACATCCCTGCCGGCGGCATGCGGTTGCGGCACCCTGGGGGCCGCTGCCCGGGACTGGGTCGAATTGCTGGGCCGCGAGGGTGTGGGGGTCTGGCAGCTCCTGCCCGTGGCACCACCCGACGGCACCGGTTCTCCTTACAGCTCCCCCAGTGGTTCGGCCCTTAATTCCTGGCTGCTCGATGCCGATGATCTGGTGGATGAGGGCTTTTTGACCCTGCGCCAACTGCAGGACTTACCCCCTGGTGCCAGCAGCGATCGGCTCGACCCAGCGCAGGTCTCGCGGCGGGCCGAAGCCCTCGGTGTCGCCTTGGCCCAGGCTTGGCCGGCCCAAAGCCCCGAACGGCAGGCGGAATTCCGCCGCTGGTGCCGCAGCCAGGCCCCATGGCTGCTGGATCACGGACTGTTCATGGCCCTTCGCCGCCGCCATGGCGGCCAACCCTGGTGGCAGTGGCCGCCTGCCCTGGCCAAGCGCCAGTGGCGAGCCCTGGCCCAGGCGCGCCGAGAGCTGGCCCCGATTCTGTTGCAGGAATCCCTGCTGCAATGGCACCTGCAGCGCCAGTGGGAGCGGCTCAAGCATTGGGCCCAGGGGCAGGGAGTCCGCCTGGTCGGTGATCTGCCCTTCTATGTGGCCCACGACAGTGTTGATGTCTGGTGCCATCCGGCCCTGTTTGAGCTGGCGCCGGATGGCACCCTGAGAGCCCAAAGTGGCGTTCCTCCGGATTATTTCTCGGCCAGCGGCCAGCTCTGGGGAACCCCGGTCTACCGCTGGCGGCGCCACGCCATCTCAGGCTTCCGCTGGTGGCTGAATCGATTGCAGCGGCAGTTGGAGCTATTCGACCTGTTGCGCCTCGACCACTTCCGTGCTCTGGAGTCCTACTGGAGCGTGCCAGGTGGTGATCCCACCGCCGAGAACGGCCATTGGGTGCCTTCGCCGGGAACCTGGCTGTTGCGATTGCTGCACTGGCGATGCCGCCGCCACCATCTGCTGCAGAGCGATGGCCGGCTGCCCTTGATCGCCGAGGACCTGGGTGTGATCACCAAGGAGGTGGAGGACCTGCGGGATCGGTTCGAATTGCCAGGGATGAAGATCCTGCAATTTGCTTTTGATGGCAACTCAGATAACGGCTACCTGCCTGCCAACTACAAGGGGCATCGCTGGGTGGTGTACACGGGAACCCATGACAACGCCACCACCAACGGCTGGTGGCAGGGGCTGGAGGAGCACCAGCGGCGCCAGGTGGGCGAGTTGTTGGGAGATATGGTCGTTGCCCCCGGTTGGCAACTGGCGGAGCTGGCCCTGGAGTCCAGTGCCGAGTTGGTGGTGGTTCCCCTGCAGGACCTGATGGGGCTGGACGATTCGGCCCGCTTCAACACTCCAGGCACGGCCAGCGGCAACTGGAGCTGGCGTCTGCAGGAGCCGATCGCTGCCCTGGCGGGCCACCTGCATGGTTACGGCGCCATGGCGGCCCGCTACGGCCGCTGCGGAGGAGCTGGAGCTGGTTCTTCCGGGACAGGCGGCGCTAACTGATCGGGCATTTCGCCGGGCGGCTTGGAGGCCTTGTTCACTCCCGAACGGGGACCTTGGGGTGAAGTTGCTGGGGGATAGCGATAGCGGCCCGCTTCGGTGGGTTCTGAAGTCAGTGCCCGGCCATTCCAACGCACGGCCTGCGCCGCTACGGCGGGATCGAGCTTCAGCTCAAAGGGCGGCAGTACCGGCAGAGTGAGCTCGCCCTCCGCACCTGCCAATGTGGATTGTCGCCCCTCGCTGTCCTTCAGTTGCAGCCTGGTAGGGCCATTGAGGCGAACCCAGAGCCAACCCAGGGAGAGGTCGGCGCCGGCAGCTTGGGTCTCCTGGCGCCACTGGCGCAGGGCCCGGCCGCTGGCAGCGCTGCGCAGCGGCAGCACGTCCTGGTAGGCCCCTGTCAGCAACCCTTGGTTGTTTTCCGGGCTGGTTGGGGTCGTCAGCGGCGGTAAGGGACCTGTGCTTTGCAAGCCATGCTCGACCAGCCGCCGTTGGCTGAGGTTGAGCCCGTAGAGCAGGACCAATCCCAACAGGCCATAAAGCAAGGTGCCCTGCCAGCTGGTGAAGACCTCGATCGAACCGGGAGTGAACCGTCGCCGCAGGTTCTCGCGGCGGGCTTGCGCGGCGCTGCGGGCGGCGGCGGGCAGGGCAGCCCGCAGGCTGCCCGGGCTGAGCTGGAGTCGCTCCTCAAGCAGGGGCAGCATCGTGCGCAGGTAGGCGGGCTCCGGGAGCCGGTCGCGCCAGCCCCGTTCCAGCGCCTCGAGCACAGCGGTGCTGATGCGGGTTTGCTGGGCGAGCTCCCGCAGCCCCAAGCCCTGGGCTTCGCGGGCTTCCCGCAGCTGCTGACCCGTAATCAGCAGGGGATCTTTGGGCGGCTCGGTGGGGCCGCCGTCAGGGGTGTATCGCCCCAAGGACCAACGCCGGGTCAGGCCAGCGAGCAATGAGGGCAGGGACGGCGGTTTCAGGAGTTGGGCAGCGAGCTGGGCCATTCTCCGCCTTGCAGTTCACCTTCTTGCACAATGCGCCAGTGGCCTTCCGCCAAGGAGCCCAGGCGCACTGGCCCGATGGCCACCCGCCGCAGATCGAGCACCGGATGGCCCAGCAGGGCAGCGGTGCGGCGGATCTGACGGTTGCGCCCTTCAGCCATGGTCAATTCCAGTCGGGTGCTGCCGGCGGCCTGGCCAAGCGGATTTATGGCCACAGGTTGGCTTGAGAGTCCATCAAGGGGGACACCGCGGCGCCAGCGTTCGAGGGTGGCGGGGCTGGGCTGGCCACGCACCTGCACCTGGTAGGTCTTGCGGTGGCCGTAACGCGGATGGGTGAGGCGCAGGGTGAGGGCGCCATCGTTGCTCAGCAGCAGGGCGCCCCGGCTGTCGCCATCAAGGCGCCCCACCGGATGAAGTCCGGCGCCGCGGGCCAGCCCGGGGGGGAGAAGGTCGAGCACGGTGGACCTGCCCCTGGGATCGTGGCAGGTGCATAACACCCCCATGGGCTTGTTCAGGAGCAGGGTGAGGGGCCTTGGTGGCCTTGGCAGGGGAATGCCATCGACGCTGATGTTGTCGGTGGCAGGGTCGGCCTGGTCCCCCAAGGCCGCGATGCGGCCATTGACCCGCACCAAACCGGCCCCCAACCATGCCTCGGCCCGGCGCCTGGAGCCCAGTCCGGCGGCAGCGATGAGCTTTTGCAGCCGTTGAGCTCCCATGGATCCATTGTCCCTCCCCCGGCAATCCTCCCTTCCAGGGCGGAACGATTCCGCCAAAGGGTGGTATTTTTACGAAACAAAGGTGTTTCGAAACCCAGGCTCCATGCCTTCGATTCTTCTGGCCACCAATTCCGCCTCCCTGCCCCCCACCGGAGATTTGTTGCGCTCCTACCTGCGCGACATCGGCCGTGTGCCTTTGCTGAGCCATGAGCAGGAGATCACCCTGGGCCGCCAGGTGCAGGAGCTGATGGGTCTTGAGGAGTTGCGGGATGAG
>JBIKMU010000027.1:0-43333 GCA_044359075.1 Cyanobium sp. | reverse complement strand
CAGGCTGTATGAGTGCTAGGAAGGAATCCCAAGGGAGCGTTGCTTCCATTTCATCGAGGAAGATCTGCCGACGCGTCTTCTTCTTGGCGTAGGTCTGTTCGTAATCCGTAAAACCCAGCTGGAGGGAAATGGTCATCCGTTCCCAGTCTCAAACTTGGAGGTGGAACTATTCTAACGGGTTTTTCAGAGTTTCCTCAATTCTCTTCTGTATGGTTGCCCACAAGAGCACAGGCATGCGGCGACTTTGGGAGCTTTACGAGAATGCGATACGCGGTAATATTGCACGTGCAATATATACAGTTCAAGGCAGCGAGGAAGAGCTGCTCGTTGCCGGTCAAATGCAAAGCATGTATTTGTTCCCCGGCCTCCATGAAACTACAATAGGAGAGTTCATGAATCAACATCCAGAGGTGATCAAAAGGGTATTTAATGCGATGAACTTTGAATACGAGCCGTATCTAGAATGGAAAGAGCATGATGGCACGGTTCAGGATGCCGCAATCAATCCTGACCTGATGATTCAAAGGAAAGACGGGTATTATGATATCTATGATTTGAAGACGGCGCTGCTGCAAAAGAAAAAGATTACAAAGGGTGAGCGGCGGCGGCGTAGATTTATTGACTATGTAGAGGAGGGCGTCTCTCAACTTGCCAATTATCGAGAATACTTTTGTTACGAACAAAATGCCAGTCACGCAAAAGAAAAATATGGCATTGAAGTCAAAGATCCCAATCTTGTGCTGGTTGTGGGAAGCTACGAGAATAGCGATCCCGATCAGGTTATACAAGCTTGTCGAAAATATAACAACGTGCATATCGTGGACTACGATACACTTTGTAAGGCATATATCGGGAATCAGGCTCAGGATGTCAGAAAGGTTTTTGATTGAGCCGAACATCGCCATGCACCAGGCCCGCCTCCTTGGGTTGTATATTGTCCAGATTGCTCACGGCGGGCTGGTGATGGCAAGCGTTAGCCGGTCCCAGTCAGGGGGGCTTCGCGGGTCAGATTGGAGCTATTGTTAAGTGGTACAGGATTTTTCCATGGCAAGGCAGTTTGATGTCGTTGTCGAGAAAGACTCAGAGGGCTTTTTCGTCGCGAGTGTGCCTGCTCTCTCTGGTTGTCACACACAGGCACGTTCTCTTGATGAGCTGATGGAGCGCATAAAGGAAGCCATCGAGTTATGTCTCGAAGTCCAAGAAGATGATTTTGAGGAACTTGATTTTGTGGGGGTTCAGAGGGTTACGGTATAGGCGTGCCAAAGTACTCAGCGGTTACAGGTAAACGCCTGATTACGGCACTCAAAAGGGCTGGCTTCCTCATTCAGAGGGTGAAGGGCAGTCATCATTTTCTTCGTCATCCAGATGGACGTACAACTGTCGTTCCAGTGCATTCCGGTGAATCACTTGGACCTGGGTTGCTGGCCAAGGTACTGCGTGATGTTGAGATCACAAGGAATGAACTGGAAGAGTTACTTGCTTAAGCAGAGATGCCGGCCAACAAGCCTCTCGAGTGGACAGGCCACCACCAGCTCTCTGCCGCGCCACCCCTGTCTCCCTGCCTGCCACTCCAGGGCAGCGTTGAGAATGCCGTGCGGAGCCCTTGCCCGCTCGTAGCCACGGGGCTACACTGTCAGTGTGGTTTCAGTTCGCCGTACAGAGGAGTTTTACGCGTTGGCTCAGAGGCCTTCGGGACCTCAGGGCTGAGGCGTTCATATAGGCCAGGATTGAACGCGTAGTCTGCGGCAATCCAGGCGATGTCGGCCCGTTGGGGCAGGAGTCTCTGAGCTGCGGATCCGCTACAGTCCTGGTTACAGGGTCTATTTTCATCAGCAGGGTTCGATGCTGATCATTCTTCTCGTCGGTGGTGACAAGACCACCCAGGCGAAAGATATCAAATCTGCGCAGGATCTTGTTCGTAACTATAAGGAGGATGAATGATGGAGACGAAGACGTCACCTTATGATGTCGCCGAGTTCCTGGAGACTCCTGAAGAGATGGCTGCCTATCTGGAGGCCTGTATTCAGGAATCAGACGGGGATGCTGCCTTCATTGCAAAGGCATTGGGCGATATTGCTCGTGCCAAGGGGATGACCCAGGTCGCACGGGAGTCAGGTCTGTCGCGGGAAAGTCTGTATAAGGCACTCTCAGGTGATCGGAGCCCAAGTTTTGACAGGATCTTGAAGGTGATCTCAGCCTTAGGTCTCCAATTGAGCGCATCTGTGAAGGAGGTGGTAAGTGTTGAAGATGTGGCTGAGGTTGCATGAGTGTTGCTTGTGCAGCTGAAGTCTCCGGACTTTTCCTGTGGGAGGGTGACACTTCGAACAAGCCCTTTGAGTGGACGGGCCGTCATCAGTGCTCAGCTTCGACGATCCAATCTCTGCCTGCCACTCAGGGGCAGCGTTAGCAAGGTTGGCAGGTTGTTCTCCGCTGCCTATATGTCATGTATCATTTAAGCAATATTGTATGCCTAAAGGATTTCCCGTGATCACCAAGCTCACATTGAGGCTCGATGAGGAACTGATCGCGAGGGCAAAACGTCACTCTGCTGATACAGGCCGTTGTTTTTCGCAGCTGGCGGGTGACTGCTTCTCCTTGATCGAAGTGCAATCCGCCGCAGTGGATATCACGCCCCGTGTTCGCGCCTTGCGCGGCGTGCTCGTCAGCTCGGGGCTCAATGAGGGCGAATACCGGCATCATCTTGAGGACAAGCACCTGTAAAGGTGAGGTTCTGCAACGTGGGTCGAGCGCGATCGTTAGTTATCCGCAACTGCGAGGTCTTCACTCGCTCTACCCTGCCCGTGTTCACTCCCGAGTTATTGCTGGCTGCATTACATGCCGACCCCGGGTAGCGTCGACTTTAAAATCAAGGGATAAATCATGCCTGAACTTGCGTTTCCGCGGCCTGAGGCTGAAAATAGAAACCGCTGCCAGGAGCGTCCTGGCGCACCACCGCACAGTGGCAGGCCACCCGCCACAGCGCCAGGTGGATGGGGGTGGGGTCGTGCTGCACCAAATCGGGAAAGCGCATCTGCAGCAGGGCGGTGGCCTGCCAGGCGTTGTAGTGCGGAATGCGTGGGTTGATGTGATGGCACAGGTGAGTGGAACCGATGCCGTGGTGCAGCAGGTTGAGTATGGGCCCATAGGGACGATCCACCGTCTGCAGAGCGCCTTTGGCCCAGGTCCAGTCGGCGGTGGAGAAATGGGGAATGTTGGTGTCCGTGTGCTGCAGCCAGGTGTAGCTCACCAGCCAGGCATTGATCACCAGGTAGGGCAATCCATACACGCACAGCACCCGCGCCGGCGAGAACTGAATGGCAGCCAGGACCAGGGCCAAAAGCATGGCTGCCAGCCCGAGATTCGAATGCCGTATCAGCGGCTTGCAGGCGTCTGGGAACAGCGGCCGCCGGCCGTTGCGAAAGGGCGAACCGCTCCAGAAGTGGGAGGTTGGGGTGCCGTAGTCTTCCCCGCCCGTAATGCCGAACAGCAGATATAGCGGCCAACCCAGCAGCAGGTGGAAGACCAGGGATAGGGTTCCGAACAGCCTGGTGCCCAACCGCCCAGCCAAGCCCTGCACCCACTCGCCCGCCGGCGAGTCTAAGCGGGGTGGCACATGGGTTTCACCACCCTCCAGGTGGTTGCAATTGGCATGGTGCACCGCATGGCTGCGCTGCCAGCTGAAATAAGGCACCAACAGCAGGCTATGGAGCACAAATCCCACCGCAGCCTCCAGCCGACGGTTGGGATGGAAGGCGCCATGGCCGCACTCATGGGCGATCACCCAGCAACCGCCCGCCACGGTGCCCGTGACCACGGCATAGAGCAACCAGAGGGGGGCGGCAGTGGGTGTTAAGGGGATCTGGGTGCCCAGGCCGTAGGCCACCACAGACAGGCTGAGGGACATGATCAGGCTTCCCCAGGCTTTGTCCGGCTTGAATCTGAGCAGCTCCGGCGGCAGGCAGGCCAGCAGTTCAGCCTTGCTGGGGAAGTTGGTGGGGGCAGCCGAAGAGCTCGCCCGGGCGCCGCTGGAGAGGGAGACAGGGGATATCAATGAAGCTGCCGCATGGCTGGGAGCATTCGACGAGGCCGTCAACTGTCTCGGCAACATAGAGGTAGGAAGGCAACAGTCATGCACCCGCAGGCGTCCGGGGCATTGCAGACCGCTAGCGGGTAGTGCCGACCTTCTGATAAAGGCATTAGCGGGCGGCCCAAGGCAGACCACTTCGGCCCCATCAACCGCAAGGGCGAGGCCGTGTCCACCAAGGCGACGCAAGGCCAGGAGCGCTGTTTGGCTTTCTCCTGGTTTTGGGCCGGTACCACAAGCAACGACCCGGCCGCCAGCTTCCGCAAATTGTATGTACAATAGTGCAGACAACAGCCCTTGGCGCTGGTCCGGTCCGTCTGGCCTGGCCTCTCACCCCGCTTCACCCATGACCGCATCGTCCCTCTCTCCCAGGCAACCAGTCCCTACTTCTCCCGTTCTTAATTCCAGCACAAAATCCAGGACAAAATCCAGCAAAAAATCCAGCCAAGAAGCCAAGGATGAACGCCTGAACTTTCGTGCAAATGAACGTTTGGTAAGTATTCTGGCTCAGCTCAAAGATGAGTACGGTATTACGATGTCGGAAAGTATTCGGCGAGGTGTGGCTCTTTTTTCCATCGCCAAAAAAGAGTCAAATAAAGGCAGGACGCTAGCATTTATCGATCAGGAGGGTAAGGTTGTCTCGGAGGTTCACACAATCTGAATTTGGACGCCGATATTGCCATGGCTGCTTTTTATATTATCTTGGTCTTTGGTTACTTGCTGGGGCGGCGCCATAAGGAGAGGGCTGACTGATGCCCGTTTCTAATGGGCCAGCCCCAAGCTTGAATACATGAGGGCATCAGCTAAAGAGGTGTAGAGCTAGTCACAGCAACCTTAGTTTATTGCCTATACACTTGGCTTGCTACTCAGGGGCAGTATTCGGCATCTCGTGACAGTTACATGTCTATCCTTGTTGCTGTTCAGGGAGGAACTTCTCAGCTTATGCGACTAGTCTTGGTGCTTCCGCCCGCCCATGAGCTAAGGATGGCTCAGGCGCTTGCAGAATCTTTAGGAAACCACTATCGATGAACTTCGAACTGCTCGCCCCGCTTGTTTTGCTGGCACTGATTGATAGCACTAGTTTCGGTACGTTACTCATCCCCCTGTGGTTGATGTCGGTACCCGGCCATCTACGCCCAGGCAGGATTGTTTTGTTCCTTGGCACCGTAGCCGCGTTCTATCTGCTGTTGGGGATTGCGTTGCTTCTCGGAGCCACGCTGGTGCTCGACACGTTGCGGCAGACAGGAAACTCCCAACCGCTAAGGATCGCCCAACTGGTCGTCGGTATCGGATTCACGGCTTTCGGTGTCCTAAAGGAACCTTGGACGAAAGCGGGTAAGGAGCGTCGCGCTGCTCGCCGCGCCGCAAAATTGGCACGTTCCGGGCCGAGTCTGCTCATGCGGATGCGGGGTCTGGCGAGCGATGCGTCGGCCCCCGTCGGGGCGGTCTTCGTTTTTGCGTTGACGGCGGCTGCTATCGAGGCTGCTTCGATGATCCCGTATCTGGCTGCCATAGGTTTTTTGACCGCATCGGAGTTATCGCTGATCGGGCGGAGTGTGGTGCTTTTCGGCTATTGTTTATTGATGATCACGCCAGCATTATTGCTGCTAGCGGCACGGCTTACGCTACATGGTCATGTCTCGCCTATCTTGATTAAGTTGGAGGCATTTTTGTCGCGTAATGCAAACGAGGCGATAGCTTGGGGTTCATCATTGATCGGCTTGTATATGGCTGCCGACAGCTTGAAGGCGCTTGCTTGGCATTGAAGCATTGTGCCGGCGTGGTCTTCAGCGGCTGGGGGCAATGCCATGCGGGAGCGCGGCAAACAAGATCCTTAGGTTGGCGCAAAATTAGGTCCTAAAGGGCTGTTTCAGCGTCTGCTTAAGGGAATGCAGGACTCGAAGGGAGTTCACGTTTAATCTCTTCATGGAAAGGGCAATCCCAATGTCAAAGGGGGTCGCGTCCGTAGGGTCTGAGTTTTTGCCGAGGCTCCTTGGTACGCAAAAGCAGGTGTTTGGAGGCTGACAAAAAGATAACGACACATGTCGCTAGGTGTTGAGGCATACGTCCATATGTTTCCCCCGCTACCTTTATGATGTCCCTTAACCTTGGCTTAAGCGAGATTTGACTTTTACCTGTTGAATTGATATCAGTAATATGTTTTCTTAGGGGTGTCTTTTTCCTTTTCGCTCCTCAACCCTCCTGTTGCAGCGGTGAACGGTGTTCTCACCATGGCCGTCCAAGGTGCGAACGCCGAGATATCTGCATACAATCAGACATCTGGTTATCTATATACCGTTGGTGGCGGTTCAGGTGCAATTGTTGTAAGTGATCTGCGCAGGCCGGCTGCGGCCAGTATTGTTGCTAAGGCTACCCCCACCGATAGCAGCCAGACCCTCCAGAGCGTGGCGGTTTACGGCAAGCTGTTGGCGGTTGCAGTCCAGAACAGTGTTAAGACCAATAATGGCTTTGTTCAATTTTATGACCTAACAAATCCAGTTCTTCCAGTTCACATTAGTACCGTTGATGTCGGCGCTTTGCCCGACATGGTGAAGTTCAGTGCTGATGGCCGCAAATTGCTGGTCACCAATGAGGGTGAGCCCAACAATAATTATAGCGAGGATCCTATCGGTTCAATTTCCGTAATTGATACTGCGCCCTACCTGTTGGCAACACCTGTGGCTCCCGCCCAGGCTAATGTACAAACCATCGACTTCAGTGCCTGGAACAACCGCAAAGCGGAGCTAATTAACCGCGGCATTCGCATTACGGGTAAAGCCGGGGTAACCACCACCCTGGCGCAGGACATCGAACCTGAAGCGATCGCGATATCTGCCGATGGCCGCACGGCCTTCATTTCGCTGCAGGAGAATAATGCCATCGCTGTGCTGGATATCAGCACGGCCACGCCTGCCATCACCACCATCTTCTCGGCTGGCATCCAGGATTGGGACCGCGGCCTGGCTACTGCTAGGAATTTCAGCTACACCCTGAGCTATGCAGCAGGTGCCGCCAACCTTCCTGCCGATGTGCAGGCAGGTGGACTCTCCGGCCTTTGGTTTGATGGTGTTGAAACGATCAATGGTCAGGCGCTTGATATCTATTATTCGATTACCGATCGTGGTCCGAATGGCACGCTATCAGCCGGCAAACGGCAGTTTTTAGACCCTGATTTTCAGCCCTCCATTTATAAGCTAGGCATGAACCGTGCCTCGGGCGCGGTGAGCGAGCTTGCCATCATTGGTCTGAAGCGTCCGGATGGCACGGCGCTTACCGGCCTACCG
Source organism: Cyanobium sp. (assembly GCA_044359075.1). Taxonomy (GTDB): domain Bacteria; phylum Cyanobacteriota; class Cyanobacteriia; order PCC-6307; family Cyanobiaceae; genus Cyanobium. The sequence continues at coordinate 35,965 of JBIKMU010000027.1, read as the reverse complement.
CAGCTATTGGGTAAGGATGAGATTCCGGTGAATGCCATCAACCAGAACCTTGCCTACGACCCTTTCGGCATCGATTCGGAAACCATCTCCGTCTTCACCGCCACTATCGGCGGCGTGAGCCGCAAGGTGTTTGCGGTGGGAGATGAATACCGCGGCCAAATTGGCCTGTTTGATTTCGGCAGCGGCAATTTGATTCAGCGCTATATCCCCGCTGGCCAGAAAGCCCTCCTGCAGGCTCAGCACGGCAGTGTCATCGGCGCCGAAACGATCGACAGCCTGCCGGCCATCTACGGCAACCGCTGGGCCAACCGCGGCATCGAAGGCATGGCCTTCAACAGCAAGGACGGCCTGCTCTATGCCTTCATGCAGAGCCCCCTGGATGTGGACAGCAATGGCGATGGGGTGGCTGCCGAGCGCAGTCCATCGCAACTCACCCGCATCCTGGCCATCGATCCCGGCACAGGTGCCCCGGTAAAAGAGCATCTATATCTACTCAGCGGCCGCAGTGGCCAGGACAAGATCGGCGATGTCACCTACGACGCCGTTCGTGATGTGTTCCTGGTGATGGAGCGCGATAGCAGCCGGGCGCTCAATGGCTTCAAGAGTGTCTATGAGGTGGATCTGCGCGGTGCGACCAACACCCTGTCGCGCACGTTAGGTACGGGAGCGGCTAGCTGGACCGACGCCATCGGCGTCTCCAGCCCTGAGCTGCTTGACAACAGCCTCACCCTGCTTAGTTCTGTCTACACTACCTCAAGTGCCGATCGACTCGCCGCCGCCGGCATCCAGCTGGCCAACAAGGTGGAGTTGTTCAACCTGCCCTCCGTGGGCGGCAGCCTCAGCTATGACAAACCCGAGGGCCTAACTCTGCGCGACGACGGCGCAGTCGTCATCAACTACGACAACGACTTCGGCACCGAGGGTGCCAGCGGCAACGCCTTTACGGTGGTGACGTTCAGCAATCCGGCCCTTGATACAGAGGACAGAGGCGATGGCGGCGGCTACAAGCCCGCCACCAACCACGATGTTTATGGCCTGGTGATGCCAGATGGCCTGGCGACGTTCAGTTACAACGGCGAAAACTTCATTTTAGCCGCTGGGGAAGGCGATGACCGCAATGACTTCCTCGATCCCGATGAGACCGCTCGTGTATCGGCGCTGCTCACGGCAGCCGCCAGCGCCACCCCTGCCCAGAAGGCAGGTCTTGTTGCCACCAACGCCCAACAGCTGAACATTTTCACCAACACCGGTGATCTAGATCGCGATGGCATCGTCGATCAGGCCTACACCCTGGGATCGCGCTCGCTGCGGATCTTCGATTCGAAGGGCAATGTGGTGTTTGATTCCGGCACCGCCCTCGAGGAACTGGCGGTGGCCAAGGGCTTCTATCCGGTTAACAGCCGAGAAGACGACAAAGGTATTGAACCCGAGATGGTTGAGGTCTTCACCACCAACGGCCGTACCTATGCCTTCGTTGCATTGGAGCGCACTACCACCAGCATGGCGGCGATTTTTGATGTTTCGAATCCGTATGCACCGGTGGCCGTTGATCCGATCATCTTCCCCGGTGCTCAGCGCGTTGAGGGGATCACCTTCCTCACCAGTTCCACCAATGCAGCCCGCAGCGTGATCGCCTCCAGCGAAGGGAATGATGTGGTGTCGGTGGTGGATTTCCCCATCCCCTATCGCCTGCAGCTTTTGCATCTCTCCGATGCTGAAGCCGGGCTGTTGGCCTCCCAGACGGCTCCCTACCTAGCGGGCCTCGTGGATGGCTTCGATAACACTTATGCCAACACGCTGATTCTTGCTGGCGGCGATAACTTCATCCCCAGCCCCTTCCTCAATGGTGGCACCGACATCAGTGTGCGTGATGAGCTCAACGCGGTGACCGGCTCCAGCATCAGCATGGCCGCCAGCACCAACCATCCGATCGCGGCGGTGGACATCGCCATCCATAACCTGATCGGTGTGGAGGCCTCCACGATTGGTAACCACGAATTCGACTTGGGTTCACGGGTGTTCCGCGATTCCTTCACGCCAGCCTCAGGCTGGGTGGGTGCCCAGTTCCCCTATCTATCGGCCAACCTCGATTTCAGCGCCGATGCCGATCTGAATCCGCGTTTCAACAACACCACCACGACCGCTGGCCTGGAGGAAGCTGCTTCCCAGAAGGGCCGAATCGTGCCTTCGGCGGTGGTCACCAAGAACGGCGAGAAGATCGGCCTGGTGGGTGCCACCACCCAGGTGCTGGAGCAGATCAGCTCCACCGGTGGGGTGGAGGTGAAGGGCTTCATTGGCGATGGCTCAGAGCGCGACGACATGCTGCAGCTGGCTAGCCAGCTGCAACCGGTGATCGACGACCTGATCAGCCAAGGCGTTAACAAGGTGATCCTGATGGCCCACCTGCAGCAGATCGCCAATGAGAAGGCTCTCGCGCCGCTGCTTCGGGGTGTGGACATCATCCTCGCCGGTGGCTCCAACAGCCGCCTGGGCGACAGCAACGACCAAGCCGTGACCTTCCCTGGCCATGCCGCCAACTTCGTTGACACCTACCCGCTAGTGACCCAAGGGTCCGACGGAGCTCCCACCCTGATCGTCAATACCGACAACGAATACACCTACCTGGGCCGATTGGTTGTGGACTTCGATGCCCAGGGACGCATCATCCCGGGCAGCGTTGATCCCCTGGTCAGCGGCGCGTATGCCGCCACTGCGGCCAATGTGGCCAAGGCCTGGAACGTGAGCGAAGCCCAGCTCGCCACCACCGCGTTTGCGGACGGCACCAAGGCCGAGAACGTTCAGGATCTTACTGACGCCGTGCAGGCGGTGATTGCCAGTAAAGACGGCCAGGTGTGGGGCTTCACCCAGGTATATCTCGAGGGCGAGCGGGCCTTCGTGCGCTCCGAGGAAACCAACCTCGGCGATCTCACTGCAGATGCCAACCTGGCCTATGCAAGAGAAATTGATCCTTCTGTTGTGATCTCGCTGAAGAATGGCGGCGGCATCCGCTCCCAGATTGGTAGCGTCGATGTGGTCAGTGGGGCTAAGCAACCCCCCCTAGCCAATCCTTCGGCGAACAAACCAGCGGGTGGTATCTCCACACTGGATATTGAAAACTCACTGCGGTTTAACAACAACCTCTCCCTGGTGACCGTGAGCGCCAACAAGCTCAGGGAGCTGCTTGAACACGGTATTGCCGTCTATCCCAATCAAGGTCGATTCCCTCAGGTGGCAGGCCTTGCGTTCAGCTTTGACCTCAGCAAGGCGGCTGGCAGCCGCATCCTCAACCTTGCGATTCAGGACAGCCAGGGCAATGACCTTGACGTGTTGGTTCGCGGCGGGGTCCTGGTGGGTGATCCGGCCCGCACGTTCCGGATGGTGACGCTCAACTTCCTGGCCAGCGGTGGGGACAGCTATCCCTTCCCTACGGATGCTGCCGCCAACCGAGTTGACCTCTTCAGTTCCACCGCGCCGTTTACCGGTGCCGCCACTTTCAGTGGCGATGGCACTGAACAGGATGCCCTGGCCGAGTATCTGAAGGCTAATCATGCCACCCTGGCCAAGGCCTACAACCAGGCTGACACAATCGCTGCCCATGATTTTCGGTTGCAAAATATAGCGCTACGTACTGATGAGGTGATCGATGTCAAAATCGGTACGGCTGGCGCGGATGACAGTTTGACATCTCAACCAATCAAGCTGCAAGGTTTTGATGGCAAGAATGATTTGCTCTTCTCAGGAGCCGGTGAAGATATAATTGACGTTGCAAGCCTCAGCGGATTTGCCAACAGAATCTTCACAGGCAGCGGTAAAGATGCCATATACGCCGGATCCAGAGATGTGATTACCGGTGGCAGCGGTGATGATGAGATTTGGGCTATTGATGGCGATGGCAATCGCCTCAGTGCCGGCCTCGGCAACGACACCTTCATCATCGGCAGCTCTGCCAACCGCGCCCTCGGCGGTGCAGGTGATGACAAGTTCTATGTGCTTGGAGGAGCTGGAACCAACCACCTCAACGGTGGTGCCTCTGCCGACCAATTCTGGCTGGTGAGCGAGATCGGCGATCTCCCTGCCTCCAAGCAATTCGTGATGGACTTCCAGCTGGGGGCAGACAAGGTGGGCCTGGCGGGCGTGGTTTTATCCAGCCTCAGCTTCAGCCAGGTGGGTTCGGACACTCTCTTGAAGGTGGCCGGCGTGGAGGTGGGGCATTTCACCAACATCAGTGCCGCCAGCCTCAACAATCAGGCCAACTTTGCAGGGCTTGCGTAAGTCTTGTGTCATGGGATACATGCAGGTCGTGTCTCCCCCTACGTATGCAACGAGTTGGGCTGGCCATCCTGTGAAAGACTTTCACAGGATGGCAATCTAGGTTCTAAGGGAGCCACAAAGCTTTAGCCACAAGATTGATTGAACTGCTTCGCGCCAACCACCCTTTCCCATCCCCATGACAACCCCGTTGATCAAAACTATTGGCCAGGTCACGGCTCTCATCCCCGAGGCCAGCACTGCCAACGATGCCAGCGAGCTTCTGGACGGGCGCAGCGGCGATACCGATTTTCCTTACGCCAAGTTCAAGGCACTGGCAACCGTTGGCGAGGTGGATCCCGTTACCAACATGGCCCTCACCGGCTGGCCGGATGGCAACGCTGCCTGGCTAAAGGACAACGCCACGATACGACTTGTCTACCAGTCCGAGTCTTACGCAACTAACTCTAACCAGACCTATGGCTGGTTGATGGAGAGCGGCGTGAAATTCACCGGTTCACATATTCATTACATCGACTACGACCGAGCTAAGTTTGCCAGCTTTCTCGATAGCGAGGCGTCGGCCAGCACGATGTTTAAGGCTTCGGGCCATTTGTTTGATAAAGTTTATAATGTCTTCGGCAGGGAAGTCACCAAAAAGACCACCAATAAAGCCGATCTTGGTGGCAAATGGGGCAACCAGACCAATCCCGACGGCACGCTGGTTGAGTTCGGCACAGCCATCAGGCAGCTTGATGACTCCACGAAGAACATGACTCTCACCGAGGGTGACTTCTTCTTCCACTCATTTTGCGGCGCCTGGTATGAACCAGCCAACAAAAACGGTGCCGGCATCGGCTTCAGCGATGACATTTGGCTGATGGGCGAAGAGTGGAATATTGGCAATTCCATGTTCGCCGACCCGGACGGCTCTGGCCCCCTGCGTGGATCTGATGTTGCCAACAGCACAATGGGCCTTGCCTCGTTGGTGGTGGACATCAAGAACGAGGTCGCTTACACGGCCCCAGCCTTGGGCCAGGCCGGCTACGAGAAGTTGATGCCGATCAACTCCGGCCACAAAGATTTCGTGGTGATCGTGGCCTCCGGCTACAACCACGACATCAACCCAGCTCCGCTCAAGGTCTACGTGGGTCGCAAGGGCGTCGATGCCAGCGGTAAAGCCGTCGATCAGGCCAGCACCAGCGTGAGCGAGCGCGACAAGTTCCTGGCACGCAACGGGCTGCTGTACGGCCAGCTCTATGGAATGGCCGCCACGGCCGCCACCTACACCCAGCTCGGTATCACCAGCGTGAACGCCGATAGCAAGATGCTGGATGCCTATCTGCAGAACGCTGCAGCGCCCGACGACTTCTCAGTGCGCTATTACCCCACAAGCTACCGCTGGGATGGGTTTGACACCCCTGAGGCCGTCAAGGACACCGAGGTGCTGCGCTGGGCCAAGGATGGCGATCTTGTCGCTGGGGTTCCTGAAGCCAACGAGCAACCGGGCGGGCACACCTTTTTCAACAGCGACACCAAGGTGGAGCATCCGGCGGTGGACCCGGATGGAGGGTTTCGTTATATCCAGAACCACACCCGCACCGGCGGAATATTGGGTATTGAATTCACAAGTATGGTCGCCGATCTCACCAATAACGACCTTGACAACAATGGTCTTCCCGATTTCCTATCGGCCGATGTCACCCGGATTCTGCCGGCTGTCAATGGTGCACTTAAGCTTGATGTGGGTGACAAGGGCGTGGGGCACTTTGATGCAACGGGCAACCCCTCCGGATCCACCGCCGAGCAGCACATCGAGCTCAAGAACCGCAAAGCCAACGACCCTGACGGCCTGCTTTGGGTGAAATCAGCCGATGCAGACATCCTCATCGTTGATGAGGACTCTGGTAATGACTACGGCGAGCGAAAGTATGCCCTGGTGCTTAATGAGGACACCCTCGCCATTGAACCTGATGGCACGGGCTATTTCATTGCCCAAGCCGGTGGTAACAAGAATCCGCGTGCTCTTGCCGGGGTTTCCACCTATGGCGGTACTTTTGAGAGCAAGTCGGGCTCTGAGTTCTCGGGCAGTTGGAATGTCACCTCGTTAGTTGCCACCAAGGCCGACGGATCATTCTTCACGAAAGACGAATTGGCCGGCAACGGTGCTCAGATCGTTGAACAGAGTCGTCCCCTCTCCGAACATGTCTTCATCGGTGCAGTTCAACAGGGAGGTGAGTCTGGTGGTGCTCTTAAAGCCACCAAGGCTGATTACGGCGGTCAGATCTTTATGTATAGCCTGGATCTGCCCGGCGTTGAGCCAAAGCCTGTAGTTGGCACCCCTGGTGCCGACACCCTGATTCAGCCCGATGCCAGTAAGGACCTCACGCTGATCGGCAATACCATCTTCACCGGGGCCGGCGACGACGAGGTGGATGTGGCCCCCAGCGACGGCTTCAAGAACCGCATTTTCACTGGCTCCGGTGTTGACGCGATCTTCGCCGGCACCCGCGATGTGATCACCGGTGGCAGCGGTGATGATTGGTTGAGTGCCGAAGCCGGCGATGGCAACCGCCTCAGCGGCGGCCTCGGCAACGACAGCTTCAGTATCGGCAGCTCGGCCAATCGCGCTCTTGGCGGTGCTGGCGACGACAAATTCTATGTGCTGGGAGGTGCTGGAACTAATCACCTCAACGGTGGCGCCGGTTCCGATCAATTCTGGCTGGTTAGTGAAATCGGGGACCGCCCGGCTGCCAAGCAGTTTGTTATGGACTTCAAGGTTGGCGAGGATAAGGTCGGGCTGCAGGGTGTCTCCTTCGGCAGCCTTGGCTTCAGCCAGCTGGGTGCTGACACCTTGTTGAAGGTGGCTGGGGTTGAAGTGGGTCAGTTCAGCAACATCAGCGCGGCAAGTCTCAACGTTCTCTCTAATTACATTGGCCTCGTTTAACTGACTGGCTCCGGCATGGATGCCGACTTTACCAAGCGGTGACACTGGCATCCTGCTTGACATTTTCAACGGCCAACTAATCGATTCATCTTCTGCAGCAGCGTCTGAGTAAGCCCATGCCCGCATCCCTCATCAGTTTTAACCACGGTGTTGCCAGTAGTGACCCCTATGCCAACTCGGTGATTCTCTGGACGCGGATTACTCCACCTGAGGGTACTTCTGGGCTGATTGATGTAAGTTGGCAAATATCGCGTAGTGCCGGCTTTGAGGCCGGTGCGATTGTGGATAGCGGCACATTTGGTACTGGCGCTGACCGCGATTGGTCTGTGAAGGTGGAGGCGGATGGCCTCAGCGCCGATTCCTCCTATTTCTACCGCTTTATCGCTGGTGAAGCGGTATCGATGGTAGGGCAGACCAAAACCCTGCCCGTGGAAAGCGATCCGGTCAACCGGCGTAATTTCCTTGACCTTAGTATTAATCCGGATCAGGCGACCCCTAACTTCCAATTGCTTGATGGTAAAGATCCACTCACATCCGCCCCGCGCTGGGTCAGCGAAACTCTCGCGGCTAGCAGGAGCTTTGGGATCTCGCCATTGATCACCTGGCAGTCGGACTGGCGGGAACTTGATCTCGTCTTTGGGTTAGCTGTGGATGCCGATGGCCAGCAAAAACTGTTAGATCCGGCCGCCTTTGCCACATCTCCCCGCGACGGTGTCCAGCTTCCCGACGTAAGCGTGACTGGCTCCAGCCTTGCCGATCGGATCTTCGTGGCTGTTGGTTCCACGCTGCTGGCAGGCGCGGGTGGCGATGAGCTCTTCAACACGGACAGCTTGGGTGGCAATTTGTTGGTAGGTGAAGCAGGAGTAGACAGGTTTTTTCTTCGCTCTGCGGACGATGTTGTGATCGGTGGCAATCTCCTGGCAAATGCCCCAGCCCATGGTTTGCTACCGGTTATTGCAGCAGTCGATCAGGAATCTGACATCTTTATGATAGATAGTTCCGACCCAAGCGCTGGACTTCTTCAGATCCTCGATTTCAACACCGGCGTTGATCAGATACTGCTTGATGGGCAACCTCCTCAGGGATCCTGGAAGGACATCCGGCAGCAGCTGCTTGCAAGCGGAGTTTCGATCAACGCCACTCCTAGCTTCACGAAGGCACCGATTACGTTGAACCTTGTGCCAGGTCTTGAGGTCCTGCTGGAACTTGGTACATCGGTGAGTGATCCCGATAGTGACAGGCTTGATCTGGTGTTGCTGGAAGCTCCAGACTGGATCAGCACCACGGGCATGAAACTCCAGGCGACTCTGCCTCCAGGTTTGACAGAGGCGCAATTAGCCACCACTCGCGTTGTTTTGGGCTTGAGTGATGGCAGAGCCGTAGCTTTGCAGGATATCCAACTAAGTATCTTGCCCCCTTCTCCAGCTATTTCCGCTCCAAGGCTTGCCCTAGCCAGCGACAACGGCAGCAGCAGCAGCGACGGCATCACCAACAATCCCTCTGTCATTGTCACGGGCCTTGAAGTTGGCTCCCTCTGGCAGTATTCAACAAATAGCGGTGGCAGCTGGAGCGTCGGTTCTGGTAACTCCTTCTTGATCCCTTCTGGCACCTATGCCGCCGGAAGCATCATCGCACGTCAGATTAATGGCGCAGGTAATTATAGCGTTAATGGCCAGCTAGGGTCTATTACAATTGATACCTTACCCCCGATTGCACCTACCTTAGCTCTCTCTAACGGCAGTATTACTGCTTCCGGGGATTGGATTACCTATGTTCAGGTGGGTACGGCGGTGGTTGTGAATGCTCAAAACCTTGAGGCTGACGCAGCTTACTCTTATTCAGAGGACAACGGCGAAACCTGGATCAACTTTGATGGACCATTGTTCAATGTTGCATGGGTTGACACCAGCAAGCGTTGGTCAATTATGGTAAGGCAGCGTGATCAGGCTGGTAACCAGGGACCTGAATCGGCGGCGTTGATTTTTGGCTTGTTCCAACTCTCAGCAAGTGGTATTCAAGCAGGCTCTGAATTCTTTGCAGTCAAACCGCTTAGCGAGGCAGCGATTAGTTTCATAAAACAAACAACCTCCTTAGCTGCAAATGTTCAAACTTTCTCCCTTATATATGAGTTCAATATCAATACGATCAACGGTCAAGGTGCTATGATATTAGACCCAAAACTTCTGCCATTCCCATCTGCAAGTACTGGCGGTGAGACAATTAGTTTCTGGAGCATAGATCCCACAACCGGAGATGTTATGGAAAACATCACCTACGATCCCAGTCGGCGTGGAGGTGCCAGCGCCTATGACCTTGATGGCGATGGTAGTTTTGATCTGCTTCAGCTTCGCCCCATCGATAATGGTATGGGTGATCTGGTTCCGGAAAGAGGTAAGATTCTTGGATCTATTAGCGCTACCAGAGAAGCATTAATCCCCGCACTTAAGTTGATCGACAGTCAACAGTTGCAGGTTGTTGATCCAAGTCGTCCTAAATCGAAGGCAGCTGTCAATCTTACTGCTACATTGATTAGTCGGGCTGAAACAGTTAATGAGATTGGATTTATTGTGGTTGAGACTGGTATTCCACTCACACTTGAACTGATTCGCGAGAGGGGTAATGTGCTTTTTTCAGGCTTGGAAATTAGCGACACTCCAGATCTGGGTGGCTTGGATTTGCGTAGTAAAATTGCCCTACGTAATGGTCAAACCCTACGATTCTACGAAACTATTGATAGCACTTTTTCTGATCTGAGTCGTGGGAAAACCAACCTCTCTGAACTCGGTTCTGCTTTCCGTTTCCTTGATTATAGCTTAGATGCAGCTACTTCCACAGCCAAGGTAATATCTCCTAGTGGTTTCGGTTTCAATCTGGGTATGGCGCCAGCAGCCCCAGGTTTGTCCGAGTTGATTGCTGGGCGTCAGATGGAGGCCACCGTGTTCGATTTCAGCTCTAATGCCCTGGCCGGCCGCTCCGTGGTAGCTGATTGGAGCCTGGTGCGTGAAGCTGACTATTCGCCTGTATTCTCCTTGTATAAGGTACTTAATCTTGATGGTGCGGTTCTAGATCCCCTGACTGGTAGTGTGGTGAAACCAGGTGATACTGGCTACAAGAATGCCGCTAATCGCAACCGTGTTGATCAGTTGTCCGGCCTGACTGTCGGCAACCTTCAGTCAAGCGGAGCTCGTGTCAAGCTAAACGAGTCCAGCTTGTTAGCTCCGATGGCAGTGGTCACAACAATTCAGTCTGAGGAAACTTACTTTGGCTTTGCGGCTGCCAACCGAGATATGATCAGCCACTTCCGCAGGCTCGGAGATAACGTGTTTGGTATGGAGGATCTCCTAGGCGGTGGAGATCTTGATTATGACGATCACATCTTTGCTCTCAAGCCAGTCGGATTGGTCTGACCTTCCCCTGACTTGCTTTCGCTGAGACGTATCCAGCTCGCTGATCTTTTGGGGCTCTCGGATGCAGGCGCTGCTGATCAGTGGCACCGTGCCGTCCGGTTCTGGCAGTCCGCTGCTCGCCGGTTTCCGCTGGCTGTCAGTGCAGCAGCAGGTACTGAACGCCTGCTCTTACTTAATCGCCGCCACCAGCTCTGGAGATCCTGCCAGCTTCGATCCTTTCCTGTACGAGGGCTTCGATCCCGTCGTGAGTGCTGGCTTCAGCCTCGGCACCGCCTCCCTCACCCAGGCTGGCAGTGGCTTCATGGTGGCCTTCCCCACAAACAATGAGAACCTCCCCTACGGCTTCATTGGTCCCAACTTCGCCAGCCCGGTGCCTGGCCCCCTGCCCGTGCTGGGCGTCGCTGGCGCCCTGGCCTGGAGTCGCCGCTTGCGCTGTCGCCTGAGGGCCAGCCGCCATGCGGCCAGTCGCCATGCGGCTAGTCGCATTGCGGCCAGTCCCCAGCCCCGCGCTTAGGGACTCGTCAGCTGCGATCGGTCTTTGTCAGCAACTGCCACTGCACTAGCCATCCACTGCGTTAGCCATGGGGCCACTTCCAGCCGGCACCAGACCCGGGTATTGGCTTAGCCCCAGCGGAGTTACCACCCCTCCATGGCCCAGACTGGCAGCAAGCTAATTCGGGTGTTTTTCCCTGATCAGGGACTGGGAACGCTTTTGGACTTAAGGTTAATCGACCAAAACCAATGTCACCCAAGGGTAGAGCCGGAAATGCAAGAGCTTGCCGAGACCCGCGAGGTGACGCAGCAGACCTACTGCCGGGCCGAAACTGACCGGACCTTCTACAATGCAACCCAACTAACTGGCGGTGTAAATAACCTCTTTAGCTTCCGTAATGTCACGCCGCTGGACAGGCAAACGGTCGTGCGGATGAATAAAGACACGCTCTATACGGTGGCCTTGGTGGATACCTCCAAGGGGGCAACCATCACGGTTCCGGAAATGCCGGCTGGCCGCTATTTCTCCGTACTGTTGATTGATAATGACCACTATTGTGCGGGCGTGATATATGCTTCGGGTACGCACGCGTTGCCCCAAGATACCAAGTATTTAGCCATCAATATACGCATCCAACTGTTGCACCCAGACGATCCGGAGGACATCAAGCTGGTCAACCAATTGCAGGATCAGTTTGTCATCAAGGCCAACAGCGCCGACCCTTTCGAGGAGCCGAATTGGGACAAGCAGTCTTTGGCCGCTCTGAGCGCGGAATACAACAAGGAATTCGCAATGTTTGATCTGTATCCGGAAGGCTGGATGGGCAAACGCGGAGCAGCCGATGAAGCAACCCGTCATATCGGCTGCGCTGGGGCCTGGGGACTTTTTCCGAACGAGGACGCGGTTTACATCAATTACAACGGCCACCTGTCCGCCGACAAGTGCCACACTGCCACCTACCAGGTGCCCGAGAACAATGCCTTCTGGTCCATAACGGTTTACGGTGCGGATGGCTACATGAAAAGCGTCAACAACATTCTCAATGCTGCGAACACGCAAATGAATGCTGATGGAACGTTAACGGTTCATTTTGGCTCGCAGGCTGCCTGCGGCGATGTGCCCAATCGGCTGGATGTGAGCGAAGGTTGGAATTTCCTGATGCGCGTGTATCGCCCCGGCCCTTCCGTGCTCAATGGCAGCTACAAACTGCCGGCTGCCGTCGCCTGCCAATAGGCTGTGAGCTCTAAACACGGCTTTACGTCCCGAAGCCGGAGGTGCTGGTAGGCAGATGGGTAGCGCCGCCGCTGCAACTAGAGCTATAAAATGTAGTCGTTCAGCGTTCACTACAAACCCGCGCAATATCACTCTCGCTGTAAAGCGGCACCGGCGCCGCCGGATCACTTTCCTGCAGGCGCTTGATCTTGGTGAGGTAGTGGGCGGCGCCGATGCTGTTGGCCACTTCGATGCGGGCCTGACCGCGGCTGTTCTGCCAGGACTGACAGGCCCCCAGCGTGTCGAAGGCCCAACCGGGCCGCAGGCCGCCTGTCATAACTAAAGCCAGGCTCAGGGCCTGAGTCAGGGCCGCAAACGTAGTTGTGAGTGGTGCTTTGGCTCTGGCCCTGGCTGTTGCTGCTGCCGGAATCCTGGCTTTGGCTGTCGCCGCCTCTCTGCCGCCACGCAGTTTCGGACCCGAAGGGCCCAGCCAGCAGCCACTGGCGAGGGGGGCGACATGGCGCACCTGGTGGGGCCGGCCCAGGTAAACCCAGGCGCCACGGCCGTCTTCCAGGTTCAGCCAATGGCGCTGATATAGCCGCGGCGCCCCCTCATAGCGGTCCAACGCCGCCAGGACGGTTTCGCATACGCCGTAGAGCTCTCCTTGGATGCGTCCCTCACCAAGGACCGCCATCGGGAAAGGGCCCAGATCGTGCAGGCAGGCACCCGGCAGCCAGGCTTGCCCGAGCCAGGGCAGCTCTCTGAGCAGGTGATGGGCCCGCTGGCCGCGTTTGAGGCTGCCATAGACAAACAGCAGCGGTTGGGACTCGTCCCCATGGGACTCGTCCCCCTGGGACTCGTCCCCCTGGGACTCGTCCCCTTGGGACTTGTGCCCCCGTGACACGGCAGGGGGCGAGGGCTGGCTTTGGGACATCAGGGGGCCAGTGCAGCCAGCCGGCGCTGATAATGGACGCTGTGATTGTTTAAGCCTCCATGACCACCGCCCTGCTGCTGGCCTTGGCCGGCTCCTTGATTTTGATGACCCTGATCGTGCAACGGCTCAACAAGGCTTCCAACTGAAAATCGCCCTGGCATGGCCTTAGAGCTGGGGAGCTTGGAAGGTGTCACAGGTGTTGATGTCACCGCTGCGCAGGCCGGTGATGAACCAGCGCTGCCTTTGGGCTGAGGTGCCATGGGTGAAAGATTCCGGCCGCACCCAACCGGTGCTCTGGCGCTGCAAAGTGTCATCGCCGATGCGGGCGGCGGCATTGAGGGCCTCCTCCAGGTCGCCCTGCTCCAGGGTGCCGCGCTGGGTCTGGGTTTGATGGGCCCATACCCCCGCAAAACAATCTGCCTGCAGTTCGAGGCGCACTGAAAGCTGGTTGGCCTGGGACTGGGGTATGCGCCGCTGCATGCTCTGCACCTTTTGATCGATGCCGAGCAGGTGCTGCACGTGGTGGCCGATTTCGTGGGCGATTACATAGGCCTGGGCAAAATCACCGGGGGCACCCAGCTGGCTGCGCAACTGGCGATAGAAATTGAGGTCGATATAAACCTTCTGGTCATTCGGGCAGTAAAAGGGTCCGGTCGAACCGGCCGCGCGGCCGCAGGCTGAATTGGCGACCCCATCAAAGATCACCAATTTGGGCGAACGATAGGTGCCGCCGTTGTCGCGAAATTCCTTGCTCCAGGTGTCTTCGGTGTCGGCCAGCACCACCGAGACGAAGTCCGCCAGTTTGTTATCCGCAGGCGTCTGCTGGCGGGGGCGGCCGATCGAGACAGGGGCACCCCCCATGCCCATGCCGCCTCCCCCCAGTTGTTGCAACACCACAAAGGGATCTCCCCCCAGCAGGGCCACCACCAGGGCCAGGATGATGCCCAGAATTCCGACCCCGCCGGCCAGGACAGGTCCGCCCATGCCGCGGCGATCCTCAACGTTGTCACTCCTTCGGCCGTCAGACCAGCGCATGGGGATCGTTCGCCGTTGCAGGCGGCAGTGTTTTCAATCGAGAGAGTCTGTCATCAGATTTCCGCTGCGGCCCGTTCGACCAAGCGGCGGGCCACGGCCTGGACTCCGGTGTGGGCGTAGGTGTCGGTGAAGGCGTCAAGGAAAATCGCCAGTTGCTCGAAGCCTCCGTGCCAGGGGCCGATGGTGGTTTCCAGGGCCCGCACGCTGCGCTGAGCCGTGAGACCGAGCTGGGAGGCGAAGCCATCGGCCCAGCCCACCCATTGATCAACACTGCGGCGCAGGAAGCTGAGATGGGCCTGGTCCCCGCGGCCGGGAATCAAGCCAGCCATGCCCACATAGGCGGGCAATTGGCGCAACTCGTGGCTGGCCACCTGACCCAAAAGCCCATCAAGGCGATGCAGGGCCTGGTCCCCCAGGGGCAGGAAGGCATCGAAACAGACCAGGGCCGCCATGCGCACCCGGGCCTCGCTGGTGTATTCGGCGAGGGAAGCGCCGAAGTCGGCGAAACTGTCGCCCGGCAGGCCGTTCACCTGGGTGAAGGCCAGCATCTCCGCCGCCACCTTGAGGCTCAGATCCGCCGCCTGCAGGGTCTCGTTGGCGGGGGTGAACAGGGTGAGGCGTTTGACCAGGGGCAGGGCGCCAGCAACATTGGCCAGCACCCGCAGGCCGCCGGCAGCCTTCTGGGAGCGGTTGACGGCGTCGTAGAGGCTCAGGGCCCGGGCATAGCCCTCATGGCGGGCGCGACTGAGTTCGTCGGCCCGTTCCCGCACCTGGCGGGTGAGTGCGGGGTCGGTACTGCCCAGCACGTCGTGGATCAATTCCTCGGCGCTCGTGATGTTGGTCCAACCTCCCGGCACCAGGGTGCTGATGCCCCGCAGCGCCAGCACGGTCAGATTGCGGTGGGGCAAGCGCTCAAGACGCTCAAGAACGGTGGTGCTCATGCGGCGGGGGTCAGAACGGCGGTCTCGCGGTGGGCAGCGGCCCGAGCGGCCTTGAGGGCCGCCAGCATGTTGGCGCTGGGCTGGGTTGGGGAGCTTTGGCTGGAACTGGCGCTGGACAGCGCTGCGGGCGACTGGCCGGCCAGGCTGGGGGCCTGTGGCTTGGCTTGCGGCAACGACTTGGGGGCCGAGGCGGGGTTGAGGGCTGCCAGGGCCTGGAGATTGAAAGCCCCCAGCAGTTCATGGCGCTCATCGGGGCTGAGCCCAGCCCCCTGGCCCAGCACCTTCACTTGGAAGCGGTCGGCCACCAACAGGGCACTCGACTGGTCCCCCTGCTCCACCAGCGGCCAACCCGCCAATGTGCTGCCGCTGCCGCTGAATTTGGCCCGGCTGGCGGGGGAGCTGGTCACGTCAGAAATTGAAAGCAGGGCCCGCACCTCATCTCCCTGCTTGAGACGGGCCTGGCTGAAGCCCCGCTTCTCCTGGGTGAACACCAATTTTTCACCCACTTGCGGCTCCGGGAAAAGCCGGTTCAAGGCGGTGCCATTGACCACAAGGCGATTGGGCACATCGGCCACGGTGCCACCGGGCAACCAGGAACGGAAGGGCAGCACAAAAAAGGCACCCAAGACGAGACCGGCGACCAGGAGCAGACCCAATCCCCAGGACAAGCGTCGGGACATGAAAACGACCAAGGGGGCTGGAACCTTAGTAGCAGGCCGAAGCCGTCTCTGCGCTGCCCCAGGGCTCGGGGTTCGTCATCAGCAATGATCCCAGCCTTGGCTCGACCAGATCTCAGAGCTGGGGCAGGCCGACCAACTGCAAAGAAAGGTCCCACATGTTGCTGGCCGTCTGGGGATTGCTGGCCTTATCGGAGAGTTCCTGACTGAATTGGCGTCCGTCCTTGCGCTGGCGGTTGCCCCAGCTCCAGTGGACCCCTGAAACCGCGAATTCTGGATCAGCAACCACCTGGGCGACCCGTTCGCCGGCCATGGCCTGGCTGACATAGCCGCCGGTCACATTTTTTTGGAACCAGGGGAAGATGACCTGAAAGGCCTCGGGTGTGTTGCGAAACAGGGGAGAATCGGCGACACAACCCGGGTAGAGAGAAGTGAACACAATGCCAGTGGATTGATGCAGGCGCCGATGCAATTCCTGAGTGGTGATCATGTTGCACAACTTGCTGTCCTTGTAGGCCTTACCAGGCTTGAAGTTTTTGCCATCGGCCATGCTCACCGGTGCCAGGAAACCGGCACGAAAACCAGCCAGATCGCCCAGATCGGCTGGTGCGGGAATGGGGATCTTGCCCCCCAGCTCTTTGGAATTGGCGGTGACCGTTCCCAGGATCACCAGACGACGGGAGGGATGGCTTGATCTCTCCAGGTCGGGCAACAGACGCTGAATCAATAAAAAATGACCCAGATGGTTGGTGGCCATCGAGATTTCGTAGCCCTGGGGTGAGCGCTCGGGCTGCTTCAGCTTCGGCTTGTAGACGGCGGCATTGACCACCAGCGCATCCAGGGGGCGCCCGGTGGCCTGTACCGCAGCAACCAGACGGTTGACGCTGTCGAGATCGCCTAGATCGACCGCCAGGTGGGTTACGGCTGTATCAGGGATGGCCAGGGCCTGCTGGGCCCGGCGGGCTTTAGCCGTATCGCGGCAAGCCATCAGCACATGCCAACCGCGGCTCACCAAGGCCTGGGTGGCAAACAAACCAACCCCCGAGGAGGCCCCGGTGATCAGCACCGTGCCGGGACTGCTGGTCCCAGGGGGGACCGGAGCCTTCAAAGGGGCGGTTTGCTCACCGGAGATCGGGGGCATGGGGGAAGGGGAAGGGGCGAAAAAGCGGTCCGTGGACTCGGACCTGGGCGAGGCCCGGCTGAAAGTTCAATTCCCCCCAAAATTGCCCGGCTCAGCCAGCTCACCCGTACCGGCAGGTGGCACCGTGACGCCGTCCGTCTGGGCGGAGGCCAGGGGGCCCGGGGTTCGCTGGGGGGCGGAATCCCGGGCGTTTTCGGGAGCCTTGGCGGGAGCGGCAGAAGCCTTGGCCGTGGCAGCAGAAGCCTTGGTGGGGGCAGCAGGGGCCTGCCAGACCACCCGTAGGCGGTTGGGGGCAATCCACTGGCTTTGTTCCCGGGCCAGGGTCTTCTCCCCGGATATCAGGAACAGACGGTCGAAGCGTTGTTGGGCCTTGGTGAGTTGGGCGTTCTCGATCTGGAGCACAGCCGCCAGCTCGCCCTGCCGATCCATGCGGGCCTGATAGGCAGAAGCGACGCGGACCAGGCTGACGCCTGTGACCATCACCAGCCCAAGCTTGACGCCAAGGCCAATCAGGCTGCAGAGCATATCCTGCTTGCCCAGGTGGGCTGCCCCCACCGCCGCCCTGGGTCTGGGGGCAGAGGTGGAGGGGGCCTTGCTGGCGCCTGCCTGGCGGGCCCGTTGTCGGGACGCGCTGCCGGCGGGATGGGGGTGTTCGCTGCTGGAGGAACGTCCCGAACGGCGGCGGGATTCAGGGGCGGAATCGAGGGATCGGGGGGAACGGGATCGCACCGGACTGGCCTCGGGTCATAAGGGACCGCTTCTAGCGGGCCCGGGCCCCATTGCCAAGGCCCCCGACCTCAGGCTTTGTAGAGACTGAAGCAAAGCCGAACGGCAAGCACACCGGCGTGGGCGGCCACCACCAGGGCGATCAGGATTTGGGCCTGGGTGAGCGAGGTGACCATGTCTTGCAGATAAAAAACGGACCGCCCCATTCTTCGGCCTTGGCTGGCTACGGTCCAGCCTTCGCCGTGGCCCTGTCACAGCTCTTGATGGCATCGCCCCCCCCCGCCCCCCGGGCTACAGCCCTTGAAGTCGGGGGCCTCGAAATCGGGGCCCTCGACCTCAACAGCCTGGCGCCATTGGCCCAACGGCCGGCCCAGGAGCTCCTGGCCCTCTCCGGCCAGGTGCAGCTCTCCCTGGAGTGGCCCCGGCCGCCCGAAGATCCCCGCGAGCTCTCCGAAATCCCCGAGGTGCGGTTGTGGTGCCTTAGGGCCGATGCTCTCTATCCCTGGCTGCCCCTGGTGCTGGAGCGGAGCCAGGGAACCCTGACACGCCATGTGGCGATGCTGCTGCCCCACAGCTTCAGCCGCACCGAGGGCATCCGCTTTGCCCCCGACAGCCTCGAACTGTGGATCAGCCACCGGCTCTTCCTCTTAGACCACTGGGCCCGGGCAGAGGGTCTGGACTGCCGCCAGGGACTGGGCCAGATGGCGGCCGTGCTCGGCTTTGAGCTGGCGCCTTCCTTCTGGGTGGCCCTCGGCGGGTCCTGACGGCGTGGCCAGCCTGTCCCGCCGCCAGGTCCATTGGGCCCCTGACCAGGGGGCGCCACGGCCCCGGGTGGGTTTGCTGTCGACCAGTCGGCTGGAGGGGACCTGGCCCATGGCCATCGACAACTGGCTGTTGGACAACGCCTTGGCTACCAGGGCCACCGCCAGCGATGCAGAACTATCAGCTGGGTGCCTTCCAGCTGCCCTGGCGGGCACGCTGCGGTTCTACCAATGGCCGCGACCTACCCTCTCATTGGGCTTCCATCAGCAGCGCCTGCCGGCCCATTGGCTGGAGTTGGCGGCCGCGGGTGTGCTTGATCTGGTGCGCCGCCCCAGCGGTGGCAGGGCCGTGTTGCATGGGGGCGGTGATCTCACCTATGCCCTGATCTGGCCCTCGCCACCCCCCCAGCGGGCCGAGGCCTATCGGCGGTCATGCCGGTGGCTGCAGCGGGGATTCGCCGCCATTGATCTGCCGCTGGAATTTGGCGAGGCCGCCATCAACCGCGATCGGGACAGTTGCTTTGCCACCAGTACCGCCGCTGACCTGGTCCATGCCGATGGCAGCAAGCGGATCGGCAGCGCCCAGCTCTGGCGCCGCGGCGCCCTGCTGCAGCACGGCAGCATCCTGATCCAGCCGCAGAGAGCCCTCTGGCGCGAGCTCTTTGGCGTCGATCCCCCCGTTCTGCCCGATCTACCGGTGACAACGGCGGAGCTGATCACCCTGCTGTTGGCCCAGGCCCAGCTCCATTTGCCCCAGGCCGAAGCGGACCGGGGCGTGGAACTGGTGACGCTGGAGCAGGCCGCCATGCCATGGGATGCCATCGCCGCCCAGCGCAGCGCCTATCAAGTCGTTGGCGCCTCAGCCCCCTGAACCTCGCCGCTGCTCAGCATGGAGCGGGCTACTTGGGCCAGGGCCAGACCCATGGGATAGGCATTGTGTCTTCGGGCCAAAGCCAGTAGGGGGGGGGGCACGCGGACCCCAAGCCGGCCGAAGACCACCTCACCCAGGTCGGGACGTTCGAGGGTGCCGGTGGGGAGGCCCGCCGGGCTCAGCACCAGGAGCCGGCTGACCTCCGGGTCATCCAGCCGCAGGACGGCCTGCCACAGGGGTGCCTGCTCGGCGATGGACGGCAGGCTGGCAAGGGGCTGGGCATGGTCACCGATGCGTTCGAGGTCCCAGCGCTGGACGGGCAGGGATTGCAGGGGGCCATCGTCGATCACCCCCTGCCAGCGGCCCCGGTCACACACCAGGATCCAGGGGGGCAAGCCAGGGATTTCAGCAGATCCGGGCGCAGCGGGACCGGCCGCCGCGAGACCGGATGCTGCCGGACTGGGTTGGGCAGGTTCAGCTGCCTGGAGTCGCTGCTGACTCAATTGGCGCAGGCTGGCGCTGGCCTCAACCACGCGAAAACGGCGGCGGCTGGCATCGGCGACCCGCAGTTCCTTCAGCACGGTCTGCAGACGCAGCAGTTGGGACTGTCTGCTGGCGGCCCCCAGGCCAAACCAGCCGAGTACCAGCAGCCAAAGGCCCGGCCCCCCATTGCCCTTGAGCAGCATCCAGGTGCCCAGGCCCAAGGCCATAAAGGAGAGGAAGCGGCCGCAGCCATTGGCCACCTGGATGCCACGGCGCTGACTGCCGCTGATCTGCCAGACCAAAGCCTTGAGCAGCAGACCGCCATCAAGGGGGAGGCCGGGAAGCAGGTTGAAAAGGGCCAGGGTTAAGTTCAGCAAACCCAGTTGCAGCGCCATCTGGCCTAGGCCTGGGGCAAGCTGGCCCGCAGGCCCCCGCAGCGCCAAAAACAGGCCGGCAAGGGCCAGGCTGACGGCCGGACCCGCCGCAGCCACCAGCGCCGCCCCCATTGGCGTGGCACATTCGCGATCAACGCTGGCAACACCGCCCAACAGAAACAGGGTGATGCTGCGCACCTTCACCCCTTGGCTAAGGGCGACCAGGGAATGGCCCAGTTCGTGCAAAAGCACCGAAGCGAACAGCAGCAGGGCTGTCAGGAAGGCCAGGCCCCAAATCAACAGGTCGCCACCGCTGGCAGCAGGTTGATAGTCGCGCTGAAAGGCCACCGTGGCGATCAGCAGGATGAC
The DNA here is from genome assembly GCA_044359075.1 of Cyanobium sp. Taxonomy (GTDB): domain Bacteria; phylum Cyanobacteriota; class Cyanobacteriia; order PCC-6307; family Cyanobiaceae; genus Cyanobium. Next base: position 15,346 of record JBIKMU010000027.1, on the reverse strand, counting down.
CAGCCAGGTGGGGTGAATACGCAGGGGAATGCCCCAAAGACGGGCTATCTGCCAACCTTCAGTCATTGTGATCGCGCGAGGAGAGTCATCGGCAGACTTATAAAGGTTGCCATCTTGGCCAGAGGCGCTTGCCGCTGTTGAAAATCTGCGGCCTGCGTCAACCGGACCAGGCGGCCGCCATCGCGGGCATGGGTGTGGCGGCGATTGGAGTGATCGCGGTGGAGTCCTCGCCAAGGTTTGTGCCGCCGGAACGGCGGACCGAGCTGTTTCTGGCGGCCAAAACAGCCAATCCATCCTGCCTTGGGGTCTTGGTGGTGGCCGATCCCCAGGCAGCTGATCTGGATTGGCTTGGCGGCGGTCAGGGCCATGACATTTTGCAGCTGCATGGCCAGGAAAGTGCCGAGCGCTGCCAGGAATTGCGCCAGAGCTTGGGTGTCAAGGTTTGGAAGGCCCTGAGGCTGCGCGATCGCACCGATCTGGACCGGGCGGCCGACTACGCCCCCCATGTTGATGGCTTGCTGCTGGATGCCTGGGCGGCCGACCAACTGGGGGGTACGGGGCAACGACTGCCCTTGGCATGGCTGCAGGGATTCAAGCCTGAGGTGCCGTGGTGGCTGGCGGGAGGGATTGCCAGCCAGGCCCTTCCAGAAATTCTCTCCCAGGTGCAACCTGACGGACTGGATGTCTCCAGCGCCGTCGAAAAAAGCCCCGGAGATAAAGATCTCGAGGGGGTAGCAAAACTGGTAAGAGCCGTTAATCACTACGGGTAAAAAGTGGCTTCAATAACCGATCATTGATTCCTGCTGTTTGACAAGCTCAAAGAATTCTTGTTTTAGACTTGGATCATTACGGAAATCACCACGAACCACAGAGTTGACCATGCTGGTTTGGGGTTCTTTCACGCCCCGCCACTTCATGCAGTAGTGCTGAGCCTTAAGCAGGATGGCCAAGCCCTGGGGCTTGCACAATTCTTCAATCTCATTGGCGAGGATGATCACTGCCTCTTCTTGGATGTGGGGCCGGGAAAAGACCCAATCTGCGATGCGTGAAAATTTGGAGATGCCGATGACCCGCTCGCCGGGCTTAATTCCTATCCAGCAATTTCCCATAATGGGCACAAGGTGATGGGAGCAGGCAGAGCGAACACTGATAGGGCCAACAGTATAAATCTCATCCAAATCCTTAACGTTTGGAAAGCTAGCCACCTTGGGCTGGGGTAGGTAACGACCCTTAAATACCTCTTGGAGATACATCCGAGCCACGCGCTCGGCAGTTTCTTCCGTATTGTGATCATTATCTATATCGATAACAAGACTTTTTAACATCTCACGCACTTTCCCTGCAACTTCAATCTCAAGATGCTCAAGTTCTCCGGCCTCGATGTATTCGGAAATATTGTCATTAGCAAGAAATGGAACCCCTTGCAGCTGAAGGCGATTCTTGATTCTCTGGCTGACCGGAATCAGCAAGGAGTCTGAATTCTCTTGCCGGCTGGACGGGTTGGAGGGGAGCGTCGATGTCATGGGTTTTAGCGGGAATGGCCGGCTGCAGACATAGACATTGATTTATGTCTTGATCTAGGGCAGTTAGGCCAAAAGAAAAATGGCTTGAGAGTGCCAGGTCATTGCAAAGCATGGCACGTCTTCGCAAGAAATGTGGTTGTGCAAAAGAGGCTGGAGGGAGGGGTGTCCGAACCAGGGCCCATGCCGGCCCAGCTACAGCCTAGGGGCCCAGCGGATCGTCAGCCCCCACCCCTTCGATGAAGCGTCCAATGGCCCGATACTTGCGATAGCGCTCAGCAACGAGTTTGGCAACGGGCAGGGCCATTAACTCAGATAACTGCAGAGCAAGGGCTGCTTTCAGTGCTTCGGCCGCCTGGAGAGGCGCCCAATGGTTGCCTCCGCAGGGTTCATTAAGAACGGCATCAATCAAACCAAGACGCAAAAGATCGGCCGCCGTAATCCTCAAGGCTTCGGCGGCAACGGGGGCCTTGGCCGCATCACGCCAGAGAATCGAAGCACAGGCCTCAGGACTGGCCACGGTATAAACGCTGTGCTCAAACATCAGCAGGCGATCGGCAACACCAATGCCGAGGGCGCCACCTGAGCCTCCCTCACCAATCACCGTGGCGATGATCGGCACCTCCAGCCGGAACATCTCCCTGAGGTTGACGGCAATGGCCTCTCCCTGACCCTGTTCTTCCGCCAGGACACCGGCATAGGCCCCTGGCGTATCGATGAAAGTAAGAATGGGTAAGCGGAAACGGTCGGCGTGCTCCATCAGCCTCAGGGCTTTGCGATAGCCCCCAGGCGAAGCCATGCCAAAATTGCGAGCTACGTTTTCCTTTGTATCCCTTCCCTTCTGGTGACCCAGCATCACCACGGGCTGGTCACCGATACGGCCGAGGCCGCCGACGAGAGCCCGGTCATCGGAACCACAGCGATCACCGTGCAACTCGATCCAGGAATCGCTGATCAGCTGGATGTAATCGAGACAACTGGGGCGTTGGGGGTGGCGGGCCACCTGAATTTTTTGAGCCGGGGTCAAATGGCTGAAGATCTCCTCGCGGCGACGCGCTGCCAGGGTTTCGAGTTGCAGGATCTGCTGGCTGACATCCACTTCTGAATCCCTGGCCAACTGACGGATCTGCTCGATCTGCCCCTCCAGCTCGACCAGCGGTTTCTCAAATTCCAGCAGGGCGCGACGGGCCATGGGATCAGATGGTAGGAGAGGGCACTTGGGGAATGGAGCCCTAGACGTTGACAAGCCGGGCGAGGGGCCGTTCGTCCAGCGCCAGGGGTTGGAAACCATGGCGAACGGAAGCGGCCCCAATCCACTCCATGCGCTCCAAGCTGATGTTGTTGCGACCCCAGCTGAAATTCGTGTGGTGGTCTTCGAAATCCAGGAGCATGGCCTCGGCGAAACAGGCAAACATCTGGCGCTGGGGATTGGTCATTTCAGCAACTGCCATCATCTGCCAGCCGATATCACTGCCAAATTCGACGATGCCGCCCTTGACTACATGAATCCCCTCGCAAGCCACCTTGCTGTCAAGGTTCTTTGGATAGCCCCCATCCAACATCAAGCAGGGACGGTGCAGCCGTTCCCCGTCGATGCTGAGGGTCTGGGGCAGACTCGCCACCCAAACCACGACATCGGCTTGGGTCAATGCCTCCTCCAAGGCAAGAATGCGCCCCCCTCCAAGTTGAAGTTGCAGAGCCTCAAGGGGGGCCTGCTGGCGGGCCACCAGCAACAATTCCGCCACGCCTGTTCGCTGGCTCAACCAGCTGCAGACCGCACTACCGATGTCACCCGTGGCCCCAACCACCGCTACGGACGCCTTGGCCAAATCAATGCCAATGCTGGGGGCGATGGTTTCGACCTGACGACAAATAACCCAAGCCGTATGGGTGTTGCCGGTGGTGAAACGCTGCCAGTCGAGGGTTGTATTGCGAATGTGCTGCTGTTGCAACAGGTTGAAATTCTCGAAAATGATCGAGGTGAACCCCCCCAAAGCGGTGATATCGATACCACTTTTCTGGGCCAGTTCCATGGCATTGAGGACCTTGCGGCGGGCGGTCTTAAAGCGCCCGAGCATTTCAGGAACGAACACTGAATCGATATAGGCCCCTTCAATTTGCTTGCCCGTCGGGCTGGTTACCGTGATGCGTTCGACCAGCTGGGGTGGGGCGCTGCACCACATATCCAGATCGCCATTAGCGTACTCCTCATAGCCAAGCAAGCGGGCCTTGGTGCGAGCCTCTTCAAGGTTGGTGGAGTGACCGATGAGGCCGAACATGGGCAGTAGTGAAGGGTGTGGCGGATGGAGACAGCAGAACTGTTGCCAGCCTTCCATCCTTGCATGGGGCGTAAGTAAGAGGGGCTTAACCGACTAAGGCGGCTGCAGCCAGGCGGGCGATCTCTTTGGAGCTAAAGCCAATTTCGGTGAGGGACTCTTGGTAGGCAATTAGAAAATCTTCGATTAAATCTTCTTTGGCCATACCCAAAACGGCGGCGTCGGCGGCGACCCGATCAAGCATGCGACGCACGTGGGGCAGATTGGCGCGGTTGGCAGCCTCCAGCTCTTCACGGCACTCGTGCAGATGGGCCTTGAGCCACTCTTGACCGTAGTTGAGATGGGTGTATTCGTCTTGTACGACGGATTCGGTAATTTTACGGGCAAAAGGATCGGATACGGGAATGTAGATGTGATAAGCGGATATGGCGAAAGCCTCGATTAGCAGCGCTTGGATCAGCAGGCAAGTCACCACTTTGCCCTCGGCCAGAGCTGACTGAAAATTATCTCGTAATGGCGTAAAGAATTCCCGGGCAAAGTCCATGTCGGCTTTAACCCCCAGATTGGCGCCACAAGCGGTAAAACCCTTGAGGTGCTTCATCTCCATACGGGCCAGTCGGCCCAGCTCCTCGGCTTGATCAGGCAGGAGGGTGCCAATGGCGATGTAGTTGTCATGGGCTTCCTGTTCACCCTCTATCACGATGGCGTTGATGCGGCTATAGGCATCCTTGTACTGGGCCGTTGTGAAATCTGGCAGCTCCTCACCATCAACCCAGCTGGCCACTGCGGCAGAAGAGTTGGTTTCGAGGATCGCCATGGGCTCGTAGGTGCTGAGTTAGTAACTGTAATCACTTCCGGGTTGCCATTGGTGGCCACTCACTGCGCAGCAAGCCATCGAGCCGGAGCCACCAGCCAGCCACCAGTCGCTCAAACAAATCAGCCCCAAGGGATGGGGAGGCTCCCCGGGGATCGCCAATCACGCCACTGCGGCTGATCTCGGCCGTCAGCCAGGCGCAGGGGGCCGCCCCCTCCAAGCTCCATCCCGGCGGGGCCGCCGCCTCGACCCCCAGCCCATCCGGCTCGCGGCTGGCGCGGGTCTGCTGGGGGGCGAGGTGCAACATCAAGCTGGTCTCAGCCAGGCCGGCATGCAACCCCTCGCTGCGCTCCGGCTCGGGAATCAACGACCCCAAGCCCTCCAGACCCTTCCAGAGAAAACAGGGCAGCACGCCCAGATCGGGGCAGGCGGCATGGAGCTGGCGGGCCGCCGTTTCCAGCAGGGCGATCTGCCCCCCATGGGCATTCAGCAACACCAGCCGTTGGAAGCCGGCGGATTGCAGGTCCCGGCCCACCGCCTCCACCAGACCCAGCAAAAGTTGGGCCGGCAGGCTGATGGTGCCTGGAAAACCCCGATGCTCTGGGGAGAACCCCAGGCTTTGCAAGGGCAAGCGCACAATCGGCAAATCCCCATCCAGCCGGGCCAGCACCGCGTCGGCCACCCGGTCGGCAAAGAGGGCATCGGTGCCCAGGGGCAGGTGGGGGCCATGTTGTTCCGTAGCCCCCAGGGGCCAGAGCACGGTGCTGCCCTTTCTTTGGGCTAGCTGGGCGATTTCAGGCCATGGCAAGCAGTCGAGTCGGCGCTCGGGGGCGGGGGACATCAGCTGGGGCAGGCAAGGGGGGTCCTTACAGTGTCGGTTCACCAAGCCCCCCTGAGGCCATGACCGGAACTGGCAAGCCTGCGCCTCGTCAGCCCCGGATTCCCGCCCAAGCCCCCACGGCTCCCAATCCCGCGCCGCCGCGCCGCCCCCCCCAGGTGGTGATGTTGAAACGCGAGGAAATCCCCGCCATCAAGAGCCAGGAAACCAGCGCTCCAGAGCTTGGGGCTGCGGACAAGCCGGTGTCACGGGTGGGCGCCGCCGGGGCGCCGCCGCAGGCGCCCAGCCGGCCCCCCCGGGGTGATGACGATTTGTTCTCGACGGACGAACTGGAGGGGCTGACGATGGCCGACCTGCTCGGCCCGGCTAGCCAGGGTCGCCGCCAGTCCCCCCCGGCGGGCGCGACCGCCGGGGGGGTCAAAGAGGTGGTCAAAACCCCATCCCGCACCGTGGATGACTTTGACTTTGACGAAGAAGCCTTCCTGGCCGCCCTGGAGGAGAACGAACCCGTCGGCACCACCGGCGATGTGGTGCAAGGCAAGGTCATCGGCATTGAAAGTGACGGGGTTTATGTGGACATCGGCGGCAAAGCGCCCGGGTTCATGCCCAAAAAGGAATGTGGCCTTGGCGTTATTACCAACCTCAAAGAACGCTTTCCGGCAGGTCTGCCGATCGAGGTTCTGGTAACCCGCGAACAGAACGCCGACGGTATGGTCACCATCAGCGCCCGGGCCTTGGCCCTGCGCCAAAGCTGGGACAAGCTGCGCCAGCAGGAAAAGGACGGCAAGGTGGTTCAGGTCAAGATCAATGGCTTCAATCGAGGTGGCGTGACCTGTGATCTTGAGGGCCTGCGGGGCTTCATCCCCCGCTCCCAGTTGCAAGACGGCGAGCAGCACGAAGCCCTGATGGGCAAGACCATTGGGGTGGCCTTCCTGGAGGTCAATCCTGAGACCCGCAAACTGGTGCTTTCTGAGAAGAAAGCCGCCACGGCAGCCCGCTTCTCCCTGCTCGAGGTGGGCCAACTGGTGGAGGGCAAGGTGGTGGCCCTCAAGCCCTACGGTTTCTTTGTTGACCTCGGTGGCGTCAGTGGCCTGTTGCACCAATCCAGTGTCACCGGTGGAGTCTTGAGGGATCTGCGCGAGGCCTTTGAGGTGGGCGAATCGATCAAGGCCCTCGTCACCCAGGTGGACCCTGGCCGGGGTCGCATTGCGCTGAACACGGCCCTGCTGGAAGGCCAACCCGGTGAATTGTTGGTCGAAAAGGCGAAAGTGATGGCCGAAGCCGAGGATCGGGCCACCCGGGCGCGGTCCTTGATCCGTCAGCAGGAGCAATCCGCAGGATGAATCCTGGCTCCACCGCCCCCAGCCTTTCCCAGGAGGCCGACTGGGAAATTGATTTTTATTCCAGGCCCATTCTCGAGACCGATGGCCGCAAACGCTGGGAACTGCTGATTTGCTCAACCCCGGACGCCAACGCCACCACCAGCCCTTTCCGCTGGCTGCGGGATTGTCCCGCTGACAGTGTCAATTCGATCTGGCTGCGGGAGTCCATCGAAAGCGCCTTGGCCGCTGCCAGCGAGCAGGGCTTGGCCCCCCCGCGCCGCCTGCGCTGCTGGCGCGGTTCGATGCGGGCGATGGTGCAGAGGGCCAGCGATGGACTGGGGATGGAACTTGTCGCCTCCCGCCGCTGCTACGCCCTGCAGGATTGGCTGCGGCAGCGGGAAAGGGACGTTTACCCCCAGCAGGAGGGTTATCTGGCCGGCCCCCTCGCCCCCGCACCCCAACCCCTACGGCCGCTGGCCATTGCTTTGCCGGAGGCCGCCCGGGGGGACCGCTGGAGCTGGGCCAGCCTGAACGCCGGTGCCCTGGCAGATGCCAGCGACTGGGAAGCCGGTTTCAGCGGTTTACTGCCCTTACCCGAGGGCATCAACCCAGACACCCCCGTCCCTGGACTACGGCTGTTCAGCCAACGGCGCCCCCTGGCGATTGCCGGCTGGCTAGCCGGGCTGGAGCCGGTGCGGCTGGAAATCGAGGACGACCAACTGGTGCTGGAGGCGGGATTGGACGACCGCTGGCGTTTGGCCCGCCTGGAGGCGGCTGAAGCCTCAGCAGCCCAGATCGCCTTTGCCGCAGCCCGGGAGCAGGCCGGAGGCCTGCAGTTCATCGCGGTGCAATCCGACCCGGACCAACCCCGGTTTGAGGGCTTCTGGATGCTGCGTGACCTGCCCGATGGCTGAGGCCAGTCCGGCCCCCTTTGACCGGCCCGATGCCGGCTTCAACGATCTGCCTGGCTGGACCTGGGTAGGCACCTATGGGGGCTGGTATCTGCAAGCCGAGTGCTTGCGCGATTTTGAGCACGGCTTCTTTACGCGCCAATGGCAGGGCCGCGAACCCGCCGAGCTGGCAGCGTTTGTCAGCGCCGGAGTCAGCGTGCACCGGCCCCAACAGATACATAGTGCCCTGGTGTTATCCGCTCGTGAAGCCAGCGCTGCACCCTGGCCCCAGGCCGATGGTTTGGTCAGCGACACGGCGGGCCAGAGCCTGTGGGTGTGTGGCGCCGACTGCACCCCGGTCTTGATCGCCGATCCCGCCAGTGGTCGGGTTGCCGCCGCCCACGCCGGCTGGCGAGGCGTTGCCGGCCGCATCCTGCCCGAGGCCATCACCCTGCTGGAGCAGGCCGGCAGCCGGCGCCAAGACCTACTTGTGGCCCTGGGGCCGGCTGTCAGTGGCGCCAATTATCAGGTGGAGCGCCCGGTGAGCCTGGCGGTGGCCGCCTCGCTGCATCCGCCTGGAGCGCTGGCGGGCCAGGCGCTAGGCAGCCTGGAGGAGCTGGGGGCCTGTGGGGCCTTGGGCGCCGATCCCCAAGCCGACCGCGACCGCCTTGATATTCGGGCCGCCACGGTTCGGCAGCTTGCAAATGCAGGCATTGACCCGCAGCGGGTCAGTGTCTGCCCCCTGTGCACGGTGGCCGAGCCCCTGCTGTTTCATTCCTGGCGGCGCGACCAGGTGAAGGCTGTGCAATGGAGTGGCATCGTCGCCCAGGGCTGAAATCAGCCTGGGAGAATCAGCCAGCGAGAGGATCACGATGGCCACCAGAGACTCTTGGCATTCGCTGCGACTGCTCCGTTTGACAAACGGCGTTGCGGTCATCATCAGCAATCCGCAGTTCAGCAAGAAACCACAGACGACTCCCCACACCTTGGCGGCTCGAAAATTTGAGCTGCGACGCTCTTTCTGCTGATGGGACTAGCTCTGTTGCCGAAACGATTTCGACGACTGGCATGGCGAAGCAACAAGAAAATCTGGGCAAGACCTTGCGCAAAGGGCCCAAGACAGGAGAAAATGCAGTTGTTGCATTTTCACACCATGCTTACTGGATCTGATCTGCTGGCCAAGGTCAAGGAGCTGGGCGATGTCAGCAAATCCGACCTTGTTCGGTCTTGCGGCTATGTGTCCACCAAGGCTGATGGCAGCGAACGCCTCAATTTCACGGCCTTCTATGAAGCCCTTCTCAATGCCAAGGGAGTCGATTTCGGCGCCGCCCCCAAAGCTGGTAAAGCCGGTCGCAAGCTCAGTTTCAACACCAAAGTTCAGTTCAACGGCAACCTGATGGTCGGTAAGGCCTACACGGCCATGCTCGACCTGAAGCCTGGCGACGAATTCGAGATCAAGCTTGGTCGCAAGCAGATCCGTCTCGTGCCGCTGGGGGCTGAAGAAGAGGAGGGTTGAGCGCGAGCGCCTCAGCCACTTTGATGCCATCAATCGCTGCTGACAGGATCCCGCCGGCATAGCCGGCGCCTTCCCCAGCCGGGAATAGTCCCGGGGTGTTGAGGCTCTGAAGCGTTGCCCCCTGGCGAGAAATCCTCAGGGGGGATGACGTACGGGTCTCAACACCTGTTAACAGAGCACCAGCCATCCCGAACCCCCGAATTTTTTTGGCAAAGTGGGGCAACGCTTCACGGATGGCTGCCACCATTGGCGCCGGCAAGCAATGGTCAAGCCGACCGAGCCGCACTCCGGGCAGGTAGGAGGGCTGCACAATTTTGATTAGATCTTCAGATGAAGATCCCTCGCCATCCCTGTGCCCACGTTCAACACTTTCCCGACCCGCCATAAAGTCGTCCAGAAATTGGGCCGGTGCCCGATGGTCGCCGCCACCTGCGATGAACGCCTGCCGTTCCCAGTGGCGTTGAAAAGCCATCCCCGCCAACGGATCCCCAGGTCGCTGCTGCCATGGCCTGAGGTCATCCAGGGTGACGTTGACAACGATGCCGCTGTTGGCATTGCGCTCGTTGCGGCTGTGCTGGCTCATGCCGTTGGTGACCACTCCATCCGCTTCTGAGGCCGCCCCCACCACCAGACCGCCGGGGCACATGCAGAAGCTGTAGACGGCCCGCCCATCCGAGCCGTGGTGCACCAATTTGTATTCGGCTGGTCCGAGTTGGGGGTGCCCGGCGGCCTCCCCCCAGAGGGCCGCATCGATCAGGCTCTGGGGGTGTTCGATCCGCAGGCCCACCGCGAAGGGTTTTGGCTCCATCGCCACGCCCAAGCGGTCCAGCCAGACGAAGGTGTCCCGGGCGCTGTGGCCCACGGCCAGCACCACCTGACGGGCGCCAAGCCGCTGGCCATCGGCTAATAGAACGCCGCGCACGGAATGGTCGGCCGGATCCAGATCCAGTCCCTCCACCCGCTGCTCAAAACGCACCTCGCCCCCCAGGGCTTCAATGCGGGCCCTGAGGCCGCGCACCACGGTGGCCAGCTTGAAGGTGCCGATGTGGGGCCGATGGCGGGTGAGGATTTCGGCGGGGGCGCCGGCGGCCACCAGCTCTTCGAGCACCTTGCGCACGTAAGCGGCCGGCTCGCTGATCTGGCTGTAGAGCTTGCCATCGGAAAACGTCCCGGCGCCCCCCTCCCCGAACTGGGCATTGGATTCGCTCTGGAAGGGCCTTTCGCCCCGCCAGAAGCCAAAGGTGTCGGCAGTGCGCTGCTTCACCGGCTTGCCCCGCTCCAGCAGCAGGGGGCGGTAGCCCATCTGGGCCAGCACCAGGGCACAGAAATAGCCACAGGGCCCGGCTCCCACCACCACCGGGGGCAGGCTGCCGGCCGGGGCTGGGGCCGGGGTCTGGGCGACAAAGTGGTAGCTGTGATCAGGGGTGGGGCGCAGGTGGGGGTCGCCGGCAAAACGGCGCCGCAGCCGCCGCTGCTCCTTCTCCTGCAGTTTCAGTTCCAGATCCAGGCAATAGACCACTTGAATCGCCCCACGGCGGCGGGCATCAATACTGCGTTTGACCAAGGTGTAGCCAACGAGGCTGGCGGCGGGTAGCTGCAAGCGGCGCAAAATTGCCGCTTCCAGATCCGCTGGCGAATGCTCCAGGGGCAGTTTTAGTTCGCTTAGACGTTCACTTAGATGCGGCATCGTGAGGAAGTGAGGCAGCCAAGCCGTTCCGGTGCCATCGTGGAGATAACGCTATCCGCCAGGTTTCGGCCCATGGGTCCGCTCCACTGCCCTCTTTGTATCGGATTAGCGCTGCTTTCGATCGGCCGAGTCGGCGCCCAAGGCCTGCTGCTGCTACGGATGAGCGGCCAGCTCAGCCTCCAGCTGCGCAATCGTCAAGCGGGTGGCGACCAGCGCATCGGGGTTGAGGCTGATGCTGTCAATGCCCTCCTGCACCAGAAAGCGGGCGAAATCGGGGTAATCGCTGGGGGCCTGGCCGCATAGGCCGATCGGTCGGCCGCAGCGATGGGCTGTGCGGATCGCCAAGCTGATCATTTCTTTGACCGTGGGGTGGCGTTCGTCAAACAAATCGGCGACCAGGGCTGAATCGCGATCCAGTCCCAAGGTGAGCTGGGTGAGGTCATTGGAGCCGATCGAAAAACCATCAAAACGCTCGGCGAAGGCCTCGGCACCGATGACATTGCTGGGCAGTTCGCACATCACATACACCTGCAGACCGTTTTCGCCCCGCACCAGGCCATTTCGGGCCATTTCGGCCAACACCCGGTCGCCCTCTTCGGGCGTGCGGCAGAAGGGCACCATCGGAATCACATTGGTCAGGCCCATCTCCTGGCGCACCTGGCGCAGGGCAAGACATTCGAGGGCAAAGGCTTCCCGAAACGCCGGGGCGTAGTAGCGCGAAGCGCCCCGCCAGCCCAGCATTGGATTTTCCTCCTGGGGCTCGAAGGCGGCCCCCCCCAGCAGGCGGGCATATTCGTTGCTCTTGAAATCGGAGAAGCGCAACGTCACCGGGCGTGGATAAAAAGCGGCGGCGATGCGCGCCATCCCCTCGCGCAGACGATCGACGTAGTAATCCGCCGGCTGGTCATAGCCGCGGGTGAGCTCGGCGATGGCGGCTTGCGCCGCGGGATCCTGCACCCGCTGGGGTTCGAGCAGCGCCAGGGGGTGGATGCGGATGTGGTTGGCGATGATGAATTCCAGCCGGGCCAGCCCCACCCCTTCGCAGGGAATCGCCGCCAGCTTGAAGGCTTCCTCCGGATTGCCCACGTTGATCATCAGGCGGGTGCGGGTGGGGGGCAGCTCCAGCAGCGATTGCTGATCGACATGGAAGGGCAAAGCGCCGGGATAAACATGGCCCTCGTCGCCGTCGCAACAGCTCACCGTGATCGGCTCACCATCGACGATGCGCTGGCTGCCGTCGCCGCTGCCGACGATGGCGGTGATGCCCATCTCACGGGCAATGATGGCGGCGTGGCAGGTGCGGCCGCCTTGGTCGGTGACCACGCCACTGGCGAGCTTGAGAATCGGCTCCCAATCGGGATCGGTGCGGCTGGTCACCAGCACGTCACCGGCGGCGAAGCGCTGAATCTCGCCCGGATCGCGGATCAACCGGGCCCGGCCGCTGCTCACCGAGGTCCCAATCGCCCGCCCCGTCACCAGGGGCGGTGGCGGCGGCCCATCGAGATGCCAGCTGCGCAATACGGCGGTGGACTGGCGCGAACGGACCGTTTCGGGCCGGGCCTGGAGGATGAACAACTCACCGCTGGGCCCATCCTTGGCCCATTCGATATCCATCGGTGTAGGCAATCCCCGCACGGCGCTGTAGTGCGCCTCGATGCGGCAGGCCCAGCGGGCCAGCTGCAGGGCCTCGGCATCGCTGAGGGCAAAGCGCCGCTGCTCGTCCAGGGGCACGGGTTCGTTAACCAGGGCGCTGCCGCTAATGGCGGTGCCGCCAAGGGCGGTTGCGCTAGGGGCATTGGCGCCTTGATGAACCAGTCGCTGCTCCTTGCTGCCCAGGCGCCGGCTCAAGATCGGATCAAAACCCAGGGCCAAGGTGGGCTTGAAAATCAACAGTTCATCAGGATTAACAACCCCCTGCACCACGTTTTCGCCCAGGCCGTAGGCGGCACTGAGCAGCACCGTGTCCCGGAAGCCGCTTTCGGTGTCGAGGCTGAACATCACCCCGGAGCAGGCCCGATCGGCAAGCACCATCCGTTGCACCCCAATCGAGAGGGCCACCGCCAGGTGGCCAAAGCCGTTGTGTTGCCGGTAGGAGAGGGCGCGATCGGTGAACAGGGAGGCATAGCAACGGCGGGTGGCCGCCAACAGCTGGGCTTCGCCCTGGATATGCAAAAAGGTGTCTTGCTGGCCGGCAAAGCTGGCCTCCGGCAGATCTTCGGCGGTGGCACTGGAGCGCACCGCTACGGCGGCCGGCTCTTCGCCAGGCCCCACCAGGCCGCGATAGGCCGTCAATAGCGCTGCCTCCAGCTCTGGCGGCAGAGAAGCCGCCAGCAGCAATTGCCGGGCCGCCAATCCCACCCGCTGCAATTGCTCCAGGTTGTTGGCATCAAGGCCAGAGAGGATCGTCTCCAGCCGATCGCCAAGGCCATCACGACTGAGCAGCAACCGATAGGCGCTGGCGGTGAGGGCAAAACCACCGGGCACGCGCACCCCCTCAGCCGCCAGGGCGCGCAGCATCTCACCAAGGGAGGCATTCTTGCCGCCCACCGCATCGATGGCCTCAAGGCCCACGGCTTCCAGGGGGAGCACCAGGGCGCTGGAATCGGGCATCAATAAGGCGGCCGCAGATTTCACTATCGCCCAGGAGCGGGGGGGCGGCGCGCTTGGGGCGAGGGTATTTGGGGTTTGAGGGCAGGGGGGGGTGACAGGTACAACACTCGTTTCCCGAGGCGGATCGGCGCACGACGTTGCCTTCGCTAGTGGGAGAGAAACTTCAGCTTTCCCCACGCCTTGGGGCGGAAGTATGCCCATGCACCGGTGAAGCAGGGGCGCCATCACCTTGATCCCAGCATGATTCAAAACGCCGTCTAGATATACGCACTATTAAGGAATTGCTCGGGCTCAGCGATATAAAAACCAAAATGATCTACAATCATTTGCTTAACCGAGGACCGCTGGGCGTGTGCAGCTCTGCTGATCTTTTGTAACACGGCGAACCCTTATAGGCGGATCCGCCCATCAAACCTGGAATGGTTACGACTAATGGGGATTACTTGTCATCGCAAGCGATCTCATGGGGTCCTACCGCTTGGCTCCCGCTTTTAGGTGGCAAAATGCCGTGGAAGGGGATATTATGCGGATCCGCCTAAGACCTGTTGGACCAAGCCGCTGCGCGGCAGATTTCATGAATTTAGCATAGGCAACTGCCAACGGGGGACAGGGCCCTAGGCAACACGCCTTAATACAAGCAGAAGTTTTCTCTGACTAGGCCTGGCTGAACAGTTGGGCGGTTGGGTCAATCAAGACACTGAAGCAAGTGCATTCAGCGAAACGTCTGATTGCAGCTCATGTCCCGATTGCTCCCACAGGAGGATGTTCCCATGAATGCAGAAGAACTTGAGAAGTTCAAGCAGTTGCTTGATGCTTACGACCAGGCTCTACGCTTACAAAGAATGCGAGAACGAACGATAGAAACCTATCGCCAGTACTTATGGAAAGCAGCGAAACATTTCAACCGATGCCCAGATAACCTGAGTGCGGATGAGCTGAAGAGCTATTTTGCCTGGATGTTGAGTCGCTATGCACCAAACACTGTCAATGTGCAAGTTGCCAGCCTCGTCTTTCTCTATCGCCACGTCCTGAATCGAGAGGTTAAATGGGGCACAATCATCAGGCAGAGAAGCCCAAAGTCACTTCCTGACATCCCCACTAGAGAAGAAGTTCACCACATAATCAACTCTGTCAGAAAACTACGCTTCCGCATCTTCCTGCTTGTTGTTTATAGCCTGGGCTTGAGGACCACTGAAGGACTCAAGCTCGAGGTTAATGATGTCGATGCAAGCCAACACAGGGTTCATATTCGTAACAGCAAAGGCGGCAAGGATCGCTACGTCGTTTTGCCCGAACTGACACTCCAAGCGTTGCGTCGATTCTGGAAGACTCATCGACATCCCAGACTGTTGTTTCCAAGCCCCGTCTTTGATGCTGAATGCAACAGTCGCCTTGGGGTCAGCATGGATGCAAGCTCTGTCCAGGCGGCATTCCGAGCCACCCTGCGGGAAAGCCGTATTCAAAAGCGACTAACGATTCGATCGTTGCGCCATGCCTACGCGACCCATCTTCTAGAACTGGGAATGGATATGAGGCTGATTCAGGATTTAATGGGTCATGAGGACAGTAAAACCACAGCCCGATATGCCCATATCACCAAGACCTGTCGTGATCACACTGCTGACCGCCTGCAGGTGTTGTTGGAAGGATTTGTTCTGCGCTGGGAGGATCAGCCATGATTCTCCTTTCACAAGTCATTGATCATTACCAGCAGGACCTGGAAAAGACCCATGGCCATGAGATGCTACCCAGCCACCATCAGGCCCTCCGGGCGATGAGGCGTTGCCGGCGTGAAGGCAGTGATCACATGGTGCTTGAATGCCAACCCTGTGCAACCACAATCCGAATTCCCCATTCTTGTGGTCATCGGAGT
>JBIKMU010000066.1:0-14052 GCA_044359075.1 Cyanobium sp. | reverse complement strand
CAGGCTCCTAGGCCGATCGTCAGGCCACCAAAGAACGACACCTTCACGCCGGTCTGCACCTGGTCGCCAGAGATAAGCAGCGTGAGTGTTTAGGGTTGATCCTGCAGCACCAGGGCCGCGTTCACCCAGGGCAGCGCTCGGCTAAGGCGTTGGCGATTCAGGGGCCGGTCGGAGAAGAAATCGAAATCCACCGACACCCGATGGCCGTAGCGCAAGGCGATGGCGGTACCGCCATAGAGCACAAAGCCAACTCCGGCCAGGCCTGCCAGCGAGGGCCAGAGCCGCTGCTGCCGCTCAGGCAGGATTTCAAGGTGGGGGGTTAGGAAGCTCAATCCGCGGCGTGATCACCGCCATCACGAACCCCGAAGTGGCGCCGAGGCAGCGGTGGCACGGCGCCTGAGCGGGCCAGGCCGAGTTTCTGTTGCCAATAGTTCCAGGAGCGAGGCGAGAACCAGCCCGCCTCGGCCCGTTGCAGCACCTGGGCCAGGCGCCGGTCGCCGAGCACCTGGCGCAGCCTCTGGCCAGCCTCGAACGTGCCGAGATCAAGCACTTGAGCGATCACCCGATCGGGGTTGCGCAGCGAAACGTCAGCCGGTTGCCACCAGATCAGCTGCGTAGCCAGGGGCCTGAGCAGGTCGTCAAGCTCGGCCGGGCTGGGGGGATCGGGCGGCTTGGGCATGGGCAGACTTGCCGCAGCGTCACAACCCACGATAGGACCGCAGACCAGACATGCCGAAGCTGGATAAAAGCGTGAACTGTCCCCTTCGAGGTCCATGAAATCCACGGGCTGATCCCGCCAGTCCGCCAGGGCTTGCAAGGCCCTGCCCCTGCCCTGTTGATCCATCAAGGTCCGCCCTAGAGTTGGTCATCCAGATGGTCAACAACCATGGCGCAGGTGACGGTCGCGCAGGCCAAGAGCCAGCTCTCCAGCCTTTTGGATGCGGTGGAGGCAGGCCAGACCGTTGTGATCACGCGTCGCGGCAAGCCGATCGCCGAGCTGGTGCCCCGCTGTGGCGTGCGTGATCTGCTGCCCCAGCTCCAGGCCCTGCGTGACGGGTTGCCCGAACAGGACAGCAGTGGCGTGGAAACCCAGCGAATGCTCCGCGGGTCCCGCGTCTGATGCTCTACCTCGACACCTGTGTGCTGCTGGCGGTTCTGCTGCCGGAAGCGCACTCGGCCACAGCGGCTGCTTTTCTCGAACAAGCCCGAGCACCGCTGGCGATCAGCTCCTGGAGCGTCACCGAGCTCCACTCCGCCCTCGGCCTCAAGGTGCGCACCAACGCCCTGAGCACGTCTCAGGCCGAAGCGGTGCTTCTGGGATTCGAGCGCGGCCTGTCGCCGGCGTTGATGGAGCTAGAGCTGGAAGCACAGGACTTCCGCAATGCCAATGCCTGCCTGCGGGGTTGGAGGACGGGCCTGCGGGCAGGCGATGCCCTGCACCTGGCGATCGCCAGCGGCCCTGGCGCCATCCTCTGCAGTCTGGACGCGCCGTTTGTGGTGGCCGCCCAACAGCTGGGCCTCGAGGCTGAGTTGCTCAGCACCGGGGGAGGCCTCAGCAGCGATCAGGCACCACGCTGATGGATGCCTTCAGGCTGTCGTGCGGCAGCTCTGGACCGCCCCTGGCCCTCTGAGGTCCAGCCGGTTGTTGATGTCAAGCCGGTTGCTGCTGCGGCCGGGCAGACCGCCACCAGCTCAAACGCTGTCCAACACCACCAGGGCGGCTGCGCCTCCGGCCACCAGGTCGGCCCGCAAGCGTCGATCCTCGGCCGGGCTGGGGGGATCGGGCGGCTTGGGCATCGGCAGGCTTGCCGCTGTGACTGGAGCAACGTTGCGGCCCCTGCCAAGAGTCATGGCCGCTCGCCGCAGAGCCGGCGGATGGGCGCGATCACTGCACCGCAAAGGTGATTCCAGCTACCTCCAGGCAATGCACCCTCCAGCGCATCCAAGGGGAGAATGGGGCCAGCATTGGGTTCAAACTTGGCCTACCGGAGCTGGGGGCAGGAAAGCCCTCAGGGGCAGAACTCAGAAAAGGCAATCGCCGACTAGAGCGGCAGTAAAAAAGCCCTGCTAATGGCAGGGCTGGCATGGGAATCAGGGCCGCAATCAGGTCTGGGGTGGTGTGATCAAAGGGCCATCGAGACGGTGGCGCAGTCGGCGGCTCCAGCCCCAAGCTGCACCGGCCCCGAGCAGGGGCAGTGGGCCGGGGACAGGGACAGGGACAGGGGTCGGCCCATTGAAGTAGCTGATGGTGGTGGAAGCGCCGCCATACTGTGAATCATCAGAATTCTGCCTGAAGCCAAAGACATCTCCCGCTAGCACAGAAAAAGATGCCGTACCAGATTGATCACTGCTTCCTGCACTATCGGTTAGCTGAGCAAAGCTCCCATTTAATAGATAACCAAACGGATCATATTCGGGACCATCAGAATCAGAAGAACTATAGCTCCAGTCAAAGCTCACGGTTCCAGATGCTGGTGCTGCAATGGTGAAATCTACGTTTTTGTACCCTGAATAATCATCCGAGCCATTCAGCGTGATGCTGCCTGGGGCGAAGCCAGTGTTGATCGACCCGTCGCCACCAATGCTTTGAGTCCAGTTGGCCGGGGCGTAGGGGCCAGCAAAGAGAGTGATGGCTTGGGCGGGGTTCGCGGCAAGGCCAAGGGTTGCGCCGGCAAGGGCAAGCGGTGCCAGCACGCTGACCAGGCCAGCTTGCTTGCCGAAGGGTTTACAGCTGCTGATGCTGGCCGATCGCGAGGGTGAAGGCATGGGGTAATTCATGCAGGTAAGTATTGAAGTAAGAACAAGCAGCGATATCCACTGCACTTGTCCAGGCGAGAAGGTAGGGGATTTTTTTGGGGGGCGGCGTAGTTTACAATACCAAATTGCTCGTCCCTGCGGTAAATTTGTTGGGTTTCGTGTACCCTCAGTCGGGCCCTGCGAGCGAGGCTGTCAGCGTCAGTCGCCAGCGGGCAGCCTCCCCAGCTGCCCAGGCGGCAGCAGCCAGCGCATCATTGTCGCTGGCAATCGGCAGCTGCAGCCCCAGAACCAGGCTCAGCACGGGCCGCACAACGGGCACTCCCGAGCCGCCATGGTCGAGAGCCGGCGGGTCAGCGGGCCGACATGGTCGCCAGCCGGAGAGTGACGAAAGCTTGTCTGAATGCCAGGGCTTGATCCATTCGCTCCGAGCACAAGTTCAAATCGTCCAAGCGGGCCGTCGCCCTCACCCGCCGGCATCGCCCTTGGCCTGAAACCAAGCACGCTCGCCGGGCCCATGCTCGCCCCAGCCAGTCCCGAAGCGCCGCCCGCCTCCACGCCGGCCTGCCCCGGGCTGCTGCGTCCGGAGCAGCCCTTCGGGTCCATCACCCTGCCGCTGCTGCTCAGCGGCAGCCTGCGGCTCATCCCCGAGCAGTTCGCCGAGCTGTGCCAGGCCAATCCCGACGCCGTGCTGGAGCTGGCCGCCGCTGGTTCCCTGATCTGCATGACCCCCACCCGCAGCGATACCGGCGCCCGCAACGCTGAACTCTCTTTTCAGATCAAGACCTGGGCCCGTGCCACAGGCGGCTGGAAGGCCTTCGACAGCTCCACCGGCTTCCGCCTGCCGGACAACTGCGATAGCCCTTGCTCCTTGCAACATTCCTTCCGCCCACGCCATCAGCCAGGCCCGCGCAGATGCTGCCAGCAGGCCCGTGGAGTCAGCAGAGGCAGGGGCGGCATGGTGCAGACCAGGACGCCTTGATCGCCGCTGACCAAGAGGTCGGCCTCGGCAAGCACGGCGCTGGCCAGCACCCATTCATGGTCCGCATCGACCAATCCGAGTAGCAGGGTTTGCTCTGGGCTCGGGGCGATG
This sequence comes from Cyanobium sp., assembly GCA_044359075.1. Lineage (GTDB taxonomy): Bacteria > Cyanobacteriota > Cyanobacteriia > PCC-6307 > Cyanobiaceae > Cyanobium. The sequence goes on along the minus strand of JBIKMU010000066.1, from coordinate 10,205 downwards.
GGTTGAGCGCGCAGGAAGATTTCAACCGCCCCAATCTGGGCGGGCGGCAGCTTGCCCTTGCGGCCGAGCACGTCGCGCAGCTCCGCCAACACCACCTCGCTGCTCACCAGGCTGTGTTCACGCAGCACCAGCCGCAGGAGGTCGGCGCAGAGGCCTCGGGCCAGAAAGGCACTCACCAGCACGTTGGTGTCGAAGCAAACCCGCACATCGCTTGCCCGCACGCCGCTCAACAGTTGGGGGCAGTTCAGGAGATGGCCGTGAACACGTCGTCATCATTTAGCCAGCCAGCGGCCTCGCCGCAGGGCAGGGCTTGGCAACGCAACCGCTCAAAGCGCATCAGCCGCAGCTGCCGGCGCCGGGCGTCCCGCACGATCTCGCCGCGGGAGCGACCGGTTTCAGCACAGGCGGCCTGTGGCTCCTGCTCCAGGTTGTCTTCCAGGCGGATCGTCAGGGAGCGGCTTTTCAAATGCTGCTTTTTAGTGCGCTCCCAGCCCGTCCAAGGGAGCTAGATCAGGCGCGGCTGTAGTGGGCGCAGCGTTCGCAGGGGCCCTCCGGCAGCACGGCGCAGCGCAGCAGGGGGGTGCGGGCGTTGTAGGTGCAACTGGGGTCGCCGATCACCCAACCCCCTTGCCACCAGCGGGCATCGGCGGGCTGGCGCTGGGTCTTCACCTGCAGGGCCATTGATGCCAACTCGTAGATGCCGTTGCGCAGTCGGTAGCGGTGGCGGCGCTGCAGCACTAGAAAGCTGCGGTCGCCCAGCACCAACCAGCGACCCGGTTGGGGGATGTCGGCCAACGCCTCAACCTCTATCTGCTCAAGCAACCGGTCGCTGTCGATCTGGCGAATTTCGACCCGCATCGCTCAGGACTCAGGGTCGCTGGCGGGAACCGCTTCGGGCAGGCGGCTGGAGAAACCCCAGGCGAACAGGGCGCCCACGGCCGCCAGCAGGCTCCACTCCGGCAACTCCACATCGGGATACATCAGGCGCAATAGCAGCCGCAGACCCACCAGGGCCACCGCCAGGTAACCGGCATTTTCCAGGTGGCGGTAGACATCCAGCCAGCGGATGAACAGTTCGGCGGTCAGCCGCAGGGCGATCACGCCAATCACGCCGCCGGCGATCACCAGGGGCAAGCGATCGGTGACGGCCACCGCCGCCGCCACACTGTCTAAAGAGAAGGCCAGATCGGTGAAGGCCAGGGTGGCCACCACCGCTGTCAAGGAGGCCCCAGCCGCTCCGGCCTTGGCGGCCGGGGCTGATCCGGCAGTGGCGGCAAGGCCAGATTCCGCTCCTGGCGATTCCGCTCCTGGGGTTTGGAAGGACTGGGGGTTCAGGTTGGGATCTAGGGAGCCAGCCCCTGCGGTTTCGGCGATCTCGGCGGTGGCTTGGAACCCCAAGACCGCCTTCAGGGAGGGCAGTAATTGGCGACCCGCCAGCCACAAGAGATAGAGGGCGGCCAGCAGTTGCAGGGGCCAGAAGGCCAGCACCCAGCGGGCAGCCACGATCAAGGCCAGCCGCAACACCAGGGCAAACAGCAAGCCAAAATTAAGGGCCTGGCGCTGGCTGGCCGGATCGTGCAATTGGCGGGCGATCGCCGCCAGGGCAATGGCGTTATCGGCGGACAGCACGCATTCCAGGGCCACCAGCAGGGGCAGCAGCAGCACCATTTCGCCCCATTGATCCGCCCCCTCAATCAGGGGCGTCAGGGAGGGCATCGATTCCGCTTCCATCGCAGGGCAGCTCGCTCGGCAACGGAGCGTCAAAGAGGCACTCTAGGGAGGCCTGCGGAGGGGCGATGTCAATGGAAGTACGGGTTCAGCTGGTCTATGCCGACGGCCAGGTGCGGGTTGTCCATGTCAGCGCCTATGCCGGAGAGCAATTGCTGGGCAGCGCCCTGGGGGAGGCCCCAGATGCCGAAGCCGCCGAAGATCGTGCCCTGCAGCGCCTGATGGCCCGGCTAGCCGCCGCGCCACCCTCAGAGGCTGCGGGTGGTTCGGCCGTTGCCGCCACCCCAGTGCAGGTGCCCCCAGCCAGCGCCGCCGCCGCCATTTCGGCCCCAATTGCGGCCAATAACCAGAGCGCGCCTGCCGCCGCAGCCAGCGCCAGCGCCACCCCCCACCAGCCGCAGCCCGAGTCAGCAGCCAGGGGCCCCACGGAGCACCCGGCGGCACCTCCCGGCGGGGGCCCCTCGCCCCCCCCCGCCCCAATCGCCGCCCCCCCCGAGCCCGCCGCCGCCGCCGCGCTCGCGCCTGCGCCTGCGTTCGTGCCCGCGCCTGCGGAGGAGCCTGCGATTGCGCCTGCGCCTGAGCCTGCGGCGGAGCCCCCTGCCGACCCCGAAGATTGGAGCAGCGAGTTGCAGCACCTCGATCGGGAGCTGCAGCGGTTGCAGTGGGGGCGAGCCGAGGAGGAGGTGTATCTGCAGCGGGCCTTTGGCCATCCCAGTCGCAACCGCCTCACCAGCTATGCCGATCTGCTGGCCTATCTGCGGGCCGTTGAAGCCCTCAATGTCCCCGCCGATCCGGCCACCGCCGCCGTGCCGATGCGCCGCCAGGACCTGCTCAGCCAGTGTGATGCCCTACTCAGGCAACTGGGATGGCCAAGGGAGCGGGCCCGGCAATTTTTAGAAAGTCAGCTGCAGGTGTCGAGCCGCCAGCAACTCAGTGACCAGGATCTGCTGCAATTCAATCTTTTATTGGAGGGGGAATTACTGGCTGCAGGTGCATAGAGCAATACCTCAAGCAGCAACGAAACTACCCCTCAGGCTGGAAGATAAGGCGATCCCAACCTTTGGACCTGTGCTGATCAACCCGACGAACGCCATCGGGTTGGGTGCTGCCGCCCTGGCGGCCGGGCTCGTCAACGCCCTGGCTGGCGGCGGCTCACTGCTCAGCTTTCCGGCCCTCACCGCCGCCGGCCTGCCGGCCCTGGTGGCCAATCTCACCAACACCGTGGCCCTCACCCCGGGCTACCTGGGTGCCACTGTGGGCCAACGTCAGCAGTTGCGGGGCCAGGCCAGTCGCCTGGTCACCCTGCTGCCGGCTGCCGGCCTGGGCGGCTTGGTTGGAGCCCTGTTGTTGCTCCACACCAGTGAAAGGCTCTTCTACAGCCTGGTGCCCTGGCTGCTGTTGCTTGGTTCCGGCCTGCTCTGGGCCCAGCCACCCCTGCGCCGCTGGATCGTGCAGCGGCAGCAGTGCCAAGGCCGCAAGATTCCCTCTGAAAGTCAGGCGATTCTGCCAATCCTGTTGGCATCAATCTACGGGGGCTACTTCGGAGCGGGCCTCGGCGTAATCCTGCTGGCGGTGCTGGCCCTGACCCTGGAAGACACAATCACCCGCCTAAATGGTCTCAAGCAGGCCCTTTCGCTGGCCAGCAATAGCACCGCAGCCTGTGTGTTTATCGGCTCCGGCCAGGTGCACTGGGGGGGGGCCGCCCTGATGGCCGGCGGCGCCCTTGTCGGAGGAGCGTTGGGCGGCAGGCTGGCCGGCAAGGTCAATCCCGATACCCTGCGCATCTTAGTGGTAATCGTCGGGGTGTCCCTGGCCCTCTTTTACTTCGTGAGATAAGGCTACTTCTGGCGCTGAGGCCCTCACTGGGAGCGGCCTACACTTGCAGCCGTAGGTTACGCCATCTTATTGCCGATTCAAGAAAGTCCATATAATATGCACTCACTTTAATCCGTCAACTCCTTGCCTGGTTCAAGGAGTTGGCTTTTTTTGTAAATTGATTTGAAATAAAATCTATGGTAGGTTTAAAATTGCTGGCCCGTTGACTGTTGCAAGCGTGTTACATTACACTCCTGGGTAATAATGCCAAAAAGGTGCAATCAATCTTGGCGATTCCCGTGCTTTCCCTAGGATAAAAATGCAGTTGCACCCCACTCACCATGGCCCTCATTCGCTGGGAACCACTTAAAGAAATCGAAGAGTTATTTGGCCGCTCCTGGCCGAGACCGACCATTCGCACCGGCCAATTATTGGGAGTGGGTGATTGGCATCCCCGGGTTGATATCAGTGAGAATGACGGTCAATACCTGGTCAAAGCCGACATTCCTGGAGTGGCTAAAGAAGACATCAAGATAACCGTTGACAATGATGTACTTACAATTCAAGGCGAACGCAAACAGGAGCAAGAAGAAGAGAACAAGCATTTTCATCGGGTTGAGCGGTTCTATGGCAGCTTCATCCGCAGCTTCACCCTCCCCGATGACGCCGATGCCGCCGCCCTCAAGGCGGCCGCCCAGGAAGGCCAGCTCACCGTGACCATTCCCAAAAAAGCATCCGCACCCTCGGCCAGCGCCGTGCAGGTGCCGGTGGAATAGCTCTCAGGTTCGATGCAACCTCCCTATCCCCTTTGGGTCAACCGCTATGCCGCCGGCCTTGCCTTGGCTGAGGTCTTCAGCAAAGGAGATGGGATCAGCGCCAATACCCTGTTACTGGCCTTGCCCCGGGGGGGAGTGCCGGTGGCGGCGGCGATGGCCAGCCAACTGCACCTCCCTCTGGCAACCTGGTCGGTGCGCAAAATTGCCGATCCAGCCCAAAGCGAAGTGGCAATCGGGGCCATCGCCGCCGGTGGCACCATGGTGTGGCGTGACGGTGAGCAAGCGGGCCAGTGGGCGGCCATGGCGGCCCGGCATGGCTGGCTCCAGTGCCAACAAAAGGAAATGGCACGGCGTCAGCAGCTCTTTGGTGACCCTGCGCCCGAGCAGCTCCGCAACCGCCACCTGATTGTGGTGGACGATGGCATCGCCACGGGTATGACGGCCAAGGCGGCCCTCGTGTCCCTTGGCAAGGTCGATGCCGCGTCCCTCAGCCTGGCCATTCCAGTTATCGACAGCAGCGTGGCGCAAGAGCTGGTCCCTCTGCTGGATCGGCTTGAAGCCCTAGCCTATGTCGCGAACCTTAGCTGCGTGGGCCTTTGGTACCAACACTTCCCCCAGCTCAGCGATAGCGATGTTCTGGAGTATCTAAAGTCTGCGGACACCGACAACCCGTCACCTGCATTCCTGCGCCATTCCCTTGGCATGCCTGGTGTTTAAGATCAGCGTCCCCTCCCTAATCTCCAAGGAGTCCCCATGACCGATCTCGGTAAATGCCCGTTCATGGGCAATGCGGGCCGAGTGACGGCGGAACGGGGGACCTCAAATCACGATTGGTGGCCTAACCAACTCAACCTTAATCTTCTGCATCAGCACTCTCCGGCAGCCAATCCGCTGGGGGCTGAATTTAATTACGCCGAAGAATTTAATAAGCTCGATCTCCAGGCACTTAAGCAAGATCTGTATGCCTTGATGACTGATTCCCAGGATTGGTGGCCGGCAGACTGGGGCCATTATGGCGGCCTGTTTATCCGTATGGCTTGGCATAGTGCCGGCACCTACCGCACCGCCGATGGTCGAGGTGGGGCCGGTGGCGGTAACCAGAGACTGGCACCGATCAACAGTTGGCCCGACAACGGCAACCTCGACAAGGCGCGACGCCTGCTCTGGCCGATTAAGCAAAAATATGGCAACAGGATTTCCTGGGCTGATCTGATTATTCTCGCGGGCAATTGCGCCCTCGAATCCATGGGCTTCAAGACCTTTGGCTTTGGGGGCGGCCGTGTCGATCTCTGGCAACCGGAAGAAGACATCTACTGGGGTAACGAAAAGACCTGGCTTGGTGATGATCGTTATAGCGGCGACCGTCAACTGGAAAGCCCCCTGGCCGCCGTGCAGATGGGCCTGATCTATGTCAACCCCGAAGGCCCCAATGGCAAACCTGATCCCGTCGCTTCCGGCCGGGATGTGCGCGAAACCTTTGCCCGCATGGCCATGAACGACGAAGAAACCGTCGCCCTCGTTGCCGGCGGCCATACCTTTGGCAAGGCCCACGGCGCCGGCGATCCAGCCTTGGTGGGTCCCGCCCCCGAAGGAGCTCCCTTACACGAGCAGGGCCTGGGCTGGCACAACAGTTTCGGCAGCGGCAAAGGTATCGATACCATCACCAGTGGCATTGAAGGGGCTTGGAAACCAAACCCCACCACCTGGGATCAGGGTTATTTCGAAATGCTTTTCACCTATGAATGGGAATTGGTAAAAAGTCCAGCCGGTGCCTGGCAATGGCTAGCCAAAGATGTCAGGGAAGAGCACATGATTCCCGATGCCCACAACCCCGCCATCAAGCATCGGCCGATGATGACCACGGCCGATCTTTCCCTGCGCTTTGATCCCCTCTACGAACCCATCTCGCGCCGCTTCCATCAGGATCAGCAGGCCCTGGCCGATACTTTTGCCAGGGCTTGGTTCAAGTTGACGCACCGCGATATGGGCCCCAAAGTTCTCTATCTAGGTCCCGATGTCCCAGCCGAAGAGCTGATCTGGCAAGACCCCATTCCCCCCGTCGACCATCCCCTGATCGAGGCGCCGGAAATCGCCGATCTCAAGGCCAAGGTATTGGCTTCACCCCTCTCGATTGGCGAACTCGTTGCCACCGCCTGGGCATCGGCCTCCACCTTCCGCGGTTCGGACAAAAGGGGCGGTGCCAATGGGGCCCGGCTGCGTCTGGCGCCGCAAAAGGACTGGCCCGCCAACCAGCCGGCCCAATTGGCCAAGGTGCTCGGCGTGCTCACGGCGATTCAGCAACAGTTCAACAGCAATGCCAGCGGCGGCAAAAAGGTTTCCATCGCCGACCTGATCGTGCTGGCAGGCAACGCTGCCGTCGAAGCCGCGGCCCAGGCCGGCGGCCACAACATCGAGGTGCCCTTCTCTCCGGGTCGCACCGACGCCTCCCAGGAACAAACCGACATCCAATCCTTTGCCGTGCTCGAACCGCTGGCCGATGGCTTCCGCAACTATCAAAAACAGGACTTTGCGGTTGCGGCGGAGCAGCTGCTGCTGGACAAGGCCCAGCTGCTCACCCTCAGTGCCCCTGAAATGACGGTCCTCGTCGGCGGCCTGCGCGTCCTTGGCGTCAGCAGCGATGCCGCGGGCCATGGGGTCTGGACAAATCGGGTTGGCACCCTCAGCAACGATTTCTTCCTGCATCTGCTCGACATGGGCACGGTCTGGGCCCCCACCTCCGCAGCCGCCACCAGCTTCGAGGGACGGGACCGCAGCAGCGGCGCCCTCAAGGGCATCGCCAGCCGCGTCGATCTGGTGTTTGGCTCCAACTCCCAACTGCGGGCTTTGGCGGAGTTTTATGCCCAAAGCGATGCCTCAGAGCGGTTTGTGGCGGATTTCGTTTCGGCCTGGACCAAAGTGATGCAGCTCGATCGCTTTGCGGCCAGCCCACTCGCCTAGCCCACTGCCCAGCCCACAGCCAGCTGCCGCTGATTGCTGCCAGCGTCTACGGCCTTGGCTATGGCCAAGGTCCCAGTGCCCTGCCCTGGACCCTTGCCCAGCAGGCTGCGCCTGGCCCTTACAGGAGTCAGGTTTTGCCCGGCCATGGCAGGTTGACGCTGAAATTGCCGGTTTTTTTCTCGACGACTGGACTGCTCCTGGCGCAGCATGGGGCCATGCCTGCCCCTTTCCTTGCCACCGATTCCGGTTGGGCCGCCTTCGGCTCCAGCCTCTCGGCCATCACCCTCGCCGAACTGGGGGACAAGACCTTTTTCATGGCCTTGATCCTGGCGGCCCGCCATCGGCCCCGCTGGGTGTTCATCGGTGCCTTCGCCGCCTTGGTTGCGGTCACCCTGCTGTCCCTGGGCCTGGGTTATGGCCTGCGCACGTTGCTGCCGCCCGCCATCCTGCCGCTGTTGGCGGCCCTGCTGTTTCTGGGCTTCGGTATCAAGTTATTGCTCGATTCACGATCGATCTCGGCCGATGAAGCCGATGAGGAAGAAAAGGACGCCGAGCAGACCATCAATGCCGCCGAATCAGGGCAGACGCTGAGTAGCGCCTGGTCCGTGATCCAGGATGCCTTTGTGCTGGTCTTCATTGCCGAACTGGGAGACCGCACCCAATTCACAACGATTTTTCTGGCCACCGCACCGGGGTTTTCCTTTGCTGGCCTGCTGGCTGGCACCTTGCTCGGCCATGCTTTGGTGACCTGGCTGGCGGTAAGTGCCGGCCGCTTGATCGGCAGGCGCGTGGATGAGCGGCTGCTTTATCAGCTCAGCGGCGGATTATTTGTGCTTTTTGGACTGGTTGCCCTGATGCAGCTTAGATCTTAACTAAGTTCATTCTGAGCAAGCCGAAAGACCGCCGCAAGTAAAGTGTTAAAAATGCGTTTTGCCCCGTTCATTGAGTATCAACGCTTAGCCTGTTTCTCATAAATTTCTCCTAACGTCGAGTTCAGTATGCGATGGCTGGCTATGGAACCACTACAATGTCCATCCCAATGTCCATCCCAATCTCCATCTCAGCATCAAGAAGCGGGAGCGAGCGAACCCTTTGCTGACTGGCTGGCCCAGTCAAGATCAAATTTCTCACTGTTGCCGGTTGTGGCCATCAGTAGGGATGGGTGTCTGATCAGCCGTGATCTGTTGGGTCATTTTGTGGTTCGCCATCGCAACCAACCTGCTGAAGGTTTGATTGCCGCCAACCTGCCAACCGCCCATGGACTATGCCATCAATTGTGTGTTAAATATGGCACAAGATTGATAGAGTTCTGACGCAGTTTTGACATCGAGGTGCACGCTATGGCAAAGATCGATTAATGGCCTTACCTTGATTGAAGCAGGGGAAAGTTCATGAGTCATCTCTCCCAGATCACAAAACATCGCGGACCAACCATGGCCAACAACTCCAGCACAGATAACAGGCCGATCAATAACACCAACAGCACCACAGATCTGGACCGTCGCAGTTTCTCTGAATCGGAAGGCCAGGGCTGGTGTTCAGAAGAGGATCGCCTTGATGACCCTCGACCCCTGGAGCCCAAGATGAGGATTGTGGGCCGGGAAGCCGGCTGGGGATTCTTTGCTCGGTCCGAATTGCTGAATGGGCGCCTGGCCATGCTCGGCTTTGTTATCGGCGTTTTGGTGGAGGCCTTCAGCGGGAAGGGGATCTTGGCCCAGATCGGCCTGGGAGCTCCGCTGCCCCACCGCTGAGACCAGGGCGGTTAGCCGTACCCCGACCCCCTCGACTCTCCTGCTGACAGGAGGCTGCACCATGGCGTTGTGGGGGAGGTCCCCTGGGTTCTCCCCCCTATTTCCACCCAAAAGCCAAGGAGTTGCCGATGACCAGTTCCCCTTGTTCCTGTTCCACTCCCCTCAGTCGCCCCACCGCTCCCACTCCCTGCCCCTGCGGCTGTGGTTGCGACGGCAATTGCAAGTGCCGTCAGGGCGGGGAGTGCACCTGCGGCTGCAGCGGCCGCTCCCGCTGAGAGGCTGGGGGCCACCGCCCCCAACCATGGCCTCCCCAGCTGCCCTGGGCCTTTCCCTGTTGTTGCCGGCCCTTGTTACTACTGCCGTGGCAGCGGCTCCTTTCGCGTCTCCGGCCCCACCGGCCCCTGCCCCAGCGGCCCAGGCCCCAGGGGCCCCTGCCGGGCTGCCGCCAGGGTCGAGCCTGGATGGACCCGCACCAGTTCCGGCACGGGCCTCGCGCTGGCGGCAGGAGCCCGCCGTGGAGCTCCTGTTTCGCCGAGCTGCAAAGTCAGGCACTTTTATGCTGTTCGATCCCGATCGGGGCCTGATGCGGGGCCACGACCGCCACCGGGCCGAGACCCGCTTCACCCCCGCCTCCACCTTCAAAATCGCCAATTCCCTGATCGGCCTTTCGGTAGGGGCCGTGGCCAGCGTCGATGAGGTGCTGCCCTATCGCAGCAATGATCCGCCCTTCAGTCCCGCCTGGGAAAAGGACATGGGCCTGCGGGAGGCCATGGTGGTTTCCAATGTGCCCATCTTCCAGGAGCTGGCCAGGCGCATCGGCCTGGAACGAATGCGCCAAGGGGTGGTCAAGCTGGGCTATGGCAACGAGCAGATCGGCACCCAGGTCGATCGCTTCTGGCTGCGGGGCCCTCTGGCTATCAGCGCCGTCGAGCAGACCCTGTTTCTGAATCGCCTGGCCCGCAGGCAGCTGCCATTCCCCATCCCTGCCCAGCGGGCTGTGGCAGCCATCACTGAGGTGGAGCGGGGCGCGGGTTGGGTGCTCCATGCCAAGACCGGCTGGCAGAACGGCCCCGGCGCCGGGGTCGGCTGGTGGGTGGGCTGGGTCGAGAGGGGGGGGCGCGTCTATCCCTTCGCCCTCAACTTGGACCTGGGCGGACGCGCCGACGCCGACCTGCGC
>JBIKMU010000026.1:0-44916 GCA_044359075.1 Cyanobium sp. | reverse complement strand
CTACAAGTTCGGCCAAGAAGAAGAGACCTACAACATCGTTGCAGCCCATGGCTACTTCGGTCGTCTCATCTTCCAATACGCCTCTTTCAACAACAGCCGTAGCCTGCACTTTTTCCTGGCTGCCTGGCCCGTTGTCGGCATCTGGTTCACCGCCCTGGGCGTCAGCACCATGGCCTTCAACCTGAATGGCTTCAACTTCAACCAGTCGATCCTCGACGGCCAAGGCCGCGTGATCAACACCTGGGCTGATGTGCTCAACCGTGCCGGCCTCGGCATGGAAGTGATGCACGAACGCAACGCTCACAACTTCCCCCTCGATCTGGCTGCTGCCACCGCCACCCCCGTGGCGCTGACCGCTCCTTCGATCGGCTGATTAATTCCTTCCTTCTAGTTCCTGGATTTTCAAACCCCCTGCTCAGGCAGGGGGTTTTTTAATGTATGAATTGAAGCACTTCAATTAAAACAGGGTGAACATTGTTGGTGGCCTTTCGGCTCAATATCGCTATATCGCATTGCCCAGCCTTCGCCTCAACCAACGACAACTCATCGGCATTTACTTTCTGTGGCACCGGAAGGCCGGCATCCTGGAAGGTCGGCACCCCGAAGGCCTGTTCCATCATTACGGAGGCGGTCATGTAGCATCGCTCAACAGAGATTCCAGCCAGCAGCAGCTGCACCGGTGTTTCGGGGTACAGCTTCCTCCTGATGCAGTTGGATCAGAGCACGAAAGCTGTATGGATTATTGCTATTTGAACTGGTTTCAGAAGCCAAGAACCATAGTCGATAGCAGCAACACCAGACAAAAAGAGACAAAAAAAAGCAGGTCTATAGACCTGCTCTTGTGTTGAAGTTGATGGCAATATCAAGCTGCAGCTGCGATCTTGATCCGTTGACGAAGGCAACGACTGAATTTGATCATGCCGAAGAGAGAAGATAAACCGGCAAAAGCTGGTGCAGGGACTGGAACGGTTCTAAAGTTAAGGGTGAGCCAGTTAGTATTGGAGGTTGCCGGGTTGCTCCAGCTACCGGTAAAGGAAATCGGCGAAGATGTTGTGCCAAGATTAGTGCCAGTAAGCAATGAAACACTACTATTAAATGTTACCAACGGTGGGGTGTCTGTGTAAAAGGGGGCAATATTGTTTCTGCTACGCCAGGCTATGGGTTCACCGTTAGTGATTCTGGAGAATACCAGAGAGTAGGTAGTATTGGGATTGAAGGTGAAACCTCCAAGGGTGCCCAGTCCGCCATTTCCGGAAACAGTGTTGCTGAGGTTTGTAAAACCGCCAGTAAAGTTGCTATTGCCACTGGGAGAAAAACAAGTTAAGCAACTGTAAGAAGCATCTGCAAGTCGGTTGCCCGTTGGAATCGGACCAGGAGTGGCAGTGGCAGTGGCATACACACCAATGGCAAAACTTCCGGGTTGGTTTGCGGTACTTCGGGCAAGTGCAGCCGTTAAGGACTGAAGAATCAGGGGAGAGCTGCCAACTGTGAAGGTTTTGGCAACCCAGTTACCGTTGGTTGTAATAGAACGAGCATTTGTCGGACTGGTCGGAAAAGTGGTTGTATTGATGTTATTAATCTGAACCTGAGCCAAGGCATTGCGCGGCTCAAGTACAGTTGCTGTGGCTACTGCAGCGGCGACAGTTAGGCCTGCTGGGACCAAGCGAGCTGATCTTGGGGTGATTGTGCGAAATGTCATCTTCTAAAAAAGCATTGAGTCATTAAGAAATTTACCACAATCGCAGCGAATGAATTGCGATAGTTTGCAAATTACGCGCTCTCATACAGTTATATGAGTCTCGCGGCTGGACTCAGATTGCACCTGTCGATTCGCCCAGCACCGCTCAGGCCGGGCGGCAGGCCACCGGCCTGCGGCGCGTCGGAAACAGCTCCCGGCACAGGGGGCACACCGTGCCATCGCAACCTCGGGCGCTGCAGTGCTCGCGGCCATAGAAGATGATCTGCAGGTGCAGCTTGTTCCACGCCTGCCGCGGGAACAGGCGCTTGAGATCGGTTTCGGTGCGGGCCACGCTCTCGCCGCCGCTCAAGCCCCAGCGCTGGGCCAGGCGGTGGATGTGGGTATCCACCGGGAAGGCGGGTACGCCGAAGGCCTGGGCCATCACCACCGAAGCGGTCTTGTGACCCACGCCGGGCAGTGCCTCCAGTGCCGCAAAACCCTCCGGTACCGCGCCGCCGTGCCGTTCCAGCAGCAGCTCGGCCAGCCGCTTCACGTGCTTCGCCTTGGTGCGCGCCAGCCCCAGCTGACGGATGTGGTCCAGGATCGTGGCCTCGCTCAAGGCGGCCATCGCCGCCGGATCCGGCCCCGCCGCAAACAGGGCCGGCGTCACCTCGTTCACCTTTTTGTCAGTGCACTGGGCGCTGAGCAGCACCGCCACCAGCAGGGTGAAGGCATCGCTGTGATCCAGCGGCACCGGCGTTTCGGGATAGAGCTCCTCCAGGCGCTGTTGGATCAGGGCAGCGCGCTCGCTCTTCCTCACGGCTGTGGCGTTGCAGACCGACCGAACCTAAGTACCCCTGGGCCCTGGGGCAGGTTTGTAGGCTCGGACCAGCGCAGATCGCCCATGGGCAGCAGCTTCGGCACCCTTTTCCGCATCCACAGCTTCGGCGAATCCCACGGCGGCGGGGTGGGGGTGATCGTGGACGGCTGCCCGCCAAGGCTGGAGCTGGATCTGGCGGCGATCCAGGCGGACCTCGATCGCCGCAAGCCCGGCCAGAGCAAGATCACCACCCCCCGCAAGGAGGACGACCAAGTGGAGATCCTCAGCGGCCTGCTCGACGGCGTCACCCTCGGCACGCCGATCGCGATGCTGGTGCGCAACAAGGATCAACGCCCGCAGGACTACCAGGAGATGGCGGTGGCCTTCCGCCCATCCCACGCCGATGCCACCTACCAGGCCAAATACGGCATCCAGGCCCGCAGCGGCGGTGGCCGCGCCTCGGCGCGGGAGACGATCGGCCGGGTGGCGGCCGGCGCCATCGCCCGTCAGCTGTTGGCCCGCGCCAACGGCACCGAGGTGGTCGCCTGGGTGCGGCGCATCCACGACATTGAGACGTTGGTGGATGGCGAGCGGGTGACTCGCGACGACGTGGAAGCCAACATCGTGCGCTGCCCCGACCAAGCCACGGCGGAGCGCATGATCGAGCGGATCGAAACGATCGGTCGCGAGGGGGATTCCTGCGGCGGAGTAATCGAGTGCGTGGTGCGCAATCCGCCGGTGGGGCTGGGGATGCCGGTGTTCGACAAGTTGGAGGCGGATCTGGCCAAGGCGCTGATGTCTTTACCCGCCACCAAGGGCTTCGAGATCGGCTCGGGATTTGCCGGCACCCTGCTCAGGGGTAGCGAGCACAACGACGCTTTCCTGGCCACCAGCGACGGCTCGCTGCGCACCGCCACCAACAACTCCGGCGGCATCCAAGGCGGCATCAGCAACGGCGAGCCGATCGTGATCCGGGTGGCCTTCAAGCCCACCGCCACGATCCGCAAGGAGCAGCAAACGATCGACTCCGAGGGCAACCCCACCACCCTGGCGGCCAAGGGTCGTCACGACCCCTGTGTGCTGCCGCGGGCGGTGCCGATGGTGGAGGCGATGGTGGCCCTGGTGCTGGCGGATCACCTGCTGAGGCAGCATGGCCAATGCCACCTCTGGTAAGGCGCTAAGGGCCCTTGATGGGCTCAGCCCGCAGGATTTTCGGGGTTGGCTGCCAGGCCATCTTCCGTGCTGGGGTAGCTGACGGGGATGGGGGCCGTAGAGGTGGCCTTGGGGGATGCTGATTTGGTCGCTGAGATGCTTAGGCGAGTGGCCGCCTTGGCCATGCGGCGTGCCGCCGGACTGGAGGCACTCCGCGGCTTGGCTCCATTGGTGGCGGTGCTGCGGGTGCGGGTGCGACGGGTTGTGGTGGCAGCAGTTGGTGGGGTGGCTGGTGGAAAGGTGTCCACAATTGGAGTGTCCCCAACTGGGAAGGTCTCCCCAAGGGCAGCCGTGCTGACTTCGGCAACCTCAGGGGCCGGGATTGGCGCCGCCAAGGCCAGGGCCTTAGCGCTGGTTTTCGCCTTGCTGCTGGCGGCTTTGCTGCGCGACGAGGTGGCTTTAGCCCTGGAGGAGGTGGAACTCAGCGGCGCTGAGCTGCTGGCCGACCTGGCTGGGGCGGCACTGCGGCTTGTACGGGGCTTGGCGGCAGCCCTGGTGGTTGTTGACCTGCTGCGACTCGGGCTGGTGCGGCTCGGGCTGGTACGACCCTTCGGTTTGTCCGCTTCGCCAACGCCTGTGCGGGTGCGGTGTGCCAATACCAGCGCCCATTCGGCATCGCTGAGGTTGGCGGGTTTGGCCCCATGGGTTTGGGCCACCTTGGCCGCCTTCTCAATGTCGGCGACCAGGTTTTGCCAGGAGGCGGCAAAGCGTTTGTCGGATTGGGATTTGGCGCCGCTTTCGATCAGGGTTTCGATCACGCCCTCGGCACTCACCTTTTTGCGACGCCGTTGGAAGATCTCCTTCTGCAACTGGGCAATCAGGGCATCGCCCTTTTCGCTGATCTGGATGGTGAGCTGAGACATAGAAAGGGTGTTCACTGTCTCATCAGTAGCATTAAGAGGGGCAAACAGCAACCGTTTGCCGCCGATTTCATGGCACAAGCGAGCCGATCAACGTTTGGAGTTGGAAAATCTGGTCCCGATTGAGGCCACTGGAAAGGGGAGACGATGGGGTCATCAGGGTGGAGCCAAGGGCCACGGCGTCGACTCCTGCCGCCAGCCAAGGCCGAACATCGGCGATTTGGAGACCACCGGCGGCGATGCAAAACGGCAGCGGCTCGCCAAGGGGCTCGCGTAGACGGCGCCAGTAACCGGGTCCAAGGCTGCAAGCCGGGAATAGCTTGACGATGGCAGAGCCCCACTGGCGAGCCCGATCCACCTCGGTGGGGCTGTAGACACCTGGCACCAGGGTGAACTGCAGCTGGGCGGCCAGGCGAATCATGGCGAGATCGAGGATGGGTGAGACGCCATAGCTCAAACCGGCGGCGGCGGCGCTCTGCAGGGCCGTCGTCGTGCAGAGCGATGCCGCCCCAAGTTGCAGCCGGGGAAATTGGTCCTTGAGTTGGCGGCACTGCTCAACCCAGCGGGGGCCGGATCGCCAGGCGAGTTCAACATGAACAAACCCGAGGTCCTGAAGCGACGCCAGCAGGGTACTGGCGTGCAAAGGACACTCGGGTCTGAGAACCAGCAGCAGGGGCTGGCGCCGTAACGAGGCGATCAGGGCATTTGGATCAGACGTAGGACGCCACCGTGACATCACGGTTAATCAGCAGCTCCTGCAGCTGTTCGGCATCGACGGTTTCCTGCTCCACCAGCATCTCGGCCAGCTCATCGAGAACGGACCGGTTGGCGTTGAGCACATCGGTGGCACGGCGGTAAGCGGCGTCAACCAACTGGGAGACTTCGTCATCGATGGCGGCCGCGGTGTCTTCGGAGAAATCGCGCTCGGCGGCGATGTCGCGTCCGAGAAACATGCCGCCCTGGGAGCGGCCCAGGGCCAGGGGTCCGAGCTTGTCACTCATGCCAAAGCGGGTGACCATCTGACGGGCGACGCGGGCCACCTGCTGGAGATCATTGGAGGCGCCGGTGGTCACCTCATCGGCTCCGTACACAATCTCCTCGGCAACCCGACCACCGAGGGCGACGGCCATTTGGTTTTGGAGATAGGCACGGGAATAGAGACCCGATTCCATCCGCTCTTCGCTGGGGGTGAAGAAGGTGAGTCCGCCGGCCTGACCCCGGGGAATGATGCTGATTTTTTGCACCGGGTCGTAATCCGGCATCAGGGCACCGACCAAGGCGTGGCCGGCCTCGTGGTAAGCGACAAGGCGCTTGCGGCGCTCGCTCATCACCCGGTCCTTTTTCTCCGGTCCGGCCATGACGCGCTCGATGGAGTCGTTCACCTCATCCATGGAGATTTCGGTGAGCTGGCGACGGGCCGCCAAGATGGCCGCTTCATTGAGCAGGTTGGCCAGGTCGGCACCGGTGAAGCCGGGGGTGCGGCGGGCGACCCGATCGAGGTCCACATCCTTGGCGAGGGTTTTGCCCCGGGCATGAACCCCCAGGATCTGGAGGCGACCGCTGTAATCGGGCCGATCGACCACCACCTGGCGGTCAAAACGACCGGGCCGCATCAGGGCCGAATCAAGCACGTCAGGGCGATTGGTGGCTGCAACGATGATGATGCCGTTATTGCCCTCAAAGCCATCCATCTCGGTGAGCAGCTGATTGAGGGTCTGCTCCCGTTCGTCGTTGCCGCCGCCCAAACCGGCGCCCCGTTGACGGCCGACGGCATCAATTTCGTCGATAAAGACGATGCAAGGGGCATTTTTCTTGGCCTGTTCGAACAGATCGCGCACCCGGCTGGCACCAACGCCGACGAACATCTCGACAAATTCAGAGCCTGAAATCGAGAAGAAAGGCACACCGGCCTCGCCGGCAACGGCTTTGGCGAGCAGGGTTTTGCCGGTGCCCGGAGGGCCCACCAACAGCACGCCTTTGGGAATCTTGGCGCCGACGGCGGTGAAGCGATCAGGGTTCTTGAGGAAATCAACCACCTCGGTGAGTTCGAGCTTGGCCCCCTCAATGCCTGCGACATCACCGAAGGTCACCTGGGTCTGGGGCTCCATCTGGACGCGGGCCTTGCTTTTGCCGAAGTTCATGGCGGGATTGCCACCACCGCCTTGGGCCCGCCGCAGCAGGAAAAACAGCCCCCCCAGCAGCAACAGGGGGAAGATGAGACTGCCGAGGGCCTGCTGCCAGGGGGCTGATTCGCGGGTGGGCTGAACGGCTATGTCTACGTTGTTGTCTGTCAGCAGCTTGAGCAGATCGCGATCGGGAGCCAGGTTGACCACGGCCCGACGGCCATCGTTTTCGACCACTTGGGCCGAGCCGCGATCGGGAGAAATAACCACACGGGAAATTTCATTGGATTGAACCGCCTCGACAAAATCGCTGTAGCGGAGCGTGCGGGGTTGGTTGGCGGGCTGCCTGGGATCGAGGAAGGCCGTGCCGACGGCTATGCAGACAATCACCAGTAATGCGTAGAGCCCTGCGTTGCGCCAGCTTTTCTTCACGGCTGCATCCTCTTGAGAAGAATTGATGATTAAGGAACGTTAACCGCCCCGGGGGTGGGGCGGGGCGATCACGCTGCGGCAAGCAGCACTTCGATCACGCTGCGGCGCGCAGCACCTCGACCACGCTGCGGAAGGCGAACCACTCGGGAATCTCCTCACCGCCCCGCAGCATGCGACGGAATTGGGTGCCACTGAGGTTTTTGACATGGAGGCCACGGGCCTCGGCATGTTCGGCGGTGACGTAGCCCTCCTCCTCGGTATAAACGAGATTGAGGGATGGCACGGTTTCCATACCCAATTCACTGGCGTGGTCCCTGGCGAAATCCTGGGCCTGGTAGGCACCGTAAAAATCGCTGCCGCTGAGGCTGGACTTGCAGCCCGCCATGTCGCGACCGATGATGAAGTGGGTGCAACCGTAATTCTTGCGGATCAACATGTGCTGCAACGCCTCACGCGGGCCGGCCATGTGCATCGAATAGGGCAGGTAGGCCCAACGAATACGGGGATTGTTCACTTCAGCCGCCAACTTTTCGTAGGTCTGAAAGCGGACGCTGCCGGGGATGTCGTCGTCCTGGGTGGGCCCGCAGGTGGGATGGACCAGCACCACGGCCTGGCGACTGACGTTGGTGGCCTCCAGGGAGCGAGTGAATAACTCGTAGTGGGCCCGATGGATGGGATTGCGGCACTGGAAGGCCACCACATCCTGGCCATGGGGCAGGGTGGCGCGCACCTGGGCCGGGGTGCGGCAGGGGAAGTCCCGCTGGGGCAGGGCCAGCCCCTGGATGCGCCCGCCCAGGTAATAACGACCCCGTTCGCAGGCAATCATGCGCACGGCCGGATGTTCGAGGGAGGTGGTGCCGTAACAGCCGTTGGCCTCCTTGACCTTGTCGGGTTCCCAGCGGCTTTCCACCGTCAACACCGCCAGGTCCTGGCCCCGGTAGGTGAGCAACAGGCGTTCGCCGATGGCGATGCTGGCGTCATCGGTGTCAAAGACGATCGGCAGGCCAAACAACAGGCCACTGCTGGTGCGGTAGTTCTCCACCACCGCTTCGTAGTCCTCCTGATGCATGAAGCCCCGCAGGGGAGAAAAACCGCCGACGACCAGAAGTTCAACGTCGCAGGCATTGCGATCACTGCAGACGACGACTCGATCGACGGCGCCAGCGACGGCCTGACGCTGGTCAGCCGCCACCATCAGATCCACCAGGGTGCCGCCATGGGGGCGAATCAGACCGGTGTCGGCACCTGTGGGAGCAAGGGACATGGCGGAAAAGGGCGGGCCCAGGAAGCCCCAAGCAGATGGCGGTGATTCTCCCAGACGACAGCCAAGCGGCTAGCCGGCACCCGAAAGTCAGAAAAAAAGGGGGCCATGCCCCCCTTGATCAAGAATGTCGAAGCTCAAAAAGGTCGAAGCTCAAGAGCGATGAAGCTCAAGAGCGTTGAAGCTCAAGCCTTTTCCAGCCTGCCGTAGAGCTCGCCGCTGATCTTGACATCGACGGCGGGCTTGGTGCCCATGTCGGTGTCTGAAGGTTGAATGGCAGTGAACACGCCAGCAAATTCACCGGTATCGCTGTCGATCTTTGTGATCGATAGGCTCATGGTGCCGGTGCCATCGACATAGGCTTTCACGGTTTCCTTACTGTATTCGTCACCGGCGGGCACCAGGCCAACGGCACTGCTGTAACCGGTGGTTAGACCCCGACCCTTGGGATCAAGGAAGTTGCTGGTGCGGTAGCTGGGGGCCCGGTAGTTGCCAGTGAAGTCGGTGCTGGTGGTGAGGGAGTTACCGCTGGATTCGGCCAGCAATTCCTTGGTTGAGAAGGTGAAGGGGACTTCTTCACCGCCAGGGAGGAGCACCGTCACCGGCTGGAAGTCAATGCCACCGAGCTCCTTGAAGGTGAGTTTGTCGCCGTCGATGGTGAGATCGCCGTAGACCTGATCGAGGCTGGAGGTGTAACGGGTGAGGATCTTGCCAGTTACGAACTGGGCCTCTTGACGCTTATTGGTGGGTTCACCCTTGACGGCCACTTCACTTGGATGGAGGCAGATTTCCTTGAGCTGATAGCGGGCGTTGGAATCGAGGGCAATCGAGCCACGGGCCGAATCGGGCAGCGTGGGGCAGTCATTGGCCCGCCCGGTGTTGACGATGTCGTCGTAGGTGATGCTGGCACGATCCCCAGCCTTGGCCCCGCTGGTGCAGGCGGTGACCAGGGTCAGGCACAGCGCCAGCACGAGGGCCAGCAGGGGTCGGAAACGCATGGGGAGAGGAGCCGCAGAGATGCGTGATGAACTGGGCTAGCTGGGATCCTACCGGCGTCCCCCGACCATGCCTGATAGGTTGCCACTGCTCTCAACAACCTGTATGAGAGAGCGGTGCATGGACAGCAGCGATCCGAGCGATCCCCAGAGCCAGCCAAAGCCAGTAGCCAGTGATGACCTGGACGCCAAGGTGGCGGCCCTGGAGCAATTGGCCCAAACCATCAAGGACGATCCCCAGGAGCTGCTGCGGCTACTGCGCCGGCTGGAGCAGCTGCATCGCTCGATCCAGGACGGCCCCTTCCTCGCCAGCCTTCCGAGCGGCCGCAATGAATTGTTCCGCCTGCTGGAGGACATGGAGCACAGCGGCGGCTGGCCCTACATCCCCCGGCTGCAGTTGCGCAGCTTCATGGACCTGCTCCAGGTCCCCGCCACCCTGTCAGCGGTGGAATCGTTGCCATCAAGCTGAGGCCTGATCAGCCTCATTCCTCGTCAAATGGTTCCTGGTCCACCAGGTGCACGTAGGGAAAGGCCAGATCGGGGCGATGGATTGCCAGGGCCCGCAGCAGGTGCCAGTCCTGGAGGCCGTCAAAGGGGGTTGGGTAATCGTCCTCCTCCAGCCGGGCGGCCAAGGCCGCAATCGACTGCTCATCAAAATTTTGCAGCTGCTCAGCGGTGATCGTGGGCTGGGTGTCTGCCATGGCTTGAGGCTGGACGCACTAACGGTGATAATGGCCTGTGACGGGGAATTGGCTCAGCTGGTAGAGCGCTGCGATCGCACCGCAGAGGTCAGGGGTTCGAATCCCCTATTCTCCATTGATGGCTCATGGGAACAGACACCCCTCCAGCAGCGGGATCGCCTCCGCTTTCACCGTGCGCCAGAAGGGGGAATTGCCATGTTTGGCCAGCAGGGCCCGGCCAGCCACCAGGGGCTGGATGGGCAGGCGGCAGTCTTGCAAAGCCTCCAACACCGCGTCGTAGGCATCGAGCAGGCGCTTGTCGCTCAGGCCCATCACCAGCAGATCCACATCCGAGCGGCGCCTGGCGCTGCCCCTGGCCCAGCTACCGAACAACCAGAGGCCCTCGGGGTGGTGCCGCTCCACCAGGAGTTCGAGGGCCGGCAACAACTCGCTGCGCAAAGCCGGGGGCAGGTTGGCTGCCTGAAGGGTGCTGGCGGCTGGCGGCTGCATTTCAGGGTTCATCGCTGTTGTTCAGTGGCCTATCGAGCTCGGCGGCGCGGAGGATGCGAAGTTCGCAATCAATCTGCACGGCGAAACCGGTGTCGGTCTGGCGGGCCAGTTGACGGGCTCGCTTGCCGGCCCGAAGTAGCGCCGCCGAAACCCTATCAAAATCAGGATCGTTGAGTTGGCTTGCAAAACCCAGGCTCATCGGTTTATGCCCTCTGCCAGTAGCAACGATTTATCGCCGCCATTATCAATCAACTGCCAGGCATCCATGCTTGGCTGGTAGATGATGGCGAAGTGCCTAAGGCCGCTGAGCAAGCGCCGGCGGAGGACCTCGGGGGAATTGAATAACCACTCTGGGCAACAATCTCCGGGGCGTCCAAGAACGAACGCTTTTTACTGTGCATAGTGATGTGGAAGCAGCCACGGGCCGCCCTGAGTCGTGAAATGAATCAACGAGACTTAATGCAATCTGAACTCCAGCACCAGCGGATAATCCCCCCTTGATACTGAATAGCCATTCTCTTGGGTGTTCGCGACAAGAAAGTACCCTGCAAATCACCAATACCAGGGGATTGCACAAAGACTTTATCACCCTCAAATCTCATTTGAGTGGAGACACCATCAGACCAAAGAAGCGTTGTTCCGCCTGGCGTTGAATTGATTTTGCAAGGATCTGTTACAACATCACTTCCCTCTCTCGAAAGGAATGTACAGATACCATCAGTACCAGCCTGAACAGCATCAGCACCACTATTGGCAGCGCTGTTCACAGCTACAGAAGGCTTTGATTTCGTACAAACAAACTTGGCCGCAGCGTCTGCCATGGTAAGAGCGGCTATCAGCTTCCAATCCGATTCACCCTCAAAAAGAGAAACCCATCGCTGGCAATCGACCCAGAGAAAAGATGCAAGAGGATTAGACTCATCCTTGGGAATCATTGTTACAGTAAAGCCAACTCTTTGGCCATCTCGCTTAAGCGAGTTGTAATCCAACAGAATTTGCACGTCATTTACGCTGGAGCCGAGATCAATCCACTGGGGAATACATTGAGCCGGCAATCCGTATGCTGCCACTACAAACAGAGGCATTAAGCCACTCCAAGGTCTGCGGAAGAATTCACTCATAAAAGCTTCAGTCCCTCTTAGCAAATCTAGCTTTTGCCACAGCCGGTCTGCGGCGGCATCGGTTCCAAGCTCAGTGCTTCAACACCACTCACTCCAAAACTATGCATATCCTGCATAAAACCCAACCCCAGCCTCTTGACATCCCCCGCAACACCCCCCAGTCCGCCCACTTTCCTGTAGACAAGAGCCAGCAGAGACCCGGCCCAGTTGTCCGCCGCCAGCTACTTCGAAGCCGCAGCAGGGTTTGCGCCATTGCCGTTCCAGCTGGCCTGGATGGAGCAGGGGAGCACGGCAGCGATTCGCAGCCTGGAGGCGCCCACGGGTTTGGGTAAGACCCTGGCCACCTTGGTGGGTTGGTTGTGGGACCGGCAGCAAAGGCCGCAGGCCACACCGAGGCGGTTGGTTTATCAGTTGCCGCTGCGTACCCTCACCGAGCAGATCGCGATTGAGTGTCGGGCGGTGATGGGCCGGCTGGGAGTGAGCATCCCGGTGTATGTGCTGCGGGGCGGCCAGATCGATAACGACTACGCCGCATCGCTGGCGGCCGAGGCGGTGATTGTGGGCACCCTCGATCAGGTGGTGAGTCGGCAGTTGATGCGGGGATATTGCTGTTCGCGTTGGAGCTGGCCGCGCCATTTCGCGGCGCTCAACACCGATGTGCGGGTGGTGGTGGATGAGACCCAGCTGCAGGGAGCCGCCGTTCGCACCGCGATTCGGCTGCAGGAATTCCATCAGAAGTTGGGCGGCCCGGCCCCACGGGAGCTGGTGCTGTGCTCTGCCACCCTCGATGCGTCGATCTTGCCGCCAGGAGCCCCGCGCCATGGCCTGAGCGATGCCGACTACGCCCACCCGGTGGCTGCGCGCAAGGTGGGCCGCGCCAAGCCGCTGACCCTGGCGGCAGGCGCCGCCGGGGCGGAGCTGGTGCGGGCTCACCACCAGGACGGGACGCTCACGCTGGTGGTGGTGAACCAGGTGCGGCGCGCCCAGGAGTTGGCCTTGCAACTGGCGGATGCCCCCGACGGAGGCCCGCCAACGCTGCTTCTCCATTCCCGCTTCCGCCGGGCGGAACGGCAGGCCATCGAAGCGCGGCTGCGGGGGTTTCGCGGCGTGGTGGTGGCCACGCAGACGGTGGAGGCGGGGATCGATCTGGATGCACGCCTGCTGATCACCGAGCTGTGCCCCTGGGCGTCGTTTGTGCAGCGCTGCGGGCGGGTGGGTCGCAACAACACCTACGACACAGCGGCGGTGCTGGTGCTGGAGCCCGACCAAGACCTGCCCTACAGCGAGGCGGAACTGGCGGAAACACGCCTGCGGCTGAAGAATTTGGACGATGCCTGCGTGCGGAACCTGATGGCGGTAGAGGCACCGGCGCAAACCGGCGTTGGGCTGCGACTTGAAGAAGACAAGTTCCTGCAGTTGTTTGATACCCACCCCGTGGACCATGGCGACATCGACATCACCGACTACCTGCGGGTGGGTGAGATGCAGGATGTGTCGGTGCTGTGGCGCGGGCAGCCGGGGCCGGACATGGCCGCAGCCAGTGACGATGAGCTGTGCCCGGCGTCGTTGCGGGCGGTGCAGCAGCGGTTTGCGGCGGTGTGGGTGCCCCGGGGGGATGGCTGGGAGCTGATTCCGACCAGCAAGCTTGCCGTGGGTGCAGTGGTGGCGGTGCCCACGGATGCCAGTGGCTATGACCCCAGCCTGGGCTGGCTGCCGGCCTGCATCGCAGCCGTGCCCGAGCTGCCCACGCCGGATGTCATGGGTGCCGCAGAAGACCGCAGCAGCTTTGGCTCGTCGGTGGCGGTGACCCTGCCCCAGCACCTGGGGGACACCCGAGAGGAAGCCGAGGCCCTGGGCAAGGCCCTGGCGATGGCCGAGCCGCTGGCTGCTTTTGTGCAACGGGCGGCCTGGCTGCACGACATCGGCAAGGCCCATCCGGTGTTTCAGGCCACGATGCGCGCCAATGGCTGTGGCGAGGGCCAGTGGGCCAAGGCGCCGGGATGGGGCAGCCGCCACCGGCGGCCGGGATTTCGCCACGAATTGGCCTCGGCCCTGGCAGCCTTGCAGCTAGATGAAGACCCGCTGGTGAGCTATTTGCTGATGGCCCATCACGGCAAGATTCGGTTGCAATTGCAGCCGTACCCCTGGGCGCGCGATGGGCCGCTCCATGGCGTGGTGGAGGGCGAAACCCTGCCGGCCGTGGCGGGGGTTTGCGAAGCGATGACGCTGCGCTTTCCCCCCACCGGTCTGGGCAAGGGCTGGCGCAACCTCAGCTCGCGCTTGCTGGCAAAACACGGGCCCTTCCAGCTGGCCTGGCTGGAGGCAGCCGTGCGAGAAGCCGATGCAAGGGCCTCCCGCCGCTGGCAAATCCCCCCATCTCCCTGATACCCCCCTATCCCCAGTCTCGAAACCATGCATCACAAAATTCGCCTCAACTCCGTACTGCCCACGTTTGTGCCTGCTGGCTTTGTGGATGTGGGCCACAGCACGGTGCGTGATGCCAACAGCGGCAAAACCCTGGTGATTGTGGATTCGGTGCAATCAATCGCCAATCACCTGGAGGCGACGATCGTGGCGCAACCGGGCCAGGTGATTGCTGGGCTGGAAACCCTGCCATTCCTGCGGTTGACGATCACCGATCCCCACGGCCGCAGCCGCATCACAAGCAGCCTGGAACTGCCGCACCGGCTGGCCTCCGGTTGGTTCTGCCGCTCCGCCGCCCTCAAGCCGTTTCAGCAAGAACTGGCCCGGCGCATCCTGGACGACGGCATTGCGGCAGCCACATTCTTCCATTGCCCCAATTCCCTGCTGCACGGGGTCTTTTACAGCCAGCTAGCGGGCCTTGATCCCAACGTGGCCAAAACGCCCCGGCTGTTGACCGCCGAGGTGGTGGCCCGGGGGGCCCAATCGGTGACGGATGGGGGTGTTGCAAAAGATCCCCTCTTCCCCTCTGGCGATGGGTTCGATGTGGAGGGTCTGGTTGGCGAAAAGGCCACCGCCGCGGAAGTGGGAGCGGGCTATATCCCCTATCGGCACCAGGCTTTCATCGCCGAAGAAATCGAACTGGCGGTGTATCTGGCCCAGGGCCGCATCGATCGCCTGCCGCTGCCCGAACCGGCCCGCCAAGTGCTGGCACTGCTGGCCCGCCTGAAGCTGGCGCGGCTGCTGGCCGAACCGCTGGATCTGCGGGCCCACTGCATCTTTACGGCGAGCGAAGTACCGGCGGAACTGGCTGATCCCGCTGGCCTGCTGGCCGCCCTGCAGGAGCAGCTGGAAGCCTGCCGCCAACTGGGCCTGTTGGCGGAGCCGGCGGTGACGGAGTTTGCCCTATCCCTGGCTGCCGCCAAGGAGAAGCCCAAAAAAGCCAAGGCGGGGGCAGCCGTTGCCCCAACAGGGGCTGAGGCTGGGGCTGCCCAGGAGGAGGAGCCGGGCTGATGGCCACCACCGTGCGCATCACCTTGCTGTCCGGCCGCTATGGCGCCACCCCCTGGGACCGCAGCGAGCATGAGGGCCAGGTGGAATACCCACCCGCACCATGGCGCCTGCTGCGGGCCGTGCTGCACGGAGCCTTTGGCCTGACCGGCAGCCCCGGCCAGTTGCCGCAGGGCTGCGAGGCCCTGATCAAACTGCTGGCCCAGCAGCCGCCTACTTACCACCTGCCCTATGGGGAGTTCGGCCAGATTCGAGGCTTCCGGCCCGTCTATGGCAACGAACCGGTGCCGCCTCTCGACAGCTACGGGGGTGGCTACAGCCAAGCCAAGGGCAAGCGCCGCTCCTTCATCGATTCATTTCTGGAGCTGGGCCAGGGTGCCGCGCTGCATGTGAGCTGGCCGGTGCAGCTGGAGGCCGAACAGGAACGGCTGCTGGGGGCCTGCCTGGCAGGGCTCAGCTATCTGGGCCGGGCGGAATATCCGGCCATCTGGCAGGTGGTGCCCGCGATGCCGGCGGCCAATTGCGGCCCCGACCCGAACGGCACGCTCACGGTGCTGGGCTGCGGCGGCGAGGGGGTGCTGGAGGGGCTGTTGATGAATGCCCAGCAGGCGCGGCAGGAGGGGCGACAGAGCCTGCCGGGCCAGCAGTGGCTGACCTATCGCTACACCCCCCAACACCCAGCGGTGGCCGGCGGTGGCAGCAAGGCCAAGGCCGTGAACCGGGCCCTGTTTGCCTTTGTTTCGGCCTATCCAATACCGGCCACGGCGGGCATCGCCTGGACCGACCGGCTGCACCGGGCCCTGCTGCGCAACGAGCCCACTTCGGCCCTGTGGGCTGGAATGGCGGCGGGCCAACCCCTGGGCGAGGACCAGAGGGCCTGGTTCCGCTGGTTGGAATGCGATGGGGCGATCACGGCCCTGGAGGTGGTGAGCCCCCAACCCTTCAGCGAGGCGGAAACGGCAACGCTGCAGACGCTGCGGCGGCTCTATGGCCGCGGTGGAGTGGAGGTGCCATTGCGGCTGATGCAGCTGGAGGCCACCGCCAACACGAGCTTTCGGCAATTACGCACGGCCACGCCGATGCTGCTCTACACCACCCCAAGGCCGGGCAAGCTGCAGCGCAGCCCCGCCGGCCAGGCGATTCAGTCGCTGCTGTGGGGCCTGGGGGAGCAGGGCAAAATCGACCCCGGCCGCTTTGGGCTGGAAGGTGAACAGGTGTGGGTCGAGCACGCCAGAGCCGGCCGAATCGGCGCCAGGGTGCTGGAGGTGGTGGCCAACCCCGGCCTGACCCAGCGGGGGGAACGCCAAGCGGCCAGCGGGCTTGGTTTCCATCTGCAGCTGGAAGCTGAGCAGGGCCTGCCAGCCCTTGGCATCGGCTGGGGCCGCCATTTCGGCGCCGGCCGGCTGGAGGCGCTGACCTGAGCGCGCATCCCCCCGAATCGCTCAAAAGCCACATGCCAACGTGGAGCTGCGCGCTGCCTTGCGGGGCAAAGGGTTTCGGCGAATTGAAGGGGCTAGTCCGGGCGGTTGAGTGGCCCTCGGGAGGGGGTGCGCGCATTTGCCCTTGAGAACCCTTACGGTGCAAGGGCGCTCAAGGGCGCAGTTCCGGATGGCTTTGCTATCCGGGGAAGTTGAAACTGATCGGGGCATCACGCCCGCGAGCAACTACGTCTGCAGGTTCCGGATGGCTTTGCTATCCGGGGAAGTTGAAACTGCCCCCAGGGCTGCAACCAACACCGGCACAGTTGGCATTGTTCCGGATGGCTTTGCTATCCGGGGAAGTTGAAACAACGCCTTCATCGAGCAGATCAACCGCCTTATCCAGGCGGGTTCCGGATGGCTTTGCTATCCGGGGAAGTTGAAACTAGGCCCATTGGCGGTTGGCGGCGTCGGTCAGTACCTGGCGTTCCGGATGGCTTTGCTATCCGGGGAAGTTGAAACGTGACCAAGCCTGAAGCGTTGCGGCGCTGGATGCGGGGGAGGTTCCGGATGGCTTTGCTATCCGGGGAAGTTGAAACGTCCACCCATGGCCGCCGCACCATGACCTGGTGGCCTGGTTCCGGATGGCTTTGCTATCCGGGGAAGTTGAAACATGTCGAGGATCGCGCTGCCAGGGTCACCCGGGGCAGTTCCGGATGGCTTTGCTATCCGGGGAAGTTGAAACGCCCAGGAAGCACAGCGCCTAGCCAAAGCCATCACCAGGTGTTCCGGATGGCTTTGCTATCCTGGGAAGTTGAAACAACCCACTCCTGACCTACCGCCATCGCCAGCGGGCGGGGTTCCAGATGGCTTTGCTGTCCGGGGAAGTTGAAACCCGGATGCTGAAAACTCGGCAGCTTGGGGTCAGTTCCAGTTCCGGATGGCTTTGCTGTCCGGGGAAGTTGAAACCGGCTCCCCGCCGCTGGTGACGCCCCGATCCCTGGCGTTCCGGATGGCTTTGCTATCCGGGGAAGTTGAAACGCAAACCTCACGCGGGACTCCTGGGCGGTCATCACCGGGTTCCGGATGGCTTTGCTATCCGGGGAAGTTGAAACTGGGAGCTGCGCCAGCGGCAGAAGGCAAAGGGCAAAGGTTCCGGATGGCTTTGCTATCCGGGGGAGTTGAAACCCCGTCCCTGCGACTTCAGCGCCAATCTTCAAAATCGCGGTTCCGGATGGCTTTGCTATCCGGGGAAGTTGAAACCTGAAAGATCCGGCGGTTGCCCAGATGGTCCGCAGCGGGTTCCGGATAGCTTTGCTATCCGGGGGAGTTATCAGCAACCCACTAAACTTGATTACATGCAAACCAAGCTCGCCACCACACCGCTGTCCAGCTACCTCTCGGCACTGGGACTGCTCAAAGTTACCTCCAGCCAACGGCCTGGCGGTGCCGGTGCCAGCGGCTATTGGCGCCAGGGTTGTTTCCAGCTGGATTTGTCGATCACCGCCGAAGAACTGTGCGCTTTTCTGGCCACCAGCTATCGCCCTTCTCCCTGCCTCACCCCCTGGAACAAGCCCAAAACTGGTGGGCCTGGCTTTCTCGAAGGTCAGGTGCCTGCTGCCATCGCGGCTCTGGATAATCCACGCTTTGAGGAATTGCGCCGGGTGGCGGCCGTGGCGGCACGGGTGATGCCTCAATTTGTTGAAGGCGGCAAGGTCAAGGGCGAGGGAAAACGCCTGGCCTTTGAGTGCCTCAGCCGTGAAGCCCAAAGCGATGCCTACACCGCCTGGCTCCAGGTCTGTGCAGTTGCCGGAACGGATGTCAAAGGCAAGCCCCTGGTGCGTTACCCAGCCCTGTTGGGTGGAACGGCCGGCTTCCTGGCCGCTGATTTCGGTGACCAATTTGTTGCTTCTCTGGCCAGCGCCAAGGCCGAGCATTTCAGTGCTGCAATCTTCGGCTCCAGCAGCCCAAATGTGCTGCTCAAGGCAGGCAACAGCCTCATCTATGACCCCGCTGGTCGTGGTGATGGCCAGCAGGGCTATCGCGTCGCCACAGGCGATGTGCAGACTACAACCGCCAATCCAGCCGAGCTGATCTTGTTGGCTGAAGGTATGTCTTTCTTCCAGGGCTATGCCACCACGGTCCAGCAAGAGGCCAAAGCACAGGAAGGCGCACGGCAGGCCAGCTTCACCCTGGCCGTGTTTCACAACTCCTCCGGCCATGCCTCCAGCAGCTGGCTCGAAAACGACGGTCAACGCTCTGAAGAACTCTGGTGCCCCCTCTGGGATGAACCCGTCAGCTTTCAGGAGTTGCGCGATGAACTGGATCGGGTTTCCATGCTGCCCCTGCCCCGCCAGTTGCGCAGCGGCACCGACTTCGCCCTCTTCGCCTCCCAGCTGGGCCGCCGCCATGGCCTATCCGGCTTCGCCCGTTATTGCTTCCCGCCCAGGGTGGGCCAGGGCACCAAGATCCCCTCCCTGATTGAGGTCTTCCCCCTCGTGGAAGGCCAGGAAGACCGCAGCGATGCCCTGGCCGCCGTGGCCGGCTTCGCTTCCACCTTGCGCTTGCGCTGCGCCGATCGCTCCAACCCCACCAGCTACCGCAACAGCGCCGAACGGGTCGTTGCCGAACTTGAAGCCCTCTCCGGCGGTGGCGGCTCCTACGGCGCCTTGCTGCGCCAGCTGGTTGCTTGGCGGCGCCAGGAAGAACTCAAGCCCAAGGGCGTCCGGCTGCCGCGTTTCCGTTTCGGTGAGTCCGAACTGCCGCCCCAGTGGTTCGGCCTGCTGGAACAAGAACTCGCTGGCCCCGAATGGCGGCTGGGCCTGGCCCTGGCCAGCGGCATTCCCTACGCCACCCTGGCCGACATCACCCTGCTGCTCGCTGACCGCATCGATGCCGAGCTGGTGAACGACCTGGAGGCCGGCCTCGGCTGGATCGACCGCAGCGGGCTGCCATTGATGCCCGAACCAGAAGAATCCCTCCCCTGGCTGCCGCCCGACTACCTCGCCGCCTTGCTGCTCAACCAGTGGCACTTCGATGCACACGTTCCCATCAAGGGCGACCGCGACCGCTGGCAGCAACTCCTCCTCGCTGGCCGCCCCGCAGAAGCCATGGAGGTGGCGTTGCACCGCCTGCGCATTGCCGATGTGGTGAGCTGGCCCTGGCCTGCCATCGCTGGCAGTGATCCTCAGCGGTTGCTGCGGGCGGTGCAGGTGCCGGTGCATCGGCGCAGCCTTGGGCGGGCGAAGGCTGGGGGGTGAGGGCTATCGGGCGCGTAGGGCAGCTCGGTGCAATAGCTCCAAAGCTTCTGGACTATGCGGTTGGCTTCGGTGCTTATGGGGTGATGTTCGTCATTGATGCGCTGGTGGGATGGGCAGCCCAAGGTATTCACAGCACTCGCGAGCGAAGACAGGCGCCTGGGATGTGAGCCCACGGCAATGAAGTATTTCTTCGAGAGTTTGGGGGTAGCGAGTGTTCCTGGCTTCAATCTTCCTTAAACAATCGACCATCTGAGATCGATCTAGATGAAAGAGATCCAGTAGGAACATGCCAGGCCTAACCGCTCTGATTCCAAAAGGCTCTGTAGACGACTTGGGGAAGTCATTGGTGTTCTGAGTGACGATTACTTTGCATCCCCCGACGATCGCAGCTGCAAGGACATGCCTGTCTTTGGGGTCGCAGGTCAAACCTTGTTCGAATCCTGCCTCAAGCAGGACATCCCGCAGGAGAGGCCCGAAGAGTGCGCATGTGTCTAGCAAGACTGGGAAAACTCCCGAGGCCCCAACGACGCTCGTAAACAGTGAAGGCGTCACTCGCGCGTTGTTTCCCCATAATCGTCGCCATAATCATCACAATCCTCATTGAGTTCGGCAATGGCATTGAGGGCTTTCCTACTCTCATTACGCCGACGCTCACGTAGCACTTCAACGTCAGCCAAGCGTAGCTTTCGATGCGTGCCTACTTGAATGAAGGGGATTTCATCCGCATCCAGCATTCTGTAGAGGTAAGGTCTAGAGATGTTGAGAATCTCAGCCGCTTGCTGCGTGGTGAGCTGGGTATCATCAGGAATCAAAGAGATAGCCTGACCGTCCTTAAGGTGCTGAAAGACTTCCCGCAGTACCGCGTAGATCTCTATAGGGATATCCTCAGTAACGCCATCAGGCCCAACGAACTGAAGAGGCTTGGCTGGCTTAGCGTTAGCAAGGAATGTGCGCAATACGTGGTTGATATACTCTGCACTTTCTGAACTTGGCTCAAGTCTGCGCACAGAACTGCGCACAGAAGGAGAAATACTTCCCTCTCGTGGAGGGTTCTGAGTGGCCATGATGATTTACCCCAAAGCGGGGTACCAGAGGTACAGAGAGCGGGCTAGGCCCCGGGCGCACTGACGAGGGCGTGTCGTAAGTGAAATAACAGTAACGCACGGGTTCTGGCATGTGCGCGCTGGTGCGCATCTCGTTGCAGCTTGCCGAGAAGCCATTCACCTTCAGCTGGGTTGAGCGGATTCAGCAGGGATGAAAAGCCATCGCGAGCGCATGGGCCGCGTCGAGATCGGGTCCTTCCACAAGGTTTCCAGCGGCGGCCTGCTCCAGACCACGGCGCACCGAGTTCAGGGCGTCCTTGTTGCGGAACAACCAGGCTTCAGAGGGGGGCAGATGCACCGTTTCGACGGGTTCCAGGATCAGCTGGCTGCCTTGCTCCACCAGCCGAAAACTGAGGCCTGCCTTGGATTTACCCAGGTTGATGCGTCCTCCCTGATCGGCCGTGATCACCTTCTCATTGCCGGCCATGGGGATAGCCCAAATTGGGAAATCCCATTATCGCTGGTCTGGCTTCATCCGGACCCTTTCGCCTCAACCGCTGCCCTGACGGGTTATGAACATTGGCTCGCCCGTGGCGACCGCATTTAGGTTGCAGGCGGCGGATGTCACTGGCTCACCTCGGCGCCGGTGACAGCAGCAAGGGCGATACACGCCTCAACCCGGCCAGCGGATCCGGTAGGCGCTGCTGCGACCGGCGCCGATCGGTTCGAGGGCCTGTTTGGCCACCAGGTCGGCCAGGTCGCGCCAGGCAGTGGCGCGGCTGGCGTGTGTGAGGCCGATGGCCTTGCGCAGGCTGAGGCCGCCGCTGAAGCCTTCCGGTTCTGCATCCAGCAGGCGATTGAGCAGTTTCTGCTGGCGGGCGTTGAAGCCGCTATGGCGGTGGTGCCACCAGAAGGCGGCCTTCTGGCGCACCGCTGCGATCACGCTCTGGTTGAGGTGGGCGGCGGCGATCAGCTGCTCCAGAAACCAGATCAACCAGTTCGTCCCGTCGAGATCGCCCCGCTGGCAGCGCTCCAGCACCGTGTAGTAACCCTCTCGCTGGCGCAGGATCTGGGCCGATAGGCCAAGGGCGCGACTTAGCAGCACCACGCCGCTGGAGGGGCTTGTGGCCTGGGCCAGGAGGCGGTCGCTGATCGCTCGGGCTAGCCGGCCATTGCCGTCGTCGTAGGGGTGCAGTCTTGGGCCAGGACCTGGCGGGCTTGCTCCAGCAGGGGCCGCAAGCGCTGCCCGCCCTTCAGGCTAATCGCTTCATCGGGTGAAGCGATTAGGAGGTGGTTTTCGCTTCAGCCTGATCGCTGCTGGCGACCACCGAATTGGTGTCGCGCCACCACCCAGTCTTCAATCGGCACCCCGCCGATGACGTGCTGCCGCAGGATCGGTTCGATCCGCTCGGCGCTCACCCCCCCGTAGACCACCCCATCGGGCCAGATCAGCAGGATCGGTCCCTCGGCGCAGATGCGCAGGCAGTCGGCCTTGCCGCGCAGCACGATGCCCTGCTCCCGGGCGGGATCCTCCAGGCCCAAGTCCCGCACCAGCTGCTTGAGGCGGGCCCAGCTGGCGGCGCCGAGTTCCGGATCGGGGCAGCAGAGGGCCTTGGTGGGGGTGGCGCAGAGCAGCAGGTGGTGACTGACGCGGCTCACAATGATCTGGCGATCGAACGCTTCATGCCGGTAAAGCGGCTGGGGCGGCGGCAGTATTTGGGCTCTGCCCCGTAGCTTCATGCAGGCCCTGCCCCGTGGCCTCCAGCACCGCCTGGCGGGCCCAGCCATCGACCGCCAGCACATCGGCCAGGGAGGGGTCGGCGCTGAGGTCGGCGCGGTGCCGATCACAGACCTTCTCGATCAGGCGGGGGATGTCGAGAAAATGGATGCGTTCTTCCAGAAACAGGGCCACGGCCTGTTCGTTGGCGGCATTCAGGACCGCTGGCATCGTGCCCCCAGCCCGGCCGGCGGCGTAGGCCAATTCCATGCAGGGGTATTTGGCCCGGTCCGGGGCCCGGAAGGTGAGCTGGCCAACCTCGGCCAGGTCCAGGCGGCGCCAGGGGGTCTCAAGCCGCTCGGGCCAGCTGAGGCAAGAAAGGATCGGCAGCTTCATATCCGGCCAACCCAGCTGGGCCAGTACGGAGGAATCGGCCAACTCCACCATCGAATGGATGATCGACTGGGGATGGATGACGATCTCAATGTGGTCGTAATCAAGACCAAAGAGATAGTGGGCTTCGATCACCTCCAGCCCCTTGTTCATCAAGGTGGCGGAATCCACCGTGATCTTGCGGCCCATGCTCCAGTTGGGGTGGCTGGTGGCATCGGCCACGGTGGCTTTGGCCAGGTCCGCCGCCGGCCAGTCCCGGAAGGCGCCGCCGGAGGCCGTCAGCTGAATGCGCCGCAGGCCAGGCGTGGGGCGCCCCGTGGACAGGCGGGCCGTTTCGGGCCAGGGGGTGCCCTGCAGGCACTGAAAAATGGCGGAGTGCTCGGAATCGGCCGGCAGCAGGCGACTGCCGCTGCGCTCCAGCTCGGGCAAAACCACCGGTCCTGCCGCGATCAGCGTCTCCTTGTTGGCCAGGGCCAGATCCTTGCCAGCCCGGATGGCGGCCAGGGTGGGCAGCAGGCCGGCGCAACCGACGATGCCGGTGACGACCAGCTCGGCGCTGGACCAGGCGGCCACTTCACAAATCCCCTCCCGGCCCCCCAGCAATTGGGGCAGCCGCGGCGGCCGCTGGCTGGGCTCGAGGGCCGCCAGCCGCTCTTGCAGCTCCCCGAGTCGGCTCGGATCGGCCAGGGCTACAGCCTCCGGGGCGTGGCGTTGGATTTGCTCGACCAGCAGCGCCAGGTTGTTGCCGGCGCTCAGCGCCACCACCCGGAAGCGATCCGGAAACTCCGCAACGATGTCCAGGGTCTGGGTGCC
The DNA here is from genome assembly GCA_044359075.1 of Cyanobium sp. Classification (GTDB taxonomy): domain Bacteria; phylum Cyanobacteriota; class Cyanobacteriia; order PCC-6307; family Cyanobiaceae; genus Cyanobium. The sequence continues at coordinate 21,148 of JBIKMU010000026.1, read as the reverse complement.
GATGGAGCCGGTGGAGCCCAGCACGGCAATGGCTTTCAAAGTGAGGTTCCCGGGGGGCGACGGCGCTCCAGTTTGTCACCGGCCTTGGATCGGCACGGCTGGGCTGGCGGGGGTCTTAACTGAATCCCTCAAGGGGCCACGGAATGCTTTGGTTGCAACGCTGGAATTTCATCGCCCGGGCCCGCCTCGAACGGCAGTTGTGGGAAGCCTTTGAGCGGGGCAATGACCTGGAGGCCCTGGTGGAGGCCACCCGGCAGGAGGCGGCAGCAGGCGATGCTGCCGTCGCCTTTCGCCTGGAGGTGTGGCAACAAACCCTGGTGCGGATCCGCCGCATTGAGGCGGCCATGAAGCAAACAACCCGGCCACCGTCGTCGGAAGATTCTTAGGGGGGCGTGTCGGGGGAGTTGCCCGTCACTGCCGCAGGATCGAAGCTGACGACTGTTTGCTGCAGAACTCCGCCGGTGGCTGTGGTGATTCCGGCTTTTTTATCAAATATCTCGACTTTGTATTCGTTGATGAGAGTATCGCGTAATTGGTCGGCTTTGGTGTAATCTTTTTGACTTTTGGCCCCAAAACGTTGCTTCAGCAATTCATAAACAATCTTTTCATAGTTACTCTTTTCAGTCTCTATGGTGCTTGCTGGTATGCCTCCCAGGTTGAAGCCAGCTGATGCTGGGGCTGTCCCTGGGCTACTGACACCTACGGGGGCCGTTGCGTTGTCATCCAGGCCCAAGGCTTGGCGGTTGGGAGCAACAATCAATCCCAGGACCTCCCCGGCCAGTTCCACCAGTAATTGCCAACGCTTCTGCAAGCCTTGTTCTGCCTCGTTGAGGCTGTACTGGCTGGCATCAACAGTGCGCAGCCGGCCCGCCAGGCCCCGCAATGGTTTGGCAAGATCAAACAATTCGGCCAGGGCGGCCGAGGTATTGAGGTCGTCGTCCATGGCGACGACAAAACGGGCACGGCTGGCGGCCAGTTCTTCCGACCAGGCCTGCTGGGGCTGGCCAGCAGGGGCGCTCGTCCAACCCAGCGTCTCACCAACCCCCAAGGCCGCCCTCAGCCCCTGCCAACCGGTTGCCGCCGCATCCAGGGCCGTCCGGGTGAAATCCAGGGGCTTGCGGTAGTGGGCCTGCAATACAAACAGGCGCAGGGTCATGGGGCTGATGCCATCGGCCAGCAGGGCCCGGATCGTGGTGAAATTGCCCAGGGATTTACTCATCTTCTCGCCGTTGACATTCACCATGCCGTTATGGAGCCAGTAGCGGGCCAAGGCTTGGCCGGTGGCAGTTTCGGACTGGGCGATTTCATTTTCGTGGTGCGGAAAAATCAGGTCGGCTCCGCCCAGGTGAATGTCAATGGTTTCACCCAATTCTTGGCGCACCATGGCCGAGCATTCGATATGCCAACCGGGCCGTCCCGGCCCCCACGGCGAAGCGAAACTGGGCTCACCTGCTTTGGCCCCTTTCCAGAGGGCAAAATCAAAGGGGTGGCGTTTGCGGTTTTCTTCTTGCTGATTGAGCCTGCCGCTGGCGCCCTCCTGCTGCTGCTCTAAATCACGGCCGCTGAGTTTGCCGTAATCGCTTTTGCCCGTGACGGCAAAATAGACATCACCGTCGGTGCTGTAGGCAGCTCCTTTTGCCTCCAATTCGCCAATCATGCTGCGGATCGCATCCAGGCAGAGGGTGGCCCGGGGGGTGCGATCGGGCCTCAAGATATTGAGCTGATCCATATCCCGCCAGTACTCCTCAATATTGCGTTCACTGACGGCGGCCATGGTGCTGTTTTCCTCTGCCGCTCGCTTCAGAATCTTGTCGTCGATATCGGTGAAATTCTGGACGTAGGTGACGGCAAAGCCGCTCCATTGCAGATAACGGCGCAACACATCCCAAACGATGTAGCTGCGGGCGTGCCCCAGGTGGCAGAGGTCGTAAACCGTGACGCCGCAGCAATAAATCGATACCCGGCCGCTTTCGAGCGGCACGAACGGCTCCAGGCGACGGGTGAGCGTGTTGGTAAGCCGCAGGGTCAAAGCAGCGCCCGGCGGCAGGCCGGGAGGGGCGGTGACTTGGCACGCTAAGCGCCGATGGTGGTCGCGGTCGGTGCCAATGGGGATGCCCGACAGGCGGCAGCGCAGAGCGCCTCCAGTTCGCACACGTCAGCAAAGCATTGCAAGCAAGCCTGGCTGCGATCGATACCCCTACCGGCTTGAAAAGGGGCAATGCCTAGCTGCAATCTTTAATTTGATTAGCACCGCAGCCTGTCCCAATCAAGAAAAAAAAAGGCCCTTTCAAGGACCTTGGCAACGAACAGGGCGAGCGAGGGGACTTGAACCCCCGAATGGTGGCGCCACAAGCCACTGCCTTAACCACTTGGCGACGCCCGCCGCGTATATGCAAACTTACACCACAGCCCTAGGGTCTTTGCCATGGTGGCCGTGCCGGACCGATCATGTCCTTCCCCGTTGACTTCCCCCCTTCCCGCTTTGGTGCTGGGTGCCCTGGCGGCCTCAACGGTGGTTGGGGGCCTGGTACTGACCAATCCGGGTCCGGCGGCGTTCGAGGACTTCGCCGCTGACCAACTGGTGCAGCTGCTGACGCAAGACCTCTGCAGCGATGGGGGTCTGCCGATGTTGATGCGGGTGGTGGTGCGTGACTGCCCAGGCTTGGTGCGCTCCCAGCGCACGCCCCTGGGGGTCTGGGCACGCCAGGGCACGCGCCGTCGCAATTTCGGCCTGTTCAGCCTGTACACCACCAACCTGGGCGGCCAGCAACTGGCCCAATGGCAGGTTCCTCGCTACAAGGCCACCACTTTTGCGGCGGCGGGTCGCTTTGTAGTGCTCCGCACCGGCCGTCAGCAGGGGCTGGAGCCTTGAGCCTGTTGCCGCCGCTGCGCATCCCCCGCATGCTTTTAGATCCCCGGGATGGGCGATTGCCCCAGGGGGATGCCGATGGCTTGGTGTCGGTGGTGCTGGAGATCGCAGCTGGGCGCATCCAGGCGCTGCATCCGGCGCCCGAGGCCCCAGACGCCTCTGGCTCGGGGCGCGACGCCCAGGGGCCCACCCCGCCGGAGCCCCCTATGGCCCTCACCCCCCTGGTGGAGCCCCACGCCCACCTGGACAAGGCCTTCAGCGCAGCCCGTTTCGCCAATCGCGCCGGCACAATTGAAGCGGCCATGGTCGCCAACCAGGCCGAAACCAGTTGCCGCACCGCCGACGATCTAGAAAAGCGGGCCGAGCGGGCCCTGCTGCGGGCCTGGCGCCAGGGTCTGCGGGCGATCCGCAGCCATGTCGATTGTGGCGGGGAGCGGGGTGACCTCAGCCTGGAGGTGCTCGACGGCCTGCGGCGCCGTTGGTCCGATCGGCTGGAACTGCAGCTGGTGGGCTTGGTGCCAATACACCACTGGGGCACGCAGCAGGGCCTCCTCCAGGCACGCTGGCTGGCGCAACGGGGCGGCCGGCTCGGGGGCGTGATCGGCACCCCGTTCGGGATCGGCTCTGGTGATGGCAGCTCTGTGCTGGAGACGCTGCGGTTGGCGGACCAGCTGGGCTGCGGCGTCGACCTGCATCTCGATGAGGGCCTCAGCCACCGGGGCCGGGGCGTGCGGCTGGTGTGTGCGGCGCTGGAGCGTCAGCGGTTGCAGGTGCCGGTGGTCTGCAGCCACGCCTGCAGCATGGCCCTGTTGCCGCCACGGGCCTGCCAGCGGCTGGTGGATCGCATCGCCCGGCTGGCCCTGGGGGTGGTGGCCCTGCCGAGCACCAACCTCTGGCTGCTCGATCGCCGCGCCGAGGCCACCCCCACCCGGCGCGCCCAGGCCCCCATCCGCCAGCTGCAGAACAGCGGCGTGGTGGTGGCGGTGGGGGGCGACAACGTCCAGGACGCCTGGTTTCCGGGCGGCGATTTCGACCCCCTGGAGGTGCTGCGCTTCGCCGTGGTGGCCAGCCACCTGCACCCATGGAGCCGCCAGGGCCTGAGCCCCTTCAGCACCGCCGCCGCCCAGCTGCTGCAGCTGGACTGGGATGGCATCCTGCGGCCCGGATCCCCCGCCGACCTGGTGGTGCTCGACGCCCACAACTGGTGCGACCTGCTGGCCCGTTCCCCCCAGCGCCGGGTGATGCGCGACGGCGTCTGGCTGCCCAAGCCCGAGCGGGAGGAGCCGGCGGCGCTGTTGCGGGGGTGGGGGGATTGGAGCGCCTGACAGGGGGTGATTGGTCTCCACTGCCGCCGAGGCCCCGATGACCCAGCGACCCAGCCAAAGCCCACCGACCGACGACGCCAGCACCACCGCCACCCAGCCCACCGAAGTGCTGGCCGGCTCAATCGAGCGGGTCACTTTCCATAACGCCGAGAGCGGCTTCTGCGTGCTGCGCATCAAGGCCCGCGGCCACCGCGAGCTGGTGACCGTGGTGGGCCATGCCGCCGAGATCAGCGCCGGCGAATGGGTCACGGTCAGTGGCACCTGGGTGAACAGCCGCGAGCACGGCCAGCAGTTCAAGGCCGCCTTCCTGCGTTCCTCACCCCCCACCACCTCCGAGGGGATCGAGAAATACCTGGGCTCGGGGATGATCCGCGGCATCGGCCCGATCTATGCCAGCAAGCTGGTGAACGCCTTCGGGGCGGAGGTATTTGAGGTGATCGAGCAGGCGCCCGAGCGCCTGCGGGAGGTGCCGGGCATTGGCCGGGTGCGGGCCGGCCGCATCGCCACCGCCTGGGCCGACCAGAAGGTGGTGCGCGAAATCATGGTGTTTTTGCATAGCCATGGCGTTGGCACGGCGCGGGCGGTGCGGATCTTCAAGACCTACAGCAACGACGCCGTGCAGGTGATGGCCGAGAACCCCTACCGCCTGGCCCGCGACATCCGCGGCATTGGCTTTCGCACCGCCGATGCGATCGCCGCCCGGCTGGGCATTGAAGCCACGGCGATGATTCGCTTGCGGGCCGGTATCAATTACGCCCTGCTGGAGGCCAGTGGAGAGGGCCACTGCGGCCTGCCGACAGCCGAGCTGCTCAAGTTGGCGGGTGAGTTGCTGGCGGTTGAACGCCCAGCTCCGCCGCTACCGGCCGATCCGAAGCCAACACAAGATTCTGATCAGGGCAAAGAGCAAGGCGGGCCGGCAGCAAAGCCACCACCCCATCGCGAAACCCCCGCCAACCGGGTTCCCCTAGAACCCGCCGTGATCCAGGCCGCCCTCGATCTGGAACTCAGTGAGGGCTCGGTGGTGGCCGACGCTTTGGCGGGCGAGGCCGCCATCTTCCTGGCCCATCTGCACCGCGATGAGCGGCGGATTGCCGATGTCCTGCAGGAGCTGGCGCAGGGAGCACCACCCTGGGGCCAAATCGCTGCCGCCAAGGCCATCACCTGGGTGGAGCAGCGCCTCAGCCTGGAGCTGGCCGCCAGCCAAAAGGCGGCAGTGCAGCAGGCCCTGGCCAGCAAGGTGCTGGTGATTACCGGTGGGCCCGGCGTCGGCAAGACCACCTTGATCAATGCCATCCTGCGCATCCTGGCGGCCAAGAAGCTGCGCATCCAGCTCTGCGCCCCCACCGGCCGTGCCGCCAAACGCCTGGCCGAGGCCACTGGCCTGGAGGCGAAAACCATCCACCGGCTGCTGGAGTTCGATCCCGCCGCCTACGGCTTCCGCCGCAGCGCCGAGTTGCCGCTGGAGTGCGATCTGCTGGTGGTGGATGAGACCTCAATGGTGGATGTGCCGCTGATGGCCTCCCTGCTGGCAGCCATACCGCCCGAGGCGGCCCTGCTGTTGGTGGGCGATGTCGACCAGCTGCCCTCGGTGGGCCCCGGCCAGGTGCTTGCGGACGTGATCGCCAGCGACGCCATCCCGGTGGCGCGGCTGACGGAGGTGTTCCGCCAGGCGGCCTCCAGCCGCATCATCACCACCGCCCACGCCATCAACGCCGGCACCATCCCCGATCTGCGACCCCCCAGCAAGGGCGGCACCACAGATTTTTACTTCCTGCCGGCCGAGACCCCCGAGCAGGCGGTGGCATTGATCCTCAAGGTGGTGGGCGAGCGCATCCCGGCCCGCTTTGGCTTCGATCCAATCGGCCAGGTGCAGGTGCTCTGCCCGATGGCCCGCGGCGGCTGTGGTTCGCGCTCGCTCAACATCGAACTACAGAAGCTGCTCAACCCTGATCCAGTCGAGCAGGTGGAGCGCTTCGGCTGGCGGTTTGCACCGGGCGACAAGGTGATGCAGATCGCCAATGACTACGAGAAGGAGGTGTTTAACGGTGATGTCGGCACAATCGACGCCATCGATGCCGACAACAGCGAACTAAGCGTGCTGTTCCCCAGCAGCGAAGCCCCCACCAGCGAAGCCAGCGTCGCTGGCAGCCGGGCCGTGATCTACGGCTGGGGCGAACTCGATCACCTGGTGCCGGCCTATGCCTGCACGATCCACAAAAGCCAGGGCAGCGAATATCCCGCCGTAGTGATTCCGCTGCTCACCCAGCACTACGCCATGTTGCAGCGCAATCTCGTTTACACCGGCCTTACGCGCGGCAAGCAGCTGGTGGTGCTGGTGGGCCAGAAAAAGGCTCTCGCCATGGCGGTCAAAAATCACCTGGGCCGCAGGCGTTACACCAAGCTAGCGGAGTGGTTGGGGGTGGCGGCGATTCCGTCAGATCGAGGCGCTGTTCCAGGACCTGCAGCTCCGTTGAAGGGCGGCGCAACGAGTTGCGATGGTTATTAGCCAGCATTGCGCCATATGTCAACCGACATCGTACACCTATAAGGCGGGTTACCGCCTCTGTAAAGATACTCAATCGCTGAGTAAACGCCGTGAAGTCCCAAGCCGAGCCGTGAATATGCCAGTTATGGAATAAGAAATCCTGGGCTACCAAGATAACAGCGACGAGTGGTTGAGCAGGGGCAGGGTTGCCGCCATGGTCTTGTGCGTAAATCCGTTTAGGTTTGAAAAGTAAACAAAAAGCATGTCAAGATCATGAAAAAATTTACGGCATCGCTGGCTGGACAATTCCTGCGTCGACTTCGTCATTTTGTCAGCATCGGCAGCGCCTTGATGGTTGCGGTTGCGCTTCTTGTTCTGGCGCCACTGTTCACCCCAGCGGCAGCCTTGGCCGCCGACACCAGCGGCAACTGGAATCTGGATGACGGCTCGGGCCACCGGCTGGGTGCAGTGCTCTTTGAGCGCTCCGATATCAACTCCCCTTCTGGTCTGCGACTACTACTGAATGCGGAGTCTGCCGGGCTGAAGTTGGATCACACCCATCCCTTGGTGCTGAGAGATGGCAATCAACAGACTTGGTACCTCGAAAACCTCAGCAAGGAACTGCTGCCTACCGCAGGTGGCAAGCTCCCGGTGGATTCCTCCCAATACAACGCGGGCTGCCTCAATCCGATCCCTACCGATGGCATCACGATGCAGATCATTGTGCCTAGTTCGGCAGGCGACCTGAGCTTTGATCTGGTCCCCGGCCAGATTCAGACATTGCACTCCCTGACAGATGCAACCAAAGGTTGTGCAAAAACTGGAATATCCGGTTAAATCCTAAATATCGAACCACTCAAAAGTGGTTCTTTTTTTGGCAAAAACTTGGCAACAAAAGTGGTGCTCAGTAGGTTGTGTCACAGGCAAGGACGTGAGCGCGGGGATCCGTGCTATTCCACTCCAAGTATGCGGTACCAGATTCGGGACGGCGCAAAGGCATTGCAGGGGCCACGCTGGGATTGGTTGGATAGGTGCGGCCGTCGTAGGGCAGCTCAGCGTAGTAGCTATTGCCCGCATCCAGCCGCACGCGAGTGATCAAGTTCTTCCAGCCGTTATATCGCCGCTCCGTCACGATCAGGGGATCTTTGAACAGGCTCATTTGCGTCACCAGCTGCAGCATGCCGGGGCTGGGTTCACGGAAAATCAACAGCGGACACCCGCCGGTGCCGCAGAACATGGGCCCCAGCACCTGGGCTAACAGCTCGCTTCTGCCGTCACCGTTGAGATCCACTCGACTCCATGTGTAGCGATGGGCAGGCATGCGCTCGCATTCCAACTTGATCTTCCAGCGCCTCGCCATTTTGGCCTCAGCACTGCCGGGATCGGGTCCATGGCCCTGATCGTCATTGATCTGCACAGGGAAAAGTGCCTCCCGTAATGCTGCCTCGAGAGTGGGATTGGGCTCAGATTCGGCTGGAATCGAACGCACCAGCCTGGGAGTAGCACTCGTGGCTGGTTGGGCCTGCAGCGGCGGAACTGCCAACACAATCGAGACCGCAAGGCTCACGATGCCAGCAAGATTGCGGATGCTGCATGTGTTGCTGGAGTGACAGAGATTCATCCTGGGATCAATTGGTGGTATTTCCCAAAATAAGCGAAACGGAAAGCGGCTGCACCAACCTTATTCTCAGTGATCATTTCTCTGATGATGAGTATCTTTGCTGTCCACCGCGCAGACTGCCACTCTGGGCCAGAGTTAGGCAGTGGCACCCAGCAGGTTCGACCCTAGTGCCACGAACAGCATCGACACATGACATAATGCTGTGCATTCGCCCCATGATTTAAGCAGGATGCCTAAGTCGCCAGCGCTAGCATTCTTGAGTTACACCCGCAAGGATGACGAGTTCTTTGGGGGTTACATCACGGCATTCCGCAAGATGCTTGAAAACGCTGTACAAGTAGTCACCGGGGAGACATCATTCCAGGTCTTCCAGGATATCGATGGTATCGTAATTGGCGAAAACTGGGAAAAGAAGCTCGATGAAGCCATACATGGCTCTAGTTTCTTCGTACCGATGTTAAGCCCATTGTTCTTTAACAGCAAGCACTGCCGGGAAGAGGTGGAGAAATTTCTGGAGCATGAACGGGCACTAAAGAGAAGCGATCTGATCCTACCCATCTATTTTTTGACTACCGCTAAGCTTGAGAAGGAAGAGGAGAAGACTAAGGATCCGTTAGCAACGGAGTTTGCCAAACGGCAGTTGTTCGACTGGCGGGAACAGGCCAACGTGCCACTCCAAGATCCAGCCGGTCGCGAAGCGATCTTGGCGCTGGCCCGTGCTGTAGCGAATGCTTTAGAACGGCTTGAAAATGCGAATACCTTGAAACGGCTTGAAGTAGTGGATGCCATAGAACGGAGTGAAGTAGGGGATACCTTAGAACGGCTTGTAGTCAAGCAAACTCTGCCTGAGCTTGGTCACGAAATAAGTACTTCCGATGCCAGGCTTATGACGGGGATTCCCGCTGAAATGTTGCGGGAAAAGTTGAACCCGCGTAAGGTTCTCTGGGTAGACGACAATCCTGACAACAATATCTGGGAGCGCCAAGCGCTTGAATCCTATGGCGTTGAATTTGTGTTGGCACAGAGCACCGCCGAGGCAGTGCAGAAGTGGCAGGATAAGGGTCCATTCACAGCGATTATTTCTGACATGGGCAGAGTAGGCGATGCGCAGGCAGGGTATACGCTGCTGTCAATAGTTAGGGAAAAACCGATTCAGGTACCCTATTTCATTTACACCGCAGCCAACCACGAAGAAAGTCTTTCGCATGATGCCAAAGTGCGCGGTGCCCAAGGGCTCACCTCTGATCCCGATACCTTGGTTGCAATGGTTGTGGCGGCGATCAGGTGACCAGATCGATCAAACGAAAACAGGGTACTTAACCATGGATAATCAAGGGGTGAAGGAATTTACCCAGCAAGTTGATGTAGACGACTCCTTATAGAGTCACGGCTTGCCCAGCAGCTAATGCCGCTGCAGCGCCCGGCGGCTACTGCTTTCAGCATGGATATCGCAACTCGTTGCCCTCAGCCCCCGGCCCCCCACGCAACATCACAGCACTGAACACCCGCCAGCCGGTCCCCCCGTCTACCCTGCCCCCCAGACCACCCGAATGCGGCACAACTAGCCATGGGTACGGAAGAAAACAATCCTGACAGGGTGTTTCTTCCCCCCACCTCCGGCAATCCCGACGAGCTGGCCCCCCAGCCGCAGTTCCGCCCCCCAACCACCTCAGGACGCCACGACGTCTTCCTCTCCTATGCCCGCTCCGACGGCGAAGCCTTCGCCAACGCTATCCGCCAGCGGCTGAACCAGGCTCTGCCCAGCCTGCAGGTGTGGCAAGACCGCCCCGAGATTGAAGGGGGCGTGGGCTGGTGGCGCCAGATCGAAACCGCCTTGGAGCGGGTGGAGTTTTTGGTGAGCGTGATGACACCGGCGGCCTTGGCCTCGGATGTGACGGCGCGGGAGTGGCGGGCGGCGCGGCAGCGGGGGGTGTGCGTGTTTCCGGTGCAGGGGCCCGGCTTCGATTTCACCGATCCGCGGCTGCCCCGCTGGATGGCCAGGGCCCACTTCTACGCCCTCGATACCCAGTGGGAAACCTTTCTGGCCCACCTACAGCGCGGCTGCCAAACAACCCGGGTGCCCTTCATGGCCCCCGACCTGCCAATCGGCTTCGTGCAGCGCCCCAAGCAGTTCGAGTCCATGCCGGTCTCACCGGCGAGCGGCCCTCCTTCAAGGACAGCGAAGACGCCGCCACCAGTCTGGTGGAACGGCTGGAGCGCAAGAACTGCCTGCACGTGGCCTTCCGGCTGCTGAAGGCCGGCGCCCTAGCATTGGAAGGACAGCACAGACCCTATTCCTCATAATTAAAGCGCGATGACCTACCACCCTCCAACGCACCTCCTCGAAGTCTTGCAAAAGATTGAGTACGAGGAAGCGCTCGATAATGGTGATCCCAGGTATGTCGATTCGCGTCAAGCCCGCGGCAGCGAACAAACATTTACCCGCCTCGCCCGCAAATTTGGCTGGGACCCGGCCAGCGATATCTTTTTTGCACCACATGACAAGCACATTCTCTTTTTTGGCCATATCAGTAGTGGCAAAACCACCGAACTGCGACGCTATGCGGCAACACTCAACGACTCAAAACACTTCTATGTAGTGGAGGTTGATGTGCTGGCAAAATTAGACCGCAATAATCTCCAATACACAGAAGTACTGATGGCGATGGCCGAAACACTGCTAGAGCGGCTTACAATTGATCGCTACCCACTCAATGAAGCTGCTCTCAAACCAATTCGGGACTGGTTTGTTAGTGTGGTGAAAACGCGCACCTCAAACAGCGAACTGGCCGCAGAATTCAAAACCAGCGCCGAGGCCAGCGGTGGCATTCCAGGGCTGATCAAACTGTTGGCTGGCTTCACGGCTGCATTCAAAACTGGTTCCAGCCATAAAAGCGAGTGGCGCCAAGAAATCCGCAACGGGTTCACCGCCTTGGCGATCGCATTCAACGATCTGATCCGTAGGGCCGAAGCCGATTTAATCAAGGAGGGTCGAGCGGAGCGGCTGCTTTTCTTGATCGATGGAACCGACAAGATGCGTGCCGAGGATACCCAGCAATTCTTTGTCCAAGATGCTGAGCAACTTCTGGCGATCCGGACTCTTGTGATCTATACCGCGCCAATACAAATGAAGTACGATGGCCGCCTCGGAGGCAAGCTAGAGGCAGACATCGTCTTGCCGATGATGAAACTTGAGGAACGTGATGGCAGCCCTTTTGTGATAGGGCGTGAAACGATGCGAAAACTACTGCTCTTGCGGGCCGACCGCAGCCTTTTTGACAGCGATGCGGAAGTGGATCGCTTGGTTAGGTTCAGTGGAGGCCACCCGCGGGAGTTGTTGCGTCTGCTGAAACTCTGCTGTGAACTTGCCGATGATCTTATCGATAGGACTGTGGTTAAATCAGCCATTGACAAATTAGCTGCCGATTATCGCTACTTCCTAAAACCCGCCGACTACGCCTTGTTGAAGGCGATCGATACGAACCCCGCCCACGACGGTAACGATGAACGCGCCCAGGAACTTCTGCATCGGCTGGCCCTGCTGCAATACAACGATGGCAAATGGCGTCGCAGCCACCCAGTAGTGCGTACCCTGGAAGGTTATAAGCTGGCGAAAACACCAACTACCGACCCATTGGCTGACGTTGCTGCCAAAGAGGCTGACTAAACAGTATTAATCCACACCCATGGCCGCCACTGCCTTCGCCATCGAACAATCACGGCGTGCCGAAGCTCGCCATCTGCCAGGCCCTTGCCACGATGATTTTCTGCGGCTGAGCCGTACCCTCATCCACGGCCCAGAGTTCCAATGGCTGCTAGTCGAGGCACCCAACGAAGCCCTGCGCCGTCAAGTGATGACAGCCCTGGACAATGTTCTACATCTTGCCGGTCTAAGCAGCAATCGGCTGCCTTTGAGCGCCAAGATTCTTGATGTGCCGATGCTGGAAGAACGCCTGGTGAAGATTGCGCGTTCAGCGGCCGTTGTGCATGTCTTCGGCCAATCGGGCTGGTTTGACGCTGCGCGCTGGGAGGCCTTCAACACCCGCCGCGAGCGTCTCGCCTCCAAAGCCCGCTCAAAATTGGTGTTTTGGCTCGATGCTGAGGCCATTGCCCTCGCCTCCCGCAGCGCCCCCGACTTGTGGTCTTGGCGTGGAGGCGTCTATTCGTTTGTGCATAAGGCTGCCCTTACAACAGCAGCAAGTCCAGGAGAAGCAATCCATGGAGACCCAATCTTTCCAGACAATTTCTTGCGTGCTTCAGCTATAGCCCCAGACAACCGCTCGATGGCCGAGCGCAGCCGGAGGGTAGTCGAGATCAAGAAATGGCTTGATCGCCATCCAGAAGCGCCCGATGAACTGAAGGTCTCGCCGATTGGCGAGCTTGGCTGGCTTATGTATAGCCTGGGTGACTACGATGACGCTCTTGAACTTCGGCAGCAAATCGAGCTGCCCTTACATCGCCGACTGAACGATGCCCGAGCTGTGGCGATCACCCAAGGCTATATTGCTGACATCCTGGAGAAGCAGGGCAACCGAGAAGAAGCGCTGCGGATTCTTCGCGAAGAAGTATGCCCTGCCTTTGCACATCTGGGCGACATACGCTCGCGGGCGGTGGCGGTCGGCAAGATCGCCGATATTCTGCAGCAGCGTGGCGACAACGAAGAGGCGTTGCGCATCCGCCGCGAGGAGCAACTGCCAGTCTACGAGCAGCTGGGTGATTTGCGCTCGGGGGCGATGACGATGGGCAATATTGCCGACATCCTCCAGCAGCGGGGCGAAACTGAAGAGGCGTTGAAGATCCTTCGCGAAGAAGTATCACCTGTCTTTGCCCATATGGGCGACGTGCGCTCGCGAGCGGTGACGATGGGCAAGATTGCCAACATCCTGCAGCAGCGCGGCGACAACGAAGAGGCGTTGCGCATCCGCCGTGAGGAGCAACTACCGATCTACGAGCGGCTAGGTGACGTGCGCGCGCGGGCGATAACGATGGGCAAGATCGCCGACATCCTGCAGGAGCGTGGCGACACAGCAGAAGCGCTGCGAATTCTTCGTGAAGAAGTTAGCCCTGTATTTGAGGACCTAGGCGACGTACGCTCGCGGGCGATAACAATGAGCGTGATCGCCGACAACCTGCAGCAGAGTGCGCACAGTGAAGAGGCCCTGCGCATACTCAATGATGAGGTTCTGCCTGCCGCAGAAGGCATTCAGGACATGGATCTAACTGCCAGTACACTTTATAAAAGTGCGATTTTGCGTCTCCATCTTGGCGGATTAGAGAATCATAAAGATGCACAGACAATAGTTGAATCACTCAGCAAATGTTTTGAGTTAAATTGCCAGCTTGGGCGCGTTAATAGGATCGCTGTTGTCGGCTCTCTCTTTGGTCAACTTCTTGCAAATCGAGGTCTTGTTGGCGAGGCACTTTCTGTTCTTGAAAAAGCTGCTGCTGCCTTTGAAGGACTCCAACAGCTAGAACAGGCTTATCGGCTTCAAGAACTGGTAAACCAATTGCAAGCAACACGACATTAAATGGTGGTTTTAATTGTAGTACATCAGACATGACCAATTGCCTGGTAATTGAGATAAAAGAATAATGCGTTATCTAGCGAGTACGCCGAGGCAGTACGGACTGGTCCAGTTTCAATGAGGCTGGACGCTGGTGTACATTACCCAGCGGCGCATGAGTTCTACCGTGAATCCATAGCAATGATCGTCTGGCCGGCGCATCACCACATCGTGGTCGGTCAGGGTGCTTAGGGCATCCTTGGCCGCGTCTTCGGAAAGACCGGTTTCGGCGACCAGTTGCTGGAGGTCTTTACTCTCTTGGGAAAGGGCCTTGAGGATTGCCTGCTGGCCGAAGGGGGCATCAGCCGCCTGCATCCAGATGCCCTTGAAGTAAGGCGAGCCATCCTGAAAGAAGTCGGACGATTCAATAACGACCAGTAAGTCATCCAGGCTGATGGGTCGCTCTGGGTCCTGGCCGAGTTCAAACACTTGGCGATTGAAGCGGGTCACCAGGTTTTGGCCGATCAATTGCACGAGATAGGGCTGGCCATTACTCAGACGCACCACCTCCTCAATGGTGTCTGCTGTGTAGTTAAGGGGGAAATCTTCGGAGGGTTGACAGAGCAAAAGCCGCGTGGCGGCAGGCGAAAGGAAGCTGACTTTGCGCGGCTTGATGCTGCCAAAGAGTGGATGCCAGTAGTCGTGGCATTTTTCTTCCAAGGTGTAAAGCCCGGCGAGCACCAGCACAAACCAGTCGGTGGATTGGATCACGCTGCGCAGATAGGTCGTCAGCGATGCGTCGATGCGGCCTTCCGCCATGGCCTTTTCCAGCAGCTCGTATTCGTCGATAGCCACGATGAAGCGCTGCTGGGCCATCAAGGGGGCAATGGCTTTCAGCCAACCGCTGAAGGTGCGGTTGGGGTTGGCCTCAAACGTTTCCTGATTCGGTACGGCAGGAGAGGGCGGACCGTTTGCGGGCAGGTGGTCGCGCATCTCCAGGGCCAGGGCATGGAGCAGCTCGCCGGTGTGGCGCACCCTGCCGATCTGCTGAAGGTTGAAATGCACCACCCGGTTGTAGGTGGGATCAAGGCGGGCGGGCAGGTTTTTGAGGATGGAGGATTTGCCCATGCGGCGATGGCCGAACAGCACCACGGAATCCACCTGCCCTCGCGTCAGCCACAGTTCTTCTAGTTCCCGCAGGATGTCATCCCGCCCCACAAACAATCGCCCAGTCACCGGGTTACCAGCCACGTAGGGATTTGCCACCGGTTTACTCACCACTTGCTTACCGAGGCGGCCGCTGGCCTCGCTTACCAGGCTGCGCCAGCGCTGCAGAATCATTTGCAGCAGAACCTGTTCAGGCGACCAAACCTCTCGCGTGATGAACGCCAGGAGGTCTTCCAATCCTTCAATCGCCCGGGCCAGTGCGGCCAGTTGATTAACGCGGCTCGAGGCCACATCGTATACGGCAATGTCTTGGCGGATGCTTCCGAAGCGCCCCAGGGCCTCGATTACAGGCGGGCGGATGGCCGCTTCCGCGGCGGGCATACCCTCAAACCAGGACTCACCGTTTGCGAGTTCCGCCAGGGAGGTAGCCCGCAGGCAGGACGCCATGCAGCTAAAGCTGCGCTGAAGTTCTTCGCCCCCAGGGTAGGCCAACAATAATGGGAAAAGAGGGAGAAACTGATCTAGATCAATACACTGCTCCATACGCAGCTCCAAATCCTGCTCAATACCCTTAAGACGCTTTAGTAGGTCGTTTAATTGCAAATTGTCCTCTGGTATGGTGCCGTATTCAGGACCCAACTTTGAGGCAATTCTCCGAGCCATGTGATAAAGCAAAAGAAGCCTGCTCAGACCCATTAAGGGTGAATAGTTCTTGATTCTTAGGGATTGGGTCATAGACCATACCCATTTATCAAAAATTGGGGCGTCGGCGTTCGCAATGTCTGCCAGCTCACCGAGATAGATCTGCAGAACAGTCGGTATTTTTGGCCAATCAATTTTGGCTAATGGTGCGATTGCATAGGCATCCAGCTCCTTGATATGAAAGAGGCGGTAGAGAAAATGTATTGGTGCGGCACTTTCATGTAGGCGGCGGATGAGGGCTCGCTGTACCACCCAGCGTTGAAAGGGATTGGCTGTGAGTTGAGCGAGGCGCAGCAAGCCACTCTCTTCTCCATTACGCCAGGCTTGTGAAATTGCTACTTCGCTTTGGAAGTAGGGCAGCGGGGCCAATTCATCCCACCAGATTGGATGCGAGCCCCGCCAGGGCGCTCTCAACAATCCCCCGCCCTGGAGGATGTAGATGGGCAACCTAAGAATGCCAATCAAGCAGGCCACCACTACGACACCTGCGGTCGTAACCCATCCCATCTCAAAACCAGCAACTCCTCCGCTCATGAAAAAGCTAACGAATTCGGCCAACCACCAAAGCAACCCGAAGGCCAACCCGAAGGCCAACTCTAAAAACAAACCGCCGCCGCTAACCAGCCGGGGGTACACGCTGACAATCCCTGTATTCAGTCCAACGGCAATCCCAGCGGCTAACTTGTACCCCAATCCTGAGCCAAAACCTGCGAGCACTGGGAAGGCAATCCCGCTGGCTACAACGAAGGCAAGCCCTGCTGCTACCCCCGAAGACAACCCTAAGCAAACCCCATTGAGAACCCCTAAGGCGGTCCCAAAGATGACACCAATGGCGATACCCCCGAAATAAATCATGGCAAACACGCCGGCCCAGTCCATCATTTGCATCTGAGGCCTCAGAGAATGGCTCGCAAGAAGCATGCTTGAAACAATCATCATGCTGGCGATCAAAGCCATTAATCCCAACGCAACAACAATCAAATTGCGATAAGCAGGCAACGCAAGTGCAGCCCCTATACCCTTGCCTGAGTCACCCCGATATAGCTCAGGGCCTGCCTGATAGAGATAGCACTTAAGCGCCGTTGGCCGAAAGAAAACCCAGTAAATAACCAAAAAATAATGGCGCCAATTGAATGGATTAAGACACTTAGGCAGCTTGTCTGGATAGGTGGGAAAGGTGGGCATTGTCAGCAGGTGCCGGAACGCTGGCGATAGAGCTCTGCGGCGGCGGCTTGCAGCCTGGCGGGATGGCCTTTGGTTTGCTGATGGAGCCCTTCGCCATCCGCCAAGTTGAACTGAATCGCATTGCCCTTGAGCCGCTGTCGCAAAAACTCTTGTGTGATGGCCAATGAAAAGGGGGGCACAGGCAAGGTGCAGCACAGGCCAGCCAGAGGCGAGGTGCTGCGGGGATCGTCCTCAAAGAGGCTTTCCAGCGGCGAGCGGCTGGCAATCACCAGTGTGAGGGGGGCTTCCGATCCGTCAGCCAGTCCGCGCAATTCCGTGCGAGCCACACCGGGAAAGCCGTGCGGGTTGCCCATCTTTTCAATTTCATCGAGGCAGACCACATAGCGCTGGCCGCGTTGACGCAATGCACGCCAGAGCTTCCAACCCCGCAGGGTCTGGGGCAACGCCAAAACTTCGCAAAGGGCCTCAAAAAACTCGTTTTCATTTCCAATTCCCTGCATGTCGAGCAAACCGAACTGCTCGGGCGGCAGCTGGAGGGTTTCTGGCCCTTTATGGCAAATCATGGCCAGCAGGGAGGACTTACCGATCTGCGTCTCCCCCACCAAGGACAGGCTGGAACCTTTGCCCAACTCCTCAAAAATGCGCCGCAGCAGCACCTCACGATCAAAGAAGCGGTCAGGATCACGGATGCAACCCCGATCGCCAAAGGGATTAGCCGTTTCCGCGACCAAGGGCGAGGGTGTTAGGCCTATTTTACCCGCGATCACCCCTGGATCAACCGCCTCCGGAATCCGGATCCCCTGCTGCGACATCCGTTGCAGAATGAGGGCGCTTATTTCGGTGGCGGGGCGGGTGGTCACATCGATATAACCATCGCCGGGGAGGATGCCCAGCTCGGAGAGGTCGCCTGGATCGCCTATCCGCAGCAACATGATTCGGTCTTGGGCAGGACCGACGATGAGCTGGCGAATCCAGCGCCATTCCAGGCCGCACCAGCGCTTGTTCGGATAGTCGGGGCTGAGCAGCACGACGATCAGTTCGGTCTCGTCCCGGTAAAGCCTGGGCAGGTACACATCCAGATCGGGCCGGGCCAGCTCGGCTTCATGGAACCGGTCGAACAGCACCCGCTCACGCCCGCAGCGTCGCGCCAGCTCTTCTGCCAGCGGGGCCACCAGGGCGCGGTTTTCGCCGGCGTAGGAGAATCCCACCGCGAAGCGCGCGCCGTCCTTCTGGCCCTGCTGCCCCATTACCTCGGCCTCGCAATAGGGGGATTGTGGCAGGGGTTGCAGGGTCAGAGCCCGCCACCGCTGCGGCTGAAGGGGAAGTTCTGACCGGTTGATATCGCTGTGGACAGCTCAAAGGCGACGTAATAGACCAGGGCAATCCAGGGCCCTGCATCGGAAATCGCAATAACAATGGCATCGGCAGTTGCTCCAACCGGCTCCAGCGTTGCACCGATTCCTGTAGCCCACCCATCGATAGCCTCACGGCTCAGGCCGCTCTGGCAGCTGTGTATCGCCCTCCAGCCCACGGATTCAGCATGGCACTCGAAACCTGTTGCCCATAGCCCCCGGCCGCCCCAAGCCACCTCCCAGCACTGGCTACCTACCAGCCGCGCCCGCCCGTCTACCCTTCCCCCAAACCACCCGTTTGCGGCGCAACGAGTCATGGGTTTGGGCGAGAACAATCCTTGCCGGGTGTTCCTCTCCCACACCTCTGAGTTCCGCAAGTACCCCAGCGACCGCTCCTACCTGGCGGCTGTGGAGAGCGCCATATCGGCAGCTGGTCACGTGATCGTGGACATGCGGGAGTTTGCCGCCAGCGACGCGGCGCCGGCCCAGGTGTGCCAGGAAAAAGTGCGGGGCTGCGAATTGTATTTGGGCATCTTTGGCACCCGTTATGGCTCGCCAGTGCGGGATCGGCCGGAGGTTTCCTACACCGAGCTGGAGTTTGATACCGCCTCCGATCCGGCCCATCCCCTCGAGCGGCTGGTGTTTCTGCTCGATCAGGAGGCGGAAAATCCGGGGATCCCGGCCAAGTGGCTGAATGATCCAATCCACGGCGCGAGCCAACAGGCCTTTCTGCGCAAGGTCATGGATGCCGGCCTCACCCTGCAGACCTTCGGCAATCCCGACGAGCTGGCCCGGCTGGTGGAGCGCAGCCTGGCGGAACTGAAGGAGAAGGAACATCAACGCCAGCAAGAGCAGCGACCCCCAATGGCGCCCGCGGCACCAGGCTGGACCTGGCCGCGCCCCTGGGATTTCTCCGGCTACCTGCGCGAAAAACGCCAGGGCTTCATCGGCCGGCGCTGGCTGTTCGATGCGGTGAGGGCCTGGCACGGCAACCCGGTGGCCTCCCAGGCGCTGCTGATCGTGGCCGATTTCGGCGTGGGCAAATCCGCCTTCATGGCGGAACTCACCGCCACCGGCACGGCGGAGCAGGGCCTGCCGATCGCCGCCCACCACTTCTGCGATCACAACACTGCCGCCACCCTGGAGGCCGCCACCTTCGTGCGCAGCGTGGCCGCCCAGCTCGCCCGGGCCCTACCCGCCTACCAGGCGGCGGTGGAGGCGGATCCGGAGGCCCGGCGCTGGCTGGAAGAGGCCCAGACCAATCCCGCCAGCGCCTTCAACCAGGTGGTGATCGGCAAACTCCAAGGCATTGCGGCCCCTGCGGCCCCCTGGCTGCTGCTGGTGGATGGGCTGGATGAAACCCTCGCGGACCCCTCCTCAAGCGCCGGCGGCAACGGCAGCTCGATCGTGGCCCTACTGGCCAGCGGCACGGGGAAACTTCCTGCCTGGCTGAGGGTGCTGGCCACGAGCCGCCGGCGGCAGGAGGTGCGCCAACCGCTGGACGCCGCCTATGCCTGCGATCTGCTGGACGCCGAGGAAGCCCGCAACCTCAGCGACATTCACGACTACGTGCTCGGCCGCTGCGGTAGCGAACCCCTGGCCACGCGGCTGGCTCAGGCCGGCACGAGCCCCGAGCAGTTGGCGCAGCGGCTGGCGGATTTCGAGCAGAGCGGCGGCAAGTTTCTCTTCGCCGTGCGGGTGCTCAACGATCTGGCCAGCACCAATGGCTCCCTCAGGCCCGATCGCCTCGACGATCTGCCCCGCGGCATGGAGGGTTTCTACCTCGATGCCTTCCGGCACCGGTTTCCAGCAGGTGAAGACTTCGAACCGATGCGCGCTCTGCTGGGGGTGCTGTGCGCCCAGCGGGAGCCGCTGGGCCGCAGGGAGCTGGCGGCCATCCTTTCGGTGGGCGAGCCCCGGGCGGTGAGCGAGCCCCAGGTGCAGCGTCTGCTGGCGAAGATCGAAGACTTTCTGCGCATAACCAACAGGCTCTACGCCTTCGACCACCTCTCCCTGGTGCAGTGGCTCAGCGAGGAGAACGACGACGGCTTCACCCGGGCCGGCGCCTATGCCGTGCAGCTCGAGGACGCCCATAAATGGATAGGCACCTGGGCCCGGGCCGAGGTGGCAGCGGGGCGGGCCCATGAATGGCCCTACCTCACCCGCCACCTGGCGGCGCACCTCGAGCCGGGCGAGCGCCAGGAGTGTTTCTTTCACCTGCTGCTGGATCTGCGCTGGCTTGAGGCCCGGCTCCGGTTGGCCGACCTCAACGCCCTGCTCAGCGACTGGCAGTGGATCACCCCCACCCCGGAGCTCGCGGCGGTGGAGCGGGCCCTGCGTCAGGGCGCCCATGTGCTGAGCAACCAGGGCCAGGGGTGGAACGGCCTTGCGCAACTCCCTTCCCAACTCCTGGCCCGCTGGCCCACGGCCCCCCCGGGCGGGCCCAGCGACCCTGCGGCCACAAGCCTGCGCGACCAGGCCGTCACCCAGCTCCAGAAGGCTGGCGGGCTGCGCCCCCTCTCCGCCAGCCTTCTGGCCGACGAGGCCTTGCTGCGCACCCTCAGCGGCCATGCAAGCACGGTGAACGCCCTGGCGGTGCTCCCCGACGGGCGGCTCGCTTCGGGGGCAGACGATCGCACCATCAAGCTCTGGGATCCGGCCAGCGGCCAGCTCCAAGCCACCCTGGAAGGCCATTCCGGCTGGGTGTATTCCCTGGCGGTGCTCCCCGACGGGCGGCTCGCTTCGGGGGCAGACGATCGCACCATCAAGCTCTGGGATCCGGCCAGCGGCCAGCTCCAAGCCACCCTGGAAGGCCATTCAGGCAGGGTGAACGCCCTGGCGGTGCTCCCCGACGGGCGGCTCGCTTCCGGGTCCTCCGATCACACCATCAAGCTCTGGGATCCGGCCAGCGGCCAGCTCCAAGCCACCCTGGAAGGCC
>JBIKMU010000003.1:0-165270 GCA_044359075.1 Cyanobium sp. | reverse complement strand
CCCGGCCGGAGGGGCGACCATGACATGCAGCCTCTGCTTGAGATGCAAGCGGGAATCGAGCTGCCGTCAAGTGCTCAGGGGAGGGGGCGATGTTCAGTTCGAGCTATCCCGTCCTCTGAACGGGTACCTTTCCTGAACAGGCTCAAGAGCTCGGAAGCTGATCCTCCAGAGCTTTTCCCACGAGGCGGCCTGGCGCTTGGGTGTACCCATTGGCATGTTCGATGGCCCAGAATCACCGGCTGAACGCAGGTAGCGTCCGGTGCGATTCACCACAGCCTGGGCCCTGTTTCAGGGACTGCTGATCGAAGCGCTGCCGTTCCTGCTGATCGGCGTGGTCATCGCTTCTCTGGCCCGCTGGTGCAGTCCAGGGGGTAAGTGGCTGCAACGCTTGCCTCCCCATCCCGTGCTCGGGCCTCTCAGCGGCGCAGCGCTTGGTTTCGCCCTGCCGGCCTGTGAGTGCGGCAACGTGCCGGTGGCGCGCCGGATGCTGGTGGGCGGCGCACCGATGGGCAGCGCCCTGGGATTTCTGTTCGCCGCACCCGTGCTCAACCCCATCGTGCTGCTGAGCACTTGGGCCGCCTTCCCCGACCAGCCCTGGATGCTGGTGGCCCGCCCCCTCGGCGCCGTGCTGCTGGCGCTGGCCCTGGCCCTGCTGCTACGACAGCTTCCGGAGGGGGAACTGCTGCAGGACGATCTGCTGGAGGAGCGACGTCTGCATCAGCCTCTGGCCACCGTGAGCCTGCTGGAGCGCAGTTCGGGGGTGATCGGTTTACCCGTGACAATGACGGCGAAGCCTGCACGGGTGGCACGCCCACCCTGGAGCGAGGTGCTGCGGCATGGCAGCCGCGAATTCATCAGCCTGGCTCTGCTGTTGGTGATCGGCTGTGCGATTGCCGCCTCGGTGCAGACCATGCTGCCGCGGGAGTGGCTGCTGGCCGTGGGTGGCGCCCCGACTCTCTCGATCCTGGCTCTGATGCTGCTCAGCATGGTGGTGTCGGTCTGCTCCAGCGTCGATGCCTTCCTGGCGCTGGGGTTCGCCGCCCATGTCACGCCGGGAGCGTTGCTGGCCTTTCTCCTGCTTGGCCCGGTGATCGATCTCAAGCTCGTGGCCCTGCTGGGGTTGCTGCTGCGCCCCCGCGCCCTGCTACTCACCAGCGCCGGAGCCGTGCTGGTGGTTCTTCTCATCGGCCAGTGGGTGAACCTGTGGCGTCTCTGATCCGCGCCGCCGTTTTGGGCCTGTGGGCCGCCGTGCTGCTGCGCAGCAGTGTCGATGGGCGGCTGGATCTGCTGCTGCGCGCCGCCTTCCATCCCCTGGTGTTGCTGGCGGGATTCGCCCTGCTGCTGATCGCCCTGCTGCAGCTCGTCCTGGGCTTAAAGCAGCAGCAGGCTGACGGTGAGCGGACCGGGTTGCGTCGTGATCGGCGCCAGGCCCTTTTCAGTGGCGCCATCGCCGTGCTCTTGCTGGCGTTTCCGCCCGCTCCCTCCTTCGCGGATCTGGCCCGCCAGCGCCCGGCCGATGACACGGTGTCCGAATCTCTCAGCTTCGTGCTGCCGCCGGCCCAGCGCAGCCTCACGGACTGGGTGCGGCTGCTGCGACACCAGCCCGACCCACAGCTCCATGCCGGCGACCCTGTGCGGATAAGCGGTTTCGTGCTGCCGGTCCCCGGGCAGCAACCCCAGCTGGCGCGCCTGCTGGTGCGCTGCTGCCTCGCCGATGCCACCCCTGTGGGTCTGCCGGTGCGCTGGCCCAGCAGTGCCCCCCCACCCGCTGCCGATACCTGGCTCGCGATTGAAGGACGGATGCAGGCGGACGGGGACCACCTGGTGGTGGTCCCCGAGCGGATCCGTCCGATTCCACGGCCGGCACGGCCTCTGGAGCCATGAGACGCTCAAGCCGACGCACCATGCTGCTGTCGCTGGGACTGCCTGCCCTGCTCGTGGTGGTTCAGCAACAGCTGCTGCAGCGCCAGCCACCCCGTCTCGAGCAGCTGCGCCAAGCGCCGGCAAGTTCCGGACCTGCGGCCCTGCAGGTCCGCTTCAGCCGGCCGATGGTCGCCACCGATCTCGCGAAGGACAGTCGCCTGGATCCCCCCCTGAGGCATCGTTGGCTCGGCAAGGGCAGCGGCCTGCTGCTCACCCTTGAGGAAGGGCAGAGGATTGAAGGCCCTCTCGATTTGTTGCTGGCGGGGGCTGACCCGCGCGGGCTGGCCTTGCGTCCCAGCCGCTGGCGCTGGGATCCTCGCCCGATGGTGCTGGCGGTGGTACGGGTCCGAGGCGGTGAGCAACTGCAGCTACGCGGTCACGACGGCCGCTGGCAACCGATCAGTCCGATCTGGCGCGCCATTCCCGTGATGCTGCCGCTGGGGGATGGATCCGCTGTGGCGGTCGCCAGCCAGCTGGCCGATGGCCGTTTGCGTCTCTGGCTGATTCCGCTGCGGCAGGACAACCCGCGTCGGGCCGCGGAACAACGCTCCCCCCTCGATGTCGGCACGCCGATGGCGCTGGCGGCGGAGCCGGTGGCCTTCTCTCATTTCAGTAGTAATCGTCGCGGCGATCTACTGGTGCAGAGCGTTCGGTTGGAAGCCGATGGCAGCTCCTCCATGGTGCGCACGGCAGACGGGCGCACCCACACCCTCAGCATCCAGCCCGGCGGACCGATCCATCTGGCACCGGAGGGCGGCGCGATGCTCTTCCCCGAACCTCAGGGCATCAGCCTCCAGACCCTGCCCGCGTCCCTGGGGGGCAGCGAGCCGCCACTGCGTCAGATCCTGCCCGGCAGCCGCGACCTCAGCAGCTTCTGCCCACAGGCCGGACGGGCGCTGCTGCTGCGCCACTGGCCTGACTACCGCCGCTCCCTGGAACTGGTGGAGCCGGGCCAGGCACCGCGGCAGCTCTGGCTGGGTGGGGAAGCGCTGCTCGCCAGTGCCTGCAGCCGTGGGGGGCAGCGGGTGTGGGCGCTGCTGCTGGACGGCATCGCGCGGCCCCGCCTGAGCGTGGCAAGCTTCGACGCCGCCGGCCGTCTGCTGGAACGCCGCAACCTGCCGGACTGGGAGGCCGAACCCGGCGCCGGCCTGCACTGGGATCCGAGCACCGGGCAGCTGCTGACGGTGCTGCGCCCCCTGGCGGCGGCGGACAGCAGACAGCCAGCGCGGGCGGTTCTGATCGATGGGGAGCAGCTGAGCATCCAGCCTCTGGGTCTGCCGGTTAGCCAGGCCCAGTGGCTGCCGGGGGGTTAGGTAAGGCCAACGGCAAGGCTTGTCTTGTGATGTCAGTACTGGCCAGCCAGCAGGAGCGCATTGGCCGCAATTCGCTCAACTCGTTCAAACCACCCTCCAGCGACGGCCAGGGCTACAAAACGCGCATTCCGCGCCAAGGCAGTGGCCGCAAGCGAGGTGGCCAGCCAGGCCATCCCGACTCTGGGCCGGAGCTGTTGCCGGTTGAGCGCTGCGAGAGCGCCCATGACCATCATCCCGCCTATCCAGGCGGAGGTGATCGAACACCGCTTGCACCGCCTGCTTTGCCCCTGTTGCTCCACCAGCACTTGCGCTGAGCTGCCCCAGGGTGTGGAGACCAGTCACTACGGCTCCCGCCTCATTTCCCTGGTCGGTCTGCTGGACAGGTTGCTCGGGGTGTCGATCAGCGCCGGAGCGATCGTGGCGATTCGCGCGCGGCTGGCGGCCTGCCAGCCTGAAGCTATGGAGGACGCCCTGAGGGAAGCCCGGCTGCAGCCGGTGGTCTACATCGATGAAACCGGTGCCCCCACCAACAATGGCGCGTAACGAGCCCTGCGTCCTGCTGTGATTCAGCGCAAAATCAGTCAAGCCGTTCAATCCAAAACTGGGGCCGTTTGTCGCATACGTTTGCTCACGGTCTGCACCAGCACCATGCATTAGGGCCGCGATCTATGGGACTTCCTGGAGCAGGTCTGGAATGCCCATCGCCTATTCCGCCTACAGATATCCCCCCCGGTATTCCGGAGCCTCGTTTAGCCGTTGACCTCATCAATCGTGGTCTCCTGATCCCATGCATTGGCGATCGCGCAATCCAGTCGTCGCAGTAGCGCCACGAAGCGCTCACCCTCTGGCATGCGCCGCCGGATCATGACACGCGTTTTGTTTTCCCTCCTTTCTCACAGTGCCAAGGCTCTTGGCCTCTTTGTTTTGGGCGTGGCAAGTTCCGCCACCTGGTCCCATCTGTCCAAGCCTTTCAGCTCCAGCAGGATTTTGCGGGCATCTACTCCCCCGGCAACTGGACCTTCACTTCGGATCAAGTCCTGGGCGACGGAAGCGTAGATCTTGCCTCGACCCCTGCTGATGTCACATTAACTGGCAGTAACAGCCGCGATTTAACTGCATATTTTGGAAGTGTGAATAGCGATTTCACCACAATTGCGGCAGCCACCGGCCCGGTTAGTTTTGATTGGTCTTTTTCTCCCATCGCGTACATTCTCCCGATGGCTTTGGCTATCTTTTGAACGGCAGTTTCACCCAACTTGCAGACCAAAGCTCCCTGGGCTCTGGTTCCAGCCAATTCAATGTTTTGGCTGGCGATGGGTTCGGATTCAGGGCCTATACCCTCGATAACGAAGTTGGTGCTGGCACCGCCACGATCAGCAATTTTTCCGCCCCCTTTTCAGATCCCACCCCAGTGCCAGGCCCCCTGCCCCTGCTGGGTGCGGGAGCTGCCTTCAGTTGCAGTCGCCGTCTGCGCCGCCGCATCAGCCTGGCCCATGGCAGCGTGAGCACCGCAACGCAAACCAACGATCAGGTGTGGTTCATCCCCGCGAAGCGTTCCAGCCCTGCCATTGGCAGGGATTTTTTGTGTATACCTTCCCCAGAGCCAGCAGCCCCCACCAGCCACTATGTCTACAGTGACAAAAGCAAAGCATCGGTGCCGACTGGCGTCAGAACCGTATGCAGGTGCCGGCCCTGCTTGCCGACATCGCCTTCCAGTTGGAGCGCCAGGTGAAGCCAGTGGATCTGGTCGCGATCTGTATGAGGGGCGCCAGGGGGGCCTGAGGCCCCTTGTTTGGTAGCCGAATAGCTCTGGTCTGGCTCCCACTACATTGCCGACAGCTCCGCCCCCGCGTTGAACACTGACCGCTGGTTCTATGGGGTGTTCCAGTCCGCGCCGGATCTGATGCGTTGGCTGGCGAACCGTCCTCAGGCCTCGAAGCCTCCCTCGGTGCGGTTCCCTTTGATCTAGACCGCCAATACCGCTTCTCGGCCCCGGAACTCAAAGCGGGCAGCCATCGCCTTGATGGCGTGCTTTGGCCCCTCGGTAGTGAGACCGGCTCAGAAGAGCTGCCGGTGGTGCTCCTGGAGGTGCAGATGCGCGCCGACCCCGGGTTCCACCACCGCCTGGCAGCTCAGACCTACCGCTTCCTGCAGCTCCACCCCCGCATCGAGCACTGGCGGGTGGTGGTGATCACGCCGCACCAACGGCTGCAGCTGGGTCCTGTGCTGCCCCTGCGGGATTTTCTGGCGTAGGTGCACTGGGTGAGCCTGGAGGAGCTCGGCCAACTGGAAAACCTCGATGCCGCAGTAGATTTGCTCACCCTGCCGGTGCGCTCTGAGCCGGAACTGGCGGACCGCTGCCGGCGGATCCTGGCGAGCCGCCGGGATCTGGAGCCGGTGGTTTTCTCTATGCTGAGTGAACGGTTTCCACAGCTGAGCAAGGAGGAAATTCTGATGATCACCGGAGTGTCGCTGCAGGAATTGCGCCACACCCGCGCGGTGCAGGAGATCCTGGAGGAAGGGCGTCAGGAGGGCAGGCAGGAGGGCAGGCAGGAGGGCAGGCAGGAAGGGATGGAGGTAGGTCTAGAGACTGGCCGACAGCAGGAAGCAGCCGCTCTGGCCGTCCGGCTCTTTACTCGACGCCTCGGCACGCTCGACGTTGGTAGCCGGGAACGGCTCTCATCCCTGCCCCTACAGCAATTGGAGCAATTGGCGGAGGACCTGCTCGATTTCACAGTGCCTGGCGACCTGCAGGCCTGGTTCGACAACCATCCGGCGGGCTGAGCCAGCCCCCCACCGGCCAACTTGATTGACGCCAATCGGCCAAGGGGCTTGACGCTGGACAGGCGCCGAGATGGTGGTCCCAGAGCACGTATCTCCTCACACCGACATATTTGGCGACTTTACCTGGCTCTCCCCCCATCCCCTCGGACGTGGGATTGAGCCAAAAATCAAGTGATGCCAAGGAATCTGCAGACACATTGGGCCATCCCAGGACCTACCTGGACGACCCCAAAAACGCTTAAGAACGGAGAGGGTGTCCTCTTAACTCAAGCCCAGAAGCCCTATGGCAACTGGGTTTGCGGCGGGGGCTAACTCTCCTACACCAACATTTACACCAACATTTTTTCGATGCTGGCTGCCGTGCGGAAGGGCTTCAGTCAAGGCCCGTTGTAGGGATGAGTCCTATGACATTCATGTCAATCAGTGGAGAAGAAAAGCAGCTAGAGATAACGGTATGTTCTTGTATTTTCATTATTCAGAACTGCTTGAGCACACCAGGCTCGACGCAGGACTCCCGACCGACTGCTCTGGACCCATACGTCCGACCGATCAGCTGATGAACGTGCATCAATTGGTGGAAATGCTCTCGGGTTTACCGTACTTCTAGGAGGGGACTGGCGGACCTGTTAATTGATCAGAGGCCAAGACCAGGGCGGCGCGAGCCCCATCCCTGCAACAGGCCCAAGGGCGCTCCATACGGGGCGCCCTTCCCATGGGAAAGCAAGCGCCCAAGAGGAAACCGGCCGGGAACCCCCGACCGGCCGAGGCCCAAGGCCTCAGAGCACCGACACGGTGGTGCCAAACCGCCCCTGCAGCTTGCGTGCCAGGGCATGGGCCCTCTCGGCGGGGATGAAGCGCACCTTTTTGACGGGCTTGCCTCGACGACCAAGGGGAACAGTGTGGCGCTCATGGCCATAGGCCTTGATGCCATCGGGATAGACATGCATCACCAGGGCACGGATCTGGCAGCAGGGACCGGAGGGAATCGCCATGGAAGGAACGGCGTGGGACGCCCGCCTAGCGCCTCCCACCCGAGTGGCTGCAAGGAATGCGTCAGCAGCCCGGCCTGATCCTTGCTGCCGCTTGGGTGGGGGGCAGTGTGGAAGGGTGCATATGGCGTTCCTTTGGCGATCCCTGAGGGGCTCAAGGCGGAGTCCGGGCTTGTGAGCATGGTTCCAGTGGCTGGGGGATGGCCAGGGGCGTCATGTCCCATTGGTTCGAGGCGAGAGCGTTGGGGTGCGCTGTCCGGCGAGAGCGGTGCCCTGGGATCGGAGCAAGCGTTGGGGGGGGAGTCCACGGTGGTGCAACTGGCCCGTTTGGCGGAGGACGGCAGCGGGAACCGGCCCTTGCTTACCACTGGAAGGTCGTCATCACGAGCCGACCGATGGGCAATCGCTGGGGTCTTCCTCCACGGTGAAGGGCATGGTCCTTACAGACACCTCAGGAACGGAGCCCATCGCACAAGCGAGCCACGCCGCTGTTCGACGGAAGAGAGTCTCATCTTCCGCAGAGGAGCCCTCTGGTAAAAACAGAACTACGGACCTGGGGGTCGTGCAGGGCCTCTCAAGGGTTCCCGGAGGCGGACAGGCCTCAAAGCTCCTGCGATGGGGGTTCCTCAACAACACGCAACCGCCTGCTCAAAACGGCTGGGAGGGCGAATTCGTCGGTGATGGCGACGGCCTGGAATTTGCGGGAGGTGAGGGTGTGATCGGCGAATTGGAAGCGGGTGGCTAGGGGGAAGAGGCGGGTGAGCAGGCGGATGAGGGCGGCCTCCAATGAATCGGCGCGGGAGGTTTCGGTGGCGGCGAGGGCGGCGAAGCGTTTGACCTGGGCCTGGTGGTAGGCGGCCTCGGATCGGAGGCGATCGATCACCCAGCAGGTGGCATCGGCCTTTTGGTGCAGAGCCTGACGGTGGGATTCCTCGGCGGCGAGGGCTTCTTCCAGATCGGATATGGCCTGGATGTGATCGGCTTCATCGCCGGCATGGAGGCGATCGGCGAGCTGGACGATCCAGCGGGGGTCGGCGGCGAGCTCGATGCCCAGCTCCCAAAGGGAAGGCGTGCGGGGCACCGGGGCTGCGGAGGGGGTGTGGGGAAGGGCGACAGCCATGGGAATGAGGGTGTGAAAGATGTGCCGTATGTGGGGGGCGTCAGCCCCCGATTTGGGTGATTTCGAGGGGGAGAGGCGAGCGGGCCTGGAGCTTCTTGGCTTGCGCCAGAAGGGAGGCGGTGCCCTGGGCGCCGGGGAAGGTGATCACCGCCACGGCGGCGGGAGTGGCCAGTGGCTGAGCGGCGGCGAGCTCTATGGCGAGGCGGAGCATCTGGCCACTGCGGATGGGGCCAGCGGCCACGCCGTAGCGGGCCCATTCAGCGGGGATTTCTTCCACGGGCCAGCCCAGCTGGGCACCGGCGGCGGCAATGGCTTGATCTGCCCCACGGGCACCGCCGTGGAAGAGGCGATGCACCAGAGGGCCGGCAACAAGCGCTTGCAGCTCAGCGGCGATGCGCAGGGGCGACCAATCGAGGGCACGGCCGCCACCAGCCACGATGATCAGGGCGCGAAAGATTGAGCAGGATTAGCCATAGGGGCCTGCGCTGGATTGCAAGCCGGCAAGCGGCGGCTGAGGGGCTGCGGAGGCAGCGCCCGGATGGAGGGAAACCATGGCGATCTCCAGTGGAAAAGTGAAAGACCAGGAGGGAGAGAATGCAGTGGGCAGGTGCCCTCTTCCCTTGGTCTTATCTTTGTAGTATGGGCGTACTAGAGGACAGGTGGAAGCACTTGTTTTTGGCGGGATTTTGGGATGGGAAGCAGCGCATGGGGAGGAGGGAGAAGCTGACGCTGAAAGGGCCTTTGCGAGGCATAAGGAGCATCAGGGAAGACAGCAGACTGGGGCGCTACGACTTCATGCACTTGGGCCAAGAAACGGCGCCAACAGCAATAGCAGGCCCACCCCAATCCCCCTGGCTCAGATGACCGATCGGCTCCAGGCGCCAAGCCAGCGTGCTTCCGAGCGATGGGCCACCGCAGACGCGGGAGAGCAGCCCCGTCCGCCATGACCTCCCCCAGCCATCCCGGCGGCGGTAAGGCAGAACCAATTACGCGAGAGCAAGGGTGCGGCCTGGCTTCCAGGCGCAACAATCTTTAGCCATACCCTCCATCAACCAAGAGACGCCGCACTTGCGAAGCCCTTGCGCCGCATGACACAATAAGATCCCGCCGCTGGGTGGGGGGTGCTTAACTATTGGGCATACTAAGAGCTTAATATATTCCGCAGGCTCTTCTGATGAGAAGTCGTACTCGCTCGAATCTTGGATGTTTACTCTTGAGAAATTTACCTGACCAAAATGTACTCTTCACTTGTGGTTAACGTGAACCCCATGTTGCTTCTTGATTGCCTTCGCCATGCAAAATTACGACGTAATCTTTGAGGGATCAATTCTAAATCCGTAAAATCTAAAAACTTGATGTCCGAATTTGCAGCTATTTATCAAGAACTCTCCTGTCAGCTATACGCACATGAACCTGTTCTTTTCGTGCAATCAGGATGTTCAGTAATTTTTGCGTTTCGCGAACGACATTGCTTGATATGTTGACTTCCTGCAAAAAATAAGGTATGAGTCTTGTCTCGTTTCATTTGGAGTAAAGAGATGCCGGATGACTATTTTGCTATTTTGAGTGCCATAAGTGCAATCTTGGGGTTTGCGTTCACTTTCCCTAAGTTTAAATCTTTCTGGGGAGCACCGGAAGTCTTGAGAAACCCATTCACTTACTATATTATGTTTGTCAATCTTCTATTTACCTCTGCTCTCCCTCTCCAGCTACTTTTAGAATTTGGCATCAGTGAACACAACAATTTTAAGCCCTTTAGTTTTTATTGTAGCCATTATCCACAATTAGTTATTTATCCGTCCTTCTTTTTTGGTTTTGCAGCCTTATTCGTTACGCGAACGGCAATGATACGCTGGAATCATTCTCCAAAAGCAGTTCAGGTCCGAGTTCTTGCTGCAGCTCTTGCTGCTATTTTTGCAGTACATTATGAAGCAACTGGTGACTACTTAATGCTTCTTGAGTTTAACAAAGAAGCTCAATCGGCTACCAAGCAATTTGAATCTCAATCAGCAAGAAAAGAAGCAAATAAATTAGGAATAAGTCAGGCATTTATACGTCCTCTATCGATTCAGCTCACTGAGGCACTTGCAGCAAGAGATGGGAAAAGTGAAATAGCTGCCGCTTTACGTTCATTTTCTCCATGGAATAGGTTTTCCCAGTCATGGAAATCAAAAAGCCGCATTTCTTATCTAATCATGTTCGGTTATATGATCTTTACCATGATACTAGGCTTTTCATTAATACCTACGCCTCGGTTGTATAATAGGTCAGGACGTAATCCCGTAAATACCGACTCATTGGTTACGCTCAATCTAGCTGGTGCTTTTCTTGTATTTCTGATGTGGATACCCTTTCGCATATATTATAATCATACAGTCAAGATCCCTTTGTTTGGCAGAAAGTTAGGAGACAACTTCCTGGGAACTTCTCTTGACTTTGATATCGCAGGACTTACATCATCTGATATTCTACCCATGCTCACAATCTTAGTTTTTCTTTTCTTCTTGGTTCTCCGTGCTGGCGATGTGGCCAAAAAAGCAGCAATTCGGATTGTGGCTATGTGCGGTGTTATGATTACATTAGGTTCAGCATTCTTAGCCAAGTTTAAGCCTGACACCTTTGCTGTTGTTTATGGGCTTGAAGGAAATCCACGTTTTATCATCTTTCGTGTAGCTGCTTTCTTCTTGGTTCTGTTGTTAACATATGATTTCCTAAGTTCTCGCATAGATAATGCAGATAATAATCTTTAGCATTCTGATTTCCCTTGAGCCTGTAGGACCTTGCGAAGTTGCTTTTTGCATCCTTAAAACTAGCCAAAGCCTGGACATTATTTTAGGACCCGCTCATGGAGCGCCTCTTGCATGCCCCGCGTCCTGCTCTTCCTTTCCACCGTCAGCGCTGAATTCCTCAGGCGCCGGGCGCATTTGCGCCACCGGCTCACCTACCCGGATGCGGAGGCGCAGGTGCAGGTGCAGGAAAAATTCATCGTGACGGGTGGTGAAACCCTGGAGATACTCAATCGCTACATCCAAGGCAACGAGTGGTAATTCACCTGGTGTCAGTCATTATCGTGGCCATGGCCAAACCGCCGTCGATCACCACCATCCCTCTTCCGGCTGCACTGCGAATATGCGGATAAAAGGTCAGCGTTGAGCCAGTACACTGCCGCACCAGCTAATATGGTTGGAAGATTAATCACCAGTGCTCGGGTGAGCCATCTCCACAACACTGCTTCCACCCGCCGCCGTGCACCCCGCAGGGTTTGGCGTGCTTGGACAGGCAAGCAGCCGTGGGCGTTTGCCTTAGGCCTGGCTCTGCTCCTCCCGCAACTGCAAGCCAAGGGCGCAGCCTCCGCCCAACAGTCCGCGCAAGGCTTTGATCTCTGGGCGATGGCCACCGGCTGGCTCAAGTCCCACGGAGCCCTCGGCTTCCTTGCGCTTGGAGGTCTGGCTTTTGCCGGCTATGCCCTCAGCCAGGCCCAGAACTGGGAAGCTCTGCTGCGGCTGTTAGGCCGTGGTCCCAAGCCTCCCGAACCACCACCCACGACTCGGAACGAGACCCGTGGCCCCAATAGTCCGGTGATAACGGGTGGAGAGATCTCTCCTGGCGGGGATCTGGTGTTTGGCGAAAAGCACGAGCACACCCACCTGCCGCCACCGCCCAAACCCGAACTCCCCGAGAGCCACACCCCCCACAACCTGCCGGAACGCACCACCACCCCCGATCGCTTCGTGGGGCGGGAGGCTGAACTCCAACGCCTTGCCGAGCTTCTAGCCCCAGAAGGCAGCCGGGTGTACCTCACCGGCATGGGCGGTGTGGGCAAAAGCCAGCTTGGCCTCCAACACGCTTACGACCACCTGGAGCACTACAGCGGCGGCGTCGTGCGCCTCGATGCCCGACAGGGGCTTTCGGCAATGGCCTCCCAACTGGTGACCTTTTTCCGGGGGGCATTCCCGGAAGTGCGGCTGCCGGACGACAAGAGCCCCATCGAACTACTTCCCTTGTGTTGGAACCAGTGGCCAGAGGGTGCCCATCCCCCGGAGCCGGTGCTGTTGATCCTTGATGACCAACGCGGGGAAAACCTAGATGATCAACAAGGCGATAAGTTGGGCTATGGCGCCGAGCTACAGTTGTTTGCGGGGCTGCCGCCGCGCTTCCGGCGGTTGATCACCCAGCGGGAGCCCGCCCCCACCGGCGCCAAGGCGATCGATCTTCCCCTGCTCCAGCGGAAGGCTTCTTTGGAGCTGTTGGCCCTGCAGGCGGGCGAGGGGGGACCCGAGCGGCTGGAAGAGGAACCTCAGGCGGCGGATGGCCTCTGCGCGGAGGTGGGCGATCTGCCCCTGGCGCTGGTGCTCCTCGGCGCACGGCTGGCGGAACGGCCCGATCTCAAGCCAGCTCACCTCTTGGGGGAACTTCAAATTAAGGGAGCGGAAGCCAAAGCTCTGCAACAAGCGCATCCCGAACTGGGGGCTCAGCGCGGGGTTTTGGAAGCGTTGCTGATCAGTTGGGAACCACTCTCAGGGGAAGCTCAAAGCTTGGCGATGTTGCTAGCCGAGATGGCACCTGCCGTGATCCCCTGGGTGATGGTGGAAGCCTGCCGCTTCCCGGATCAGCAGCTAGAAGAGGGCAGTGCCTTTGGTGATCCTCAGGCGGAGTTGTTGCATGGAAAGTTCTTGGAACGTGTTAAAGATAGGTGTTATCAGTTGCATCCACTCGTAAGGCAGTTCACTCGTTTGAAAGGTCAAGCTCATGATAAACTGGTTGGAATGTGGAGGAAACAATTTGCGGCTGTGATCGCTCGTTTATGCAGGGGGCTAGTTAAGGATACAATGAATAAGGATGAGCTGCAAACGTTCGAAGCAATAATCCCACACGTGAAAGTTGTGGCTGAGCAGTTTGCAGGCGATCTACTAGAAGAAGATCTGTTGGAGCCCTTCAGAGGTTTGGTTAGGGTAGCTGAGCACCATGCTGCTTTTGATGATGCTCTTAAATGGTCAGAAAAATGTTTAGATCAATGCGAGCGGCGACTAGGGCCAAATCACCTAAACACATCCCATGCACTTGTAAATTTGGCGATGCAGTCACTAAAGACCACCAAACGTCTCTCGCAAGCCGAGGGCCTCATGCGTCGCGCCTTAAAAATCCTTGAATCTAACTATGGGAAAGAGCACGCCGATGTAGCTATGTGTCTTTGCAACCTATCTCATATTTTAATCACTAATGAGAATCGCTATGATGAGGCCGAGAGCTTGTTGCGACGTGCCCTCGCAATTGAAGAGAAAACAAAGGGAGCTGACAATCCGAATTTCGCTATTCTACTCAATAATTTGGCGCAAACACTGCAGAGTATGAACCGCATTGAGGAGGCGGAGTCGCTTATGCAAAGAGCATTGACGATCAATCAAACTCATTACGGCTCCAACCATCCTATGTTAGCCCTACAGCTTTATAACATGGCGGTTATGTTGTTAGAATCCAATCGACTTTCAAAAGCAGAGATGCTTTTCAGGCGTGCTCTGTCACTAGATGAAGAGAGATACGACAATGACCATCCTGATATATCTAGGGACCTTAATGGCTTGGCGCAGCTGCTGCAGAAAACCAACCGTTTAACAGAGGCGGAACCTCTAATGCGGCGTGCGCTGGCAATGAATGAGGTCAGCTATGGCTCTGATCATCCCGAAGTAGCTGTTTGCCTTAACAATCTAGCAATGCTCCTACAGAGAACCAACCAATTGGGCGAGGCATCGCAACTTATGAAAAGAGCATTATTCATTGCTTGGAAAAATTTTGGATTAGATCATAAAATGTCAAAGGATTTTCTTGGAAACTACACTTCTATTCTGCGGCTCCAGGGTCTTTCCGAGCAAGAGATTCATGCTGAGTGGTCAGGATTAGTTAACTCGCAGATTGATATGCTTCTTGTATGGCAACTATTGAATTTGGCCCACTCCAGTCATGAGAGCGATGAGTCACAGGACCTGAGCGGGGAGTCTCGCTAAACACTTCGAGAATATCTCATTCTTAATATATGCTGTACTTCTGAATGCTTACAGCTAAACGCCTTCCTGGAGTTTATCGGCTTCCTACACTCTTCTCTAACTTTATTAATCATAAGTAACCATGGGCAAGCCGGTTGACTTCCTTATGTGCAGGATTTGGAAAACTGTGCGACTTGCGCTCGGACCAGGCCTCTTCCGGGTGGGAGATTGGGCCTCGCCGATGGTTTTCCAGACAAACGACCGAGTGATAACGTTTGTCTCATCAGATTCAGCAAGCCGGATCGTCCTATAGGGCGTAAGAATCAGGAGGTAACGGACAACCTATGGCAGATCAGCAAGCACTTCAGGCCTTCGTGCAATGGGTTTCCGGCTGCAGCGGCAACGAGAAGCAGGCGGGCCAGACCTTCGTTCAGAAGCTGCTCACGGTCTGGGGGTGGGATGACGCCAGAAAGGCCAGCGTCCAGTTCGAGCACAAGATCCCAAAAGGTGGTGCCGGGGGCGGGATGGGTACGCCGATGCCCTGATCCTTGGCAAAGTGCTGATCGAGATGAAGCAGCGAGGTGAGGCACTTAGCCAACACTTCCCCCAGCTTCAACGCTATTGGTTCAACTTGGCGCCAAAGCCAACCTACGCCATCCTCTGCAACTTTGATCAGTTCTGGGTCTACGACTTCAACATCCAGGTCGATGAACAAGTAGAGTAATTCCTGACATCCCAGATCGTGGAGCGGTGGTCAGGGTTAGCTTTCCTCAGCAAGCCGCCGGAAAAGGCGCTGTTTGGCAACAACCAGATTAGTGTCACTTAGAAGCAGGCGCAGGCCATGGGCCACCTGTTCCCTGATCTCAAGTCCCAGGCTGCAAGGACAGAGCAATTCAGCGCGCAACAGGCGCAGAGGTTCGTCCTGCAATGCGTTCTGTGCATGTTCGCCGAAGACCGGGGGATGCTTCCTAATCGGCAGTTTTCTCTCGCGCTTGAGGACTGTCGCGAGAAGGGCGACAGAACCTATGACGTGCTCGGCGGGCTGTTCTCTGCCATGAACACTCCCGGCGAGACGCCCGGCGGACGTTTCAAGGGCACGCCATATTTCAATGGTGGACTGTTCCCCAAAATCCCCCAGATCGATCTCAGCTCTTCCCAGCTGGCCCAGCTCGTTGAGTGCGCCAGGGAGGATTGGCGGCTGGTGTGGCCGAGCACCTTCGGAAACATTTTCGAAGCCAGCAGTGATGAGCGCACCAGGCACGCCCTGGGCCAGCATTTCACCAGTGAGGCCGACATTCTCAAGGTGGTTCGGCCCACGATCATCGAACCCTGGGAAGCACGGATTGCCAACGCCAAACAGATCCAGGCCAGCCGTCGCAGCAAGGTGCGGGCCGCTTCACTCACCTGCTGGTAGCTGGTGAGCCAGGTGGTGGCCAGGTTGCGGTCGTATTGCGTCAAGCGTGGTTCATTCCAAGCCAGCACCACCTGGCGGTTGCTTTGCCACTGGCTGCGGTATGCGCTCAGGCTGAGGCGCCGCTGACAGATGTAGGCCCCGGCCTGCTCCAGTGCCAGTGCCAAGCCGCCCAGGTCTTCCACGGCAATCGCCCGGGCCTCGCTGGTGTCGTCTGCCGCCTCCCGGCGCCGTCCGGCTGTGCGCTCCAGCAGAAAGGCGGTGGCGTCTTCTGGGGTGAGCACCTCCACCTCCTGGAGTTGCACCGCCGCGCTCCAGTTGCGCACGCGGGTGGAGATCACCAGCTGGCCGCCGCTGAGCTGGGGGAGCAGGGTTACCACCTCCGCAGCGGCTTCGGGGGTGTCGACGTTGTCGAGGATCAGCAGCCAGCCGGGGTTGGTCTGCAGCCAGTGGAGCGCCGCCTGCCGTTGGGCGGCTTCTTCCGTGAGCGTCTGCTCGGGCAGATCGAGCGCCGATGGATTGCAGAGGCCGGCCAGGTTGCGGTTCAGCGCTTCCACACTGCCGCCGCTTACCAGCAGCACGGCATTGCGGCGGCCGATCTGTCGCCAGGCGTGCTCGATCGCCAGGCGGGTTTTGCCCACACCGCCCGGGCCGATCAGCGCCAGTGGCCGGGTGGCGTTCTCCAGCTGCTCCATCAAGATGCTGCGGCCCTTGAACAGCGGTCCAATGCTCGCGAAGGGCAGCGTCAGCGGCCGGCGGGTGAGGCCGGCTGCCACCAACAAATCCAGCACGAAGGAGCGCAGCACTTCCGCCGCCAGGTTGTCATCTCCTGTGAATGCTTCCAGGACGGGATAGCGGGCCACGCCTCGCAGCCGAGCCAGGTGAGAGCGTTGCAGCTTCTGCTGCTCCGGCTCGCAGCGGTAATTCTTATATCTGGGCGCCCCGTCGCTGGGCGTAGCGATGTACAGCCTCTTGCCGTGCCAGAGCGCGAGCCACGCCTCCCACTGGGTGTAGGAGAGCGAGGGGCCATCGGGCTGCAGAAACTCCGCCAGCGGCAAGCGGCTGGCCAGCACCGGATAACGCGAGGCGATCGCCGCCACCGACTGCGGCTTGGCCATCGCCCCCGTCATGTCCCCCACCAGGTGGATCACGCCATCACAGCCCTGGATGTAGGTGTCGAGCATCTCCAAGGTTTCATCGCCTGTAACGATGAAGTCCTCCTGCACCTTCACCTCCACATCGGGGCGGGTGAGCAGGTGACGCAGCCGCTCGCGGTAGCTGCGGAACTCAGCCGAGACGGTGGAGAGGAACAGCTGAACCCTCGCCACATTCCGGCAGCCAGATGGGCGGATGCTACCGAGATCCGGCGGGTTTCTCTCGCCGCTGCCTGAGATCCGGTCAGGCGGCTGCTGGCCGCAGAGTCCTCCAGGGGCTCACGCCATTCCCGCAGGCCCGGCCGCGAGTCCTGACGCCCCCTCAGTAATCGTCTGGAAACATCACCGTGGTGATCGGCCCCTCCCCCTCCCCGCGGATGTCGTTCGTGATGATCCAGATCTTGCCGTAGTCGGGTGTGTCGTAGCTGGAGAAGAGGCGGCCGACGCCGGTGCGGGCTGCTTCGTCGTTGGCGGCCTTGTCGTCTGCGTCCAGATCGCCCCAATCGCCTTGGACATGGCGATCAAGGAGGGCCGTGATCTGGTGGTTGGGAACGGCGGCGGCGAGGGCGGCGGTGGCGACGACGCGGCCAAGGTTGTGGAGCATGGGGGCAAGTCTTGCAGGGCAAATAGGGATAAGCCAGGGCCCAGCGCGGGGGCCCCGGCGGGTTGGCCTCAGCCCCTTGACGCCTTGGCCAGAAACTCCTGGATCCAGATGCGGTGACGCTCCTGGCGGATCAGTCCCGCCACCGATGGGGTGGAGTCGGGCACCTGGAAGGCGGCGCGAAAGGCACGGGAGAAGGCATCGCGGTGGCGGGGGGATAGGGCCTTGAGTTGCTCTTGGAGCTTGAGCGCGATGGCGGGATCCAGCAGGGCATCAGGGCTGGCCGGCTGAGGCTGGTGGCCATTGGAGGCTTGCGGTGCAGACCTGGTGGCTGGCGGCTGGGGCCGATCCTGAGCCTGAGCCTGGGGCCGTGCGCTGAACTGGGGCCGTGCGGTGGCCTGGGACGCTGGCCGCTGAGTGGCTTGGCTGCCGCTGGCCTGGGGCCGCTGAATTGCCTGGCGGCTGTTGGTTTGGGGATGATGCGAACCGCTGGCTTGTTGGCCAGGCCGAGGCTCTATGCTCCTGCTCTGTGGCGGCTGCGCCCCCCTCCCCTGGGCTGGTGCTGGAGCCCCGCTCACCTGCCGCTGGCTTTTGTCGTAGAGGGCCAAGCCAAAGGGATTGCCAAAGGTGACGAGTGCCCGCTTCATGGCATCGGTTTCGGCCTCCTTGATGGCGGATTCATGGGCTAGGCCCAGATCGGTGTCGATGCCATGGCCGGCGCCAGTGCCCTCGCGGATAAGGGGGCCATTGGCCCCGGCGGTAACGGTGATGCGCACGCGGGCGATGTAGGTGACGCCCCAGCCGGGCCGCTTGCTTTCGCCGATGAGGCGCTCGGCCTGGGAAACGCAGCGGCAGGAGAGGGTTTGGCGCTGCCAGCCATCAAAGCCAAAGATGCGGTTGGCCTCCTGGAGCACCACAAAGCTTTTGAGGTAACTGACGCTGCCCTTGCCCTGCTCACGGGAGGAGATGTGGGCGCGGTTGAGGGGAGCGGAAAGGGCCTCGATCTGCTGGGCAGAGAAGCCCAAAGCCGGGGGCTGTTGGCTGCGATCTGCGGAATCGGCCTCGCGCAGCATCTGGATCACCGTGGGCCGAGGGCTGGTAACTGGCGCTTGGCCTTGTTGGACGGGCCGGTGGCCATTACCGGTGGAGTTGTGGTGGCCGTTGGCGGAGGAAAGCATTTGAGCAGTCATGGCTGAAAGCGTGTGAGTGAACTGTGAAAAGAAGCAATCGCAAGGGATGCAACCCAACAGAGCGCAGGCAACACCCCATTTGCAAAGGGGCCCTGCCCCTAGTGGATTGACCAGGAGCGGCGGGAGAGGAGACGGGCGCCGGTGATGATCTGGCCGGCTTTGAGGGCCTCTTTGATGGCGGCCTTGTCGGGTTGGGTGGTGGTTTTGACGGATAGCCACTCCGCGGGGAGGGCGGCTTCGTCGTCGATGGCGACGGCTTGGGATTTGCGGGAGGTGAGGGTGTGATCGGCGAATTGGAAGCGGGTGGCTTGGGGGAAGAGGCGAGTGAGCAGGCGGATGAGGGCGGCCTCCAATGAATCGGCGCGGGAGGTTTCGGTGGCGGCGAGGGCGGCGAAGCGTTTGACCTGGGCCTGGTGGTAGGCGGCCTCGGATCGGAGGCGATCGATCACCCAGCAGGTGGCATCGGCCTTTTGGTGCAGTGCCTGGCGGTGGGATTCCTCGGCGGCGAGGGCTTCTTCCAGATCGGATATGGCCTGGATGTGATCGGCTTCATCGCCGGCATGGAGGCGATCGGCGAGCTGGACGATCCAGCGGGTTTCGGTTGCGAGCTCGATGCCCAGCTCCCAGAGGGAGGGTGTGCGGGGCATGGGGGCAGGGGATGGCGTGAGGGGAAGGGCGACAGCCATGGCGGTGTGATGGGTGGAGGTGAAAAGGAGCACGAGGGGCCCTCAGCCGCTGATCTGGGTGATTTCGAGGGGCAGGGAGGTGCGGGCCTGGAGCTGCTTGGCTTTGGCCAGGAGCGATGCGGTGCCCTGGGCACCGGGAAAGGCGATGACGGCCACGGCGGTGGGGGTGGCCTGGGGCTGGGCGGCGGCGAGCTCGATGGCGCGGCGGAGCATCTGGCCATTGCGAATGGGACCGGCAGCCGGGCCATAGCGGGCCCATTCGGCCGGCATTGCCTCAATGGACCAGCCAAGCTGGGCGGCGGCGGCGGCGATGGCTTGATCCGCCCCCCGGGCACCGCCATGGAAGAGGCGATGCACAAGACGGCCAGCGGCCTGGGCCTGCAGGGCAGATGCGATGCGCAGGGGCGACCAATCGAGGGCACGGCCGCCACCGGCGACGATGAACAAGGCGCGCACAATTGCGTGCGATGAGCCACTACGGGGGGAGCCTGCCGGCAGCAAGCAAAGCGGCGGCTGGGGGCCGCAAGCTGCGGCGCCTGAATTGAGAGAAACCATGGGGATCTCCAGGGGATAAACGAAAGACGATGAGGAAGAGAATGCGCGGGGCCGAGGCCCTCTTCCCGTGGGAATATCTTAGCAGTACGGGCGTACTATTGGGCGGACCAGGGCCTCCTTTGGGCCAGAAATTCTGGAGAAAAAATCGAGCCAAAGACCAGGCCAGAAACGAGCAATGGGCCGGCCGATTAGGAGCAGGTGAAGCAGCTAAAGACACAGCAGACTGCGCCCGCAAAACCTCAGAAACCTGAGCAGAAAGAGCACGCCACCAGCAACAGCCGGCCCACCCCAATCCCCTTGGCTAAGACCACCAAACGGCGCCAGGAGCAAAGCCAGCGGGCCCACAAGCGCCATGCCACCGCAGCCGCGGGAGAGCAGCCCCGCACCCGTGACCCCCCCCAGCCACCCCGGCGGCGGCAAGGCAGAACAAATCACGCGAGCGCAAGGGTGCGGCCTGGCGTCCAGACGCCCCCAACGTCAGCCACCACCTCCAGCAACCAAGAGCCGCCGCACTTGCGAAGCCCTTGCGCCGCGTGACACACTAAAAGCCAAGCCGCTGGGTGCGGGCTGCTCCTGTAGTTGGGGCGTCAGGTGTTGGCTTATGTCAATCGGTGCAATGCTCTTGCGGATGCGTGTGTGCTTCCACACCCAGGTAAACAGCTGCAGATGAACATTGGATCATTACATATTTTTTTACCACCGCTATTGCATTAATTTGTGCACAGGTTGTTGTCATGGATATTTGAAGTCATCAGACATCAAGTACTCGATTACCAAGGCCTGAGGCGAATGATGCATCTAAGGTCAGGTTGTGAAGACCTCGAATCAATCTTGATTTTTAAGTCAACAGCGACTCAATTAGTAGCAGCACTTCTGCAGCCTCATCGTAGCTTAGATTAGGGTTGTCAGCTAATGATCGGTTTCGACTGCCGCCACAAATTTGCTGAATAGCCCTTACGAATGGAAGCATAGTTTTAAAACTTGAATCTTCAGAAAGCTGCTGAAGCAGGCAGATTGCATCTGGAAGAGAATTCGAGTCAAATGCCTGTTGTACTGCCAAGGCTAGTTGCCCTGATGGATCTGGATTCTCTCCTCCAGCTTGCCGATAAGAAAGATAAGCTAGCTTTGCTTGATTCCTGGCCTCATGTGCAGCGGTACTGTTTCCAGCATCAAATTCAATCCGGGCCAGAATTATCCACGCCGTCCAAGGCAAAGCTGCATGGCCGAATTCCTTGTCACAATAAATGGTTTTGGTGATAGCATCTCTGGCCTCATCCAGGCGATTGAGAATACGCAGAGTTTCGGCCAAGTTATTATATTCCCGACCAACACCCCAAGAATCACCGACTTCCTGGTATAAGTCTGCAGAACGTTGAAAGAATCTTGCTGCATCTTCTAGACGCTGAAAGCTGTCCTTGTACAGAGTTCCCAGCATATTGAGTGTCCCGGCTTGCCCTCTCTTATCATTGGCTTGGACATGAAGTGTAAGAGCTTTGTTGTAAGATTGTTCCGCGGCGGCTATCCGGCCTACTTTATGATGAATCGATCCTATCTTAAACCACAGATACGATACATCCTTATTATAGCTGGAATAGATCTTCTTTGTTTTTTCGAAAGCAGACATTGCATCTTCGTATCTCTCTTGATAATATCTAACGTCTCCAAGTTGCATATTGCTAATGGCAATATCGCTTAAGTCTCCTCGAATTTCATCGCGGCGGAGAGCTTCCTCAACAGCATCTGATGCATCATTAATACAGCCAAGATCTAATAGGCAATGGCCCATCTCGTTGAGACATGCCGATGCCATTCTTTCGACATCTTTAATGGATTCATCCTGATTGCTTTGGCCGGATAGACTTTGTAGGATCACCTCAAAATGGTCTTTGGCGTTTTTGAAATGTGACAGAGCCTGATTCGCTCTTCCTGAATTTTGCAATACTCTGCCAAGCAGCCAGATGGCAGTAGCTATGTCGTAATCGGCCCCAGGATAAGCCTGTTCTCCGGCGTTAACTGCCTGGTGCAACAACTCCTTTCCAGCATTTAACGCATTCTGTAGCTGAGATGCCTGCAGCTGCTGGTGAACACGTTCTTTATTCGCCACAAAGCGTGCGTGCGTCCATTTCTGGTTCAGATTGGCAGCGGCTTCATCCCGCACGCGACCTATTTGCTGCAGAAGATGTTTATTGGTACCCGTTTCGTTCAACAAGTAACGGAGACTACTTGCTCTGTAAATAGTTGTTTCTGGCGCGGATGTTGACAGGGAGTGATCTATGAATGCGACGAGGCCAGGAAGGTCAAGAAGCGTAAGATTAGTCATAAGTCCTGGATCCTGCTGATAGTGATCGGACAGATACTTGAGATGAATTGCCATTGCCAAGCTCCATTTACCTAACAGTTCTTCCCTCCTCTCGGTGCTCAAGATGGTCTTGAGGTAAGGGCATAGTGAGGGATTAAGAGCAAGGTGAGAGTAGTAAGTTGGAGTTGCCAGCCCAGTATCAACCAACTCGTTGGCTAGACACATGACTTCAGACTCCTCCCAGTCCATCATGCGTATCAGCACGTTGAGTTCCATACCACCATGAAAGACTCCTAACACCTTTGCTCGTTCCTGGTTGATAGGCGAGAGACGCCGCATCGATAATTCCACGCTCGCGAATAGCGACTTTTCTCGATTTTCTGGAAAACGTTTGTGCATATCCTCCATCAGCGCGACCAAGCAGGTTTGGGTGGCCTCCACACCGCGGCGACGAAGTTCCGGCCCCAACAGCGCCAGGGTGCGGGCATGGCATTGCACGGC
Source organism: Cyanobium sp. (assembly GCA_044359075.1). Taxonomy (GTDB): domain Bacteria; phylum Cyanobacteriota; class Cyanobacteriia; order PCC-6307; family Cyanobiaceae; genus Cyanobium. The sequence continues at coordinate 142,763 of JBIKMU010000003.1, read as the reverse complement.
CTCGGCCAGCTCCTCGACTGCTTCCCGGCGGGCTTCCAACGTTCGCTCACCCCCAGTCGCCCCATCTCCAGCGGCGAGAGCCCGCTCAATTAACGCCACCGCATCTCTCCGCTCCAACTGGTGCAACTCCCGGAGCTGTCGGGTTGCCACAAATGGTTGCGGCAGCGCCTCGCGGCTGGTGAACACGATGCGCGTGTCGCCCGCCCGCAGCAGCCGCTCCGCAAGCTTCAGGATCTCCTCCAGCTCCTCTTTGGCCTCCTCACTCAGCAGCTCGGGAGCCTCCAGATAGGGCGGCAGAAGCACACTTTCCATGTTGTCAATCACCAGCAACGTGGGCTGCTCCTTCAGTGCCCGCTCGATCGGCTGCAACGCCTGCTCGGTGTTCTCAAACTTGGCTGTGGAGTAGTCAGCCCCCACCAGCTGACGGCCAAGGGCATCGAGCACCGCGTCCTCATGGCTGCAGAGCTCCACACTTACAAACGCGGCACGGCGCACCTGTTGGGAGCGCACCAGCCAGCGGGCCAACTCCGCCGCCAACGCCGTTTTGCCTTCGCCCCCCTGCCCCCGCAGCACCGCCCAGCGTTCCTGGCGCAGTAAGCGCTCCAGGGCGAGTAGATCGCGGCTGCGACCCACAAAGCCCGTATCCACTGGCTCAGGAGGCACCGCCCCCAGCCTTGCCCGCAGCCGCTCCCTGATGTCCTCCTTGGTCTGGGGGGCGGGGGTGGCTTCAAACAGCTGGGGATCCTGTTTCTCCTGGTAGAGCACTGGCACAAACCAGTCCTGCAGGGACAGCTCGCCGATGCCGTAGCGCTGGCCACGGCTGCGGTCGCTATGTAACGCCTGTTGGCCGGCAAGCATCGCCTGGCCCACCCGCTGGCCTTTGGCCAGCTCGCCATAGAAGGCGGCGACAAACCTCCGGGCTGTTTCCACCAGCACGCTGTGGCTCATCGCCACCACCGAGGCCACACCCCTTTGAAGTAGTTCGCTGGCGACCGATTGACCGCCTTGTTCCGCCTTGGCGCTCTGGCAGGCCTCCAGGAACACCAACGGGATGCGGTAGTCGGTGAGCAGCGGCCCCAGCCGGTCGGTAAGAACAGTTTGGTGGCTGCGGCGGGTGAGTTTCTGAGTGTCATTTGGGTCCTCAAAGCAGAGGCCCCCCAAGCCCACGCGACGGTCGTAGATGCCATGCCCGTTGAAATGCACCACGTGATAAGGCTCTCCCGCTTGCTGGGCCCGCGCCAGCTCAGCCTCCAGGGCGGGATAGGTGGGCGGGTGTAACTGGGTGAGGCGCAGCAGATCCCCCAGCTCTTCTGTGGCGGCTACCAGCGGGAGGGAGCTGGCCCGATGGTCGATGTAGCCGCAGGCCTCGTCTTCCGGCCGAGCGGTGATCAGCAGCACCCGGATCGGTGGCGCCACCACGGGAATCGGCAGGTGGTCCTTGATGGGCAGGCGGCGGCGCACCCGGACAGGCCGCGCGCCCTGGAATAGGAAGCTCCGGCCGTTGTGCAGCAGCTCCCAGGGCAGGCCGAGGAGGGCGATGGCGGCTTCCCGGGCAGAATTCTGCTCCTCCTCACTGGCTCCACTCACCAAGGAGGTATCCACGGCCACGGAGAATCGACGGCTTGCTCTCTCGCCGACACCAGCCCAACCCTGCAGCACCTTTGCCGTGTGCGCCAGCGGCAGGGCCGCGTCATGGAGGGCCTGGCCCCAGGCGAGCAAGTTCGCCTCCACCTTGCGGGCTCGATCCGCCAGCACCGGGTTTGGCCACACCGGCCAGCGCTCCAGATACCAGCCCAACTCCTCCGCTTCGATCGGCCCCAACGGGGCGATCAGGCGCCACCGGTCACTCTCCACCGAGCTCTGGCTGCTGGAATTTTCGTAGATCAGCTGGGCGTTGGCAGCGGGGCGGCGCACACCGTCGTGCTCATGGAAGTGAGGGTCACTGAGCTTGAGCACCAGTTCCTCCACCGGCTCCGGCCGCGGCTGGGCCACAGGTGGCCGATCCGTGGGCAGACGCCGTCCAAGGGCGACGAGGATGTCATGTACGGCTGCTGTGGCCCCGCCGGCGCCGCTGCTCACTGGAATATGGGCCGGTTCTTCATCGAAATATCCCGCCAGCGAAGCGGGTTTTGTGCCATCAAGCGCCAGCAGGATCACGGGGAAGGCGTCCAGGCCCCGCTCGGCCTGCACCTGGAGACCGTGCTTCAACTCCTTCGCCACCCATGCCGACTGAAACGCATCCGGACTCACCAGTACCGCCAGCCCATCGGCGCCTGCGATCGCGGCCGCCACTTCGCTCCATAGCCGATCACCCCCTTTCAGCTGGCGGGAATCGGTCCACACCTCAAGCCCGAAATCTGCCAGCGCCTCCCGCAGCTCCCGCGCAAAACCGTCATCGGCCGTGCTGTGGGAGAGAAAGAGGTGGGCCAACAGCTGGATATCAGGTTGGGCCCAGGGTAGCCAGGGCCATTGGCAGTGGCTGAAGGGGCAAGGCAAATCAGATGCGCGTCGTTATGGAACTGACCGCTGTTGTTTGCCCATAACGCCCCAGCAAAAGCCCATCTCCTTCACGCCCCGCTTTGCTGCAGGCCGCGACCTTTCGCAGCTCAAGCCCATCACAAGCAAGGCCCTGTCTATCACCCCAAATCGGCACCCACCCCCAAAGGAGTAATGGCCTGACCAGGTGACCCCCACCACCGCTGATCCCCCATTGCGGGCCATGGCAATAGCTGAAGTCCTTTGCCGGGCCATAACGCCCCGCCTGCCATGCTCACCGGAACTGAACTGCTCGCCAAGGTCAAGGAACTGGGCGAGGCCTCCCGCACCGAACTCGTACGCGCCACGGGCTATGTGAGCCCGAAAAAAGGCGGTGGCGAACGGCTGCTGTTCTCCGCCTTCTATGACGCCGTGCTGGAAGCCAAGGGCCTCACCCTGGGGCGCATCCCTGGCGAGGACAAGGGCAAGCGGCGCCTGTCCTATGCCACCAGGGTGCAATTCAACGGCAACTTGATGGTGGGCAAGGCCTACACCGCCCTGCTGGACCTCAAGCCCGGCGATGCCTTCCAAATCCAGCTGGGCCGCCGCCAGATCAAGCTCATCCCCATGGAGGCATCGCACGATCCAGAAGACGGCTCCAGCCTGGATCCGGCGGATCAGCAGGAGCAGCAGCTGGGGCAGGAGCAACCACCAGAGGAGGGGGCTGGCCAGGCGATCGCCACGCCCGAATGATTGTTGGTGCTGCTTGGCAGCGTTGCTGCTGACTGCAGTTATGGGCCCGTCATCGACGGGCTTTTTTCATGGTCTACTGGGGCCCCTCCATCCCAGCCTGGAGAACACAAGTACCTGCAGCCTGGTCCAGAGCATTGCATAGACTCGCTGGCTAAGGTCCCGTCCCAACGCCCCCATTAGCGCTCAATTTATCAGCTATACCGGCCCTGATCCCGAGGGGGATGTCTGGGCAGACCGGCTGGCTTAGTGGTGCAGGGAGTTGCACTACGGCTGCTTCCGCGACAAGGACCACATCCACGGCATCAATGCCGGTGCGGATTGGCGCACCAGCTTGTATCAACAACTGGGGCTGGCCCAGACGCTGATCCACCGCCAAGCCTGATCCGGTTCACGGCCCGATCCCTTGACCCGGCATGGTGGCTTGTCCTGAGGCTATTCATTTCAGACTCATCCAAGGAAGCAGACCAAAACCCTCCACTAAGATGTGTTACGACTAACGCGCATATGCGGGCTGTGTTATTACGTTTAATACAATAAGCCGATGGTTTCCCAGCAATGACATCAAACCAAATACAGTCATCAACGCAAATTACTAACCAGAGTGTTGACGTCAACAACAATATTCAGATAATTCAAATAACCCCAGAGACGCTTCGGGCGTTAATTGAATTTGGAGTTAGCCATCAGATGGCGGAGCGAATTTCAAGGGATCGGTTCCAAGAGTGCAACGAAGCTGATGCAATTTTAGCGCGATCCAGTGAATCTGGTCATGAATACGGGATCTACACTATTGAATATTTTCCAAAAGATGTTGACCACGATCCAGAAGTCCTCAGAAGAATTTTTGAGTCACTTGGGTTTAATGTTGAACTAAAATCACCTAACGTAGAAGGGATTCCAACGAATGCAGTTTGGTTTGGCCATGATGTTCCAATCAGCGTAGTAAAACTCGTCGCCCTGACGCTCGTGCGCGCAGGTGTTGCTCTGCAAACCATTAAGCCTTTTGTGCATTCCGACAATGAAAGCGAGTGGGCTAGGCTTATCCAGATTGGCGCAGATGGTGACTTCTCGGAGTCGACTATCCTTACTGCATCATTTATTAATAGCCAGACTGGGTTCAAGCGTGACGACGAAAATTAGGAGATCTATAGCGTTCAAATTCTTTTTTTACTCAGGTTATCCTTTGTGGTTATCAGTTGTAATGCCTATCAGTAGTCGGTTAGACCTCGCCGATGGAGAGGCGGTAAGCCAAAGGGAAACCGTGAAGAGCGCCAGGCTGGTACCCCACTGGGTCATCCAGCGCTGAATTTGCCTCGGTTCCCCGGCCCCCTCTCCATCGAGGCAGCGCGAGCGCAGCGTCAGCCTCCATCGCCATGACGAACGTTCATGGGAAAAGCAGGGCCCCGCAGGGCCCCCACCAGGAGCGGCGTATCCGCCTCAGAGCACCGACACCGTGCCCACCCCCGCCGCCTGCAGCTTGCGGGCCACAGAGAGGGCGGTGAGCAGGGGCATAAGGCGCGGCTTTTGCACTGGCCGGCCGCGGCGGCCGATGTGGACTGTGACGCGGGGCTCAGCAAAGGCTTTGCTGCTGCTGGGATAGACGTGCAGGAGCACTTGGCGGACTGGGCAGCAGAGGGCGGAGGAGGCCATGGCTGGATGGCGAAGAACACCGATCCCGCGCCCCGCCGCCGTGGACGCGCCAGGGCCAGCCCCCAGAGGGGTCGTCAACGGCGTAACCGTAGGGGGCTGGCTTGCGTCAGCCCTGGCGCGGCTGTGGTGGTGAGGGCATTGCTGGTGGAGGGGCTCGCCAGACCCGTGGCTGAATCCGGGTACTGCTGCTTCCGCCTCAGGGGGTGCTGCTCTCCGGTGAGTTGCTTGCTGAGACCCGCGGTTCACGCTGCCGGTCCGCCGTGGCTTTCAGCCAAAGGTGCGGCGCCTGATGACCCTGCAGGGATCACCGCCAACGGCCGCAGCGCCAGTCGAAGGGGTGGTTTTGGGGTGCTGGGTGCTGTGGGGGCCTTGTCCGCCCGTGGGACCGTTAGGTGAGTTGGTGGAATGGCCCGGCTCAGCCAGCCGGATGGTTGTCGAACCAGGCCTGCAGGTAACCAGGCTTTGTGAAATCGAGCAGGTCTTCCGCCAGCTGCTCTAACCGCTGCAGGGTCAGGAAGGAAAGCAGCTCCCGGCTGCCCTCATCAAGGCTCCCGAAGCGGCGGCTGAGCTGGCGAATGGCCAGGGCGCGGCTTACGGCTGCCAGCTTCAAGTCACTCCTGCCTGCCCTCCTCAAGGATCTCATGCACCGCGCGGGTGTGGCGCAATTCCTGCAGCGGCACTCCGGCGATCATCAAAATCTCCTCCTTGCTCAGCTGTGGAAACCGCTCAAACAACATAGAGAAAACCACCGGCTCCAGATCCCGGCGGCTCGCCAGGATCCGCCGGCAGCGATCCGCCAGCTCCGGCTCAGAGCGCACCGGCAGGGTGAGCAAATCCACCGCGGCATCGAGGTTCTCCTGTTGGCCGAGCACCTCCAGGCTCACCCAGTGCACCTGCTCCAGAAAGCCCCGCAGGGGCAACACAGGACCCAGCTGCAGCCGCTGGTGCGGCGTGATCACCACCACCCGCCAGTGCTCGATGCTGGGGTGGAGCTGCAGGAAGCGGTAGGTCTGGGCCGCCAGGCGGTGGTGGAAGCCCGGGTCGGCGCGCATCTGCACCTCCAGGAGCACCACCGGCAGGTCCTCTGAGCCGGTCTCGCTGCCGTGGGGCCAGAGCACGCCATCGAGGCGATGGCTGCCCGCTTTGAGTTCCGGGGCTGAGAAGCGGTATTGGAGGTCGAGATCACGGGGAACCGCACCGAGGGAGGCCTTGAGGCCTGGGGACGGTTCCGCCCGCCAGCGGATCAGATCCGGCGCCGACTGGAACACCCCGTAGAACCAGCGGTCGGTGTTCAACGCGGGGTGAGGGGCTGCCGACAAATTACCGGGAGCCAGGCCAGAATGCAGGTTATGAACCGATCTGACTTCGTCCGGCGCCACGCCACCAATCAGGACAGGAAGAGAAGGCGCAGGCCCGAGTACAGGTTAAGTGTCGCTGTCCAACGCACTGCGAGCGGGGCTTCACAGAGAAGGAGAAAAGCCACGATGCTGTTGACTACTTGATCGTTGCATTTTTGAATACCGGCAACTTCTTCATCAGGTATGATTGAGATGATGGAGCTGTCGTTCCTGAGTTCTATACCCTGCCCCAGGATTATGCAAGATTACATCATAACGCGACTTCAATCTGGCAGAAAGTCAAGCTAAAATAACTAGAGTGAAAACCCAACCCTTCAGGAATGAAATAGGCTTTGATCAGATTGCCAGGGATCTCGGGTAATCCCTGCACATGAAGTAAAGCCAGTAATACCGATGGAAGTTAATTCAGATCAAGGCCCTTGAAGGTGGCAGTTTTGACATCGTTATAGAAGATCGGATCGATCTTGTCGATCACATCCGTGTTGACATCCAGGAAGCTGCGCTTGTTCTCGGCGGGGATCAGGGCGCAGCGTGCGCCGTTGTCCATCGCGACCTGCAGGGGCTCCACCAGAGACTTGGCCGCCTTGATGTTGCCCTGGATGCTCATGTCGCCGATAACCAGCATTCCAGCCCTCGCTGGAGCACGTCGAATCGCTGAAAACGCTGCCACAAAGAAGGCTACACCCACCTCTGCTCCCACTTTGTTGCCGAGCAGGTCGATGGCCTCCACATTGAAATCGTAGCGATCGGCTTCTTGGCTGATCGAGAAAGCGCTTTTATTCGCCTGGAGAAAGGCGAACGCCCGTTGAATCGATTCCTTCATCGGCCCACTGATGCCGCCGGCGGGCTTGAGCTTGCCGCTGCCTGAGGAGAGGGAAACCTCCAGGCGGTAGAGGCCAACGGTGCCATCACCCGTCACGGAGGTGGCATACACCGATCCTGGCGCCATGGGCTCGGCGGCGATCAAATCCTGGCCGCCCTGTTCCGGGACGCCGACGAAGTGCTCCTCGCCGGATTCATTATCTGAGTAGCTGAACGAGGTTTGGCTGTATTCAAAAGAGCCCATCTTCTTGAGCTGCTCCTTCACGCGCCGGCGGCACTCGATCGCCAGCTTCAGCAGGTCCTCCATGTCTTCCTTCGAGGGGCTTCCATGGGGATGGATGATCTTCACGAGGCCGGAAACGGTGCGTCGCACGGCCTTGCGATCCCGGGCATTCAGATGGGAGCCCATCGCGAAGTGGGCATCGCAAAGCTCGGTGTAATTGACCTTGCGGAGATCCTTGAGCGCTTCGGCGAGATAATCGATCACAAAGCCATAGTGGTCGGTGAAGAACTCGTTGCGCATCTTCGGGATTTCCCATCCCGGCAGATAGCAGTGCAGCCGGTCGATAAAGGCCATGTCATCGCGTATCACCTCCGGCATGGGGGCAAACAGATGCCCGGTCTGCACCATCACATCGATGGGTTGCTGGGTGTTGCCGAACATGGCGATGCTCGCGTCACCGGCAAAGCTCTCGGCGCTCCTCTGGAACTGGCCGGATTCGCAGTAGGTCTTCATGGTGGTGATGACCTCCTTGGGCATCTTCTGCAGATCGGCCACTTCATCGAAGCCCACCACGTCCCAGATCGAGACCATCCCCTTGACCTTGCCGTTCATGTGGCCGAACAGATTGGCCACGGTGGTGGGGCCGGTGAGCAGGGCGGCGTAGGGAGAGAGCTCCTGCACGGCAAAGCTCTTGCCCGTTCCGCGGGGGCCTAGTTCCACCAAGTTGTAGTTGCGCTCGCAAAGGGGGATCAGGCGCAGCAGGAAAAGCAGCTTGAGGCGGTGCTCCATCTCAGAAGGCTCATAGCCCATCGAGCGCAGCAGCAGATCAGTCCATTCCTCGGTGCTGAATTCAGCGCGGCGGGATCGGTACTCCTCGAGATCGAAAGTGGCGAGCTGGATGGGCGTGAGCTTGTCGATCCAGAAGGGGTATTTGCCTTTGCCTTCTTCGTCGTATTCAAAGCGCATGTCGATCTGCGCCCAGATGCCACCGGTGAGCAGACGATCGAAATTGCGAACGTAGTGATCTGGGATATGAACGTTGCGATGGCCGAAGTTGCTCACTTCCGCCCAGTACTGCGAATCGACAAGCCTCACCTTCACCTTGTCGATGAAGGTGTGCTTGCCGGCTTCCTTCACCTTGCTCTGGGCCTTGGTGCTTTCATCGGGCCGGATGTAGTTTTCCGCCAGGGTGTCGTTGACAACCTGCATGCCCATCTGGATGGCGATCTCATCGCTGGAGGCGCAGTATTTGCCCAGCAGGTATTCAAGAACAAACACCGGCACATTGGCGCCGACCTTGACCTTGCGCACAAGATCCTTGCGGACCACCTTGCCGGCGAAGACGCGATTGACCTTGTCGTCGAGCAGGTCGCGGGCTGGAGGCTGGGCGTTCGTCATGGTCAGATCGCCAGGGAGACAGGGAGCGCTGCTGACTGGGCCAGCACCGCATCGGTGAGCGGATCGACCACCACCACCCGGATGGAGGCGCAGTCATCCCGGAGCAGCATCAGGCCCAGGTTGGCTTCGCTGTTGGGTGTCACGTGAAGCAGGCCGGTTTCGCGGTCGAGTCTGGCGCCGATGGCCATGCCGGCCTGACCCACCTGCTCGCCATCGGCCAGCAACACCACCCGCAGGGGAACCTCTGCCGCCGCGAACAGATCTCCAGCCAGGAGCAGGCGAACCCCGAAGGTGCGGTTGGTGATGGCCTCGGGCAAGCCATCGAGCTGGAGGTCGGCCCCAGCGGGGCCTGCAGCGTTGGCCTGGTTGGGAATGCGTAGGCTGAGCACAGGGATCACCAGCTCTTGCAGACTGACACTGCCATGGTGAAAACTGAGGCCGCCACCGGCCTTGAATACGCCCAGCCCGGTGGGGAAGACGAAATCCAGGTCGGTGTCGTAGCCCAGCTCGGAGCCGCTGACGCGCACGGTGCCGGGAGGAGTGGAACCGCCATGGCCGATCCAGCAGCGTCGGTGCAGCTCCAGGGTGTTGCCACCGGGGTTGTCGGTCTTCATGTCGTCGTCCTTGCGGATCGAGAACTGGTGGCCGTGATCGGCGGTGATCACAAAGCTTTCGATGCCGGCCTTGGCGAGCTTGCGGATGGCGCGGGCCACATTGCCGATCACGCTCTCCATCGCCGAGCGGGCAGTGAGCTCATCGACGTTCTCACCGAGGGCGTCGATCTCCTGGGAACGCACCAGCACCAGGGCGGCCTCGGCAACGGTGGACTGCAGCCTGCCTGCCGACAGGCTCAGCAGGCGGCCAAGGGGAAGGTCGACCACCCCAGGTACACGAACTTTGAGGTACTTCAGCCGCTCGCTCAAGCCAGGCATGGCCCTGCCATCGATGCAGGCGGCCAGGCGGCCCTGTGCCTCGTTCAGGGAAAACCTGGCCGAAGCACCGGGCAGTAGGGCCGCCATGCCGACTGTGGTGATGGTGGGAAGCGCCGCAATGGCGGGTCGGAGGTTGAGATCTTGGGCGCCATCGAGATGGCGGGCGAGCTCGGCCCCCATCTCGAAGCGCATGGCATCCACCACCACATAAGCCACGCGGCCGGGCATGGTCTGAACCACTTCCGGGTGGATGCGGGCCTGGGGCAAGACCTTGGCGACCGACCAGCCGCCCTGGCGAAGCGCCGTGGTGAAACCATCGGCCATCCGCTTGAGCAACTCCTCATGGTCGCGGCGGAGGCACTCCAATGCCACCGGATGTTCCGGGTCATCGTCCATGCGGGCGACCCAGGTTTCGAGGCGACGCTGCAGGGCATCCACCAGGAACCAGCCGTCGTCTGCGCTGTAGAGCTCCACCCACTGGCTGGCGGCAGAGGGGGCCTTGGCCAGGGCGGAACGCACCCGTTCGAGCTGCTGGCCGAGCTCCGCCATCAGGCGGCAGGCCTCCCATTGGGCCTGGCGGCTCACCTGCCGATCGACCCAGAAGCTGCGGTTGCGGCCGGCCACGATCGCCAGGGCCTTGGCGTACAGCTTGGCCGCGATCGTTTCGCCCACGAAGGAGAGCAGGGCCTGCTCCTCAAAGCGGAAGGTGTCGATGCTGCCGAGGTGTTCGGCCTCTATGCCTGCAGAGGCCAGGCCCAGGGAGGTTTCCAGCTGATCGGCCAACTCGGCGTAGCTGCTCGCGTGCTGGCTGCGCAGGCCTTCGGCCACGCTGCGCAGCCGCTCGCTGTGCTCCTTGAGGGAGGGTTCGGGAACGAGGGAAAGGGCAGCCGGTGGCTCAGCCTGGAGATCAGCGCGGAACTCATTGACGAGCACATAGCGGAGCGTCTTGTCGCGGGCGGCGGAGATCGAAGTGGAAACCGGCAAGGCGAGGCCGAGGCGGCTTTCGATCAGCTGCAGCAGCTCCGGCGCGGCGCCCTTGGCGTCGATGGAGGCATCGAGGTTGGCGTCGGCCAGCCAGCGGCAGAGCAGGGCTTCACTCTGGGCGCCGCTGAACAGGGTGCGCAGCACGGAGGTGGGAGCTCCGTCCTGGCTCTGCTGGAGCAGGGCGACGATGTCTGCGTAGTTGATCTGGGGCCGGAGCATGGCATCGATCTGGCCATCGGTGAACTGCTTCAGCAGCACATGACGTGCCAGGCGGCGCAGCTGGGGTTCATAGGTGGTGCCTGCCTTGTCGAGCTCCATCAACACCGACATCTGACGGTCGCGTTCGACGCCGGGCAGATAGAGCAGCAACGGCTCCGGCTTGGCGAGACCGGCGATGGGCTCCACCGCATCCCGCAGGGCCAGCAGTGACCCATCGAAGCGGGCCATGTAAGTGAGTCGCTCCTGGATCAACACCCGCGGCAGGCCACAGGGGCTCAGCCCCACGGTTTCGAGCTCCTGGTTGAAAAAGGCCAGGAATTCCGAGCGTGGGTCGTAGAACACCACGATGCGGTGCTTGGCGAGCAACCCATCGAGCTTCTGGCAGAGGTAGGCGTTCAGCGGGTTCATGGGGTGGACCCTCCGCTGCGGTGGTAGCGGGCACTGCGGCGATCACCGGTCTGGGTCACGCTGCCGCTGGCGAGCAGCGCCCGGATAGCGGCGGTCCACTGGGCAGCGCTGATGCCGGTGGCCGCGAGCACATCGGCGCGGCTGACCCCATCGGGCACGGCGGCAATGGCGGCCTGCACCTGGCTGAGCACGGCTGGATCGAGGCCCGAGGACGCAGCGCGCGGCCTGGGCGCGGAGCTGCGCGGCGCTCGGGTGGCTCGACGGCTGCTGCGGCCCAACGGGGCTGGTGCGGCCAGCAGATCCTGCAAGGCAGCCTTCACGGTGGTGGACGTGCGTTCAGCGATCAGCTGCTGAACCGTGGCCTCCGCCACGTCCCGTTGGCGCCACGTGCCGTCGGCGTCTTCCAACCAGAAGGGCTCTTCGAGGCCATGGGCGATGGCGAGGCTGCGGTCGGCCTGGCACTTGGGCACGACGCGCTCGGGCCAGAGGTGCATGGCGAGGTGGGCCCAGTGGTAGTGCTCAGCCACGAGCTTGTCCCAGGCGCTGCGGCATTCGGTCTGCCAGCTGCTGAGCTGGGGAACCAGCCGCCAGAGGGGGGCGAAGTTGAGCAGCACACCATCATCGAGATCCGGCTTCCAGAGGGGCGCCACGCGGGCCACCTCTGCCTTGAGGCCGCGCAGTTCGCCCAGGAAGCTCTCCTGCTGCTCCAGCTCTCGGCGCTGAGACGGCGAGGGGGATGGGCCAGCCTCCTGAACCAGGGCGGCATGTTTGCCCTCCTCGTGCCGGAGCTTCTGGCTCACCAGTTCGAGCACACGGAACAGGCTGTCGCCGGTGGCGCGATGGATGTAGAGCCACACCGAATAGGAGCCCGATGGGGTGGCGAACTGCCAGTAGATCGGCGCCTTGCGGCGGCTCTTGCTGTAGCGCTTGATATGAGGCCCGAAGAACTCACAGGCGAACCAGCTGCGGAGCTCGGAGCAGCCGAGCAGTTCAGCCGCCTCCTTCCAGCGGGCGTCCGGGTCGTCGAAGACGACCTCGAACACAGAGCGCACGGCGCTGCTCAGATCCTGCGGGTGGCCAGGGTCGTCGACCAGGAGGCCATCGGCGGGAAAAGCCAGCGGGTAGCCAGCCGGGGGCTGGCTGAGCGGCAGGCCATCGTCTCCGCTGAGCATGCCGGGGGAACAGACGGGCAGCGGATCGAACGGTTCAGGCTCGGGAGGTAGTGAGCGCTCGCCGGTGGCCAGGCGCACGTCGAAGCGACCGAAGGCCACACCCAGACACCAGGACAGCAGCGAAGCCACCATCGGGAAGGCATCCACCTCCGCGACTTCCTCGTCGCTGTCCTCTGCGTCAGCAGCCTCGACCTCATCGGACTCGGGGGCAATGCCGAAGCCCTGCTCGATGCGTTGCCGGTCTTCTTCAGAGATGCCGTAGAGCCGGTAAGCGTGATCGTCGATCTCTTTGCTGATCGCTTCGAGTTCGGTCTGTACAGACGATGAGTGGAATGCATAAGATTCAGCGCGACCCTTGAGATCAACGGCAGCCATCTGCAATAGGGCTGGAAGCGAGAAGGCGTGGGAATTCTCAGTGCGGAAGTCAAGGTGGCGCCTTAGGGACCAGCTTCTCCATGCACGGTGAGCAAGCTCGGTAGTGTCTTGCGAGCCAAATGCAGGAACGGGCGTCTGCTGGATCAGTCCAACTTCGAAGGACTGAGCCAGCTCTGTCCTGGCCAGCTGGAGAGCAACGAGAGCACCGAAAGGGCCGCTATTGACCACAGCGCAGAGCGCAAGAAGAGCACTGCAATCATCATCCTCAACGAAGATTGCAGGCCCCTTGTCAGCAAAGATACATCCGCTCGGCAATACACGAAAAGACAGACCGTTAGTTCGCCTTGGCCAGGTAAGTCCTGGCCTGAAGAAGTGCTGGACAGATGCGGGGCGAGTGAGCGGCCGATTGGGTGTTCCAATAAACGACCCATAACTGAAACGCACTTTCGACCATGATATTACCGTGTGGATATCGTAATAAAAAGCCGAGAAAGAACCGCCTTTTGCCCATGGTAGCCAGTCGGAGTTGAGAAGACTAGCGCACGGCTCCCAGAAGAGCCTTGCATATCGAAAGTCTTCGTTTAGAGGATTTGTAGATACAACTTTGATGGATTGATGATTGGCGAGTCCAATGAAACGGGTGAAGCACGCTCGGCTCTCATCCGCTGCCCAGTAGGCAAAGGGAGAGCGGGGAACCTGGGCAAACTCTTGGGGGTTTAACTGGTACCGATATGATCCACCGCGTTGAGAGGCTGAGCGGAGAACTGCCGCTTTCTCGTCTGCAGATGCCTCATTGGCACGGATGAAGACGGTCTTCATCGCCTGATCTCCCCATCTCGCTTCAGCGGCACGCCGCCGCGGCGGGAGAGCTGGAAGCCGAGGCGATCAAGATCTTGGATTCTCACAACTCTCATGGCGAGGTCACAGGCTCAGGTTTTCTTGATGCGGAACCTTCCTTGATGATGGGGGCACCCATCTCGAGCAGAAAGCGATCAGCCCAAAAGAGCGTACGGCGTAGCTTCAACGCCTTGACATGCTGAGGAGCATTGAATGAGTCTTGCCCCTTATTGTTTTTCTCTTTGGATTGTCGAGTTATTGCAGCATCAAGTGCCTTATTGATGGTTTCTTTGGGTTTTGCCTCCAAAGATGGATCGTCAGGAGGGAGCTTGGCGATTTTAAGTCTACCCTTGAAGTGTTTCAGGAGCGCCTCGCGATCACAAAGCAGCCAGGTCTCCATGGTCACATTCATCAAATGCAGCTGCTCGTCGGCGGCGCCACTTGGCCGGTCCCACTGATCGCGAGTCTTGACGTGTGCCCACGGATCCGCTGCTTCACCAGGTTTCAGAGCCGGCGCCGACTCTTCAGCATCGACCAGCAGCCAAGTATGGTTCGCTCCGATAGCGTGTTCCTTGCGGAATGCTTTGAAAGCTTGTTCTCTGCCACCCTTTGGCCGAACAGTAGGTTTTTGTGAAATGCCAGCATCCTGGAACAACTTATTGAAAGCTCGCCGGCAGTCGTTCATGAGAATCGTGTTGTGGTCTCCACCCCCTTCCACATACAGGATGCGTTCGGGCTTCTTCGCTGCTGCTTGCTGCTGCTTGCTCACCAGCGCAGCCCTCCCAGATGGCCCGACATCCACAAGGTGCCGAGAGTGCCGAATTCGCGCCAGGATTCGATCTCATCTGGATCCAGCCGTTTGATTTGGGTGGTGGCCTCCGGTTTATCGCAGACGAGCACCGCTTCAGGTTGCTCCGCCATGGCATCCACTAGCTGGGTGGAATGAGTGGTGACAATCAACTGAAAACGACTGCTTGCCTCAATCAGAAGATCACGTAGCACAGGAAAAACATCCGGATGCAAGCCAAGCTCTGGTTCCTCAATCACCACCAACCTGGCATCACCTGGATCCAACAGAATGGCGAGAAGAGCCAGATAGCGCAGGATTCCATCCGACAGACGATGGGCTGGGATATTGCGGCTACCTTCCGTGAGATAGAGCTGCAGCCTGCCGCCCTCCAGCACCACCTCCAGATCGGTGAAGTTGGGAGCCACCTCGGAGAGAAGACTCAGCAGCCGGCTCTTGGTCTGGGGATCGCGTTTCAGCACCATCAGCCTTGCAGGCAGGTTGCTGAAATCTTCCAAAAGCAGATTGGTTTGAACATCCGCCCGGCAGGTTTCGCGAATCACACTCAGGGGGCCAAAGCTCCAGGAGCGGTAAATCAGAATCTCCTTAAAGCGATCACCGACAGCCGCGACTTCAGGACTGTTTTCGGGATCGCGGCGCTGCGAGAGGATCGACTGGGTCTGGTCGATATCGGCTCGCTGCAAGCTGCGATTTATTCCTTTAACGTTCAGCATGGGGCGCCCCTTTTCATAGCCAAAAAAGAAGTAGGGTTTCTTCTTCCCTGGTTCAGCGGCTTCATGCTCAATTCTTTCATCCAACACCACGAAGGAGCCTGCCTCGCTGCCAAACGCAATGCGATAACGAATCGGGCTATCCGCCGCCTTCTTGGTCACCTGGCCCGGCTCGAAGACAATCTCAATCTTGGCTGATTCAGCACGCTCAACTGGATCATGGCGCCAGATCCATTCCTCCACACCACCCCCCTGGCGAATCGGCAGCAGCAAATCTCGCGGCACAGCCCGCAACACCGCAAAGGCCTCAGTGAGATTGGATTTCCCCGAGCCGTTGGGGCCAATCACGAGATTAAGTGGTGTCAGCCCCAAGGAGATTGGACCTGGGCCAAAAGAAAGGAAATTTGTGAGAGTAATGGATTTCAGCATGGTCAACTCCCCACGGCTCTAGTCGTGAGCGGAATACCCCCGCGTCGCCCCAGTCGAAATTGCAATCGATAGATATCGGGTACATCGTACTTGCCCGTGCTCATCGGGCGGATCAGACCAAGGCTGATCAAGGCTTGTTTTGCCGCCTCAGAGTTGTTCAGTCGCGCACGTTGGAGTTCTGGATGATCAAGGGTGCCCTGGTCGAGCCAGATGTCTTCAACTTCGGCAAAATCAAACGGAACCAGTTTCTGATCAGCGAGAGGCTGCATCAGCAACTCAATCCAGGCATACGCCTCTGCCATTTCTCGGACCCGTTGATCAGAAGCCTGGCGCACCCCCGCATAGAGGCTCTTGTAGCCAATCGCCGTTGGGCACTCAGGATTGGTTTCTTGCGTATGCTGTGCTGCAGCGCGAATCGAAATCTGGAAGCTGCGCGGACTGATGGCTCCATGGGCATCAGCCAGATGGGTTGGTAGCCATCTGTACGGGAACCCACGCCTGGCGTTCTCTCCCATGTAGGGGCCTGTGAGATGGTGAAACAGACGTTCTTGCGTTGCTGGATCAAAAAAAGCTGCCGAGGGCAAAGACCAATCCTCTGGCTGTGTTAAAGGGAGCACAGCTTGTTGCTGACCAGTACCCTTGAGCAGATCTTTGTTCCTGGCTGCAAAGAGGAGTGTAAAAACATCCTGGCGGTAGGCCGTGCCCTCGGTGGGATGGTTGGCCAACAGCCGCCAAAGCATGCCGTAAAGCTCCGTCACCAGCCAATGCAGTCGCACGGAGGAGGCCTTTAGCTTTGAGGCATCAGCAAAACGACCAATCCGCTGGGGATCAAACTGATCACTTCTCAGAAAGACTTTCGCGTGCAAGCGGCGAAATGACCGTAATTGCAGCGCGCATTGAGACAGCCCCTCCACAAGCCGTTCGAGACGCCGCGAATCGTTGGTGATTAGATCGAGTGCATCAAAGATAATCAAGAAGTCGCGGTCGGCTTTCATCAACTCCAGCTCCTTGGCCTGAAGCAGCCGCTCTGAAGCTTCCGTGTTCTCGCTCAGCCAGGCCACCTTTTGGGGCCAGCTTTCGAGAGCCGGAAGGGTCTCTGCCTCACGACCGACAGCCCAGACAATGATGGTCTTCCAGATTGTTTCCGCCGAGAACTGATCGAGTAATTCATCGATCAGCCTGGGTGAGGGATAAAAATCGAGGCTGAGCAGATCCTGAATCGTGGCAGCATTGCCAAAGCCAGGGATGACAATCGTATTCGCCCTGATACGTGCATCGGGCGCCTCCTTCGCCAATTCCTCGCGGTGAGAGCGCATCTGCAGCGAGGTCCACCAATAGCTTTTGCCCGTGCCACGATCGCCCACAACAATCGGCACGGATAGGTTTAGTGCACGGGAGTGGGATTTGGGTACAAAAAAACGCGTGAGATCAAGAAGCGGCCCGAGCTCTGCTGCACCCTCGGGTGGGATGGCACTGCAGATCGTGGCGCGCAGATCAGATGGAGTCAGTAGATATTTGCTCATGGATCAAGATCTCCCTCTGTGCTGGGGAAGAATTGCCGATCAAACCACCTCAGAAAACCATCGTAGGCAATCGGCACGGCTCGCTCTGGCCATCGATCCAAGGGGTCAAGCGCCATCATGCCGCGATTCCACGTGATCTCACGAGGATAGTGATTGGCATCCTCAGACTCTCTGCTTGTAGGCACAAACTGAGGATGGTTAGTGACGGCAGGAGACTGATAGATGGTCTCATCGAACAAGGAGTACGAGTTATCTCTTAGGCCTTCGATATAGACTTCATTTTCTGTTTCTGGAATGAGAGCGCCAATCATCCAGATTTTGTCGTAAAAATCTTGAATTTTGGGATGGCCTTTCCAGTGGCTGAAGAGAAAATGGTAAGCACGCCATGTTTGCTCGGTATTGACCGCAAACATCAAGGTGTAAGCACCCATGGCTAGCACCAAAGCAGCGCTGCTGTCATGCAGGCCCGTTCGGCTGTCGTAAAGGACAACGTCCGGCGGCTGACTATTGATAGCCTGGTAATGAGCCTCGTTAGCCTGGATCATCTGCTTGAGCCTTTCGGTCCAAGGTTTATAACCATGTGAATCCCTGTCTAGGTAGCTACGGCCAAGCTTGGGTAGATAATCTTCTGTTTCTGTGCCATAGGCAGGCACCACAGTGATTGATCCTGATAGGCCCTCCTGTAGGGGGCTTGCCTTTTGCATCTCGGCGATGATCGGGGCGGCATTTCCCACAGCATCTTCAACAAACCAGTCGACAATGCCGTATTTCGGTAATTCACTACCCAGTAAAGATGAGCTCACGCCCGGTGATTCAAGATCGAGGTCAAAGATCAAAACGCGCTTGCCTTGTGCTGCCAAATGTCGGGCCAACACCATCCCCGTGGTGGAGCGCCCAACGCCACCCTTCATTGAGAAGAGGGTGAAGCGAGTGGGACCACCAGTGGATTGAGCGAACGAAGCATCCCATTCTCCTCCGATGAGCAACCTGTCGTGCAAGAAAACATGATGCGTACCATTACTTGCGACCTTTCTGGCTGTTTGATCGTCCAAAAAACCAAGGTGATCCCTGAGATCCTTCTTGTATATGACAACTGCTTCCTCGGGATACGAATAAAAGTCAAGCGCTCTAGAAATATGCTGGGCCAGTCTCGATGCGCCAGCATAGAAAGCAGAATTGCTTCTGCGTTTTTCCTTGAGTAGAACTCTGATCTTTCCTTGTAGATCCCTGATCAGGTAAATGTCTTCGCCAACGTGACTTAGATTGTTGAGAGAAAAGGTCACGGCCTGATCCAGTGCATCATTGAAGTCCATGATTTCAGGCCATGCCCCCGTCTAAGTTTCTCATCACCATGCAGGCCATGCATTCATTGGCAGCAGCCTGGTGCGCGGTTGCAATTGCCTCGGTAAAGTCGCCCTGATGGGAATACCTCTGGTCAATCAACCAGTCTCCAAAGGGATTTTCCGGTGATGAATGTGTTCCAGGCGAGCGGATGGCTCCTTGCGAAAGCGGCTGAAGATATCTTGAGGCGAGACGGCCTTGAGCAAAAGTTTGAAATGCATACAAGAGGTCGGGCATGTGAACCCGGTGGCCTCTGTCTAGGGGGCCACCGTCCTGAGCTTTGGCCATGCCCAGTGAAATCATTACTTGCTTAATTGCGCATTCGGATGCAATGCCGAAGAGGTGGTCTGCATTCGCCCAACGCCTCTGTGCCATCAACAGCTCAGCGTCTGCCATGTGCCGTTCTGCCGCATCCTTGTAGTCGGCTGTGCTCATGGCCTGCCCCCCTTGCGCAGGCAGTATGCCGCCACCTCCACCATGGCGCTGTCGAGCACGCCCTGGCCCAGGTCGGCGAACACGGTGGGCGGCGCCTCCTGCAGCAGCACCTCTTCCCGCCAGCGCTGGAAGCTGGAGAGGAAGAAGCCCGTGCGCGAGGTGATCGCCCCCAGGTAGCCGCCGGGGTGGAGCAGCTCGATGCCCCGCTCCACGAAGGCCGCGTAGAGGTCGTTCTTGGTGCGCGGGTAGGCCGCCTCGAACTCCCGCTTGGCCGCCAGGCTCGCCGCACCGAACGGGGGGTTCATCACCACCACGTCGTAGCGCTGGCGGATCAGGTCGATGAAGGCGATACCCTGGGCTGCATCCTCGGCGAACAGGTGCCGCCGCACTGTCATCGTGGCCGGTGCCTGGGCCGCATAGGTCGCCAGCGCCGCCACGATCCGCTCCTCGGCCGAGTCGAAGAAGGACGCCTCCGAGATGCCCGACAGGTCAAAGCCCAGCTGGCGTGTGGATGGTTCGAAGACAGGTAGCTGCAGCTGCTCCTCCGCCAGGAACTGGCGCCGCGCCTCGGCCACTGCGCTCTCCAGTGCCCTGTCGATGCGCAGCAGCGAGCCCAGCTCGCCGGCCAGTTGCATCGCCTCCACCATCTGCTGAAAGAGCTCCCCCAGCACCCGGGGCTCCAGGCCTGAGGAGAACTCCAGCACCAGCAGCTGATCGCCGGGCATCGGCTCGGCAGTCACCACATTGGTGCGCCGGATCGGCAGGCGCTCAGCTGCTGAAATGCCCGCCTCCTGGAAGCCCCGTTGGGCCCGCATCCACAGGGCCAGAGCCGCGATCTGGGCCGCACGCGGATCGATGTCCACCCCGTGCAGGTTGTGGCGCAGGATCAGCTCCGGCACCGCCTTCAGCAGGGCCTCTTCCGTGGGGTAGTCGTGCCGCAGGCTATGGCCGGTGGCTTGGGAGGGCGGCTGTTCCTCAGCCCGCCAGGCTTCCAGGTAGATGCCCGCCAACCCCCGGCTCGGGTCACCCGCCAGAAGATCGAAGCCATAGAGCAGGAAATGGCCTGAGCCGCAAGCCGGATCCAGCAGCCGCAGATCGCGGGGATCCTTGGCTGGGCGCGGCAGCCGCTCGCTGTCTTTCACCAGATAGTCGAGCTCGGCCAGCCGCGTGTTTCCCTGGCGCATCTCACACCACAGCTGGCCGAGGCTGTTATCGGTGAGGAACTGCACCACATAGCGCGGCGTGAAAAACTGATTGCGCACCGCCAGCTCGCGGCTGTTGCGTGGCGCCTGACTTTCGGCCCGCATCTGGCGACGTTCGTCCTCACCGTTGAAGTACTGGTACACCCAGCCGATCGTTTCGTCTTCCTGCCACACCGCCGCCAGCTCCGGATCGTTGAGCAGCTCCAACAGGGTCGTGAAGGCCTGGCGTCTGGGCCACAGCAACGTGGCTGGATCCCGCCGGTTGAACAGCACCTTCACCTGGCGGCCCAGTTCATCCAGCAGCGATTCGATGTAGAGCCGATAGCCCTTGTCTGGCACCTGTACCAAACCCGGAGCCAGGCCGCAGAATTCCTTGAAGCCGGCCGATTCCTCGCCGCGGCTGATGCACTCCTGCACCAGCTTGCGAGCCTCCAGCATCTTCAATGCCACAAAACGGTTGAGCGTGTGGAAGGCCGCCTCTCGCCGGTAGCCCATCACGGCATCCGCCGAGCTCACCCCGGGCCGGCGGCGGTGGGCGATCGCCGCCACGATCCGCTGCCACACCACCCGCTCCTGCTCGCTGAGATGGGCCCCGGGCGCCAGGCCGATCCTGCCGTCCAGCAGCACGTCATAGCGGCCCTCCAACTGCTCGCGGAACTCCTGCTCCAGCAGGCGCCGCGCGGCCTGGGTGAGGCGCTCCAGTTTCTGGCGTTGCTCCTTTTCCACCGTTGACCTACTGCACCAGCACTTTCTTGCCGGCGCCGATCAGCTCCAGGCACTGGTCTTTGAGGCCACTGAGGGCCTGCTCCAGCTGTTCCTCGCTCTCAATGCCGCCACTGAAGAAGTTTGCGGCCTCCACCCGCACCAGCCGGCTGCCATCCACCAACCGAAGCATCTCTTCCACCGCTACAGCCAAACGCCCCGAGCAGGCCGCCAGATCGGCCCGCAGCAGGGGGATGGGCGTTGCTTCACGGCCTTCGGTTGTGGCTCGGCTGGCCAGCGGCTGGGCCACCCGCTGCCGCACCTCCTCGCCCAGGGCGGCCAGGCCTTCCCAGCCC
Source organism: Cyanobium sp. (assembly GCA_044359075.1). GTDB lineage: Bacteria > Cyanobacteriota > Cyanobacteriia > PCC-6307 > Cyanobiaceae > Cyanobium. Next base: position 121,651 of record JBIKMU010000003.1, on the reverse strand, counting down.
GGAGTGTTGCGCAGCTGCCGCAAGGCGGCGGCATAGGCCGCGGCCGTTTGGCTGGCGGCTTCCTGATGAAGCCGCTCATACTCCTGCTCCAGAGCCCTGGCGTGCTGGTCGATCTCCGCCAGCTGGCGGAAGAAGGTTTCCTTCGCCAGGCAGTCGCTGAGCTGTTCAGCGTGGGTGGCAACCTCTTCACTCAGCTCCGGTTCGGCCTGAAGGCTGGGCCACAGCTGATTGATCGCTTTGCGGGCCCGGGCCAGATCCAGCAGCCGGGTTTCGTTGAGCTCCTGGCTGAGTTCCGCCCCACGCTTGATCGCTTCTTTGAGCTCCTTGTAGGAGCCGTTGAAGCTGAGGATCGCCTGCTCCTCCTTGCCGGCCCGGATCGCCCGCATCTGATCCAGGGCGGTGCGCAGCACCTCACCACCAGGGAGGTTGTGCTGCACCAGGGTGGTGAAGGTCTCCTGGAGTCCTTCATCGAAGCGGTGAATCTCCTCCCTCAGGGCATGGGCCAGCACCCCTTGCTCAAGCTCACTCACCTCCTTGCCGAAAACCTCTTTGAAGTGATCGGCGGCATCAACGATATTGGTGAATTCCAGGCCCACCTTCGGGCGGAACGAGGCCTGGCGGAACAGGTTGTTGTTGGTGAACGTGTTGCGGGCCTCCAGTGACAGCGCTGATTCGATCAGCTGGCCCTTGCTCGTGGCTTCGAGCTTGCCGGCGCGCAGCAAGGAGATCACCAGCAGCCGCACCACATCGAACTCCCAGCCAAAGGGTTCGGCCGCAAACTCATCGGTGAGGTAACGGCCCGTGGCCACCTCGCCATAGCTGGTGCGGTTCTCGATCCGGGCCATCACTTCCGCCAGGGGCCCGTTCTCCACGTTGAAGACCGGCTTGCCGCCCTGATCCCGCACCAGCGCCAGGTTCGTGAACACCGGCGTCAGCCCCCGCAGGTTTTCGGTGCTCATCAGCTCATCGAGATCCTTGCGGCCGACCCTCGCGGCGGCCTCCGCGAAGCGATCGAAGACTTCAGGAAGAGCCTGGCCGAGCACCTTTTCTGCGGCTCGTTTCACATCGGCGGCTCCCTCGTCGGGGCTGCGGTCGTTGCCGCGGAAGAAGATCGTGCCGGCCAGCAGGCTCTGGCGGATTAGGCGCTTCAGCTCACCCTGATGTTTTTCCTGACGCTTTTTCTCCTCAGCCACCAGAGCCGTTTCATCTTTGGTTTGGGAACCGCGTTCTTTGCGGGCCAGAATCTCCTTGGAACGGAAGAATTCCACGGTTTCTCTGTCGATGGTCTCATCGAGCCCCGCCACCCAAAAAATGGCTTTGATTTCACTCTGGCTGCGTGTCCGGGCTTCAGAGACGGCGGCATTCAGCTGCGGACCTGCTTCCGCCAGGGTGAGATGGAAGGGAAGATCACCTTCCACCGTTAGCCGGCCGCCGAGCACCAGGCCGGCCTTGAACACCTTCACATCAAGCAGGCTGTGCTGGGGCTGCGACTGCCAGAAGCCCACCACGATTTCAGAGTGGATCCGGCTGATGTCGCCCGGCTTCGGCGCAAGGCTGCCCCGTTGACGCTCCCAGTCGTCCTCCGCCGGTGTCGGAATGCGGTAACCACCATCCCCCGGACGCACTAGATGGGCATGCTCAAGCTCCGCCAAGGCCCCCTTCACATCAGGCATCCGCGAATCGGCATCCACCGCTGGATGCAATGCCGCCGCGATGTTCTCCGCCGTGCGATGGATGCTGCGCACGTATTGGAGCAGGCAGATCGTTTTGGCCACCGCCTGGGCCAGCGGATGTTCCACTTTGCGACCGATAGCGTCGATCTTGCTGCGCACTTCACTGTCGATGTTTCCCGACACCAAGTCGTACACCTGATCGATTCGCGCCAGCGTTCCCACCGGTGCTGAAGCCAAAGCAACATCGGGATGGATCAGCAATTGCTGCGCCAGCTTGATGATGGTGCGGTTTGCACCCCCCACGTGCTTGGTAGCACCGCCCTGGGTGCGCAAGCCGGAAACCACCTGGATGATCAAATCGATCTGGTAGGGCAAAAGGGGATACAAGTCAACGAAGCTTGCGGTACTCAGCTCTGGGAGCTTGATGTCGGCCGTCAGGCGGGTGTTGTCGCTGAGCTTGCCACGGTGCTGGCTGAACAGCTCCCGTAGCTCCTTCTGGGCATCAGCGTTCTTGGAGAGCACCCGCTTGCTTGTTACTTCTGAAATATCCGCCGGTTCAAGGTGCACCTGGAGTGGGAAGCGGTCCATCAGCCGGGCCAGTTCCACTCGTTTGTCATCGAGCCCTCCCACTAGCTCCGTGAGCTTCTCCTGGGAGGTGACCACAAGCCACATCTTGCCTCGACCGATTCGCCCCAGGTTCTGAACCACGGCCTGCAGATCGAGCATCTTTTGCACATCTCTGGCCACGAACTGACCCACCTCATCAACCACAAACAAAAGTGTTTTCCCTGGACAGCGGCGCAACATCAGCTCCATGCCGCGCTTCGCCAAATCTCCAGGGGTGATATCGGCACGCTTCATTGCTGATTCACGCCAGCTGTCGACCGTTGGATAGGTGGCCGGCTCCAGCTCGTGCATCACACGGCTGGCCTGCTGCACCGCAATGGCGATAAGGCCTTTGCCCGCATCCCAATTCTTACCAAAGATCTCTTGGTACTTAGCTTTAAAGGCAACCAGTTCACCCGTTTCTTCCAGGGTGATCTCCAGCTCAGAGAGATCGAGATCTCGCGCATAGCCCAGTCTCTGGAGGAAGAGCCGGTACATGATCTCCGTAATGCTTTGATTGCCCGTACGGATCCCCCGATCTGTGGACACATCGAAGATCACCGCCTTGGTGGGGATCTGCTCAGCGATGCTCGTCAGCAGAACCTGGGCTCTCGGGTCACCGATTCGCTGGGCCAGTCGCACTCCAGCCCCTTCCCCCTCGATACTGCGGTTTTGCAGAGCCAAACCAAGATTTTTGGCAAAGCTCGATTTGCCTGATCCAAAGAATCCCGAGACCCAGATACCAATGCCCTCATGGGGCTTCTGAGGCGTTTCGGCATAGAGTTCAAACACCTCATTGAAGTAGTCGCGAATCGAATCGGTGACGACGTACTCCGTCAGTTCATCCTTGATGATCGCTTCGTCAGCCTGGTCGACCTTGATCACCTCCTCGATCCGGCGGGAAATGTCGTTCGCGAAGAGCTTCTGGATTGTGTCGGTACTCATGGGTGGCTCCTCAGAAGATCTTGGGCCGGTAGTTGTGATCGGCATCCAGCACTCCCATGAAGCGAAGACCCGCTGCACCATCCAATTCGCCGGGATAGAACAGCACCGCTGGCACCTGCACCTTGCCCTTCAACTGCTCCAGCAGCGAGGAGGTTCGGTACACAGGAAATAAGGCCCCGGCACGCACAATAAACACAATGTCCCGCAGGGGATCAGCATCCTCAGGGATTCGGGCCGCCACCAGTTCATCAAGCGGCTGGTATTCGCTGAGAACCTGATGGATTGTTTCGATCGTGGCCTCCAGTCCCACCGTAGTCTCAGCTTGAGCGAGGGCCTTCGGGCCAAGACCCTCCGCTTCCAGCGCCGCCGCCTGGCAGGCAGCCAGTGAGATCGATGTCACGCGCTTACCCGCAGCCTGCTCCAATCGCGTCCGCAGCAGGGCGGTCTGCTGGCGCACAGCGAACTCCTCCTTAGGCGGGTACTGGAATACGGCGTAGGGCATGTCGTGGTAAGAGCTGATCCCTGGCCTTGGATCGACCTGCCTAAGCACGGGTTCCAGCTGTTGGACGAGCCGCTTTTCCCAGTCGGTCATGCGCAGATCTCGTTGGTGTAAGCGGCGGCGGAGTGATGGGGGAGCTTCAGCTGAGCCAGGCTACCGGCTGCCTGGTAATCGAGCTTGCGGAACTGGTGCAGGCGCAGCAGCTCCCGCTCCACATCGTCGGGATCCATCAAAAACATGCGCCAGTCCCGGGCATCTACAATGCGTCTTGCGTTGCTCTCCTTTTCGGCGATAGCCTGTAGCAGGTACAAGAAGCTTGTCTCCGGAAGATGATACGAATTGAACTCCTTGTGGATTACGCCTTTTAAAAGGCCAAAATCACGAGCTATCTTTAAAAGTCCAGAAGCAACGCGCGCAGTAGTTTTCTCCGACCATTGTCCTGACCATTCGATTCCTTTCTTCTTGCTCAGATTCTGGAGATACGCCACAACATCAGCCGTGGTTAGGCGAAAAACTCCGTTGGCGAACTGGTCATAGAGCCAATTCACCAGGAAGTCGCGCAACAGAAACTCATCTCGTGTCATGTGGAAAAGAAGAATAGGCTTCCAGGCATCCTGATCCAGGCCTGCTTTGGCCAGTTCCACCAAAGGCCGATCGCGACCCGCGGGGTCAAAGCGCCGATTAAGCACTTTGGCTACATCCCTCGCCCAGTGGATGCTTGTGCCGCCGATACTGTTTTCCTCGCGGACGCTACGGAGGTTATCTAAGCGCGAGAGGCTGTACTTCCAGTCACGAAATACTGTATAGGTCTCGTCGATCAATGAGCCCTTGATGATGGAGAACGAGGAGATGACATTCGCGCGACTAGTGCTCATCGTCTACGTTTCTAGCCTGGCGTAGGGGATCGCCAGATTTTCCGGCTCCCCTCGGCTGAACCCCGCAGCTAGAAGGGTGATGATTTCGTCATCTGGAACATAGGTGCCGGCAATCGGCACGGCCCTCTTTTCGGCCGCACGCCGCAACTTGCTAACGGACTCCAGTTGCGCCGGGGTGATTAGTTCAAATTCGTCCAGGGCCTCAAGGAGTCCCGAACAGCCCTGGCATTCAAGGGCCTTGAACACCGGCAACCAGGGCTCGGGCTCATCAAGCCATCGCTGCCAATGTTCCTGGAACTGCTCCTCGATCGCTGCTGGCAGGCTCCAGAGAGTCATGCACCCCGGCGGGTCGAACAGCTCGTGGCAGCGGCTGCGGGCCACTTCAAACACAATCCGTGCCTGGGCAAAAGAGTGAGTTTTCGGGAACCCCCGCTTTAGCACCGAGACTCCTCTGGACCCCAGGACCTCCTGGGTGTTCCACCAGCGTGCCCCGTCCATCTCCCCGTGGCGGGCCACCACCAGGCGGAGCTTGAAGAGGCGCTTGAAGTCAATGGTGGGGGGCATCAGGGGGGATGACCTCAGGCAAGGAGGCCGATCAGCGATGGACAGGGGGGATGCCTTGAGGCGGGCTCCGCATGGATGGATTGTGCCCGTGCGGGGTGCCGAGCAAGAGAGCGGCCATCACCTCTTCGCCTCCGGATCGAGCTTCAGCTGCGGGCAATGGAAGGCGTGGCTTAGGCAATTACTGGCTCCGGGGATCACTGCGGCTTCATGCGGCATCTTGCCGCCAAGGCCGTCTGGGTGGTTCGGTCTGCATATCCCTTCCGTGATGCGTCCGACCGTCAAGTCCCCACCCCCTCCCTCACCTCCACCCCCAACTCCTCCACCCAGCCGGCCCCCAGCTGCTCCTGCCGCACCAGCAACCACAGCGCCTCCCAGAGGGGATCTGCCGCCGGCAGAGCGATCAGGCCGGCCTCCCGCCAGGGGGGGTGGGCAAGCAGGGAGGGAAGGGCTGGCAGGAGCAGGCGCTCGCTTTGCAGCAGCTCCACCCAGGTGGCGGAATTGAGGCTGTCGCAAGTGCGCAGGGAGAGCAGGCCCTGACGGCGTAGATCGGCATGCAGCAGCGGCTGGTGGCAGGCTGGTGGCAGCAGCACCGCCGGGCGGGGCAGCGCTGCCGGGCGCTGGCTAGGGGTGGCGGGCGCCGCTGGGGTGCCTGGCTGCACCAAGTGATGGGCAGCCACAAGGAAAGGAAGGCCCGTGGTAGCCAGGGCGATCGCCACCACCTCAGGATCACCGAGGGAGGGGTTCAAGGCGGAGGCGGCCGTCAGGGCCGGAGGTTCAGGCGGTTCGCTGGGGCCCACCATTCCGGCCAGGGGGAGCAACACGGCATCGAGGCGCTTGCGCTTGAGCTGCCGCACCCAGTTGGCGGCGCTCCAGAACGCCAAGTGCAGCTTCACCGGCCCGCTGAGCCCAGGCAGTAGCAGGTGGGCATGGAGGGGATCAACGCCAAGCCGCAGGGGCTGGCCGGCAGGCAACAGCGAGGCCGGCAGGGGCGAGGTCTGCGGGATCGGAGGCGCGGGTAGGAGCGCGGGCGGGGCAAAGAGCTGGAGAGCGCGCTTCTGGGCGGCTGCGTGCAGGAGAGGGGCGATGGGTGGAGCCAGCGACGGGGCTGGACGGGCCTGGTTCCAACCTGTGAACAACCAGGCGCTGGGCGAGCCAGCAAACAGACCGGCACGATTTGGTCTCTATTCCTACAAACCAAACCGGCGCGATTGCGGACGCTCCACACCCTCACTGCACAACTCGTCAGGGAGCGAAACCCCACCAGCACCATGTTGTCCTCCAGTTCCAAGGGCCAGGGCCCCCCTGGCTCTGCTGTCTCCCCCTCGCTGTCAACAGCAGCATCCGGGCGGCGCAGCCAACGCCGCAAGCGGTCCAAAACGGCCACTGCCCCAGAGGCAACGCCGCCGCGCTTCCACCTGTTGATCGGTGCAGCGGCCAGCGGCAAGAGCACCGCCGCGCGGATCCTGGCCCGCCACCTGCAACGGCCTGATCAGCCCCCCGTGAGGATCATCTCCAGCGCCGCGATTCGCCAAGAGCTTTATGGTGATCTCGGCATCCTGGGCTGCTGGGCGGAGGTGGAAGCGGAGATCCACCGGCAGCTCTGCTTGGCCTTCGCCGGCGGCGAAACCGTAATCCTCGATGCCTGTTACGTCAAACGGTCGTTCCGGCTGGCGATCACCCAGGCCCTGGTGCTGCCGATGGCGGTGCAGTGGGTGGGCTGGTGGCTGGATACGCCGTTGGCCCAGTGCCTGCACTGGAATCTCAGCCGCGCCCACCCGGTGCCGGAGTTGGTGATCCACAAGCACTGCGCCCACCTCCTGCAGGCCGGTCCCACACCGCACCGGCAGGAGGCCTTTGCCCTGGTGGTGCGGCTGCAAACGGGGCAGGGGGTGCCGCTGGAGACCCTGATCCCCCGCCACCTGGCCGACCTGGAGCCCTGCATCCGCCGGGCGGCCAACCGCGATGCGGCCCACCAGCTGCATGGCTACTCGCGGCTGCTCGATCAAGAGCGGCTGCTGTATCTCATCCACCTGCTGAGCCGCTACCCCAAACTGACCGCGACGACCGCCCCGGAGCCAGAGGCCACAAAGGGTGGATCAGCGACGAGAAAAAGGCAGAAACGGGGGGCACAAAGGCTCGATTCGTCCAACCCGACGGGAGATGCAGCCGACGGGGAAATGGAAGACCTGCTCGCCCCCCTGCCGCCGGGCGGCCTGGCGGAGCGGGCCGCGGCCTTGCTCGGCCGTCTCCATGGCGCCTGTTACGGCGATCCGGCGGCGGTGGCGTTGGATCTGGATTGGCTGGAGCGCCAGGGCTTCCTGGCCCGGCTGGACCCGGCGGTGGCGGCAGCGCCGCGGCCCTGGCAGCCGGTGCAGCCGCCCCCCTGGCCCGCAGGCAGCCTGCGGCCGCCAGGAGGCCTCTCCCGCCTGGCCGATCGGGATGCCTTTGGGCGGGTGTTCACCTTGCTGCGCCACCTGCTGCACCATCCCTTTGACACCGCATCGGTCACAGGCGCAAGCGCAGGCGTGGGGGTATGCGAGCACCTGGCCCGCAGCCTCAACGACCTGCACCAAAAAGCCACACCGCCACTCCCCGGCTGCTGGACCTGGCGCCAGGTGCACGCCGATCTCACCGACACCCTCACCCCCTACGGCTTTCGATTGGCGGGCAGCAGCGGCCGTCATGGCTATGCCCTCGGCACGGCGCTGCTGTCGCTGGAGCAATTGGTGGCGGCGGAAGGGCTGTTGCGGCTCCAGGCCCGTCACCTGGGCGACCACCAGGCCGCGGCCCTCAGCCACACCCTGACCCAACGGCTGCAGTGGATCGGCGTGGAACTCGACGCCCACCCGCCCCTGCGCCGCTGGTTGCCCGCATGTCCTCCCGCCGCGGCCGCTTCCCTGCCGGCGGCAGGAGTGGTGGAGGCGGCGATCCGCAACAGGCAAAGGCTGCTGATCAGCCGGCGCCGCAAGGGTCTGGAGCGCTCGGCGCCGCTGGCGGTCTGGCCCCTGCAGCTGGTGTTCCAGGAGGGCGGCTGGTGGCTGCTGATCGAGCACGACGCCATCGGCCAACGCGCCGCCCTGCTGGAGGCATTGCCGCTAGACGAGCTGCATGTGTTTTGCCTGGAGCAACGCCTCGGCCGCCCCCTGGCGGCCCACCGCGACGCCCTGGCCCGCTGGGAGGTGTTGATCCGCCACGGCGGCAGCCTGCACGCCGGAGGAGAGCTGACGGCCCAGCTCGCCCTCTGCCAGGCCGCCGACCCGCTGGCGGTGGCGGCGGGTTGGGAGCGGCTGCGGTTTTGCTGCAGCCCAGCGGTGATGCTGGCGATCCGCCGCGAGCTGGACCGCTATCCACCCCAAGCAATCCGCCTGAGCCAGCCCCTGCCCGGCGACAGCTGGGGCCGCCCCGAACCCAGGGCAGTGCTGCCCCCCGCAGCGGACCCGTGCCATCCCTACCGGGTGGAGGTGGCATTGCCGCCCTGGGTGCTGGATGGTGATCCGGCGTTGCGCCGCTGGCTGTTTTCCTACGGCGGCGCCCTACGGCTGGAGGGTCCCCAGGGCTTGGTGGAGGAGCAGCGCCAATGGTTCAAGGAGGCCCTCGCCGCCCTGGGGCCCAGCCCGGCGGAAAGCTCGCTGGAGGTGCCGGATCGGTGCGGGTTGGTGGGTGAGGATGCGCCTGGCGGTGGTCAACGCAAGCAGCGCCGAACAAACGCCAGCGGCCTTGCCCATCCCTGCCCGCTTTGTGGTGGACCTTGGGTGCCACTGGCGCCATTGGGGTAGCTGAGCGGGGTGCTGGGGGAGGACGAAAACTACATCTTTATTGGAGCAAAGCTGGCCCAAACCTTGCTCCATTGCGCCTTAGATGCTAAGAAGATATTATAAGAAGCTAGTGCTATTTACCTGGCACGTTCTACCGTTTTTCTTTGCTACTGCTAACATCGAAAATAGGTTTATTCTTTAGCAATGGCTGCCAGCCTCGAATCCGAGCACGGCTGTATTTTCATCAGCTACCGGCGTGACGATGCACGGGGCGCCAGCGGCCGCGTATGGGATTGGCTGCGGATCGGCTTTGGCCGCGATCGGGTGTTTCGGGATGTGGCCAGCATCGGCGCGGGGAAGTGGCAGCAGAAGATCGAGCAGGCGCTGGCGGCTAGCAAGGCCTGTGTGGCGGTGATCGGCCGCCGCTGGGCGGATGCCACCAACCTGCCCCGCCTGCAGGATCCGGGCGATATGGTGCGCCACGAACTGGAGACGGCGCTGGCCCGCGGCGAACGGGACGAGCTCACAGTGATCCCCCTGTTGGTGGAGGACGCCCAGCTGTCCCAGATTCCCGCCGAGCACCTACCCGCGAGTCTGCAGCCCTTGCTGGGGCAGTGGAACGTGCTGGCTCTCAGCGAGAGCGGCTGGGACGATGACACCCGCCGCCTGATCGAGGCGATCGCCGCCGCCACGAATCTGCCGGTGAACCCGGAGCTGGAGGAATGGCTGGCGCTGCTGGCCGGAGCCCAGCGGGGGTTATCGAGGGCGCGTGGCGCGGCGCCTCAAGCAGCCCTGGGCCGCGAGGGAGAGGAGCGGGCCCTGGAAGCATTGCTGCACCAAGCTGCAGGGGCGGAGCCTGAGGAGCGCCCCGCCCTGAAGGCCGCCCTGGCGGCGCTGACCGTCGGCGACACCCGGCTGGCGGAGGAATGGTTTGAGCGTGAGCTGGAGGCTAGCCAGCGGGTGCGGCGGGCGGCGCTGCAACTGGCAGCCCGCGAAGGCCAGCGGGAAGCGGATGCAGCCCGCAATGTGGCCAGCCTGGCGCTGGTGCGGGGGGATCTCAGCAAGGCGCAGCGCTATCTCCAGTTGGCGCTGGAGGCCAATCCTGAAGATCTCGAAGCCAGCCTGCACCTTGGTTATGTCTGGATCCACTTTGGAGATCTAACCCGAGCCAAGACTGTGTTCGATGCCGTGATCTACCAGGCTGGGGCTGGTGGCGATCCACCGCAGGAAGCGTGGGGATGGAATGGCCGGGGCGATGTACTGATGGCGCAGGGGGATGGCCCTGGAGCCCTGGCGGCCTACAAGGCGAGCCTGGCGGTCACCGAAGGCCTGGCAAAGCGCGATCCGGCAAACACGGAGTGGCAGCGCGATCTCTCGGTGAGCATGATGCGGATTGGCAATGTGCTGGTGAGACAGGGAGATGGGCCAGGGGCACTGGCGGCCTACCAGGCGGGCCTGGAGAGCACCGAAGGCCTGGTAAAGCGCGATCCGGAGAACATGCTTTTGCAGCGAGATCTCTCGGTGAGCATGATGCGGATTGGCTATGTGCTGGTGGCGCAAGGAGATGCTTCAGGGGCACTGGAGGCGTACCAGGCGGGCTTGGCGATCACCGAAGGCTTGGAGCAGCGCGATCCGGCGAACACGCTTTTGCAGCGTGATCTCTCGGTGATCAAGATGCAGATTGGCGATGTGCTGGTGGCGCAGGGGGATGGCCCTGGAGCCCTGGCGGCCTACCAGGCGGGGCTGGCGATCACCCAGGGCCTGGCGAAGCGCGATCCGGCGAACACGACGTGGCAGCGTGATCTCTCGGTGAGCAAGGTGCAGATTGCCGATGTGCTGATGGCGCAGGGGGATGGCCCTGGAGCCCTGGCGGCCTTTCAGGCGGGCCTGGAGAGCACCGAAGGCCTGGTAAAGCGCGATGCGGCGAACATGCTTTGGCAGGGTGATCTCTCAGGGATCAAGATACGGATTGGCGATGTGCTGGTGGCGCAGGGGGATGGCGCTGGAGCCCTTGCGGCCTTTCAGGCGGGGTTGGTGATCACCGAAGGCCTGGCGAAACGCGATCCAGAGAACACGCAGTGGCAGCGTGATCTCTCGGTGAGCAAGAGGCGGATTGGCAATGTGCTGATGTCGCAAGGTGATGGCCCTGGAGCCCTGGCGGCATACCATTCAGGCCTGGCGATCACCGAAGGCCTGGCAAAGCGCGATCCGGCAAACACGGAGTGGCAGCGCGATCTCTCGGGGAGCCATGAGAATATTGGCGATGTGCTGATGTCACAGGGAGATGGCCCTGGTGCGCTGGCGGCATTTCTGACGAGTCAAGCGATCGCCGAAGACCTGACGAGGCGCGATCCGGCGAACCCACACTGGCAGCGTGATCTCTCGTGGAGCCATAACAAGATTGGCGATGTGCTTATGGCGGAGGGGGATAGTCTTGGGGCGCTGGCGGCCTACCAGGCGGGGCTGGCGATCAGAGAAGGCCTGGCGCAGCGCGATCCAGCGAACACGGAGTGGCAGGTAGATATAGCCGTATCTTGCAGCAAGATTGGCAGCCTAAATTCGCTGCTTTCAGTTCAGGAGAGGAGAGAGTACCTCTCGCGCGGATTATCCCTTCTTTCGGAGTTAAAGAAGGCGAACAGTCTCCATGCCAATAAGGATTGGTGTGACTGGTTTGAAAGCGCCCTGGACTCCTTGGGCTGAAACGGCAGTGAGACTGCAAAAACCACGCTGAAGCGGGCGTGCTTCGCTCTACATCGGGACCGCCCCATCTCTGCTGATTGCTTTACCGACTCGTGCAGAAGTCAAGCGATGGCAGGCGCAGTACCAAATGCCGTGATTGGCTGATCGGAAGTCTCCATGTTCTGAACCACGATCACTATTCACCATGCTTGGTTACCTACTCTGCCGCTCCCCGGGGTATGCCGGCCTGAGCCCGAGCCACCGGGCCCCGTTGAACCACCACCATGCGGGCGCTGCAGGCTCGCGGGGGTTACTGCAACACCCCCGCCAACCTTCGAGCCAGCACCATGAGCTGCTCCCGTTGCCGCCGCAACCGCTGCTCCTCCTGCCCCGCAGCCCCCGCCAAGTTCACCCTTGCCCCCCGCACCGGCGGGGCCTGAGCAACCACCACCGGCTCGAAGATCGCCACCAGCACCCCCTGGCCAGCGCTGGTGACGGCGCACCCGATCGGACAGATCATCAGCAAGCTCCCAACGGGTAGCTGGGCCTCATCGATGGCAAGGGAGGCGGGCCGCTCGCTCTCGCAGAGCCCCAGGGCGACGTGGCCCATCACCTTGGCCATCGCCACCCCCATCAAGGTGTCGTGACCGGGCTCCAGGGGGTGCTGGAGGGTGCGCCCTTGCACCGCCAGCACCTTGATGCTGCTGGCCCCATCCCATTCGGCCACCATCAGGGCGTGGAGGCCAAAGCCGGGTGCCGCCACCGCCGCCCGCAACACCCCTTGCACCTGCTCCCGGTGCAGGTAGTAACGCTGCTGAAACTTGGGCGCCTGGGGCAGCATCAACCGCCGAGCCAGGTCCGGCTGCACCACCACCAAAATCCAGCCCAGGTAGAGCACCAGGCCCAGAAACACGATGCGGCTCAACCGATAGAGCAGTTGCCAGGGGTTGCGCGCATCGAGCACCTCACCAATGGCCCGATTGAAGGCATCGGCCGTCGCCCGCGTGAACACCTCCACTCGGGTGGAGAGCTTGCTCTTGGGGTCCCTCATGGTTGGGTGGGCCTGGGTTAGGGGCCATTGCCAGCTCGCCAGGGGCACCACGACCACAACCAGGTCGATGTCTGGAAGGCCCCATACTCTTGGCGGCAAGAAGCCTGGACCGCGGCGCAGCCATGGGCGCGATCTTCATCAGCTACACAGGCCGCGATCCCGAGGGTGATGCCTGGGCCGATCGGCTGGTGGGCTGGTTCCAGGAGTGGAACTACGGGTACTTCCGCGATAAGGATCACAGCCATGGCATCAAGGCTGGAGAGGAGTGGAGACCAGCTCTGTATCGGTCTTTGGGACTAGCTCAGGCCATGGTGTGCCTATGCAGCAAGCAATACGAAGCTTCGCCTTGGTGCGTGGGAGAGGTGGCGATTGCGGTTGAAAAGGGGAAGACCGTGATCCCGATCCAGCTAGACAATCCCGACGAGGTGGGCCAGATCCAGCCGTTGCCGTCAATGCTGCAAACCAGGCAGGCGATCCAGGTGGCTGATGCCCTCAACCCCAGCGCGGTGCAGCTGGCGGAGGCGAAGCAGCGCTTGCGAGACGTGCTCAATGCAAGCCCTAAGTGGCGGGAATTGCAGGAATGGGATCCCAATCAGTCGCCCTATCCCGGTTTGCCCGCCTTTGAGGCCCATCAAGCGCCGGTGTTCTTTGGCCGAGATGCCGCGATCAAGACGGTGGTGCAGCGGCTGACGAGCCTGGCCCTGAGTGCTCCCGGGTTCTTGTTGCTGCTGGGGGCCTCGGGCTATGGCAAGTCCTCGCTGGTGCGGGCAGGAGTGGTGCCGTGGCTGCGGGCGGAGCGGCAGCGGCATTGGCTGGTGCTGGAGCCGTTCAAGCCAGGGCTGGATCCGTTCGGGACGCTGCGGGGGGTCCTGCGGGAGCCCCTGGCGGCAGCGGAGCTGGTGGCGCGCGAGCCTGAGGGCGGTGACGGGGAAGCCGCCGGGCTGAGCCGCCAGTTGCACAGCCTGAGCGGCGCGGCCCGGGCGCCGGTGGTGCTGGTGATCGATCAGTTCGAGGAGCTGCTGGTTGATGGAAACCTGGAGGGAGAAAGCTTTCTGGCGTTTCTGGAGGGGCTGCTCAGCACGGAGTTGGCGGAGGTGGTGGTACTGGCGACGATGCGAACGGATTTCTTGGCGCCTCTCCAGAACCGCTGGCCTGAGCTGTTAGGCCTGGCCACCACTGAGCCGCTGAAACCGATCCGGCTGGAGGATTTCGGTGAGCTGATCAGCGGACCCGCCAAACGCTCGAATCTGGAGCTGCAACCGGGCCTGAGGGAGCGGCTGGTGAGCGAGAGCGGCGGCGGTGATGCGTTGCCGCTGCTGGCGTTCACCCTGGAGAAGCTGTGGCAGAAGTGGAAGGAGCGCGGCGGCCCGATGGTGAGCCCAATGGGCGAACGTTGGGACCTGACCGTGGCCGACTACGAGGCCCTGGGCGGCGTGGCGGGGGCGGTGAGCAGCCAGGCCAAGCTCTGCTGGGACCCGCAAACAGGCAGTGAGGCCGATACGGCGGCGCTGCGGGAGGCCTTTCTGGACCACCTGGTGACGTTGAACGAGGAGGGCCAGGCGGCCAAACGCGCCGCTGAGCTGCAGGAGCTGCCGGAGCGCAGTCGCCCGATCGTGCAGCGCATGGTGAACCGCCGCCTGCTGGTGTCGGACTCGGGGAGGGTGGAAATCGCCCACGAGGCGCTGCTGCGCACCTGGCAGCCACTGGTGGAGTGGATCGAGGAGGGCAAGGTGGAGCTGCTGCAACGCCGGCGCGTGCGGCGCCTGGGTGACGACCTGAAGGCGGAGGTGCCCCAGCAACGGCGCCAGGCGCTGGAGCAACTGGCGGATCTGGCGGCGGCCGGCGGCAGCGAGGAGCGGGCGGTGCAGATGGAGGCGCTCACGCCTTTGGCAGAACTTCTGGTGGATGGGGCCCGCCCCGTGGCCGACCGGGAGGACGCGGCCCTAGTGCTGGCGCTGATCGGCGCCGAGGAACCGCTGCGGGCTTGCCTGGGCGACTTGACGGCGCCAGTGGCGCTGCGGCGGCGGGCGGCGGAGAGCCTGGGGCTGCTGGCCAAACGCAGCGGCAGGGCTGATCCCCGGGCAAAGGAGGCGATTGCACAGCGTCAGCGGATCGCTGCGGAGCTAGAGCGCTGGCTGCGCAGCGATGCCCTCAACCTGCTGGTGTGCGATGCCGCGGGCTGGGCCGAGCACGACGCCCGCCTGCCGCTGCTGCAGGGGGCCTCGCGGGGCCTGCAACTGGCGGCCTCGGCTGAGCTGCCGCTGTTTGGCAGCGGTCCGGGTCTCGTGGTGCCGATGCTGACGCTGACGGCATTGGAGGAGGGCGATGGCTTGCGGATTGTCACCGAGGTGGTGGAGGTGCCGGTGTGGCAGCTGCCGTTGCCCGCCGGCGAGCAGCTGGAGCTGGTGCTGGTGCCGGCGGGGGAATACATAATTGGATCGCCCCGGGCTGAAGCGGGCCGTTATGTTTACCGCCAGTTCCGCCAGAAGTGCGAGGGTGTGGATGTGGAGGCCCTGCGGCCGGTACGCCTGAAGCAGTTTGCGCTGCTGCGTATGCCGATCAGCCAGGGGCAGTGGGAGGCGGTTGCCGCGGGCGAGCGGAGGCTGGAGGCCGCACCCGGCAAGGCCTCCCCGGAGAGCCTTTGGGATCGTCACGGCCAGCCAGGCGAGCTGGCGGTGGACAGCGTCAGCTGGTACCACAGCAAAGAGTGGTTGCAGCGGCTGAATCACTGGCTCAATAAGAATTGGCTGGCGCAGTGCGGCAGTGGTGAGGTGCCGCAGCTGGAACTGCCGAGCGAGAGCCAGTGGGAGGTGGCCTGCCGCGGCGACGCCAAACCCCCAACTCCCTTCCATTTCGGCACCACGCTGGATGCCAGCTGGGCCCGCTACGACGCGAGTTACACCTATGGCAGGGGCCGCAAGGGCGCCAAGTTCAAGCAGCCCTGGACCAATGGCTCCAGCGGCCTAGTGAATCGCTGGGGCCTGGCGGAGCTGCACGGGCAGTTGTTTGAGTGGTGTGGGGATCTTTGGAACCGCGACCCTCGGCCACCACTTCAGCGTCCTCGCGGCTTATTTGGGGGAAAACGCAACGCCGAGGCTGCGCCAATGGCTGGTGCGGCTTTGGAGCACCCGGATCCCGATCTGCTGCAGAGCATTGAGCAAAGCAACAGGCTGCTGCGCGGGGGCTCGTGGTTCAACGATCCCCGCGACGTCCGCGCCGCCTTCCGGAACGGCGACGTCCCGGTCACCCCCGGCGCCGACGTCGGTCTGCGTCCGTGCTGTCCCTCTCCCCCAGGCTCCCTTCTTGGTCCTTGAGCCCTTTTGCCCTTGGCCCTACCGCTTCGCGGAACCCTTGCGGCTACGGGCTGTTGGTTTTGCCCTGCTGTTGGCTTGCTGGGCCGTTCGCAAAAGCGCCGTAGGCGCCTCGATTGTGTGATCTAAAGCGCTCATGCCCCCGCCAACCAAGCAACACCACCAAGCCCTGCTCCCCACCCTCGGCTGCCTGCGGCTCCACAACATCAACCTGCGCGATCGCGTCCTGCCCCTCCCTGAGCGAGGCACCGCCTACGTGGGGGTGTAGCAGCAGCGACAGGGCCTCGGCGCCATCCGCTAACTTCGCCCTGTCGCAGACTAGCTCCGCTGGCAGGGGTGTCGTGCCGACAGCAAGGTCAAGCTGAGGCGCCTCGGGGTTCTGAGCATATCCATGGCAAGGGCCATAGAACCCTCCCCCCTCAGGCCACATGCACCCCTTACTGCGGCTGCTGGCCGCCGCCGTCTCCCATGGCCTGCTCACCGGCCAGATCATCTTCTCGGCCGCCTTCGTCGGCGCCTGTGAACTGCCCAACTGGCTCCATGCCCCGCGTCAGGTGAATGCCTGCTTGGAACGCTGGATGACGGTCAGCGCCCTGTTCTTCCCCTCCGGCATGCAGATAGCGGCCAGCAGCAGCCAGCCGGCCATGGCGCCTGGGCGGCGGGGGTTGTTCCGATGAGCCGCCCCGTTCCTGCTGGCGACTACGTCGCCCATTTCGATCCGCAGTTGGATCACCACCGGGCCTGGCTGCTGGCGGTGCTGGAGCGGCTGGTGGTCAATGAGCCCCGGGCCCTGGAGGAAGGTGGCAGCCTGCGGCAGCTCTGGAGCGTCCCACCGGCGGAGCCCCTCGCCGTGGCGGCAGTGGCTGCAGCGGCTCCAGTAACCGACAGATCCAATGCTGTTGCCCTCGCCCTGCCCCTGGTGCAGCAGTTCGAAGGCTGCCAGCTCAGCGCCTATCCCGATCCCGAGACCGGCGCCGAGCCCTGGACGGTCGGTTGGGGCAGCACCAGCTACGCCGACGGCACCCCGGTGCAGGCCGGCGACACCATCGGCCAAGAGCAGGCCGATGCGTTGCTGGCTGGCCGGCTGGAGCGCGACGGCGCCTGGCTGGCCATGCGCATCCCCGTCTGGGCGGCGTTGAGCAGCCACCAGCAGGCAGCCTTGCTCTCCTTCACCTACAACTGCGGCCCGAACTGGTTCGGCAGCAACGGTTTTGCCACCCTCAGCCGCTGCCTGCAGCAGGGGCAACTAGAGCAGGTGCCGGCGGCGCTGCTGCTTTACGTAAACCCCGGCGGGCCCAGCGAGGCGGGGCTGCGGCGCCGCCGCAAGGCAGAAGCGGCGCTCTGGTGCACTTCCCCCACGCCGGCCAAACCACCATCGCCCGGTGGCGGGAGCAGCCCGTCCGCGCTTGGGGCCAGCGGTAGCCGCCACCCCAACCCCCTGGTGGGTGTGCCCCACTTCCAGCAGCGCGATTCCGCCCAGCTGAGCCAGCGCGATCGCACCTGCTTCTCGTCCAGCTGCGCCATGCTCCTGGAGGCCCTCAAGCCCGGCACGGTTCCGGGCGCCAATGGCGACGACCAGTACCTGGCGGTGGTGCAGTGCTACGGAGACACCACCGACGCCAATGCCCAGCTCCAGGCCCTGGCCCATTACGGCGTCACCGCCCGGCTGGTCCAGACCGCCGACTTCGAGCTGATCGAGGAGCAGATAGCCCGCGGCATCCCGGTACCCTGCGGCTACATCCACCGCGGCCCCATCGATCGGCCCAAGGGAACCGGCCACTGGTTGATTGTTTACGGCCATACCCCCACCCATCTGGTGGTCAACGACCCGTGGGGGGAGCCCGATCTGCTCAGCGGCGCCATCATCAATGCCAACGGCATGGGCCTGCGCCTCTCGCGGCGGAACTTTGGCAGGCGGTGGATGGTGGAGCCCATCGGGGGCGGTGCCTACCGCCATGCGCCTGGCAAGGGGTGGGCGGTAGTGGTAGATGGGGTTGGTTGATGGGGGGCGCTGGGAGGTTGAGCTGTCGCCGTAAATCCGGTGCCTGGGGGACAATCACTGTTCCCCAGGCTGATTCAGTCTGATGAAGGCAGCTATCAGGATGCAACTGCCACTAAAATCGGTTTTATAGGTGCCAGCATCTCCGCCGCCCAGACCCATGGTCTCGCAGGGGATTGGCTCCCCAGGGTCGGAGTGGGCATTAGAATTAACAGGCTTCAATCCCACAATTCGCTGGCTTAAGGGGATATGTCTCATCTGTGCTTGGAGGCAAAATTAGAAGCTATTCATTTACGGCCGTAGCATGCGGACCGAATGTGCGTGAGGTCCGGAGGCCCGCATGATTTGTGTGGGATCATGAACAAGTTGATATTGGGCCCGCGAACCAATGCTACCTTGGTTGAACGCCGGAAAAGCCTATGATCCATTAGTATTTCAGCCTCGCAGCATCTTTCTCTTTGGCTGAATACATAATCCAGTTAAATGCAATATGATGCACGTAAATTTTATTGACTAGTTTTAAGATCTTGCTAGAATGTTAGCTTGAGTGCACATTACATTTTAATAATAGCATTTTTATCAATGAGGTTAACAAAAAAAAAATTTATTTTCAAGAAAAATGAATCCAAATGAACATGATTAATTCTGATGCACTAGCGAAAATTGTCACTTCATTCTTGGCTCCAGCCGTCCCATACATGCTCAAGGGCAGGGATCAAGCTTGGGGTGAAGCATCCAAGAAAATGGGTGCAGATGCATGGGATTTGTCAAAAGCTATTTGGAGAAAATTGCTTGATAGCTTCATTTCCAAATCGGATGGAGAGCAAAGCAAGGTTTACCTTTTAAAGACGGTAACAGATTTGTCAAATAATCCCTCTGATGAGGATGCACAAGCTGCATTTCGTTTTCAACTAAAAAAAATTTTTAAAGACGATCCGGAACTATGTTCAGAAGTTGCAAAAGTAATCGATGATGCCAAGGTATCTTCTGCACAAACTAATTGGCAAAGTGGAGGAGTAAATATTTCCGGATCAACACTTAAAAACGTGGGTAATATTGTTGGTGGTAATCAAGTTTTTAACGGTACAGATTTTGTAAAAGTTAAACTAAATGACTGAGAAGCTAAATCCTGATTTACAGTCATCTTCACAATCTTCAGAATTTGAAGATTCAGATGACAAAAATGGTGTTATCAAACCAATCTCTGAGCAAGAAGGTCTTAAGTCAGCCGAAAAATTTTTCAAAATTGAAGAAAACAAAACCGATGATACTAGTATTGATGAGGATAGAGAATTTTTAAAATTTCTCAGCTATCATAAAAGAGCCAAAGATCTTGGACTTGATGCTCCATCTACCACAATTTACCAGGGGGGTGTCCATGTTAAAGACAGTAATCTTCAGAATTATGGAAATATTCTAGGCAATGATCAGTCAGTGTTTTCAAACAGTTCTACTCAGGCAATGGGAGAGAGTGAAAATACATCGAATTATGACAAAGACATTGAATCTGTATTTGATGAATGCGAAGACATAGCCCAACGTAGTTTTATGATCGCTTTGGCAGCACTTAATGGGTGCAACTATCGCTTAGTTGTTGAAGCTAGCCATAAATTACAAAAAATAATTCGGCCCCCAGTGGAAATTTAGATATGACTTTTAGCTCGAATGCTGGAGCAACAGAAACTAAGCGAAGTCAATGGCTCAATCAAATTTCCGCTTATTTGGATGATGGCTTTGAATTTACTGAATATGGCAAAAGCAAAATAAAAATTGTCTCATTTAAAGAAGAAAGTGCGCCACTCCGCCTTCTCTCACATATCACTAATGAGTATGATAGCTATGCTAAAGCCACGCTTCATTGGCTAAGAGGTTTAGGGGAACATCCAAATTTTGAAGTTCGCATGAGAGCCGCAGCCGTTGCTGGGCAATTGGCCATCTATGAATTTAGGCCTGTTCGAGAAGAGGTTATTGTGCCTTGGGCAAAGTCGGATAAACAGTCTGTCCAAAAATTAGCATCACTAGCTCTTACTGTAGTTGCTTATGCCGATAATGAAGAAACTGCTCAACAATCTCTAAAAATTCTTCATCATTGGAGTGGGCTAAATAATTCCCCTCGATTGCGTTGGACTGCCATTGCTGCATATGGTGGATATATCGGTCTACTTTTTCCTCAAGAAGCCCTAGCAAATATAGAAATAATTGCCAATTCAGGAGATGCCAGATTTTTTTCTGACATAGCGCAGGCTTTAGCTCATTTGTTCAATTTAGGTGGACAAGTTAGCGGACTCCATTTAGATGTATTAAGTGCGCTCAAAAAATGGTCAGAACAGGGAAAAAAAACTCCTATCCACCAGTTAAGTTTGCTTGTTTTTTGGGGAATTATGCATGAAGCAAGAACTGTTCAAAATCAAATTCGACAACCAACTATTCTGTGGCTTGCAAAACAATCTCAAAACGCTGAAGAGAAAGTCAGTTTTTTGTTGCGGAAGGCTCTAGATTTAGAATTAACAAGAGAGCTTGTTCTTGCTGAACTTCTCATTTGGCTTCAGTTTGTTGATCAACATCAAGACTTCTTTAAAACGATTGCTCGCATTATTTATGCAATAGCTAGCCAAGGTGAATATCGTGAACGTTTGCGAATACTTGAATACCTCAAAAGATGGAGTATGCTCAATAAATGTAGTTCAACAGATCGGATTTTGTTGCTATTGAAAAAACACCTTAGGGATTGATGTTGGACTGGTGCCGCCGAGACAAACGTCAAATCTAGGGCATATCTAAATCCGGCGTAGCCGGGAATGTACCGTTCACCTCACGAGATAGGCTCCTCGTCAGCCCTTGCAATGGGTAGTCAGTTAAGTTTTCCTGGTTAGAGTATTACCGCAACAAGACGTACCATGTCGAGTTACCCTTTGAGACTCACCCCCGAGGTGCTCAAAGAACTGTACGTGACACTTTCGCGTCATACGGCTACCATCATCCACCTACCTCTTCACTGGCTCGTCGCCAGTGCGCGAACAGATCACGATGACAAGACTTGAATTTGGAAAGTAATCTCCAGCTCCGGAGGCGATGGCCACACAGCCGTTTATACTTCTGCTGAAAGGTGAAACGGAACAATCAGGCAGCCGACGTGGATGGCCAAAGCCTGGATGACTTCAGCAAGGTTCTGAAGTTTATTCTCATTAAGCGCTGGAAACAAATGGCATCAGGAAGTGATCTTTTGCCAGTGGTCTGGCGTGTGGAGATTCCCAAATCCGGTGAAGGCATCAGGCCGCTGAGTATCCCAAGGGTGGCGGTTCGCATCGCGCAGATGGAGATGGAACTTAGCTACCAGCGAGGCCAGCTAACGCCGTGGTCCAAAACAGTCGGCACTTGCGATAAGTTGCTACCAGTTGCGGCCACTGCTGTTTCGACGCTCGTGGGAATTAAACCCCAGCCCATCACTGGAGGGCGGTTTGGAGGAATTGCGGGAGCTGCGGCCGATCCGCTCCCAAAGGTTAGCCGGTTCGATAGCCAAAGCGGTGAGCTATCCACCTGCTGAGCCAAGGTGAACGTTCTGGCACCGGCTGCCCACGTCAACCAGTCCGCTTCTGAAATCCCAGCCGGTGGGGCGTCCATCGCAAACAATCTCTGCCTGAGATGCAAACGGGAATCTGACTGCCGTCAAGGGTTGGGCAGGGATGAATTTTGCGGGGGGTTGTCCCGACCCCTGAATGGATACGCTGGAATGAAGAATACCCGCGGCGGGGAGGCCGTCAGGATGACTATTAATTGGCCCTGGGGGTGTGGATTCTTCTATGGTGCGATTTTGAAACACAAAATGTCGTATGGGCACTACCGGTAGGGTCCCAATGCAGGTTAGACACTATATCCACCCCCTGAACGGTTGCGACTTGACAAGTCAATACGACTGATTTACGATAGTGTTAAGTTTACTAATTTTGCTTCCACAAGGACAACCTAGGATTCCATCCTATTTACTCACAAATTAGTGCAATCAATCGTCTTGGTAAAATGACAGAAAAACCTCTTTTTATTGAACACGAACTCAACCGATGGAAACGCCCTGAATCACCAAAGCCAGGATCTGCATTTGTATTTGTCGGTGATGGTAAACCATCACTAGTTGTTTACGAAGGCCAACTTGGTGCAACACAAGGTGAGATCCTGTTTGGAAGATACAACGCGTTCTACGAAGTAGATATGGGTGATCGTTCAATTAGTTTCCTTGAAAAATTACCTTGTGTAGATGCTTTTGAATTCAACGCCGAAGTCAGTCTCACATATGCAGTCAGTGATCCAGCAATAATTGTACGTCGTGCGAGAATAGATGCTGGTCAGTTCCTAAAGGATTTAGCAGTTGACGTGATGCGCCGCACTAGCCGTAACTATAAGCATGATCAGAGCGGAGAAGCAGAGATTACAATTTCACGTCGTATTGATGAAGAGGTACGCGACAATGGATTTATGCTGCGTCGTGCTGCTTTCGTTAAACTGTCTTTAGACGAGGCAATACGTACGCGTCTTGTTAATAGACAACTAAGCGATCAAGATCATGAAGATCAAAAGATTCTACTCAAAAGGCAGTCAGAAATAGATGACTTCAAGCAGACATCCAAATTTGCCTTAAAGGGAAAGAGAGCAGAAATTCTGGCTCCACTAATCGAATCTGGCAATTGGCAAAAGCTTTTAGCGATGCTTGATCCGCAGGATCCTGAAGACGAAGCTATACGGCAAATGATCGTAGCAATTCTAGATCAGAAAAGGGAGCAGGAAGCAACTCGCAGAAAAATGTTAGAAATTGCTATCGAAAAAGGTGCTTTAGAAGGTTGGCAATTAGGTGATCTTGCTAAAACTCTATACCAAGAAATGAGTGGTCTATCTGATAATTCAATTTCATTTCTAGAAGGTAAAGCTAATCATCAGAGTGAATTGCCAACTGCACAGAGCGATAGTCTAATTGATTCAATTCCCGAAGAAATTAGCAGAGATCGGGATGATTAGATATTGATATAAGCAATTTTCTCCTTCCATTGCTATGCCATCCTATATGTCCAAGATATTTGAAATATTATTGTTATTACCCATGCCTTGGCAGATGGTTCTAATAATTTTTTTATTTTTACTTTTTTCGCCATGGCTCGTATTACGTTTTTTTCCTTGGCTAACCGTGCAATGCTTTAAGGTCTTCCTGCCAATCTCAGAAATTATTATTCAGCTATTTTGTTTTTTTGAGTATAAAATATCTCAATCAATTAGGAACACTAAGAATAACTTACCAGGCGGAATCTACGCATTCAGTGATTTTTTAGCAGCAATCATTAGATTTCTTCAATTGGCCAAGATCAAGGTAGAGCGCTTGCACGCCAAGCTTAATAAAATGACTTGGATACTACGTCCTAAATGGCTTTATTCTATACCTTTGTTGATTCTGCCTATCTGGCTTATACGTCCATATCTTGGTGTTTCGTTCTTTTCTACAGCTATCGACTCCAGCGTTAGTTGGTGGTGTGCTCTGGAGCATTGGACTATGGCAAGAGAATGGAAGTCCTCAAATTTGTCATGCCGATATCCTATTTCATCACCCAAATGGGATACTCACTTCAAAATTAAAGAATACGATTATAAACGACAGATTCAACGATATACAAGAAAAATTACCTCTGATTCAAATGATTTTAAGTCTTACTATGAAAGGGGTAATTCGTTCTTAGGTGTAGAAGAATTTGATGCAGCTTTCAAAGATTATACTAAAAGCATTACATTGAATCCAAGGTTCGCACCTGGATATATTGGACGTGGAATTATTTTTAATAAAGTAGGAAATAGAGATTTAGCGCTGAAGCAATTTTCTACTGCGCTTAAAGTTAGTCCTAATAATCCTGCTGCGTATGTTGCCAGGGGTGATGTCTATCTTAAGATGCTCAACTTCTCTGCTGCTATTGATGATTATTCTAATTCTATAAGAATTGATCCAAAATTTGCTCCTGGTTACGTCGGTCGCGGCAATGTCCATCAAATGGTAGGTAACAAGGAGGCGGCATTAGGTGCTTATATGAAATCCATCCAGATTTCTCCTAATTATGCGGTTGCTTATGCGCAACTTGGTAACCTTTATTACAGAAGTCTGAACAATCGAGAAGCGGCCATTAAGGAGTACGAAAAGGCAGTAAAATTATTTTTAGGAAATGGAGAAGTTCAGCCATATAATGAGTCTATTCGAATACTAAAATCTTTATTACAGCATAAAATTCATGTTGTCAAAAGTGGAGAGTCTTTAAGTAAGATTGCAAAAAATTACGATGTTCTTATGCAAGACATTATTTCATCAAACAGAGTAACTTTTCCATCACTCGTAACTAATCCTGATAACATTGACACTGGGTGGAAACTCAAAATTCCTCAGTAGGTTGTTAAATTGTAAACTCTGTACTCATCTGAGTATCCAACGACGTATATTGACTATATACATATTCACTCAAGAAATCTTGCTGGTGATGCATTGTAAATTTAATCTTGCGCTGCTGACATGCAACGCTATGCCAATCAAGTAAGCAAGATACCATCTGAATAGCAGCTGATCTCGAATATCCTCAGTTATTAGAAGGTGCGGTGTATAATTTTAAATAATGGGAACGAGGAATCGTTTAGACGATTTGCCAAGCTCAATAGTTATGGACTCGCCACCGTCCTGATAAGGGAAGATGTTCAGATAATAGACAAATCTATAATCAACGTGATTGTTTACTCCAAATCCAAATTAGCAGCATCACTGCCGCTAATTAAGTTTTAACTAGATGCGCAATTGTGGAAGACCATCAAGGTGCGAATCAAACTATTTCTTGCCCATCAACATACTGTGATGTACAAGTTCATTGCAATTGGGTGGCGGCAGGTTGGAATAGCCAATTATGGATTTACATGTCGCAGCAATGAGTTATGAAGAGATCGCTCTTGAATGCAATGAGATATTTCACGACCCCTTGGGAAAGGCGAGTCCGTAAGAGTGGCCAAAAAAAATGAAAGTTATGCTGCAGATTCGGCAACTCTGTCATGGCTTTTTCCACGCAACTAAATTAAAGCTGGCCTTTGAATAGTAAGCTGCGAATTAATCAAAAAAATCACTTATTTGGAGTTGACGGCGCTGCCCCACTTGTGAGGCCAAGCCGACCAGCTGCGGTGTTCTGCTGGGCCATCTGATTTTGGGCTAGTCGCCCTGAAGGCCTCACATCACCAGGCGGCACAAACGAACTATCGGTCATCGGCCACCACAGTGGAGGTACTCCAACTCCATCACCCCCAACGGCACCACCCCCACACTGCAAGCCCGCTCAATCTCCTCCCACCGGCTCTGGTTCACCCTCAACCGCTGCGCCACCGCCTCGCGGGAGACACCGGCACCCTGCAGCTTTCGCCCCCTGGCATGCAACTCCCGCCAACTGGGCGGCACCTTGATCAAAAAGCCCCGATCCCGCAGAAAGTGATGCACCTCACCGTTGGCATAACGGCGGGCAAAGGGCCGAAAGCCACCCCGCTCGGGCGCATAGCGGCGGGCCGCCACGATGATGCCCACCATGGCGATCTGCTCAAGGTCTTCTCTGGGGTGACCCGTACGGCGCGAGAGGTTGGCCGCCACCGCCCTGGCGATGTCTCGATGGCGCAGCGCCAGATCATTGGCCGCGGCAAAGGGATGGTCGGCGCGATGGGGGCGGCGCCGGTTGGGCCTAGGTGAGCGGGCAGGCCCCCTGGGGCTGGTGCTCTGGTGCTGCCGGGCGCTGGGCCGATGGCTGGGGGTTTGGGTGGCTTCGAGGTTGGTGTCTGGCATCGCTCGGCTCTCTTTATGGAGAGTGTGTTGCTGTGTCAAGGGGGAGGGAATCGTCCGCGGGGGATCAGCGGTGGGCTGTGCGGGTGGCTTTGCGGCTGGTTCTGGACATCACGGCGCTTTGCCGCGTGGTGGGCGCCGTTGCCGCTTTGGTGTGGCCTGCAGGCAACGAAAGCAGCCCACGCATAACGCTGGCGTGATGCAGCAGCAAAGAATCCACGGGCTGGGCCCAAAGAATCCCAAAGAATCCAGCCCGGTTTTTCGCTGTAATCGCCTGTGATGCAGTGGTTGTCAAGGAATCCAAAGGATTTAGCCCTTTTCTCGCGCAGCGGCGCCGCGCACCCATCACAGCTGCTTGCTGCGTGCGCGTGTGAAACGGCGTGCGCTCCATAACCCCCAAATTCCTCGGATTCTTTGGGATCGGTTGCACTGCAATGAACTTGGAGGATTTATCCCCGTGGATTCTTTTGGATTCTTTGCACGCCTCTGGCTTATGAGCCCTATTCAGGCGTCGAGGACCCGCTCCAACCACTTCGCACCGGCCCCGTTGAGGCCATAGCGCAGGCAATATCCCTGACCGTCCGCTGGCATCCGGGTGGCGACCACCACGCCCTCCAAATCATTGAGCAGGCGGCCCAGGGTCTTGTAGCGGTTGAGGTCTTCCCGCTCCAGCTCCTGCTTGCGCCGCACCGACGCCGGCAACGCGCCGACGGCCTGGAGTAACTCCAGCAGGGGTAAACCTGCCTCACCGCGCTGGTGGCGTTCCAGCAGATGACGCAATGCCTGCTGCTGTTCGCTGCTGGCGCGCCGCAGGAATTGAGCAGCCTTCTCCTTCCCCGCCTCCACCTCCTGCTCCTCCAGCACCTCGCTGTAGGGCCCGATGCGCACAAACCGGCCCCCGCCGCCCTCCATCGCCACCACCAAATCCACCGGCGGGCCGGAGCGGGCCTCCCGCACCAGCCGCCGCTGGGGGGAATCCTTGAGCAAACGATTGCCCTGGCTCAGGTAGTGCAGCGTCAAAATCGTATTGGCCGCACCGGCGATGGCGTTATGGCCCGACAGCGCCTCGGTGCCGGTGGTGTCGTTCGCCTTGTTGCAGTGGTGCACCAGCACCACCGTGCCACCCGCTTCGGTGATCTGGTGCTTGAGGTCATAAATCAGAGCACCCATCTCGGGGTCGTTTTCGCCAAAGCCGCAGGAGCGGCTGATCGAGCGCAGCGAATCGAGCATCACCACCGCCCCGCTGTGGCCCGCCAGGCAGCTCCGCAGGCCATCGAGATTGGCCTCGCTGGCGCGAAAGCGCCGCGACCAGATCAGCGCCGGATGGCCCCACATCCCCGATTCCTGCAGCATCGCGGCCGTATCGCCATCGGCCTGGTCATCGCTGATCAAGATCACCGGCCTGGGCCGTGGTGGGGCGCCAAAGCCAAGGAAATCCTCAGCGCAGAGCAGGCAGCGCAGCAGCGCATGGGCCAGCCGCGTCTTGCCCACCTTGGCCCGGCCCCCCAGGATCGTCAGATCCCGGCTGGGCAGGCAGTTGGGGATGTCCCAGACCAACACCGGCAGCGTCATCGCCAGCCGCTGGCTTGACCCCAGCGCCTGGAAGCTGTTGCCGTGGCGCTGGTCATGGGCCTCCAGTATCAACTGGCCGATCTCCTGCGGCCGCAGCACGCCTTTGAGCTGCAGCGCCGCCTGGGCCCGCCGCACCCGCGCCTGGCGCCGCAGGCTGTTGCGCTCCCTGCCCACCAGGGCCTGGATGCAGTGCTCCAGCGCATCAAGACGCCGTGCCAGGGGCAGGTGCACCTCTCCCCACCGGGCGCCACTTGGGCCAGTGAAACCTCGATGGCGGTGCCGCCCGGCCGCGTTAGCTGGTCTGTCTTGGTGTCCCTCGGGCCGCCAACCAAAGCGGCGCGCGTGGAACCAGAACGTTGCCGCACCAATTCGCTCCCCGCCGGAGCTCGCCACCTGCCGCACATCCCAGCCGCTTTCCCCCGATGGGCTGTGGGCTTCCATCAGGGCGATCGCCGCCTCCCGGTCCCGGCCCGCCTCCTGGCAGGCGCCAATCAGGCCCCAGAGGATGTTGCGGTAGGTGCCGTAGCTGTTGCTGCCCGCGACTCGGGGTGGGATGGCGGCCAGGGCGTTGCCGATCTCGTGCCAGATTTGTTCCTGCTCCGGTGCTGGATAGGCAGCGGGGGGTAGGGCGAGCGCGGCGGGCAGGCCGCCATGGCGCGAAAGCCCATTGGGGCCATGCTCATTGCCACCGAGCCCGTTGCCACCAGTTCCATCGGCCTCAAGGCCTCTGGCCTCAAGGCCCTGGCTTGCCGCCAGGGCCGCGGCCAGCTCTGCGGCGGCGTAGGTTTTCCCGCTGGCTGCCGCGATCTCCACCCGGGCCGCCGGCTGGCCCTGGGCATCAAGGTACCAGCAGCCGGGCAGCCGCATCACCCGCGCCGCATCGCCGCAGCTCCGATCCCCCGCCGCCTGCTCGATCAGCTGCCGCTGCAGGGGCGTCCACTCCGCCGGCGGCAGCGGCTCTTGCAGCACCCAGTAGCAATGCACCGACCGGCCACCCGTGCGCACCAGCGCGGTCGGCTCCGGCAGGCCCAGCTCCCGCCAGGCCCCCAGTTGCCAGGCGATCGGCCGATCGTCCCACTCCACAAATAGGGCCCGGCAGCTTTGGATGTCGTGATTGCGATCGCCGCCGTTATTGATCACCACATAGATCCCCCGCCCCTCCCGCTGCCAGCCCTCGGCGCGCCCCAGGTCAAAGCCCCCCTTGCGGGCACCGATCTGACCGCGGCGCGGATGTCCTCGATGGGGGAAGGCCCGCAAACGGGTGCTGGCCGGCTCCTTGCCCAACAGCGCCAGAAAACGCCGGGCGGTCTGCCGATCAATCGCCCAAACGTCTGGCGCCTCCAGCTCAGAACCCACGTTCGGCCCTCAAGTAAGGCGGTGACGAGGGTTTCAGGTGCCGAGGGGCCGGGCCGGGAGCCTCAGGCATGACTGCTCTCCTCGCCTGGGGCTGCTGTGGCATCAGCCGTGGTGGCGGCGGCGGTAGTGGTGGCGGAGATGGCGGCGGCGGCGGTTGGTTGGCGCTGGCGGCTTTGCTGGGGGCCATGCCACTGGCGGCCGCTTTGCTGCTCACCCTCCAGCAGGATCAGCTCATCAAGGGCGAGGCGCAGAGCGGCGGAACGGGACAGGCAGCCGTGCAGGCGGCGGCCATCCAGCCACGCCACCTGCCGGGGCGTCAGGGTGAAGGTGAGCGGCGGCGCCAAGTGAGCCATGACACTTAGAAAGCTGAGCCAACCCTAGGGCCTCCTGCTTCCTAATAGAAAGCTGAGGGGTTTGCTAAGGGCCTCGCATTTTGCAGGGGTTTGGTGGCTGTCAAAGCAGCTCAGCTCCCCCCTGTCCAGGGGATCTGGGTAAGGGGAAAAGCCAAGGTTGGGGCGAGGTTGAAGTGAGGTTTGGGCCAGGCTGGGGCAGGGCTGCAGCGAGGCTGTGACAAAGCTGGGCTCAGGCTGGGGCCAGGTTGCGAGCAGAGAGAGGCCAGACCCTGGCAAGACCCCGATCAGACCCCAGCCTTGCTTCGCCAAGGCTTGCCAAGGACTGCCTGACTGCCTGGCTTACACCAACCCCCTTGGCTTGCACCTGGCTTGAGTGGCTAAGCCTGTCTTAGAGTTTGGCCATAGAAGCCGGAGCCCCTATGGCGGACATGTTTCAGGCCTACAAGGACACACAAGCCGCCGCACGGGAGGCCTTTGGCCGCATGCTGCGCCTCTGGCGCGAGCGCAACGGCTGGACCCAGTACACCGTCGAGCGCTGGGGTCGGGAGGCGGGCTTTGCCACCCTCTCCAGCGGCAATGTCTCGATGGTGGAGCAGGGCAAAGCCGGGGATCTGCGTGCCCAAGCCCATTTCCAGCTCGCCGATGTCAACCGCCGCCTGGCCGATCGGGATTGGGGTCCGCTCCAAAGTGCCGATCTGCGCCAGGCCCTGAAGCGGGCCGAGCCCATCCGCGGCGATGACGGCCAGCTCTGGGCACCCGCAGATTTCTGGTGCTGCTACGTCGGCCTGCTGCCGGTGCCCGAAGCCTTCCGCCATACCCCATCAAAACCGGCTCCTGCCCTCAGCGACGCCCTGGCCGCCGAGCTTTCCGCTATCTGGCGCCAGCAGGTGAGCGCCGAGGCCACCCGCCGCGGCCTCGATCCCATCGAGACCCTCCAAGGCGCTGCCCGCCAGGCCCCGGCCGCCCAGCGCAAGACCCTGCGGGCCGTGCTCGCCGGTTTCCGCACTTACCACCCCGAGGAGCTCTCCACCCTCTGGCAGGGCGATTGGCTGCCCCAGCAATGGATCGACGCCTGGCGTGCTTCCCTGCCCTCCGCTGAATCGCCGGCTGGCCCAAACGGCACCAGGAAAGGGGACGCTGAGGACAACCCCAAGGAGCAGAAGGGGGCCCTGGATCCTTCGCCGCCAGCCAGCCGCCGCCGCAAGGCTCCCGTCTGAGCATCCCCAGCCGATCCAGCCGCGACAGCAGAGCCCTCGCCGTTCGATCGCCATCACCCCAGCCGTGCTGCGCCCTGCTGAATGGCTGACGCATTTCCACCCCACCGCTTGCCATTTACTCCTGAGTTGTTTTTGACACCTCAGGATGCTGAGCCTCTAAGATCTGAATCATGCAAGCAGCCAGTTCGGCCATGGCCCCGGCGACCTCTAGGCCCTCAGCCCCACCCCCGCTCTCGCGGGCGAGGCATGAAGGACTGGGCGTCACCACCGCAACCACGGCCGCTTTGGCGCTTGCCCTGTTGAAGGGAAGTCGCGCTACCCGGGGCGGCCCCCAGCGGACCGCCCCCCTTTTTTGTGACTGTCTGCTCAGCCATTAAAGGCTGAGCAAATATCCGGCATACCCGCAACCGCGCCCCTTCAAGCCTCCAACCCCCAGCAGTAGTTCGGCCATGGAGCTCACCCCATGACACCCACCCCCGCAGGTCCACGAACGGCCAGCCAGCGCCGACCCCGCGGCTACGGCGAGCGGCCCACCATCAGCCAGGAGCGCCACTACCTCCAGGTGATGGTCTACAGCGACTGCCACAGCAAGCTGCGCGAGCTGATGCAGCGCCACAACCTTTCCGCCAGCGGCGCCGCCCACCACCTGATGCGCCTCGGCGCCGGCCTCAAGCCCCTGCCGCCCCTGGACCACCCCGCCCCCACCGCCAGCGCAGAGGAACCAACGCCATGAGCCCGGCCCATTCCTCCCCTCCCCCCCGCAGACCCGCCCTGCCCGCCTTCCTCGGCGGCGGCCGGCCGCCCAGGCACACCTTGGTGTGCATCACCAGCCTGCGCGGCCTGCGCCGGCTGGTCCTGCTATCGCTGCTGGGGCAGCTCCTCACCATTGCCCTGCTCATTGGCCACTTCTTGCCTCCCAGCCCGCTGACCGAACCGGGCCGTGTGCAACCTGGGGCCCATGGAGCCAGCCAAGGCATCGGGACGCTTGCGCTCAATCCCGCCGCCAGCACCACTGCCGCAGGAGCCGCCGCGGCCCCAGCCAGTCTGGAGGCGACAGCCACCAGGCCCCATGGGGTAACGGCCCCCATGCCCCTTGTCGTGGTGGCGCCATGACCAGCAGCAGCACCGAACCAGCCCGATTACCGGCCCCGGATCGACGTCTATTGCGCCTGCCGGAGGTGCGCCAGAAGGTGGGCCTGTCCCGCTCGGCGATCTACAAGCTGATTGCTGAGGGCCATTTCCCCCGCCAGATCCCCATCGGTCCCCGAACCGTGGCCTGGTGCCAGGACGATCTGGAGCGCTGGATCGAAGCACGCCTCAGCCCACCTGATCCAGCAAATCCGCCCAGCGCTGCATCATCTCCACCCGCTGCGGCCAATACTCGGCGCGGTTGTAGGCAGCCATGACCTTGTTTTTCTCGATGTGGGCCAGCTGCCGGTCCACGATCCGCAGCTCGATCCCCAGCTGCTCCTGCACATTGGTCATCGCCAGGGCACGGAAGCCGTGGCCGCACATCCGCCCGTCAAAGCCCATGCGCTTGAGCGCCATGTTCACGGTGTTGTTGCTGATATGGCCCGAGCCCGTGCGCAGGCTCTTGAACACATAGCCCTCGGGGCCCGTGAAGCTCCACTGGTTACCGAGAATCCCCACCGCCTGACGGGAGAGGGGTACCAGATGCTCGCGCCGGTTGCCCCGACGGCCCTTCATTCGCTCCGCCGGCACCGTCCACAGGGCCGCCGCCCGATCGATCTCCCCCCACTGGGCCGCTATCAGCTCCGAGGTGCGCACGAAGGTGAGCGCCAACAGCCACATCGCCTGGAGGGTGCTGACGTCGGCCTGGATCGTGTTGGCCCGCATTGCCCCAAGCAGTTCCGGCAATTCGCTCCAGCCGATGCAGGGGAAGTGGCTGTTGATCTGCTTGACAGGCGCATGCCGCTTGAGGGCATGGGCCGGGTTGTGGGGGCAGTGCCCCAAGGCCACGGCGTAGTCCAGCACCAGGCTGATCACCCCCAAGGTGCGCTTGGCGGTCTCGTTCGAGCCCCGCTGCTCAATCGCTCGCAGCACCGCCAGACAGTCCTGGGTGGAGATCGCCTCGATCGGCAATGCCCCAAGGGCCGGCAGTATGTCGCGCGCGAGTTTCTTGGCCACATCCTCGCTGTGACGCCCGCTCCACGTGCCGGCCGTTTTGGTGCTGTGCCAATCCTTGGCCACCTCCGCGAAGGTGGGTCCAGATAGGCGATTCCATTGCTCAGATCGCGCTAATTTCTTGGCTTTACAGGGATCAATCCCCTGCTCCTGCAATAGCAATCTCTGCTCATCTCGCTTCTGCCGCGCCGCCTTGAGCGACAGCCGCGGGTAAGGGCCCAGCCGCAGATCCTGCTGGCGCCCGTCCTTCGTTGGCGGGAAGCGATGGCGCCACAGCCAATACTTTCCGCCGGCCTGATCCACCTCCAGCAGCAGCCCTCCGCCGTCGCTGAGCCGATATCGCCGAGATCGCGGTCCCAGAGCCCGGATCTCCTTGTCGGTTAGAGCCAAAGCCGAAATACACCAACACCACAGACCATACACCAACATTTACACCAACATTTTTCGCGGCTTTACCGGGCTCTCCTCGCATCCCCTTGGACGTGGGATTGAGCCAGAAATCAAGTGATACCAAGGAGTTTGCAGACATATTGAGCCATCCCAGGACCTACCTGGACGACCCCAAAAACGCTTAAGAACGGAGAGGGTGGGATTCGAACCCACGGAAGGTTTCCCTTCAAACGATTTCGAGTCGTTCGCTTTCGACCACTCAGCCACCTCTCCAAGCCCATGGCGCCTGTTCCCCGGTGGTTGCGGGGAAGTCGTTGCCCTAGACAGAAGCCACTGTAAGGATCGACGGGACCCCCAGCCGTGAACGACGCCAACCCTGCTGCCCCGGCTCCCCTGCAGGACCTGCAGCTTCAGGTGCAGAGCCTGGCCCGGGAGGTGCGGCAGTTGCGATCTGAAGTGGCCTTGCTGCGCTCGCTGGTCGAATCCGAGGGCAGGCCCTTGGGGCGTGCCGCCAGCGCCAGCGCCAGCGCCAGCACCTTGCTGGCGCTGCGCAACGGCGAGCGGCTCAACAGCGAGGTGCGCCAGCGGTTGGCAACCTGTGCTGGCAGCGAGTCAGGCGAAACCCCCACCGACGTGGATCTGCTGATCGATCGACTGCATGGCTTGGCGGAAGGCCCTTGCAGTTAGCGGCCCTTGCAGCTAGCGGTTCTTGCAGCTAGCGGCCTGTGCAACTGAGGGCCATTGCGGCTGGACGGCTTTCCCCTGTTGGCGATCGCGCCTGAATCTCGTCTGGCCTGCGCCAGGGTCGATTCAGGGCCCAGCACTCACCCATCAAGCCCCAGCCGTCACCAGGGAGCCCCGCTCGCCACTGCTTTGCCAGCCCTTGGGCAGCTGCGCCGCCGCTGGCGACCGGCCGCTGATCCAGACGCGCCGGGGCGTGTGATCCTCCAGCCAGCGCCGCTCGCCGGCATGGGGTTGGAAGCCCAGCCACAAACCTGCCAGGTTGGAGGCCTTCGGGCTGTGGCGCCAGGCCAGCAGGGAGCCCCGATCAGGCAGCAGCAGCCAACGCTGGCCACCGAACTGCAGCCGCAGGGCGTTGCTCTCGGCGAAGAGGGCCTCAACCGCCAAGCCGGCGCTGCGCA
The DNA here is from genome assembly GCA_044359075.1 of Cyanobium sp. Lineage (GTDB taxonomy): Bacteria > Cyanobacteriota > Cyanobacteriia > PCC-6307 > Cyanobiaceae > Cyanobium. The sequence continues at coordinate 87,694 of JBIKMU010000003.1, read as the reverse complement.
GTCGTTGGCCGGCACCCAGCGGTGCGCTGTCCTCGCCCGAAAGCAGCACCAGGGGCGCCAGCTTCCGCCAGCAGTCCGGTTCGGGGCTGGCCAAAGGATCCAGCGACAACACCCAGTCGTAGCCGGGACTCCCCAGCCCGGCAGCCAGCCGTGCCGCCCGCCGGCAACTGAAGCCATCGGCGCTGCTGGCCACCAGGGCCGCCCGCCCCTGGTGGCGCGCCAGCAGCAGATCGGCGTCGCCATCGCGCACCAGCATCAGAGCATCGGCGCGCAGGCTGGCGACATGAATCGACACCACCAGGACCAACAGGCCGCTGGCCAGCAGCCGCCAGCGCCGCCGCAATCCCGGCACCAACCAACCCAACAAACCCAGGGCCAATCCCAGCACCAACCAGGGCTGGGGCCTGCCGGTTTGCCATTGGGCCATCGGCAGCTGGGCAAAGCCATGGGCCAATTGCAACAGCAAGCCCGCCAGGGCGCCCAAGGGCCCCAGCAGCACGCCCGTCAGCGGTGGTGCCACCAGATCCAGCAGGGCCACGGCCATGGACCCGAGGGTGAGGGGGGTAAGCAGGGGCGCCGCCAGCACATTGGCCGGCACGGCCCAAAGGGGCACCACCCCGAAATGGAGCAGCTGCAGCGGCAGGGTCCAGAGGGTGGCGGCCAGGGGTACGGCGACGGCCGCCGCCAGCCAGCGCCGCAGCCACGAACCCCCTTTGTCTGCTGGGGTTTTGGCGTTCATATCTGCCGCCACCTCATCTGCCGCCACCTCCTTGGCCCCTTGCGCTCTGGTGACGCTGCCCCCCATCAGCGCTTGCTCCAGGGGGCTGGCGCTCACCAACAGGCCTGCGGTGGCGGCCACCGACAGTTGGAAGCCCACGTCCTGGAGCCAATCGGGCCGCACCAGCAGCATCACGGCGGCGGCTGTGACCAACCAGGGCAGGGGCCGGCTGCGGCGGCCGAATTCCAGGGCCACCAGGGCGACGGCCCCGGTGAGCACCGCCCGCACCACCGAGGGCTGGGGCCCGGCCAGCAGCAAAAACAAACCGATCGCCAGGGCCGCCAGCGGCAGTCGCAGCGCCCGACCGAGGGGTTTGGCCAGCGCCAGCACCGCCCCCAACAGCACCGTGAGATGGAAACCGGAGGCCGCCAGGGCGTGGGAGAGGCCGGCGACGCGAAAGTCATCGCGCAGCTCGCTGGGCAGGGGCACCACGGCACTGCCCAAAACCAGGGCCGCCAGCAGCCCGCCCTGATTGGGACCGGCCTGGCGCAAAAAGGTGGCGGCGATGCGGCGGCGCAGGTCTGCGATCGGGGTGGCGGGGCGCTGCAGAACGCTGAACTGCTCGACCCGCAGCTGGCTCCAGACCCCCTGGCGCCCCAGCCGCTCCCGGGCGCTCGCCAGCAGGGGGTGGGGTGCGGGCCTTGGCCGCATCAAAGTGCCCTCGACCCGCACCTGCCAGCCCTCCTTCAGGGTCGGGCAGTGGGAGAAGATCAGCTCGCTGGCGCCGCCATCACTGTCCAACAGCACACGGCAGCCCAGGGCTGCCCCGTCATTGGCCCCGTCATTGGCCTCGACCTTGCCCTGATCGATGGCGCTCGCCTTTGCTGGCTCCTTGAGGGGCAGCGGATCAGTCCGCAGCCGTCCTTGCAGTCGCACCGACGCCGCCTTGTCCCCAGCCGCCAGCCAGCGCACCGGATCCTCAGGCCCGGGCTGGGGTTGGCGGATCGCGGTTCCCCAGACCACCAGGGCCGCCAGCAACACGGGCACCAGCAGGGACAGGCCGGCCCAGCTGATGCGACCCTGCCCTGCCACCCTCTGACCTGAGGGAGTGGGGGCGGTCCCGGCAGATGCGGTGGCAACCATGGCAGAGGGTTGGCTGGGGCAAGGGTTCCCCGCCAAAGCCATCCGCCTTGGCGTCGCCCAGGCCCCGGGCCTGGCCGGCGCTGCCATCGGGACCACGGCCAAGTCGTGCGGGTTGCCTTGCCCTTGGGATCCAGCCAAAGGCATTGGCCTGGGTTCCTGTCCCTGGGTTTAGGCGCCGAGCCCGCTCTCCCGGGCCTGGGGGCCCAAGGCCTCGGCATGGGGCGTGGGTCTCAGGCCAGCGGCGCCAAGGCAGCCGCTGACGACCCGGTCTCGGCCTCGGCCGCCAGCCAGGCCTGCCGCGGGAGCCCCTGCAGCAAAGGGAAACCGAGGGCGCGCCGTTCGGCCAACCAGGCCTCCGCCACCTGGCGGGCCAGGTGGCGAATCCGGGCAATGGTGGCGGTGCGCTCGGTCACCGAGATCACACCACGGGCCTCCAGCAGGTTGAAGGTGTGGCTGCATTTGAGCACGAAATCGAGGGCCGGTGCGGGCAGGGCGGCGGCGACCAGATCGGTGGCCTCGGCCTCATAGAGGGCGAACAGTTGCTGCAGCCGCTGGGGGTTTGAGGCCTCAAAGTTGAAGGTGCATTGCCCCTTTTCAAACGGCAACCAGATGTCGCCATAGCTTCGCTCGCCGTTCCAAGCCAGATCCCAGATGCTTTCCACATCCTGCAGGTACATGGCCAACCGCTCCAGCCCGTAAGTGATTTCGATCGACACGGGCCGGCAATCGATACCGCCACATTGCTGGAAATAGGTGAACTGGGTCACCTCCATGCCATCAAGCCACACCTCCCAGCCCACTCCCCAGGCCCCCAGGGTGGGTGATTCCCAGTTGTCTTCGACAAAGCGGATGTCATGGTCGGCGGCCCGAATGCCTAGGGCCTCCAGAGATGCCAGGTAGGTCTCTTGGATGCCGTCCGGCGAGGGCTTGATCAGCACCTGATATTGAAAATAGTGCTGGGCCCGGTTGGGATTGTCGCCGTAGCGGCCATCGGTGGGGCGCCGGCAGGGTTCGGGATAGGCCACCGCCCAGGGTTCCGGCCCGATGGCCCGCAGCACCGTATGGGGACTCATGGTGCCAGCCCCTTTTTCGCTGTCGTAGGGCTGGAGGATCAGGCAGCCCCGCTCCGCCCAGAAGCGATTGAGAGTGGCGATGATGTCCTGGAAATGCATGGCTGGCAGCGGTTGCGTCGGCAAGGGTTGGTGGTCTCCCAGCCGTTGGCACGGGAAGCCCCGCGGCGCCATCTTCCCAAAAGGCTGGCTCCGCCGTGCTTGCCGGCCTTGCCGCTTGCTGGGCAATGTCAGCCAAAGCTGACAACAAGACGATAAACTAAAATGCCACGGACTAACTCTTTTAATAAAAATGAAATTGTTTCATGTTTTTGCGATCACTCTTGTTCTCCTCGCAGGCGCTAAGGGTATAACTTGCGAAAAGCACCCGCATGGACATCAGCAACCCAGTTCCGATTCAACTATAGAGCAGCTGAAAAAATGATTATCACCATTGCTTGCCATAAGTGATTATATTAAAATATTGTATAAATATGTCTCCAGTTATTAGGCGCGGGGAATTGAGCTTTATTAGACGACACACGCCTCCTTGGGGCATATACTTGAATCGCTCGTTACTGAAGGGAAGTCGTGATGATGGTGGTCAATCTTTTTCGATATAGCAGCAAAAAAGGCTGGCCATATACCAACCTTCCTTAATCGAATAGGTTGAAATTTAATCTGATTTGACCTGAATCTGATCAAATATTCTTATTTCTGTTGGCTTGAGCTTAAGATACGGCGCCGAAGGCGGCGGCTGTATCCGAACGCAGCGCCAGCACCCAAAATGGGCAAGGCTCCGGGAACTGCTATGGTAGGAGGGTTAGGGTCATTGACGTTGATGACTATAGTGCCACCACTTACCGTGGTAAGATTTGTCGTGACATTTGTGAAGGCGGTGTACTGAAGCGTGCCGGTTATACCAGACGCACCAAATATGATGTTATAGATGTTGCTCATGAGTTTGTTTTGATTTCCAGAAATGGAATTTCCAGGTGTGGAAGTAGGGGATTCATCGATATATTTAGCTTGTCCTGTGAGAGACGCACTGATCTCGCTAACTGCATTGCTTTGCCCACAAAAACTGCAGGTGCCATTAAGATAGAAACGGTTAAAAGTAAGGTTGAGATTATTCGTCCAGTCGTGGACCGTTGCTGAGCCAGAAGCACCTCCAGTACTGCTTGAAGTGGCCATAGGAAAATTATAATCAAATCGTTGTTGTCCTGGTGGAGGTGGTGTTAAGCTGTCTTCTTGCCAACTGCCGGCAGGTGCATAGTCACCAACTAAACCTGTGTAGATAAAGTTTCTTGACGTGACTGTCATTGCAGTTCCGCCTGGTGACAGCTGCATTGGTCTCGGGTTTTCGAAGATGGTTGGCTCGGGAACGTGTGTCGCCGAATTTGTGGTATAGGTTATTGTTGTAACGGCATTGGCTGCTTGAGTCGATACCAAAATAAACGCAGAAAAGCAAGCTTTGGTTAGCAGTTGACTGACGGAGTGTCTCATGTTTGTTGGGAGTGGTTGAAATGAAGGGCTTTCACGTTTAAGGCTAAACATGGAAAGGTGTCATGGAAAAAAATGGCTGCATAAATAAAGGAAATAAACTGATTTGTTTAGGATTTTTGTTTAGACCTCTTGATGATGCCTGCGCAAGCAGCTGTTCAGTGAAAACTAAAGACTTAATCCAGATTTTATATTTGTGTTTTATTTTTGTTTTAACTTTGTCTTCCAATTTTATCCTGTTTTTCGATTGCCGGCATTAGTCTGGGGCCGAATTTTGTGTAGGGTTTGCTCCTGGCAAGCCGCTTTTGGCGTGCGCAACCCATCCCCCAACCGCCATTGACTAAGGGCGTGCACGAGGTTTCTGTTGGCTGTCTTGGCAGGTCTGCAGAAGCTCAGATGCCAAGCCGTTGCCAGATCACCTCTAACTGGGATTGGTGCAGTCCACAGGAGAAGCAGGCTTCGATCTGCTGGGGTGACAGTCGATCGCTGACCTCGACATCAGCCTCGAGGTTGGCGCGGAAGTTGCCTCCTTCCTGATTCCAGGCGGTATGGGCGTGGCGTTGCACGATTCGATAGGCCTGCTCTCGATTCATACCGCTTTCTACCAAAGCCAACAGCACCCGTTGGCTGAAGACCACCCCGCCATACACGTTCATATTGCGAGTCATGTTGTCGGGATAGACCCCCAAGCCCTGCACCACCTCGGTCATCTCCCGCAGCATGAAGTGCAGGGTCACCGAGCAGTCCGGCAACATCATGCGCTCCACGGAGCTGTGGCTGATGTCCCTTTCGTGCCAAAGGCAGCAATTCTCAAGGGCGGCCACCGTATAACTTCTCAGCACCCTGGCCAAACCGCTGATCCGTTCGCTGCGGATTGGGTTGCGTTTGTGGGGCATGGCCGAACTGCCTTTCTGGCCTTTGGCAAAGCTTTCTTCGACTTCGAGCACATCGGTCCGCTGCAGATTACGGATTTCAGTGGCGAACCGCTCTAAGGAGGCCCCTACCAGGGCAAGCGTCTGTACGTATTCGGCGTGGCGGTCTCGCCCAATCACCTGGGTACTGGCCGTGTCTGGTTCCAGTCCCAGGATTCGACAGGTGATCGCTTCGACCTGCGGATCGGTGTTGGCATAGGTGCCCATGGCGCCACTGATCTGGCCCACGCTCACAACCTTTTCAAGCCGGGCCAGCCGTTCCCGGTTGCGTTCGGTTTCCGCCAGCCAGCCAGCTACTTTGAAGCCGAAGGTGATCGGTTCGCCATGGATGGCGTGGGATCGGCCGATCATCACGGTGTCCTTATGGGCCCGGGCCAATTGCCTCAGGGCGTCGCCCAGCCGGTCGAGTTCCTGGCGCAGGACCGCTACAGAGGCTTTCAGTTGCAGGGCCAGTCCCGTATCCACAACGTCGGAGCTGGTCATGCCCACATGGATGTAGCGACCCGCATCACCAACGTGCTCATTGACGTTGGTGAGAAATGCAATCACGTCGTGGCGAACCTCCGCCTCGATTTCGAGAATGCGCCAGACCTGAAAGGTCGCCTTCTCCTTGATCTGCTGCAGGGCCGCCTCGGGCAGTCGGCTCAGCTCGGCATTGGCCTGGCAGGCAGCCAGCTCCACATCCAGCCAGCCCTGGAACTTGGCTTGTTCACTCCAGAGGTTGCCCATTTCGGGCAGGGTATATCGCTCGATCAAGGCAGCGCGACCCCAAACAGAAGCTCACCAACCTATCGGCCCACGGGCAGCAAGCCCCCCAAAGGGCAGTCAGGCGGTTGAGCTGAGCTGGTGGTGGGGCACCTGCAGTTGGATCAGCTTGCCCCAGGCCTGTTGCCTGATCCAGCAGCTACCGCCACGACAATGGATCAACTCAAAGGGGGGCAGGTCGTTGGGATGGTCGGAGAGACGCACGAAGGTTCCTGGCCGCAGCAGCTCGAGCACCTCGGCTCGCTGGCGGCGATGGGATCTACTGGGACTGGACTGGGTTTGGGGCGCTGCTGGGAGAGAACCGGTGGGTCCCGGAAATGCCATCGTGAGCGAGATGGGCGGGAAGGTCACCATTGTCTAGTGAAGTTTTCCTAAGCACCCATTTCCTTGGAATTTGTTCCGTTTTTGGCCTTGAACCCATGACCAAACGCCAAAGGCTGGATGTGTTGTTGCTTGATCGTGGGTTGGCGTCGAGTCGCCAACAGGCCCAGCAGCTGATTCGTTCGGGACGGGTGCGCAGCGGCGATCAGGTACTTGACAAGCCTGGGGTGCTCTTCAGCCCCGATCTGGAGCTGGAGGTGAGGCAAACACCGCGTTTTGTTTCCAGGGGCGGCGAAAAGCTTGTGGCGGCGTTGGAATCGTTGCCGATCAGCGTTGTGGGCAGGACCTGCCTTGACGGTGGCATCTCCACTGGTGGGTTCACCGATTGCCTTTTGCAGTGGGGCGCCTCCAGGGTCTACGGCATCGATGTCGGTTACGGCCAGACGGCCTGGAGTCTGCGCTGTGACCCCAGGCTGGTGTTGCGAGAGCGCACGAACCTGCGCCACCTCACTCCAGATGAGCTTTATGGCACCAACGACGTGTGGCCGGATCTGGCAGTGGCGGACGTGTCATTCATCTCGTTGGTTCAGGTCCTGCCGGCCCTCAGAAATCTCTTGAGACCGTGCCCGACAACCCCAGGGGCTGGGGTGGAAGCACTTTTGCTGATCAAGCCCCAATTTGAGGTGGGACGGCAACGGGTGGGCAAGGGGGGTGTGGTCAGGGACCCCCTCGCCCACCAAGACGCCATCAACCGGGTGATCGAGGCCTCAAAAGCCCTACATTGGAAAGCGGCCGGTTTGGTGGCTTCGCCCATCACCGGACCGGCCGGCAACCATGAATATCTAATTTGGTTGGTGGATTTGGATCAAGCCACAACAGAAGTGGATCCCAAACAGATTGGGGCCCTCGTTGCGACAACGCTGGCAGGACCAAGGCGGCCGGTTTGAGTCGGGCTGGTCAGATGGCGCTGCTGTCCCGATCTCCGGTACGGATGCGTAGGACCGAATCGACCGAAGTGATGAAAATCTTGCCATCGCCGATTTCCCCCGTGCGGGCAGCATCCTGAATGGCGTTGATCACGGTATCGACGCGATCGTCATCGACGACAATTTCCAGCTTAAGCTTTTGTAAAAATTCAACAGTGAACTCCGAACCCCTGTACCGCTCCACTTGACCTTTCTGACGGCCGAAACCGCGTACTTCCGTCACGGTCATGCCGACGATACCCGCACTCACAAGGGCAATCTTTACATCCTCAAGCTTGAAGGGTCGGATGATGGCCTCGATTTTTTTCATGGAGGAAGACTGGATAACAGGAAAGAAAGCACTTGAGAGACAGTCTCTCAGGGCTGGATGCGCTTGGGGAAGGCGTCGGCACAGAACGTATCGGCGCTCTGCCTAGCCATGGCTAAGCCCAGGGTCAAGAGCCCCGCGGTAAAAATGCTAATGGGGCGTTTGCCAGGCTGTCTGCCGACCCCTGGCTTGCAACGACTTTAGAAGGGGTCATGGAAATACCATTTAGCCCCACCCCCTCCTCCGGCCCCGGCCCCGGCCCAAGCCCCCATGTCATCCCCCTCACCCCTTCCGGTCCCAAGGCCCGCTGAGAGAAAGGCTGCCCCTGAAGAGGCTGCTCAGGCCTTGGCCGAAGTGCAATTGCTGACCTTTGAGAATCCTTCGCCGGCAAGGGTGTACGAAGTCTCGATCGAACTACCGGAGTTCACCTGTCTTTGTCCGTTTTCTGGGTATCCAGATTTCGCCATTCTGCGCTTGCTCTATCAGCCAGGACCAAGGGTGCTTGAGCTGAAGGCCCTGAAGCTTTATGTCAATAGTTTTCGTAACCGTCCCATCTCCCACGAAGCGGTGGCCGTCGGAATCCTGGACGACCTGGTCGCGGCAGCAGATCCGCTCTGGATCGAACTCATAGCCGATTTCAACCGTCGCGGCAACGTCCACACCGTGGTGAGGGTGAGTCACGGTCAGCGCCAACCCTGTTGAAGCAGGCCCTTTTAGGAAGTTGGCGTTGGTTTCAATCTTTGCAGCATGGCTGGTAGTTCGGTCGCCAAGGCCGTCAAGTTGCGATTGCAGAGCCCGCCAAGATGGAGCCGACCCTGGGCACCTTCCCCTTCGGCAATAGCCCATAGCTGTCGGGTGGCGATCAGGCTGAGGGCACCGCCCACCAGTGAGATCGCAAAGCCGCTGTAAACGAGGGGCACGCCGGGATCTTTCTTAAGCAGGATGCCGCTGGCGGCCAGCACACTTTCGATGCGCAAGGGCAAGCCCAGCACTTCGACCGCCGGTCCCCCAGGGATGATCTGGGCCAGCAATTGGCCTTCTCCGTTGAAGACCTGGGCTGGTCCCTGTTCACTGCCAAGGCTGACCAGGACGGGCTGGGTGCCATCCGGCCGGGTCGGCAGCACCAATCCCCAGATTTGCTCGCCAAGCTGGGGGAAAGCCTGCAGTGGCAGCTGCAGTACGGGGCTACGACCGATCTGCAGATTGACGGCCACCAGGGCCCAGTCGGCTTGGTAGAGCGTGATTCCTTTGTGGCGCAGGGGGTGATTAACGCTGATGGTGGCCTCTAAGGGAGCCTCCGCGTTTCCAGCCTCCCCAGGGGGCAGCAGGCGCAGTTTGGAGGTGAACTGTTCAGGCCGACCGGCTGGATCCCTTTGGATCGAAAAGTCGTCTAAGGCCAAGGTCAACTGCGTTTGGCCCCGCGGATTTAGGAGTTCGAGGTCATGGCCGGGGGCTAGAAAGCGTTCTAGCCGCTGTCCAGCTAGAGCTCCCCAGCTGGCCCCAAGCATCAGAACGACCAAGCCGGCGTGAACAAGCAGGGGACCAACCCGACCGGCCACACCCCTGCGGGCCGCCAACCGGTCTTGCTGGCGACGAATTTGCCAGCCTCCTTGTTGTAATTGTTGTTCGAGGTGATCTAGATCTGTCGCTGGGCTCTCTGTTTGAAGGGTTTCTGCTATAGATAGTTTGCTTAGCTGGCGCGGTTGACTATAATCAATCCAGCGCAACGAGGCTTGCAGGGCAGGCAACTGACGGCGCCAGCTACAGAGGATCAAAGCCAGAGCCAGAAGGGCCAACAGGGCCAGAAACCATTTACTGGAATACACGTGGTCAAGCTGCAGCTTGAGAACACCGTCACCACGGAATAATCCAAGCCAAGGATTTGGATCGTAGCGTTGATGATAAAACTCAGTGGTTTCCTTCTGAGGAATGGCGGTGCCGATGCCGCTGGAGAGGGCAATCAACAGCAGCAGGCCGATCGCTACTTTCAAATTGGAGAGCCAGGCCAAAGGGCGCATCAGCGCTGTCGACAAAACGCTCATGCCAGGTGGGCCACAAGGGTGAGGGCACCTGTTACGAGTAGGACAACTCCACTAATTGGAGGTACCCATTGACCTATTTGCCTCAGTTTTAACAGGGAGGGAATGGTGGCCGCTGCCGTGCCAGCCAACAGCAGGGGCAGCACCTGGCCGGCCCCAAAACTGGTGAGCAGCAGCATGCCTACCAGTGGTTTTCCGGTCTCGGCCATCCAGGCCAGAAGCACCGCAAGCACTGGCGTGGTGCAGGGTGTGGCCGCTAGACCGAAGGCCAGACCGGCAGCCAGGGGAGCTAGAGGGGCCGGAACTAGGCGGCGCCAGCGTTCTGGATCAGGGCCAGCAGGGAGGCGCAGGGGCAGGAAACCAAGCAGGTTGAGTCCCATCAAAAGGGCCAGGCTGGCCACCAGCAATGGAATCTGATCAGGAAGGCTTCCATAGAGTCGACCCATGAGGCCGCTGGCCAGCCCCAGGAGCACCAGCGAGGTGACTATTCCCAGGACAAAGCACAGACTGCGCTGCCACGGCAGTGGACCTTTGTCGCGGGAATGGTCGGCAAACCCAGCCAGGTAGGCCAGAGTCACGGGCAGCAAGGAAAGCGAGCAGGGGCCCAGGCTGGTGAGAAGTCCACCAGCGAAAACGGCTCCAAAGGTGAGCGGACCTGGATGGGCAAGGCTGCCCTGGAGGAGTTGTTCGCTGCCCCGTGCCAGGTCGGCAAACTGCAGGGCGAGGCTGGGCATTGCCAAGGCGAGCACAAGGTTGTCAGCCTATCTGGGGCCGGCGGCAGGTCGACGTTTGGGCCGTGCGGATTCCAGACCCTGGCTTTCGAGGGCGCAGCGCACAAGCAGGCCCGCCAGAAACAGGCTCGACAGTAGGGAGTTGCCTCCGTAGCTGACCATGGGCAGCGGTAGGCCGGTGGTGGGCATGGCGCCGCTGGCGACGGCGATGTTGAGGATCGACTGGCCGACGAGAAGCGTGGTGCAACCAATCGCCACAAGCCGTTGTTGGGGACTGCTGCAGCCGAGGGCAACTTTGAGGCCGATAAAGGCAAAGACTGCAAGAAAAAGCAGCAGCATCAACGAACCCAGGAAACCAAATTCTTCGGCAAAGACTGCAAAGATAAAATCAGTTGTCTGGATTGGTAAGTAGTCCAGTTTTTGAGTTGAAAGCCCGAAGCCAGAACCCAGAGCTCCTCCAGAGCCAATGGCCAAAAGGCTTTGAACGAGCTGATAACCATTCCCCTGGGCATCTTTCCAAGGGTCGAGAAAGGAGACGACGCGAAGTCGTTGATAGGTATTTAGCATGATGCTGGCGCCACCCAACAGCGCCCCAGAGGCGGCAGCCCCCAGCAACATCAACATTGGCAAGGCTGCGGCTAGGGCCATTAGCCAAAGCAAAAGACCCATCAGTGCAGCGGTACTTAGGTTGGGCTGTTTCAGAACCAGCAAGACCAGACCGCCGAAGATACTGAGCCAGAGCAACTTTTGATCCAGGGCGATTCTTTGCCAGTGGGCGAAGAGCACAGCTCCCTGAAGCACCAAAAATGGTTTCACCAGTTCGGTGGGTTGGAGTTGGATCGGCCCGATCACCAACCAACGACTAGCCCCATTCACCGTGCTGCCAACCACCAAGGTGGCGGCAACCAGGAGGGTGCCCAATAGCAGACCTTGAGCCCCAAGGGCGAGCCAGCGACGCATCGACGTGCGGATGGCCAGCAGGAAAAGCCCCCAGCTGGCAAGCAACCAGAGGGATTGACGTTTGATGTAATAAGCCGCATCGCCCATTTCGTTGGCTGCCACCCACCAACTGGCCGAGCACAGCACAAAAAGACCAAGCACGCTCCAAAGGGCGATCAGCCCCACAAGCAACCTGGCTTCGGCGGACCAGAAGGGCCAAGGCAGGGGCAGGAGCCCCTGGGGCTGAGTGGCTCCTGGGGCAGGCCCAGATGTCGGGTTAGCAATACTGAATTGGTTGTCACGGCCAAGGGATTCAGCGAAATCTCCGGAACGCGGCATTTTGGATTGGACGGTTGGTCGGGGCAAGGCCTTCTGGCATAACGTTATTGCCCTATTTAGGCGCGACGTGGCCTGTTTTGTCGAGTCTTTTCAGACAAAATGCTTGCTGGCTGCCAACAAAAAAACCCGACCGTGAGGTCGGGTTGAGGGAATGGACTAAGAAGCGACGGTTTCGAATTCGCTAAATTCCGACGTTCTGCTGACGTTTGCCCGTGGCCAGCTCAACCTTCAGGATCTTGCCCCCCTGTTTCATGATTCGCTGTTGTTCAGCAAACCAGCTATCAAAAGGAACCCACTTGGTGAAGTAGGTGTTGTGGATTTCCCGCTGGGACCGAGATTTTTCCGGGCAAGGGATGCAGGCTGTGATCTTGAAGAGACGCATGGGAGATGATTCCTCGTTAGACGGGCCGCTTGAGCTCAGAAGGAGGAAAAATCAGTTTCCTAAGCCGGAACTGATGTAGTCAAAATAAACGCCCATTTCACGACCTGCGTCAGGTCCGACAAGTGCGGCTGTCGCTTCCTTCATTGCCTGAATCGATTGCACTGTGGCACCGATGGGCACACCAAGAGAGTTGTAGGTCTCTTTGAGACCATTCAGGACGCGCTCATCAAGGATCGACGTGTCACCAGCCAGCATGGCATAGGTGGCATAACGCAGATAATAGTCGAGGTCACGGATACAGGCCGCATAGCGACGGCAGGTGTACATGTTGCCACCGGGACGGGTAATGTCCGAATACAGTAAGGATTTGGCGACGGCTTCTTTGATGATGGCCGAGGCGTTCGCGCTGATGGTGGCGGCCGCCCTGACCCGTATTTCGCCACTGGCGAAATATTGTTCAAGGCGTCCCATGGAGGAACCGTCGAGGTAAAGACCCTGGACGTCTGACTGATTGATGACGTTGGTGATGGCGTCTTGCATTGATCCGTTGGGTGGCGATGAAGGGGTGGGACTAGGCCTTAGGCGAGCGCGCCTACCAGGTAATCGAAGAAGAAACCGGCTTCTTCGGCATCGGCTCCTGTGAGGATGCTGGTGGCCACGGCCTTCATTTCACGTACGGCTTCTGCCATCGCTTCAAGGGGGGTCCCGAGGGAGCGATACATCTCGCGGGCGCCAATGATTCCGATTTCTTCGATCGGAGTCACGTCACCGGCAACGACGCCGTAAGTAACAAGACGCAGGTAGTAGTCCATGTCCCTCAGGCAAGAGGCGGTCATCTCTTCCCCGTAGGCGTTGCCGCCGGGGGAGATGACGTCGGGACGCTTTTGGAAAAGCTGGCCTGCGGCCTGCTTGACGATGCGTTCTCGGCTTTCGCTCAAGACCTGGGCGACACGCAGTCGACGTTGACCGCCAGCCACGAATGACTTGACCTGGTCGAGTTCGCCAGGGCTGAGGTAGCGGGCTTCGGCGTCCGCGTTGATGATCGAGTTGGAGACGATGCTCATGCAGTTCTGCCTCGAAACAAGCGGTCACCGTTAAGGAGACCGGTATCCGGTGGGTAAGGGTGCTGACGGATTCCCGTCTGCCGAATAATTATGCGTTAGGGGCGTGCGCTGGCCGCAGCTCCGGTAACAGTTCTTTACGGCCGCTTTCTGCTGGAAAACCATTGGGGCGCAATGGATCTGCCATGATTTTGTCTGATTTCCCCCCCGGGGCAATTTGGTGGTGTGTGGATGGCTGGATTGGTGGGACCCACCTAGAAAAAAGGTTTTTTGTATGGGATGCTTATAGATTGGCAAAAACCCCTACTTGACAAAGCAGGGGCTTATCGCGGTGCAAAATAAATAAAGCTGGCAGTTAATTTGCTGAATGTGATTTAAATTCAGGTAGCTGATTTGGGGCTTGGCTTGAGAGCAGCGTTGCCACCATACAGAGCTGCTGTTTTATTCACTGTTGCCAAGGGAATGCCATTGCTTGTCTCGAGGCCGCGCCAGTAAGGAACAGTATCTCGGCCAAAAGCAGAGGCGTAGTCAGGGCTGTCAAGGATTTCGGCGATCGCTGTAGGCAGGCCGGATCGCACCCGGGTTGCCAAAAAGCGACTGGCTTCGGCTGGCTGGGGAGCCCGACCCAAAAGGGCCAAATAGGCACCTGAGGCGGCTCGAAGGGGGGCAAGCTGGTTGAGCCTATTAAGGAAAAGGTCGTTGCTGGCCACAAGGGCTACGAAACCGGCCACGTCAATTTGGCCATCGTTTAATTGGGATTCAGCATCACTCAACCGTTCTGCCACATAGAGATCGCGATTGAGAAGTTGGCGATAGGTAGCACTGATGACCTCAGCCACCTGATCCCGTCCGGGAGCCGCTATCAGGCGGACAGGTCGGCTGAGGCTCTGGCGTCGGCGGAATCCTTGGGGTGACTCGGGTCGGAACGCCTTATCCATGGCCGCCCCTGGTGCTTGGGCGATGCCGCTGGCCAATCCCTGGCCCACGGTCGCAGTCCAGCTACCAAGGACGCGGGCCCCAGCCGCAGGCACGCTTCGCGCTGGTGCGACCGTGGTCAAGGCAGCGACCCCACTGCTCTAGCCCAGGGCGGCGCCGTTGCTGGGGGAGGGACGCCAGGATCGCGTTGGGACTGGTGCTTGTCTCAGGCTCTCGGGACCCGAATCTGCTGGCCGGGGGGGCGCCATGGATTCGCCACCAACAATCTGGGCGCTCCAAGATCCGACCACAGGCGGACGTCGCTGGGGAAGGTTGCGAGTAACCGTGTCGGCAACCGTGCGCAGTGCGGTTGTCTGGGGCACATCGGGCCGGCTGGCGGGCGTCAGATCAACAAATTTGGAGGGGTCGAAGGCACGGCGCAGGGCTGGAACCTTGCGGGCATTGCGATCGGCTGCGGTGAGAAAGCGTTCGTAGGGAACGGTGTCCTCACCGAAGCATTCGTTGTATTCAGGACTGTTGATCATGGCGTCAACGACGCCGTAGAAGCCTTGGCGAGCGGCGGTGTCGAAATAGGCGTTGATCTCCCAACGTCCAAAGGTGGGCCGCCCTAGCAGGCGCCTGTGCATGATCTCAATCGCTTTGCAGATATAGAGACCACTCCAGTACCTGCGTCGGAAGGCGTTGGAACGGGCCACCTGGCGTATGAATTCACGCAGGTTGATATCGCCGTTTTCGAGTTTGATCTCCTCGACGGTGTTGCGCTCGCCCGCATAGCCGGCATTACCGAGAATTTGGGCATATACCGCCCGGATGACGGCCTGGGTGGAAGCTTCTGTCCCCCGGATGCTGGGTTGGCCACCGCGGCGCGGTACCGAGTTGCCGCCGGTAGAGATCTGCTGCAGCCTTACCACCTTGGGTCCCACCCGGCGGGGGCTGGCCTTCCGGAATTGAACACTGTTCATCTGGCCGGGCTGGCTTAGACCGTTACCGATCAGGATGCGGCGTGTGTCGTAGCCGAAAGAGGCCGCTCGGGTGGCCACGGAGGCTGTTCCGGAGGGGAAAATTGCTCCGTAATTAAGAGCCAAGGGATCATTGCCGCCGCCATAGGGATGTTGATCGGGGAAGGGTTGCCGGTAGGAGGCGTAGAGAGTGATGTATTGGGGTGCTCCTTCAAAGGGAGCACTAAAACGGAACAACTTGCGATTGGAACCCCAACCGGCACTTTCTTGGGCTTCTTCTCCCAAATCCCGCAGGAAAGGAACCGTTTCTTCACCAAAAGTCCGGGCATATTCCATGCTATTAACAAGCGCATCCACCAAGCCATCAAGGCCTTTGGCGCTGACGATTGCGAAATACTTGCGGAATTCTTCGATGGAACTCACACCGCGTCCAAGAAAATGGCGGAAAGCCAGTTCCACGACTCGACTATTGGAAAAACGACCGTAGAATTGTTGTCGATATTCCTTGCTACGACCTAAGGCACGCACAAACTCGCGCATCGAGATTTGGCCCTGGCGGAGCTGGGTGGCTTCAACAGGGCAGACCACCTGGGAATAACCCTTGACCAGGTCTCTTTCAAAGACTTGCCGATAGGCCGCTCGAACCACCTCGGCTTTCTGGGCCCCTGTCAGGCCAGGCTTCATCACAAAGCGCTGGGCCCCTTGGGCGGAGAGGGCATAGATCGCCGGCAGCTGCAAGCCTTGATTGACCGGGCTGCCGAGCCTTTGTCGGGCCGAGGGGGTGGGAACTTCAAGCTCCTTGAGTAGAACGTTGAAGCAATCGATCACCAACTGGCGGGCGGCGGGCTCTCCTTGGAACAGGGAGGCAGAAGCGGCCCGCATCTCCTGCAGGGCCACGTTGGTGGCGCTCAGGGAGCAGGCTTTTTCGAGTACATCCTTGAGGCCGCGCGTATTGACGGCCAGGATGCTCGGATCGCCAGCAACGACTGCGTAACCGACGTAGCGCAGGAACCAGGCCAGGTCGCGGACCGATTTTTTCATCCGTTCGGTGCCGTAGATACCTACGGAAATCGGACTGAAGCCTGGGGGCAGCACGACCCGCACGTCCGCGTCTCCCGTAGCGCCTTCGAGGAGCCGTCCGAGCAGGTTGCCCCCCCGTCCGGCCTTGGCACCGACAAAAGTGCGCACCGATTGCTGGAACGCCGATTGGTCGGCGGCCAGGGGTTCATTTCCGCTTGGCGAGACACTTGCAGAGGGCAGCGGTGATTCCAGGTAGGAGAGAGGGGTGCCCCCAGCAAAGATGCGGTTCGCCGCCTTGGCGACGATCTCGGCCGCGTTTTCGGAGAGCCTCTGGGCGGCTGCCACCCGGGTCTGTCCGCTCTGGAAGAAGGTGATGAGGGTCTGCAGCTCGCTGCCATCGGGGAAGCGATCCTGCTGCTCGGCTTTCCGGACACTCGAGAGCGGCAGAGTGTCGTAGAGCTGAGGGGTGACCCTGGTGCTGCCGCTGCTGGCGGTCACTGTCATGTCACGGGAGTGATCCGGGCTTTGGAAGGTTACGGCTCGCCCTGAGGGCCTCCGGCCAGCCATGAACAAATGTTTGCAGCTTCGTGCCGATTACTGCCGTTGGCCCCCCGTGGCCCCAGCGTTCGGGCCATCCCTCCAGCACCGACAACCTGTCTAGAACCGCAAAGCCCATGGACCAGGACCAGGCCTCGCCAGAGCTTGGGCACGCCGCCCGAGATGCCGCCACGCCGGCCGTCAGTGCCTTCTACGACCGTTTTCCCTATCCCGGAGATCCCCTTCAGGACGGACCGCCACCCGGATACAACTGGCGTTGGTGTGTTGACAGTGTGGTGGCAGCTGTCAGGGGCGGTTTGCCGCCTCGCCTTGGGGGCCGTCCCAGGCCATGGCGCATTTTGGATGCCGGCTGCGGCACTGGGGTCAGTACGGATTACCTGTGCCACCTCAACCCTGGGGCCGATGTGGTGGCTGTGGATATCAGTTCTGGAGCTCTTGAAGTGGCCACCGAGCGGCTTAGGCGCTCTGGGGCGTCAGGCCAAGTCCGATCCCTGGAGGTGAAGCAACGCAGCCTCTTGAACCTTGAAGAAACAGGAAGTTTTGACTACATTAATTCCGTAGGCGTTCTGCATCACCTTGATCGCCCTGAACAGGGATTAAAGGCCCTGGCTGAGAGGCTTGCTCCAGAGGGGCTGTTGCATCTTTTTCTTTACGCCGATGGGGGGCGCTGGGAGATCCATAGGGTGCAGAAGGCCTTGGCTCTTTTGCAGGCCGGTCCTTCGGCGGAGGGTTTGAGGCTGGGCCGGGCATTGTTCCAGGATCTGCCGGCCCATAATCGTCTTCGCCTTCATCATCAGAACCGTTGGGCCCTGGACACAGCGGCGGATTCGAACTTTGCAGATATGTATCTCCATCCCCAGGAAACCAGTTATAATTTAGCTAGTCTGTTTACCTTTGTGCAGCAATGTGGGCTGCATTTCTGTGGATTTTCCAATCCTTCCCAGTGGGATTTGGCTCGCTTGTTGCAAGGTGAGCTCTTAGACAAGTCCCTGGCTCTTCCTGAGCGTCAGCAATGGGAACTGGTCGAATCTCTCGATCCCGATATCAGCCATTTTGAGTTTTTCCTGAGTCGGCAGCCTCCAATCCAAAACCTATGGGCAAAGGACGAAGACTTGTTGGCCGCCGGTGGGGAACGCAACCGTTGCCTTTGGGGTTGGCCAGGGACGGCGTTGCTGGGCCCGGATCTGGAGCCTTTGGACATCGAACCCGGAGATCTGGCTTTGCTCCAATCCCTGGAGGGGTCTCCAGCGGGAATGGCACTGGCCGACTTGCCTCTGGCCATGGATTCGCAAGAACGCCTGCTCCGGGCTCGCCGGTTGATCGGCCTCCGGCTGCTTCACCCACTGATCCCCTGAGGCGGAAGACCACGCTGCCGTAAGCCTGCGTGATAAGTTCTGGTCGCCAATTCGCTTCATACGGTTGCCGGCCGCGATTGCCCCGTCTCCGAATTCAGAGGTGCCTTTACCTCTTGCCAAGGAGCCCTTAGGGGACTGTCATGCCAATGGCATGGCGGATTATCGGCGGCTTCAGCAGCGCCTTTTGCTAGCCACGACCATCGCTGCAGCTTTTGCAGTGCCGATTGTCTCTTTTGCTTTCGGATCGACTGTTGGCCTGAGCCTCCTGATCGGTGCCTTGGCCGGTCTTCTCTATCTGTGGCTCTTGTCCAGAAGTGTGGCTCGACTGGGCGAAGCCAGCCGCTCCCTGAGCAAGGCGCAACTGCTGGTTCCGGTAGTTCTCGTACTGGCCGGTGCCCGTATCCCCCAACTCCAGCTGTTTCCAGCCTTGGTAGGTTTTCTTCTTTATAAACCTGCCTTGCTTGTCCAGGCCGCCCTGGATAATTAATTCCGGCCCAAGACCTCTTCTTTGCCCTTCGGCCCTTTCTTCAGGACACCGACCCCGATGGTTCCGATGACTTTCAGTCTTCCCTTCGCTGCACTCGAGGTGGGTCAGCACCTGTACTGGAAACTTGGCAATCTCAAGATTCACGGCCAGGTTTTTCTCAGTTCATGGGTCGTGATCGCTGCCTTGTTGGCTCTGGTCGTCTTCGGCACCAGACGGATGCAGCGAGAACCGTCCGGCGTTCAGAATTTACTGGAATACTTATGGACTTATATCCGCGATCTTGCCCGTGAGCAGATTGGCGAGAAGGCTTACCGCGACTGGCTGCCTTTCATTGGCACCCTGTTTTTATTCATTTTTGTGAGCAATTGGGGCGGTGCCTTGATTCCATGGAAGTTGATCCATCTCCCGAGCGGCGAATTGGGAGCGCCTACAGCTGATATCAATACAACTGTTGCCTTGGCATTGTTGGTTTCTCTAGCTTATTTTTACGCCGGTCTTAGTCGCAAGGGTTGGAAATACTTTGAATATTATGTAGAGCCAACACCCATAATGCTACCTTTCAAAATTATTGAAGACTTTACAAAGCCATTGTCATTGTCGTTCCGTCTGTTCGGAAATATCCTTGCTGACGAACTTGTGGTTGCCGTATTGGCTTTCCTGGTGCCTTTGGTCGTACCCCTCCCGGCCATGTTCCTGGGTCTGTTCACCAGCGCCATTCAGGCTCTGATCTTCGCCACTCTGGCGTCTTACTACATCGGAGAGGCGGTGCACGAAGAGCACCATTGATCCAGTGCCACTGCGGCGTCGCTAAGGGACGCCGCTCTGCCAAACTCTCTGCGCGCAGGTCCGATTCTTTCGGGCCCATTTCTCCCGAGATGTCCCAGGCGCAGGCTCTCCAGCGACCTCCCATTCCCCGTTCTCCCATGGATTCCCTGACTTCCGCCGCTTCTGTTTTGGCCGCCGGTCTTGCTGTTGGTATCGGCGCCATCGGTCCTGGCATCGGCCAGGGCAACGCTGCTGGCAGCGCCGTGGAAGGTATTGCTCGTCAACCCGAGGCTGAAGGCAAGATTCGCGGCACCCTGCTGCTCTCCCTGGCCTTCATGGAAGCCCTCACCATCTACGGCTTGGTCGTGGCCTTGGTGCTGTTGTTTGCCAATCCGTTCGCCGGTTGAGATTGAGGGGGGTCTCCTGTTGGGCGGATGCTGAATCCGCCCGACTGTCCTCCTTGGCTTTGCCGCCGCCGTTGACCAAGCCATCACCCCGTCCGCCCGCTTCTCCGCTCCATGACCAGTTGGCTACTGTTCGCCGCCGAGGCCGGTGCCCAGGAAGGAGGTCTATTTGACCTTGACGCCACCCTGCCGCTAATGGCGTTGCAGGTGGTGCTTCTCACCTTCATACTCAATGCCCTGTTTTTCCGTCCCGTCGGCAAAGCCGTTGAGGAACGCGAGGGATACGTCAACACCAGCCGTGCCGCCGCCAAGGAAAAGCTGGCCCAAGCCGAACGCTTGGAGGCTGATCTTAAGGATCGCCTCAAGGAAGCTCGCCTGCAATCCCAGCAGGTGATTCTTGAAGCCGAACAGGAGATGGAGCAATTGCATCGAGTGGCCCTCTCAGAAGCCACCGCCGCAGCCAATGCCTCTCGCGAAACAGCCCGTCGCGAAATTGATGCGGAACGCGAAAAGGCCCTGGGCCTATTGGGTACCGAAGCCAAAAGCCTGGGTCAGATGATTATTGATCGCCTGCTGCCCGCCTGATGTCTACCTTCCCTTTCTTGCCCCTATTGGCCAATCACGCTGGCTTTGGTCTGAATCTCAATCTGTTTGAGACCAATATTATTAATTTGGCGGTGTTGATCGCCGCTACAGTCTGGTTTTTGAAGGGTTTTCTAGGTGGAATTCTTGAGCGTCGTCGTACCACCGTCCTCGGCGACCTGAAAGATGCGGAGGAAAGGCTAGCCAAGGCTTCTACTGCCCTGGCTGAGGCTCAGCAGGGACTCACTGAGGCTCAGCACCGGGCCGAGAAGATCGTGCAGGACGGCACCGCCCGAGCTGCTGCCATTCGTGAGGAAAGCGAGCGCCGCAGCATTGATGAAATTGCTCGTATCAAGGAATCTGCCAGCTCTGATCTGGCCAACGAGGCTTCCAGGGTCAGTGCCCAGTTGCGGCGCGAAACGGCCCGCCAAGCCGTCGAGCAGGCCCTGGCAGGGTTGACCGGCAAGCTTGATG
Organism: Cyanobium sp.; assembly: GCA_044359075.1. Classification (GTDB taxonomy): domain Bacteria; phylum Cyanobacteriota; class Cyanobacteriia; order PCC-6307; family Cyanobiaceae; genus Cyanobium. Next base: position 66,939 of record JBIKMU010000003.1, on the reverse strand, counting down.
ACAAGGCCCAGGCCAGTCTCATTGACCAGTCCATCCAATCGCTGGGGAATTCCTGAGATGCCTCTTCTCAACACAATCACCACCCCTTACGCCGAAGCTTTTCTGCAGCTCTGCGACGCTGCTGGTGAAACAGACGCCGTGATTCTTCAGGCCCGTCAAGTGCTTGAGATTTGGAACGGTTCCGCCGAGCTAAGGGAGGCGATGGCTTCGCCGGTCCTTGAGCCCGACGCCAAAAAGGCGGCATTGGAGAAAATCTTCGCTTCTGAGATTTCCCCCAATTTCCTCAATCTGCTCAAGCTCCTCTCTGATCGCCAGCGCATCGGTTTCCTTGATGCGGTTCTTGAGCGCCTGCTTGAGCTTCATCGCGATCAGAACGGCATTGCCCTGGCGACTATCACGGCGGCCACACCTCTAAGTGATGATCAACAGGCCCAGTTGGTCGAGAAGGTGAAAGCGGTTGCTGGCACCGACAAGGTCGAGACGGTCGTGCAGGTGGATCCCAACCTGATTGGCGGTTTCGTGATCCGAGTTGGCTCCAAGGTGATCGACAGCTCCTTGGCTGGCCAGGTGCGTCGGTTGGCCCTCGAACTGGCTGCGGCCAGCTGAGGTTCCTGCCTCTTCTCTCCCCCCTTACCCCTCCATCACCTCCCCTCCGGGGACTTCCCAACCATGGTTTCCATCCGGCCCGACGAGATCAGCGCCATCCTCAAGCAGCAGATTGCCGACTACGACAAGTCGGTTTCCGTCAGCAACGTCGGCAGTGTCCTCCAGGTGGGTGATGGCATCGCCCGTGTTTATGGCCTGGAGCAGGTCATGGCCGGGGAGTTAGTCCAGTTTGAGGACGGCACCGAAGGGATCGCCCTAAACCTTGAGGACGACAACGTCGGCGCGGTGTTGATGGGCGAAGGTCGGGGCATTCAGGAGGGCAGCACGGTCAAGGCAACGGGCAAAATCGCCGCCGTTCCGGTGGGTGATGCCATGTTGGGTCGGGTGGTGAATTCCTTGGGTCAACCGATTGACGGCAAGGGTCCGATCGCAACCACCGAGACCCGTCTGATCGAATCGATGGCGCCGGGAATCATTCAGCGCAAGTCGGTGCATGAGCCGATGCAAACCGGGATCACCGCGATTGACGCCATGATCCCGATCGGCCGTGGCCAGCGCGAGTTGATCATTGGCGATCGTCAGACGGGTAAGACCGCCATTGCTATCGATACGATCATCAACCAGAAGGGTGAAGATGTAGTTTGCGTCTACGTGGCGATCGGGCAAAAGTCCGCATCGGTGGCCAATGTGGTTGAGGTGCTGCGCGAGCGTGGTGCCCTTGAGTACACCGTAGTGGTTGCTGCCAGCGCTTCGGAAGCTGCGGCAATGCAATATCTGGCTCCTTATACAGGGGCCGCCATTGCTGAGTCGTTTATGTACAAGGGCAAGGCCACCCTTGTTATCTATGACGATCTCACCAAACAGGCCCAGGCCTACCGCCAGATGTCGCTGCTGCTGCGCCGTCCCCCGGGTCGTGAGGCCTATCCCGGTGACGTCTTTTATTGCCACAGCCGCCTGCTGGAGAGGGCTGCCAAGCTTTCCGATGCCATGGGCAAGGGCAGCATGACCGCCCTGCCGATTATTGAAACCCAGGCCGGTGATGTCTCCGCTTACATCCCCACCAATGTGATTTCGATCACGGATGGTCAGGTGTTCCTCAGCTCTGACCTGTTCAATTCCGGTCTGCGGCCTGCCATCAATGTGGGTATTTCCGTCAGCCGAGTTGGTGGTGCCGCCCAGACCAAGGCCATCAAGAAAATCGCGGGTACCTTGAAGCTGGAACTGGCCCAGTTTGACGAATTGGCCGCCTTCTCCCAGTTCGCTTCCGACCTGGATGCTGCCACCCAGGCCCAGTTGGGCCGCGGTAAGCGTCTGCGCGAACTGCTGAAGCAGCCCCAGTTCAGTCCCCTCAACTTGGCGGAGCAAGTTGCCATTGTCTACGCCGGTGTCAAGGGTCTGATTGATGATGTACCTGTGGATCAAGTCACCCAGTTCGCCCGCGAATTGCGTGATTACCTCAGAACCAACAAGCCTGATTTCATCAGCAAGGTGATGACTGAAAAGCAATTGGCTGAAGATGCTGAAGCCACCTTGAAGGAAGCCATTTCCGAAGTCAAGGCGTCCATGCTGGCGGCAGCCTGAGGAACCAGCCATGGCGAATCTCAAGGACATCCGAGATCGGATCAGCTCCGTCAAGAACACCCGCAAGATCACAGAAGCGATGCGCTTGGTGGCCGCCGCCAAGGTGCGCCGGGCCCAGGAGCAGGTGTTGCGCAGCAGACCCTTTGCCGACCGTCTGGCTCGGGTTCTACAGAATCTGGAATCGCGCCTCGCCTTTGAAAACACTGATTCGCCCTTGTTGGCGACCCGTGAAGTTCGCAAGATCACCCTGCTATCTGTGACGGGTGATCGGGGTCTCTGCGGGGGCTACAACTCTCAGGTGATCAAGAAAACCGAGCTGCGCTTCGCCGAGCTCAAGCGGCAGGGATACGAGGTTGATCTTGTGCTGCTTGGTCGTAAGGCCATCACCTATTTCACCAATCGTAGCTATCCCATTCAGGCCACCTTTACTGGCCTGGAACAGGTTCCTACCGCCGCTGATGCCAACAAGGTGGCCTCTGAAATCTTGGCTGATTTTCTTTCCGGTGCCACTGACCGGGTGGAGATCATCTACACCAAGTTCATCAACCTTGTTAGCTCTTCACCCGTTTCTCAGACCCTGCTGCCCCTGGATCCCCAGGACATCGCTGCCCCTGACGACGAGCTGTTCCGCCTGGTGACTAAGGACGGCAAGCTAACGGTCGAAACCGTTGATGTGGCAAATACCCAGGCTGCCCTGCCTTCCGATTTTGTGTTTGAACAGGGTCCTGAGAAGCTACTCGATGCCTTGTTGCCCCTTTACCTGAACAACCAGTTGTTGCGTGCCTTGCAGGAGGCCGCCGCCAGCGAACTGGCCAATCGGATGACGGCCATGAATAATGCAAGTGACAACGCCAAGGCCTTGGCCAAGACTTTGACATTGGATTATAACAAGGCTCGTCAAGCCGCCATTACCCAAGAAATTCTCGAGGTGGTTGCTGGTTCCGGCTCGGTCTGATTTTTGCAAAGCTATTTTAAGCGAAGGGCCGGTCTTAAGCACCGGCTTTTTTTTGACTTATTTCTTTCTCCCATTGTGCTCAGCCATTAAGTTTCTGCCATTGCGCTCGCCCACTGGCTTGCTAGACCTTGCTGGCCCACTGATATCTGCTGATGGTCACATCTTACTAAGGGTTGGGGAACTAACTGGAGGCAGAGGTGTAAAACCGCAGGGCGAACTGCCAGAAGGCGCGGCTGAGGGCCAGGCCAAGGCAGGCGACCATCAGGGACAGCAGCAGCCAGGGCAGGGTGAGGCGGCCGAGCATGGCCTCAGCGGGCACGGTGGTGAGAAAGGCCACCGGCAGCACCATGGTGAAAAACCTTCTGACAGCTGTCGGAAAAGCGCTGATCGGATAGCGACCGGAGCTCAAGGCGGCGCGCAGGACTTCAGTGGCATTCCAAGTTTTGACAAACCAAATGCTGGTGGTCGACACCAGAAACCAAAGGCTGTACAAAAGCAGTCCGCTGGCCACCAGCATCAACAGGGTCTGGATCAACAGCCAGGGCGTAATCCTGATGCCGGCCTGTCCTGCCGCCCAGATCATCAGGCCCAGGCCGGTGGCGATTTCGGGCAGGCCCATCAGCGAAATCCGGGTGGTGGAGAGCCAGAACTGGCTATCGATTGGTTTCAACAACACAAAATCCAGGGTCCCCTGCTGCACATGGCCCACAATCGTGCTGAGGTTGGGGCGCAGCCAGGTGCTGGTGATCCCCTCCAGCAAGGTGTAAACCCCCAGAACGACGAGGGCCTGGGGCCAGCTCCAGCCCCCCAGCGCTCGCCCTTCGCCATAGAACAAAGACAGCAGCAGCAGGCTGCCGAGCAGGTTGGCGACTGCCGCAACCACCTCCAGCACCAGGTTGGCCTGGTATTCGAACTGCATTGCCAGGGAGGTGCCCCAAAGGCGGCGCAGCGTCAACAGGTAGCGAAGAAGCGGGTTGCCCATCAGGCTCCCATCGCTCCATAACGCTTGACCCCGATGCGCCACAACAATGTCATCAGCAGGAACAGGCCAGCGATCCAGATAGCCAGGGCGGTGAATCCGGCGGCGATCTGTGCTTCGCCACCCGAGAGCAACTGGGCCGGGAAATTCACCAGCAGGGGAAACGGTGTCGCTTCGGCCAGTCGGCGCAGGGCTGGAGGGAAGGCCTCAAGGGGGGCTGCCGTGCCGGAAAGGAACAGTACGGGGATGTAGATCAAACGCTCGAGGGCGTTGACCCGGTCGCTCCAGAAGCACATGCAGGCCATGATGCACTGGATCAAAAAGTTGAGCACGAAGGCCAGGAAGGTGGCCGCCAAGGTCAGCAGGGCCCGTTGGGGGGTGGGCAGCCAGAACGCCCAGGGAAGCACCAGGAAAAACAGGGATGCGATCAAGACGACAAAGGGCAGCCGAGTCGCCTGCTCGGCAACATGGGAGGCCAGGTAGCGCCAGAAGGGATGCAGGGGCTGCAGCAGCATGGGAGAGAGTCGACCCTGCAGGGCGTCCTCCTCAAAGACCGTCATCACCCAGGCGACGGTGAACTGGCGCACCACGAAAGCAGCCAGGAAATAGCGTGCCAGTTGGGTTGGGCCCATGCCCAGGGCGGCGCCGGCGGGGGACTCGATCCAGATCGCCAGCATGATGAATGGCACCATGCCGGCCAGGGCCCACAGCACAATTTCTGCCCGATATTCGAGCATCAGGGCGTACTGGCTGGCGAACAGGGCCCGGGCCACCCGCCAGCCATGCTGAAGCGGGCCCAGGGGCCTGACTTTCGGGCTGCTCAAGGCACGGCTGCTCACGGCAGAATTTCTCACGACAGGGTTCCTTGCACAAACAGACTGCCGATCAGCTCCTCGATGGGGGGATCGCGCACTTCCAGGTCCCGCACCGGCAAATCGGCGAGCAACCGTGATACTGCAGTGGTGAGGGCGTCGCGGCGGATCAGCAGCCGCACCACCATGCCCTCGCAGCTCTCCACTTCTCCATAGGTGCGCAGAGATTCGAGGGGCCAGGGTTCGGCCAGTTCGATTCGCACCTCCCGGCAAGGGGCCAGCCGCTGGGTGAGGGTTTCAAGGCTGCCGTCGTGGAACAGGCGCCCCTCATGGATCAGTAGCACCCTGGGGCAAAGGGCGGTGATGTCGGCCATGTAATGGCTGGTGAGCAGCACGGTGGCGCCAAAGCGTTGGTTGTAATCCGCCAGGAAAGAGCGCACCCGGGCCTGGGCATTGACATCAAGGCCGAGGGTCGGTTCGTCCAGAAACAGCACCTCGGGGCGGTGCAACAGGGCCGCCAACAGTTCGGTCTTCATGCGCTGGCCCAACGACAACTTGCGCAGGGGGCGCTTGAGTTCTGCTCCCAGATCCAGCATCTCGGCCAGGTCGTGGATGCGTTGGCGGCTTTCGGCTGCATCGATGCCATACACGGCGGCGTTGACCCGCAGGGAATCGAGGGCCGGCAGGTCCCAGATCAGCTGCTGTTTCTGGCCCATCACCAGGGTGATGCGCCGCAAAAAATTGGCTTGGCGGCGGTGCGGGGTGTAGCCGGCCACCAACGCCTTGCCGGCGGAGGGATGAATCAGGCCGGTGAGCATCTTGAGGGTGGTGGTCTTGCCGGCGCCATTGGGGCCCAGGAATCCCACCATTTCACCGGGTTGGATTTGGAAGCTGACATCACGCACGGCTGCGACATCTTTGTAGCGCCGCTGCAGGAGATGGCGCAGGGTGCCGGCAAGGCCAGGGTCCTTGGCGGCGACGCGGTAGGTCTTGCTGAGCCCGTCGGCGCGGATGATCGGGCTGGGGCTGGGGCTGGAACTTGGGGCCATTGGGGCCAGGTTAGGTCGGTGGGATGGCGGTGGGGACTCCAGGCCAGGATCGGGGCGCTTTGCCCTGGATCGATAGCCATGACATCAGCTGCTGTAACCCTCCAGCCTTTGTTTGCCTTGGCCCTCGGCCAGGTGGCCCTGTCCGTCGATCCGCTCGAAGCCGCCGTCTTGATGCGGGCGATGTTGGCCCTGCGGGGGGAAGCGGAGTCCAACCCCGATCCGCTCTGCGCCTGGACAGGCGATCTCAACGGTGTCGATCAACTGCAGCGCCATGCCGCCTTCGCGCCCCTGATCAGCCGTTTAACGGTCCATGCCTGGACCTACCTGCAGCAGCTGGGGTTTGAGCCGGCGGCGGTGGCATTGCACCTGCAGCGCTGCTGGCCAGTGGTGGGTGAGGCGGGCCAGGTGGTGGGAAGGCACCACCATCCCAATGCCCACCTGAGCGGTGTCTATTACCTCAATGGTGACGGCAGCGGCCGCAGCGGTTGCCTGCGCCTCTGGCCCCAGCGCCAGTACAACGAGCTGGTGCCGGGTTTGGCGGTGGGCCACGGCGGGCCGATCCGCGCTGACGATGCCGCTGCTAACCATGCCGGCGCCCAGCAGTGGAATGCCCCCTGGTTTGATCTGGCGCCCCGGGCCGGATTGCTGGTGCTGTTTCCCGCCTGCATCGATCACGCCGTGCTGGAGAACAACGACGACGACGATCGCCGCTTTTCGATCAGCATGGATTTTGTGCTTACAGCGCCTGCGGATGCTGCGGCGGCGGGGCGGCCGGAGTATCTGGCGCCCCATCCGGGCGGGTGGCAACAGGTGGCGGGTCCGGTGGGGAAGGGGTCAATTTAATCTTGATTTCCTACCCTTCACGATTGCCGGTTCTCGGTGGTGAGGCTATCTTGATGGGACAATTTAGGCCGGAATCTGGTGAGATCGGGACCAAGACCGCACTACAAGATCGGATAAAAATTATAATAGAAAAATGAATTATGAAAAATACGGATTATTTTTGGGCATGGTGGTGGTGTGAAATTGAAATGCTTGGCTAGAGCGTCTCGAAAAACGGCAAACAACTAGCGAGTCCCACTCAAGACCCATGCCAGACCCATGCTGCCGCAGTATGTCTAATTTCAAGTCTTGCTGGACTAAATGGATTTTGTTTTTTTTAGGAATTTATGCTAGTTTTTTTTGGTCGAATTTTAAATTCTTTCATGTCTTCCTTCTCCCACCCCCCTACCCCCCCCATTGCGAGTTCGCTAATTCTCAATTGGCCAACACTAGGAGCACGAAGCTCTGCGGCAAGCCAGCAGTCCTGGTTAGGCGGCTGGCACCGATTGCGCTAGCTGGCGCAATCCTTGGCCTTGCCGCTAATCCAGCACAGGCCCTAACTCTTTTTACTGGTGCCTACGCCCCAGCCAACTGGACCCAAAGCATTCAGGGCGATGGCTCTATCAACACAAGCGGAGCCCCAAACAGCATTAGCTTGAGTAGTGCCGATGACGAAGAAATTTTTGGTCCTTCGAAGAACACAGATTTCACCATCGCAGCACCCAATGCGGGAGTAGTGAGCTTCGATTGGGCTTTTGGAACTGCGGACGCGGCCTCTTATTATGATCCCTTTGGCTATCTATTGAATGGAACCTTTACACAGCTTACTAATGACGGTGGTAGTGTAACTCAATCGGGCTCAGTAGCTTTTGCTGTGCTGGCAGGTGATGTGTTCGGTTTCAGGCAGAATAGCAGTGATTCATGTTGTGGTCGCGCATCCTCCACGATCAGCAACTTCAATGTTGCTGTCCCCAATGTTGCTGTCCCCGGCCCATTGCCACTCTTCGGTGCGGCTGCAGCATTTGGCTATAGCCGCAAGTTGAGGAAGCGCATTGTCAACAGCAAAGTCGTGCCGGTGGCCAGCGCAATCGTTTAAGAATCATTCCGATCAATCCTGTAGCCCTGCCGTGAGGCGGGGCTTTTTTATTGGTGCTGTCACGGTTATCGTCCTGCCCCTACAGTTCAGCAACTTGAATTTGCTTATCCCACCATAAGTTTCCCTGCTTGATGTTGGTGTCATCGTTGCAGCATTCGTCGCCTGAGCAGGCGGGTTGCCTTTGGCCGCAACACCAGGTCTCTCATGCCATCCAAATTTCCTGGAGATCGACCAGCAACCCCGGGAACAGGGAAGAACCATCGATCTGGCTTGCCGGTGCCAGCCGTTGGGGTACTGCTGCTGGTTCGCCCAAGGGCCCCCAGACCTCCACCGCTTGCTGCTCGGGGATCAGCAGCCAGCCCAGGCGGGCCCCATTGGCCTGGTAGGCCGCCATTTTTTGGCGCAGGGCGGTTAGGCCGCGGGGGCCTGCGTCGCTGGGGCTGGCCAGTTCGACGACCAGATCGGGACATAACGGCGGAAAGCCGCGCCGCTGGGACTCGCTAAGGGTTTGCCAGCGTTCCAGGCTCACCACGGCCGCGTCGGGGCTCAGCACCGAGCCATCGCCGAGGCGAAAGCCCGTGGAGCTGTCGAAGAGTTTGAGGGGCAGGCCACTGCGCCGCACCGCCAGTTGCAGTTCAAAGCTGAGATTGCTGTTGCGGGCGCCTGTTTCGCCGCCGGTGGGGGTCATGGCGATCAAGGAACCATCGGCGGCGAGTTCCAGCACGGCGTCTGGGTTGGCCGCACAGAGCTCGCTGAATTGGTCGGGTGTAAGCCGCAGGCTGGCGGTGAGAGTTTGCGGCAGGCTAAGGGGGCTGGGCAGGGCAAGCATGGGCCCCGGCAGAGGCATTGGGGCCACGCTAAGCCGGGATCGACTGTTGCGGGCAGGGCCCGCTGTTTCCATCCCCCCTGTCATGCCCCTCACCGAGGCTGCAGCCCATGAATGGCCAGGGAGCGCAGGGTGGATTTTTTATTATAGTTAATTAAAAGGCTATTCGCCTGATTCCTTCACTCCCCGGACCCAACCCGCTCCCGCCAAAGACTTCGGACCAGTGAGCTCAGCGCATTGGCGGCACGGGCCGTGACTAATCCGGACAGGGCCGCCACCAGCACCGTGGCCATGCTGGTGAACTGGGCGCCCTCCGGTCCGCCGACTCCCAGCACCATCGCCATGGCGGTGAACGGCAGGCGGTAACCGCCAGCGATGCCCGCGGCGGCTCCGGCGGCACCGGCCAGGTCTGAAGCGATCCCGAAGGGGGCCGCGAACACCCGGCCGCACAGGTCACCAATCGCCAGAAACGGCACGAACACCCCGCCGCAGCCCCCCGCCAGCACCGCCGCCGTGGTGGCGGCCGCCCGCAGCAATGCCAGGGCCAGCAGGCGATGCGGGGCGGGGCTGGTGGTTTCGGCCCAGACGATCGCCGCGCCCCCTGGCCCAAACGCCGCCGCCGGGGTGGCAAGGACCCCGATCAGCAAGGCCAGCACCAGCAGCGTCGCGCCGCCGATCAGCAGGCGCGTCAGCGGTCGGTCGCGCCAACCCCGGGCCCAGTAGATCGCCTCACCGGTGAGGGCCGTGAGGGCCCCGGCCAGTACGCCGATGCACAGGGTGGCCTGCAACGCGGCGACAAAACCGCCGGGGGGAACCCTGGGCACCACCAGCCGGATCAGATCGAGCTGAAACGCGAAATGAACCGCCCAGCCGCTGAGGCCGCCCGCCAGCATCGCGGCGGCCCGCGGCGCGCTCAGCGGAATCTGGCGCCTTGCCGCCAGCTCGGCCATGAAGAAACTGCCCACCAGCGGGATGCCGATCAGGGCCGACACGCTGGCCGCACCGCCCCCGATCGCCAGGGGCCGGGCCAAGGTCCGCAGCGCCGGCACCGCGCTGCCAAGCCAGCTGCCCGTGGCCACCCCGACATGGGCCGCCGGCGATTCCGTGCCCATCGGCGCCCCCAGCCCCACCGTGGCCAGGATGGCCAGCGCCCGCAGGGGCGCCAGGTGCCACGGGAACCGCTCCTCCAGCCCCGCCGCGTTGACCACATCGCCGGTCAGATCGGCGCGGGCGATGTCGTGGGGGAACGAATACCAGGCCGCCAGCGAGCCGGGGGCGACGCCAGGGCGGAGCGTCTGGCGGGGGGCGATCGTCTGCACCGATTGGCCTCGGCCCAGGCCGAACAGGATCAGCACCGCCAGGCCCACCCCCAACAGGGGCAACAACCGCAGCGCCGCAACGCCCAGGCCGGCGGCGGCGGCCAGCGACAGCTTGATCAGCTCGGTGAGCGCCACCGCCACCAGGCAGCCGATCAGACCGCCCAGCAACCCCGCCGCCGCCCAGGCAGCGATCGCGCCGATCCGAGTGCGTCCCTGCTCCATTTTGTTCTGCCACTGCGCCACAGGCCAGCAATCGCGATCTCTTTGAGCAGTCTGAACTTTGAAGTTGTTATTTCATGTGCATAGTTAAGGCAGCGGCCTTGGGCGACAGCATCGCTCAGACAGACCTCAATGATCTCCGCACTTTTGCTGCTTGCCACTTGAGCGAGCAGCCCTGCCCTGGCCCCTGAACGGCGCTCAGCCAGGATGGCCGCCAACGACGGCAACTCGGTGAGCGAAACCCCCAGCTTCCAGGTCCAGGCCAGCCTCGATGGCACCACCCACAGCTTTGCCTGCCGCGCCGACCAGACCGTGCTGGCTGCGGCCGAGGCGGCCGGGGTGCCGCTGCCCAGCTCCTGCTGCTCGGGGGTCTGCACCACCTGCGCCGCCAAGCTGACCAGCGGCAGTGTTCACCAACCCGATGCCATGGGCGTCAAGGCAGAACTCCGGGAGCAGGGCTACGCCTTGCTTTGCGTCAGCTACCCGCTCAGCGACCTGCAGTTGCTGGCCGGCCAGGAGGATGCCCTCTACGAGGTCCAGTTCGGCCAATACCAGAAGTGAAGCTGGAGCCTCTGGCGGTTTGGTTCCAGCCGGCGGCGGGGGCCCTGTTGCCGCAGCTACGCCCTTTTTTGCTGGCGGCCGGCCAGGCCCGGGCGGGCGCCTCGGCGCGGCTGCTGCGCTGGGCAATCACCGCCGCCGAACCGGCCCGGGGCCTGCGGATTGAGGCGGTGCTGGTGCTGGGCGAACCGGGGGCCCCGGGGCAGCACCCAACCGCAGACGAGGGGCCCAGGCCAAGCCAGGCCAGCGAGGACTGTTGAACATCTCAGCGCCCCTGCCCACCCTGCTGGTGATTCCCACCGGCGTCGGTTGCGCCGTAGGGGGCTATGCGGGCGACGGCCTGCCGGCGGCCCGCTTGCTGGCGGCGGCCAGCGGCTGCCTGGTCACCCATCCCAATGTGCTCAATGGCGCAGCCCTGTACTGGAGCGACCGCCGCATCCATTACGTGGAGGGCTGGGCCCTCGATCGCTTCGCCTGCGGCGAGCTGGCCCTGGCGCCGGTGGCGGGCCGGCGGGTGGGGCTGCTGCTGGATCGCGGCATTGAACCGGAGCTGCGTGCCCGCCAACTGCAGGCGGCCGAGGCGTGCCGCGCCACCCTGGGCTTGGCGATCGGTCCGGTGCTGGTGACCGACTTGGCCCTGGGGGTGAGCCTGAGCCTGGGGCCCAGTGGCAGCAGTTGGGGCACGCTGGAGCGCCCCGATGTGCTGTTGCGGGCTGGCGAAAAATTGGTGGCCGCCGGGGCCACCGCCATCGCCGTGGTGGCCCGCTTCCCCGACGATGCCGGCAGCGATGCCCTGGCCGCCTACCGCCACGGCGCCGGCGTCGATGCCCTGGCTGGAGCCGAGGCGGTGATCAGCCACCTGCTGGTGCAACACCTGGGCATACCCTGCGCCCATGCCCCTGCCCTGGCACCCCTGCCCCTCGATCCCCAGCTCGATCCGCGGGCGGCGGCGGAAGAACTGGGCCACACTTTTTTGCCCTGCGTGCTGGTGGGTCTCAGCCGCGCCCCCGATCTGGTGGACCCCCAAGACCGCCGTGCCGCCCTTTTGGCGGAGGATCTGGGGGCGGTGGTGGCCCCGGCCGGGGCCCTGGGCGGCGAGGCCGTGCTGGCCAGTGTCGAGCGGGGCGTGCCCCTGATCGCCGTCAGCGGTAATCCTTGCGTGTTGCAGGTGGATGGGGTCGCCCTGGGCCTGCCCGTGTTGCCTGCCGCCAGCTACAGCGAGGCCGCTGGCCTGGTGTTGGCCCTGCGTGAAGGCCTTGATCCAGGGGCTCTTGTGCGCCCGCTGGGGATGCTTTCGGCCGAGATCCCCGGTTTGCCAAGCCAAGCCTCCAGGCCTTAGGCCAAGCCTCCAGGCCTTAGGCCAATCATCTAGGCCTTAGGCCAATCATCTAGGCCTTAGGCCTCGCCGAGGCATCGGATGGTCGATTGCCATTGCGCCGCTCTCGGCGCAAGCCAGCAAAGATGGCGGAATCTGAGCTGACTGCAGGGATGCAAACAGCCTGGGGGAAGAGTTGATCTTACTTTGGGGTTATGCTCGGTTATGGTAAATGATGTTATCGATGAGCACTGCCCAAGCGCTGTTTAAATTGCTCGGGTTGACCGAAAAAATTCGTTGCCTTGATATTGGTGCTCTTGCTTTAGATGAAGAGGTCGATCCCTGGCTGACCTTGGCCCGCAATGAGGGATTGGTAGAGGTGATTGGATTTGAACCGGTTGAGGAAGAGTGTGCGCGGCTCAATGCCGCCCATGAATCACACCAGGGAGTCATTCGTTATCTGCCTTTTGCCATTGGCGATGGCGCCAGCCATTCGCTCCGCGTCACTAACGTGCCGATGACCTCATCCCTGTATGAGCCGCATAATGAATCTATTGATCTATTCTGGAATCTGGGAGAAGTGATGCGCGTTGAGCAAAGGGTCGATGTCGAAACTAAGCGACTCGATGATTTACTCGCGCTTACGGGAACTGTTGATTTTATCAAGCTCGATATTCAAGGTTCCGAGTTAATGGCACTGGAGAATGCCAAGAGCACCCTCGCCACTGTTGGAGTTGTTCAATGTGAAGTTGAATTTGTTGAACTTTACCAAGATCAGCCGCTGTTTGCTGATGTCGACAAGTTCCTGCGCTCCCAAGGTTTTTGCTTCCTGAAATTTGCCTATCTACAGGGCAGGCCATATAAGCCATTGTCTTCTAATGACAATCCTAATAATGCCATTAGTCAAACGCTTTGGGGCGATGCAATTTATGTGAAGGATTTCCGTCAGCGGCGTCTGCATGATTCGCGTGTGCTTCGAAGTGCTGCCTTCGTCTTGCATCAGATGTATGATGCCTATGATTTGGTCCACTTATTCATCGAAGAGCTAGATCGACGCGATGGCTCGTCTCTGGCATCTGAATATCGTTCAATCATTCTTGGATTGCCAGGTAAGCCCAATCCTTCACTTACTTTAAAGCTGCCTGGTGATGTCTCAATTATCGTTCCCGACAGCCTGGAGATGATTACTCCCTATATCTTGATGGAGCAATTGGATTGGTTTGAAGATGAAATCAAATTCGTGAGAGATCTGCTTAGGCCAGGACAAGTAGCCATCGACATTGGCGCTAATTATGGAGTTTATGCGTTAACAATGGCCAATGCCGTTGGCATTGATGGCAGGGTCTTCGCTTTTGAACCAGTGGCGAAAACTGCTGGCTACTTAAAGCAGAGTCTTGATGCCAATAATTTCAAGCAGGCGGAGGTGTTTCAGCTTGCCATTTCCGTTGCGCCAGGAACGGGAAGGATCTCAACCCAGCCACAAGCAGAGCTGAATGCGCTCGTCGACGGATCTGAGCTTGAAACGTCCGAAGAGGTCGGAATTGATTCACTCGATCATTTATTCAGTGGTCGAACTGATGTTGATTTTCTGAAGATCGATGCCGAGGGCCATGAAGAGATGATTTTAGCTGGCGGTCGTGATTTCTTTGCCAAAAATTCTCCGCTTGTTCTTTACGAGGTAAAGGGGGGGTCGGGCCTTCATCTTGAACTTGTCGAATCATTTAATGGCCTTGGCTATGACTCCTATCGGCTTCTGCCCGGGTTGAATTTGCTTGTTCCCTTTGATCCATTATCATTTTCAGACGATTATCTCCTCAACCTCTTTGCTTGCAAGCGGGATCAGGCCTGTCAGCTGCGCTCGCAAGGCATGTTAGTACTCCAAGAGGAATGGCAGAGCGATCAAGTTATTTTAATTTCTGACAATGATTGGACTGGCGTTAATGATTACTTTGAAAGTCTATCGTGCCCACAGGAGTGGTTGATAAATTGGCGTAAACTGCCGCAAGATTCTGAGCTGATTAAAGCTATTGCCTTATATCAAATAAGCCGTAATCAAGGGGAGACACCGCTCAGGCGCACTGCCGCACTGCGTCAATCTTTCGATCTTTTCCAGGCTATGGTTGATGAATCACCCACGCCCTCCAGGCAATCCAGTCTTGCCAGAGTGGCCCAGGCGTACGGTGCTCGTTCCGTGGCCATTGAAGCGCTTAAAAACCTGCTTGAATTTCTATTCATGATCGCCGAAGTCGATGTCGATGAACCTTTCCTTCTGCCATCGCACAGGTTCGATTCCATCCCTCCAGGTGATTCGCCCGCGAACTGGCTGGGTGCCGCTGCTTTGCAAGAGCAGGAGCGCCTTGAGACCTTCTCATCCATTTACTCGGGTGAAGCATCCCGCGACCGTCTAGAAATGATCGCCTCCTTGGGCTTCGCCAGTGAAGAAATGACCCGGCGGCTTGCCTTGCTCAATCGTCGCCGGGATGCTTCAGCGGCCCAGGGGCTCGATGTCATTTAGCTGCCAGGTTTTGCTGAAGTAAGGCTCGGTGGGGCCATAAAAGCGGAAGTAGCTGAACCAGCCTTGACCCGGATTTGTCTGGATCCAGTTGGCGGCTCCAGCCGGCCTCACCGGGCCGAAAACCACATCCACCGATCCGTCGGCGTTGCGCACCAGTCCCGTTTGCCGGGAGCTGAGGTCGGCGGCCCCCTGGCCGGTGATCAGGGGACCGCGGCTGACGTTGTCATAGAGGGTGATGGACCAGAACTGTTTCACCGGTGGATCGGCAGGCACTCGCATGCGATAGGTGCGGCCCCCATCGAGCCAGTTGCCCTGGCTGTCTTTAGAGGCTTCCAGATAGGCCTGGCCGAAGCCAACGATGCGGCCCTGCATCCCCACCGACATACCAATGGCCTCATAGAACCAGGAGCTGCGCTCATCCAATTGGACGCGTTTGCGGTCGGGGCTTTCCTGATCCAGCTCAAAGCGCTGGGCGTAGTCCCAGTGTTTGCCGGGGTAAACCGTGACTCCGGGGGTGCGTTTGTCGAAGGCCACCGTGCGGGCCATCAGTTCGCCAACTTGGGCGGCATCCGCCAGAATGCGGCTCTGGCGGGCATCGGGCTTGAAAGGCTCTCCGGGCACCAGGCCCAGGGGCGCCAGCATCGCGAACATCATGCGGTCCCTGGGGGCAACGGGCTCGTTGGCGTAAAGCTCGCTCAGCATGCGCCAGTAATCCAGGTTGGCGGGCTGGGCCGATTGCCAAGGGCGTCCCCCCACGGACTTATAGGCTGTCGCGGTGGGATTGGCCCGCTGGTTCCAGCCGTAGAGGCGGTGCTGGCGCACGGTGGCTTCGGCCGCTGCCTTGTCCGGCGACAGGCCCCTGGTGCCGAACCAGACCTGGTTGCTGGGGGAGCGCACGATCTGGTAGCCGGGGGCCTCCATGGCGGGGCTGCCGGGGGGCAGGATCAGATACTTGCCCCCCAGGCCCTTGTCCGGACCCGTCTGGCCCATGTCGGTGATCGGTTGCTGCCAGATGTCCATCACGCCGCCGGCGGTCAAGCCGGCGGGAACTTCCACCACCAGGGGCCCCTGGCTGGCCAGGTCCCAGAAACTGAAGGCGTAGAGGGTGGTGATGTTGGGGGTCAACATGCCCGCCTTGTCCTTGAGGTTTTGATAAAGCAGCACCTCGCCGTTAGCGGTGCCGAGGCTGCGGCGCTGGGCGTCATACAGGGCTTTGAAGCCAATGGCCGGCAGGGCCCAGAGATAGGCCTGGGTGGCCCGCTGGAAATCAAGCTCGTCGTAGAGCTTGGCTGAGGTCGCTTTTGTGGGATAGCCGTTCTCAAGCATCAGGGCGCCAAGGCGCGTGTTCACCGTGCTGAGGCCGCCTCGAGTTGGGGCAACTGGGGTTGATTCAGCGGCCTGGGCCCTGCCGACCCCGTCCCATTCGCCGCTACAGAGGGCGGCGCTGAGGGCCAGGACCAGGCTGAAGGGCTTGAGGCGCGGCCGGGAGTACGACAGGTTCACGGGTGGGAGAGGCAGGAAGCGAAAGCGAAATAATCTTGCCTAAGCCCAAAGTCCGGCAGCGAAATGGTGCGCCCCAGGCCAGTTTGGGCCCCAAATCCTGCGTGCAGCGCCAGATCAACGTCAGGATTTTTTGGGCAATAAAAGCGTGAACACGACCCGTCCAGCCCAGCCTTGGGGCCCCTGTTCCGGTCCCTCGGCCCAGTAGCGCACGCCAGCGCCGACGCTGACCAGTTGATCGCCCAGCTTGAGGATCTTGGTCACCACAAAATTGATGGGCACTGCCCACTGCTCGGCCTGCCAGTCGTAGCTGGTTTCGGTCTGCAGGGTGGCGGTCCAGGCAGTGGGGGTGGTGTAGCTGATGAACGGCTGCACAAAACTGTTGTTCACGTCGGCCAGACGGCCTCGGTTCTGCACCGACCACAGGTGGTTGGCCAGCACACCGACCGTCCAGCGTCCGCTCTGTTTGAGCACAACGCCTGTGGGGCCGAGCGCCCATTGATTGGTGGTGGTGAAGGTATTGGTGCCGGTGGGCAGCAAGGCCACCGGACCGAGACCCCAGATCAAGCCCCATGGGCCGGGGCGGCTGGGGGAAAGAAACAGACTCTGCACTGTGTCGCCAAAGTCAACCCCGTTGTCAAAACGGCCCTGATTGATAGTGCTGTTGGCATCGCTCTGATGGATCACCGGCAGGATCGTGCGGGAGATCAGATTCCAATCTTTGCTGAGGTTGATCGGCACCACCGGCTGGATGTTCAGCGTCAGACGATTGATATCTTCCCTGGTGCCGATGCGATCGTCCCAGTTCCATTGGAAAGGGATACTGACTAAGGCCGCCACCGGATTGGCCAGCTGTTGGGCTAACGATGCTTCTTCTTTATCTAGGGCTTGCCTGGCTTCTTTCTGCTCAGGGCTGGGTTGCTCAGCAGTGGGCTGTTCGGCAGTGGGTTGTTCGGCAGTGGGTTGTTCGGCCAGGGTGATCGGTGCCAGGGTGATCGGTGCCAGGGCAATCCCCCGGTCGGCGGGGGGCTCAGCTCCGAAGCCAGCCATGGCGAGCGGGGACCCAAGGGCGTAGGCGGCGATGGCGCCGAAAAGAGCTGGGCGCGACCAAGAAAGGCGCTCACTACAGGCCCTTAGAACAGCACGACAGGGGCTGGCTTGATCAGCCATGGTTGAGATTGCTGGCGGGTGAAGAATCCCCAGGCCCAAGCCCGGGGAAGGCCATCATGCCGTTTCCATCAACCCTTGGGTATCCTTATCTTCTGACCAGGATAAATGAGATCAGGGTTTTCAATAACTTCCCGGTTGGCGGCGAAGATTTCATTATAACGGGATCCATCACCTAATTCTCGTTCGGCAATTCCCCAGAGAGTGTCACCTGCTTTCACCAGCACGAAGGTGGAATCTCCAGGGGCCCCAAGTCCAGCGGCCTCTACTTTGGCGACGCCTTCCACATTGCCCGCCATCAACACCGCCTTTTCATAGGCCGCGGCATCTTTGGCCGTGCCGCTGATGGTGGCGGTTTCGCCATCGAATACCACATCGAGATCGCTGATACCAGGATTATTGGCATCAATGTGTTTCTGGAGTTTTTGGGCAATGGTGATCGAATCTTCACCACGGTTGAAGATTTTTTTGCCGACATTTGCGGCGAAATCAAACAGGGGAACGCCCATGGTCAAAACTGGCTGGTCCCCCTACAAAAGCATCCCCCCAGGGACCATCGCCAGGCGCCGGTGATCGCGAATACCGGCACTCAAGCCACCAGGGTCAGGAACCCCATCAGTCCTGCCGCCAGGGGCCTGAATCCCACTGCGGCGAAACCTGCCTGTCGAGCCAGCTCCATCTGCTGCTGGGCGGTGGGAAAGCGGGCCAGGCTGGTTTCCAGATAGGCGTAGTGGTCTTTGAGGTCCACCAGGCTGGCCATTGGCACGACAATACGGCTGAGATAAAAGTGTTGAAACTGGGCCGCCCATACCTGGGATGGCCCGCCTGCGGGGTTGGGGCGGTTGAAATCGAGCACGGTGGCCCTTCCGCCAGCGCGTAACACCCGTCGCAATTCCGCCAACCCCAGGGCCGGATCCACCAGGTTGCGCAGGCCATAGGCCATCAGGGCCCCGTCGGCCCAACCAGCGGCCAGGCCCGTATCCAGGGCATCCCCTTGTTCGAATCGCAGCGGCAGCCAGGGTTCTCGGGCCGCCCTCTGGCGGGCCAGTCGCAGGGGGGCCGCCGCCGCATCCAGGCCCAGCACCTGGCCGCCGGGGCGCACCTTTTGGGCTAGGAGCAGGGCCCCATCGCCGGTGCCGCAGCAGAGATCCAGGAGCCGTTGGCCTGGGCGAGGATTCAGCCAGGCCACGGCCTGCCGTTTCCAGAGGCGGTGGGCGCCCAGGCTCAGCAGGTCATTGAGCCGGTCGTAACGGGGCGCGACGGTCTCAAATAGCTCGCGAACCGCCTCTTGATCACCGGGGATCATTTTGGCCTTGCGATACCAGGGGCAGCACGATGGCATCAAGGCTCACCCAGGCCTCCTGTTCATCGGGAAGATGGGGCAGGACGGTGCTGGGCAGCCGCTCGGGACTGGTGAGGGTGAGCACCATCACGGTGGCCAGGCCCACAGCCGCCGAGCACACCATGCAACCGGCCAACATCAGCGAAAATTCCTGTCGGTCGGTGGCGGACTGCATCAATTGCAGGGCCCAGGCCACCAAGGCCACCACTGCGACCACCATTACCACAGCCAGGATGGTCAATAATGGGGCTGCTAGGGGCGTCAGAGGGATCACGGCAAACGACCCCAGGGTCTTAATTCATGTACCAATGTAACGACTGCCCGAAGGCGGCCGTGAAGGGCGCTGCATTGGATTCGAGGGGGCGAATCGCCAGGCCCCGAGCGAGCAGATCTTGCTTGATTTCGGCCACCGTCAGGACCCCGTCATGCAGGAGCGAGGCCAGCAGGGCGGCGGCGGCTCCGCCGCTGTCCAGGGCCAGGGCGATGTGATCTATGCAGCCGGCTCCGCCGGAGGCGATCACCGGCACCGGCACCGCTTCCACCACCGCACTGGTCAGCTCCAGGTCATAGCCGGCCTGGGTGCCGTCCCCGTCCATGGAGGTCAGCAGGATTTCGCCGGCCCCCAGGGCCACCACCTGGCGGGCCCAGGCCACGGCATCCAGACCGGTGTTCTCGCGTCCGCCCTTGACGTAGACGTCCCACCCCGGTGCGGCTCCGGCGGCCCGTTCGGCGGCGGTGCGGCGCCGGGCATCGATGGCCACGACGATGCACTGACAGCCGAACCGTCCAGCCCCCTGGCCCACGAGCTGGGGATCCCGCACGGCGGCGGAGTTGAGACTCACCTTGTCGGCCCCGGCCCGCAGCAGCTCTGTGATGCCATCGACGCTGCTGATGCCACCACCGACGGTGAAGGGAATCGTGACGGCATCGGCGGTGCGCCGCACCAGGTCCACCAAAGTGTCCCTGCCTTGGTGGCTGGCGGCGATGTCGAGAAACACCAGCTCATCGGCCCCGGCCGCCGAATAGCGACAGGCCAGTTCCACCGGATCGCCGGCATCGCGCAGGCCGACAAAATTGACGCCCTTGACGACCCGACCCTCCGCCACGTCCAGACAGGGAATGATGCGTTTGGCCACCATCGGCGCCAACCCCCAGAGCTCCTCGGTCCAGCGTGTCAGATGGGCCAGCGGCCCTGGCGCTGTTAAGGTTTTCTACCCTTTGCCCCTGCCCCCAGCCATGGCCCAGGCCGCCATCACCATCGGCTCAAAAGTGCGGGTGCTCAGGGTCCGCGACCGCATTCCCGCAGACCTCGTCTCGACCCTCAAGGCCGATCCCACCGGCACCGTCAAGGGTTACAGGGTCACCGACGGCAAGGGCATCGGCGTGGTCGTGGACCTCAACGGCGGCGGCACCACCTGGTTCTTCGACGACGAAATCGCCCCCGCCTGAACGGCCCCCTCTGCGGCGAGCACCCGTGACCGAACCGACCCCAAGCCAAGCCCCTGCGCAAAAGAAGGGCAGCGCCACCCGCCAGATCCTTGGCATGAAGGGGGCGAGCACCACCTCCAACATCTGGAAAATCCGGCTGCAGCTGATGAAGCCGGTCACCTGGATCCCCCTGATCTGGGGGGTTCTGTGCGGCGCTGCTGCCTCAGGCCATTTCCAGTGGCGCCCCCAGGAGGTGCTGGCCTCTTTGGCTTGCATGTTGATGAGCGGTCCCCTGCTGGCCGGGTACACCCAAACCCTCAACGACTTTTACGACCGCGACATCGACGCCATCAACGAGCCCTACCGGCCGATCCCCTCCGGAGCGATCCCCTTGGGGCAGGTCAAGCTCCAGATCATCGTGCTGCTGCTGGCGGGTCTGGGTGTGGCCTACGCCCTTGATCGCTGGGCCGGCCACACCACGCCGGTGCTGCTGCTGTTGGCCTTGGCTGGTTCGTTCGTCAGTTACATCTATTCCGCCCCGCCCCTCAAACTCAAGCAAAACGGCTGGTTGGGCAACTACGCCCTGGGCGCCAGCTACATCGCCCTGCCCTGGTGGGCGGGCCAGGCCCTATTTGGCCGACTCACCTGGACAACGGCGCTGCTGACCCTCGCCTACAGCCTGGCAGGTCTGGGCATTGCCGTGGTCAACGACTTCAAGAGTGTGGAAGGGGACAAGGCCCTTGGACTGCAGTCCCTGCCAGTGGCCTTTGGCATCAAGCGGGCCAGTTGGATCAGTGCCGCGATGATCGACCTGTTCCAGTTGGCCATGGTCGCCGTATTGATCGCGATCGGTCAGAATCTTGCCGCTGTGATTTTGGTGCTGCTGATTATTCCCCAGATCACCTTTCAAGACATCTGGCTGTTGCGCGATCCAGTGGCCTTTGATGTCAAATACCAGGCCAGTGCCCAGCCTTTTTTGGTGCTTGGCATGCTGGTTACGGCCCTGGCGATTGGCCATAGCAGCTTGATTGCGGGGAATCTGGCCCTTTGACTCGCCTGGATCCCGATCAACGACTTCCGGATCCCCGATGGGGACCCGCCCTGCGCCGCCGTGAAAAATCAGGCCGCCTGGCTCCCGTTGCCCAGCCCAGTGGTCGCCGTGCCACCCTCTGGTGGCCGGCCCTGCTGGCCGGTGGTTTGGGCGTGGCCGCGGCCTTCGGCCAAAACTTTTTGCTCGCCGGCGTCGATTTCCTGCTCCCCGATGCCCGCGGCATTGGCACTTTTTCGCGACCGGGCACCCTCACCATCCTGTCGGCCGATGGCGAAGTGGTCTTCAAGCAGGGTCCGGCTACCCGGGAGAAGCTGCCCAGCGGCCAGATGCCCCTGTTGCTGCAAAAGGCTTTCGTGGCCGCTGAGGATCGCCGCTTCTATCAGCACGATGGCGTCGACAACGTTGGCATCCTGCGGGCGTTGCTGCGCAACCTCAGCCAGGGCTCGGTGGAGGAGGGCGCCAGCACCATCACCCAACAGCTCGCCCGTACGGTCTTTCTCAGCCAAGATCGCACCCTCTTGCGCAAGCTGAAGGAGGCGGCCCTGGCCGGCAAGATTGAACGTCAGCTCACCAAGAAGCAGATCCTTGAGCAATATCTCAATTATGTCTATTTGGGTTCGAGTGCCTATGGCGTTTCCGATGCCTCCTGGGTTTATTTCTCTAAAAAACCAGATCAACTCACCCTGCCTGAGGCTGCCCTGATCGCCGGCTTGCCACCGGCACCATCCGTTTACTCACCCCTAGTCAATCCCAAGCTCGCTTTGGAGCGGCGCGCCACGGTGCTGAGGCGGATGCGCGAGATGGGCTATATCGACGACCGCCAACTTGAAACGGCTCAAGCCGCGCCCATCGGTCTCAAGCCCGCAGAACCCAAGTATTTCGTCAATCCCGCCCCCTGGTTCATTAGCTGGTTGGAGCTGGAGCTGCCCAAGGTCCTAACCAAGGAGCAACTTGAGGTGGGTGGCCTCACGATTCACACCGGCCTCAAGCCTGAATGGCAGGCCCGCGCCCAGGAGGCTGTCAATACTTACGCCTCAGGCGGCATGGAAGGGGCCCTGGTGGCCATGGAGCCTGGAACCGGCTTGGTGCGGGCCATGGTGGGCGGCACGGATTGGGAGCGCAGTCAGTTCAACCGGGCCATTCAGGCCCTGCGTTCGCCCGGTTCCACCTTCAAGCTTTTTGCCTATACAGCCGCCCTGCAATACGGCATGCGGCCAGAAGACACCGTTGCCAATCGCGAGCGCTGCTACCAGGATGGATGGCCCCCCAGGCGCTTCTGCATCCCCGGTAGCGGCGGCCGCGTCACGCTGCTGACGGCCCTGACTAATTCCATTAATCCCGCCGCCGTGGCTACGGCCGAAAAGGTGGGTTATCCCCGGGTAATCGGCGTGGCCCGCCAGCTTGGGATCACCGGCGAGATAGGGGAATACCCCTCCATGGTGCTGGGGTCCAATGAGAAATACGTGCTTGAAATGACGGCCGCCTATGCGGCGATTAACAACCGTGGCTTGTATGTGGCACCCACGCCATTCGATCTGATTTATGGCCCCGATGGCGCCTTGATCTGGAGTCGACGCCAGAAGGCCAAGCCTCCCCGTCGCGCTGTCAGCAGCGATGTGGCCGACGCGATGATGTACATGTTGCAAAACGTGGTTCGCGCTGGTACTGGCCGCCCTGCGGGTCTGGCCGATCGGTCGGTGGCGGGCAAGACCGGCACCGCCGAGGGGGGCCGTGACCTCTGGTTCATCGGTTCGATTCCCCAGCTCACCACGGCGGTTTGGTTTGGTTACGACGAAAACTGGAAGACCAGCAGCAGCAGCGTGCAGGCCGCCTATGCCTGGAACGCCTTCATGTCGAGGATCGTCAAAGACATCCCCGTTCGCGAATTTCCCCCCAAGCCAGAACTCACCGGAGAGTTCATCCCCTACGTCCCCCCCAAGCTGCCCAACAAGGGCAAAAGCAAGGACAACAACAGCCAGCCCACCCCGATAGCGCCCGATCGCTGGGAGCCCCCGTCTAGTTGGACGCCCCCCGCAGCCGAGCCCAATCGGGCCGAAGATGCTCCCCGCCGTCGCTGGACACCGGAGCCCATTGATCCTGTCCCCCCTGAGCCCGGTGACGCCAGCCCAAGCGAGCCGCCGGTCCAAAAACCGCCCCGCTGGCAGCCTCCCACCCGGGAAGAACGCCCCTGGCAGCCTCCGGCTCCGGAACCACGCCGCTGGCAACCTCCCGCCCGGGAGGAACGGCGTGCCGAACCAGCTGCACCCATAGCCGCCCCGGCCCCCGCACCAGCGCCGGCCCCCGTCGCTGCCCCTGCGCCGATTGTTGCCCCGCCGCCGCCGCCGCCGCCGCCGCCACCGGTGAGCCCGCCGCCCCCCCTGCCCTAGGTGGGCCCCAACCCTTGCCCTAGGCCGTTTGGATGCCGGGTTCCAGGACGGCGGCGTAGAAGCCATCACCAGCCTGGGGTGCCGGCCACCATTGTTGTTGGTGAATCAGCTGCCAGTTTGGCTGGCCGGCCAGAAAAGCTTGTACCACCTCGCCATTCTCCTGGGGATGCACGGTGCAGGTGGCATAGACCAGGCGCCCAGCGGGCTGCAGCAGGGGCGCCAAGCGTTCGAGCAGCCGCTGTTGCTGATTGGCCAGTTCGGCAATGGTGTCGGGCTGGATTCGCCAGCGGGCGTCGGCATGGCGGGCCAGGGTTCCCAGCCCTGAGCAAGGCGCATCCACCAGAATTCGATCAAAGTAACCGCGCCATTGGGGCCGTATTTCGAGCAGGTCGGCGGCGTCGGCCGCAAGCACTTGCAGGCTGACCATGCCTAGACGCTCGGCGTTGGCAACCACCTTTTTGAGCCGAGCCTCGGAGCGATCCACCGCCCAGATTTCGCCCTGATCATCCATCAACTCCGCCAGCTGGGTGGACTTGCCTCCGGGGGCGGCGCAGGCATCCAGAACCCGCTGCCCCGGCTGTGGTGCCAGCAGGGGGGCGATGGCCTGGGCAGTGCGGTCCTGGACGCACCAGTGACCTTCCTTGAAACCGGGCAGCCCCCGGAGATCGCCGCTGGCCGCTGCCAAGCAGAGGCCCCATTCCTGGTCGTCCAAGGCCCTGGCCGTCAGTCCTGCCGCCCCAAAGGCCGCCAGGACCTGCGCCCGGCTGCTCCGCCGTCGGTTGATCCGCAGGTCGAGGGCCGGGGGTGTGTTGCTGGAGCGTGCAAAGGCCTCGGCCTCTTCCGGGCGGCACCATTGCAGGAGTTGGGTCGCCAGCCAGGGGGGTAGGGAGTGGCGCAGGGCCAGGCTGTCGGCTGCCGCATCGGGTAAGGCCAGTCCCTGCCAAGGGTTGAGGGGACTTACGGCATCGATGTGGGTATGGGCCCCATGGGTCTCGGCCTCGGCCCCATGGGGGTTGTGGGCCCGGGCCACGGCCCGCAGCAGACCATTTACAACTGGAGCCAGCCGGGCAAAGCCCGCTTCCTTGGCTAGCTGAACGCTGGTGTTGACGGCGGCGGAGGCGGGCACCCGGCTGCTGAACAGCAGTTGGTAGAGCCCGACGTGCAACAACCAGCGCAGACGGGGTGGTTGGCGGTTGGCCTTGAGCCGGCCGTGGGCATCGATCCAGGCATCAAGCAGTAACCGCTGGCGGATGGCCCCGTAGGCCAGTTCGGTGGCCAGTCCGCGATCGAGGGGCGCCAGACTGGTTTTAGCCAGTTCCCGTTCCAGGGCGTTGTCCGCAAAAGCCCCTGCAGCCACCGCCTCCAGCACCTTCCAGGCCAGGCGCCGGGGGGCGAGACCGTCGGTTTCCCTCGGGTTGGGATCTTGGGGGGCTTTCACGGCTGCTGCTCGCTTTGGCTCTCGCTGCGCCAGCGATGACTATGGAGCGGGAGTCGGCCCTGGAGGTCCACCGCAATGCCCTCAGCCAGCAGCAGATCTCTCTGCATCCAGTCGCTGCCTTGGCGCGACAGGGTCATGGCGAGGCGACCCTGGGCATTGACCACCCGGTGCCAGGGCAGGGGCGAAGGCAGGGGCAGCCGCCTGAGGGCCCAACCCACTTGCCTGGCGCAGCCCCACTCGCCCATGAGTTCCGCTATCTGGCCATAGGTGGCCAGTTGGCCGAAGGGGATGCGGGCGACTTGTTGATAGACCCTTTGGTCGAAGCTGGTTTCCTTCATCGGCTCCATCATGGGACGCAGCGCCATCCTGGAGGAGCCGTCTGGCGGCTTTTAACCATGCCCTTGCTTTCACGCCGTTTCGAACGTATCCAGTCGGTCCTTGAGCACCGCATGGCGGACCTCACCGTGTTTTTGGAGCAGGTGGAGAAACCGCACAATCTTTCGGCGATCCTGCGTAGTTGCGATGCGGTGGGGGCGTTGGAGGCCCATGCGGTCTGCCGCGCCGGCCGTCTGCCCACGTTCAACAGCACGGCCCAGGGCAGTCAGAAATGGGTGCCTCTGAAGCTGCACGCCAGTACAGAAGCAGCCATGGCTGAACTCAAGCAACGCGGCTTCCGCTTGTATGGCACCCACCTGGGCCGCTGCGCCATTGACTATCGCGATTGTGATTTTACCGGTCCCACGGCCTTTGTGCTTGGTGCCGAGAAGTGGGGACTCAGTGAGACAGCCGCATCGCTTGTTGATCAATCCCTTTTTATTCCGATGCGGGGCATGGTGCAGTCCCTGAATGTTTCCGTGGCGGCGGCGATTCTTTTATTCGAGGCCTTGCGCCAGCGCCAAAGTGCCGGCGTGGTGCCGGAGCATGGAGAGGGACTTAGTGCCGATGCTTATGGCCGCCAGCTTTTTGCCTGGTCCTATCCCCAGGTGGCCCGTTGGTGTGATCAGCAAGGACGGCCTTATCCACCCCTAACCGCCGCAGGAGAGATTGCTGAGTCCCTGCCGAGGGATTTCAGGTTGCTCCACTGATCAAGTGCCACCAACAAGGGGCGCCATTGAAAGTGGTTAGTAGAGGCGAGAACCGCTTTCCAGACTGCGGACACTCGGAAGCCAGAGCACCAATAGCAACAAACCGATCTCCAGCAGCAACAGTCGGCCGCCAAGCAGCACCACCAGGGCGAAAGCCACCGCCAGAATGCGCATCAGCATCATCACCACATCGTCTAGCTGGCGCCCTCCCTTGGTCCACAACAAAACAGCCAGACCGAGAAGCAGCAGGTCAAGCCATAGGGGCATTCCCGGAAATGAGCAAGTTTTTTTCAGCATAGGTTCCCCGGCGGGCCGCTGCCATGCACCTCGTTCTTGAGCAGAGTCCCACCCCCATTTACCAGCGGCTGATCGCCGGAATCTGCCGGGCTTTGGTGGGGGCGGGCCATCGCATCAGCCTGCTGGATCCGACCGATTTCATCTCTGGGCCCCCAGATGGGCCCCCAGATGGGTCCCCAGGTGGGTGCCTTGATGGCAACTTGACGCGGCTGGCCCTGGGGGGGGTTGCGGAGGTGGATCTGCGGCGTTCCTTGTTTTGGGATCGGCTGGACAGCCTTGAGGCCGATGCCCTGATCATCGTCAGTCCGATCAGCCTGCTGGCCGGCTACGAGCTGGGGCTGGGCACTTTTCTCTACGAACAGGCCAAGGCACCCTTGGTTTTTCTGCACTACGAAGACTGCCTAGGCACCCATCCTTCCCGGCAGCGCATTGAGGCTGCCCTTGGCAGCTACATCGCCAGCGCCGCCCGTTCCCACCATTTTTGTCTTGAGCCGCGCAATGCCCGGGAGCTGGCGCACCTGAATCTGGCCACCTCGCCGCTGTTTGCCATCGGCGAGGGCCCCTACGAGCCACCGGCCGGGGCCCCATTGCGCCGGGAGGTCTGCTTCATCGGCCATGTGCTTCCCTGCTTTGATTGGGCCAACCAGCCCCCTGAGCTGGCATCAGAGCTACAGGCTGATTTGCGCCGCCGTTTGCAGCGGTTCGACCATCCGATTGAACCCGGTGCCCTGGCCTACGCCCAGCGCTGCTGTGGTCCCGAAGCTTCGGCGCTGCAGCAATTGGCGGCGAAGGCCTTCTACCGGTCGCTGGTTCACAGGCACTCGTTGGAGTTTCGCGGAGAGGTGCTGCAGCGTTTGGGGGACCGTCCCCTCGATCTCTACGGTCCCGAGGCTGAGCGGCTGTGCGCCAGCTGGTCAACACCAATATCAGCCCCAGCGGTTGGTCTGCGGCGCGGCCATCCGGCGACGGCCTCGGTGGCGGCCAGCGCGGCGGTGTATCGCTCGTCGCTGATCAGCCTCAACATCACCGCTTTGCAGTTCGACCAGGCCGTCAGCAACCGGGTCCTGGATGTGGCGGCTGCGGGAGGGTTCCCCCTCACCGATTGGAAAGAGGAGCTGGGGGCGATCACCGGGGTGGCTGAGGCCATCAGCTTCCGCAGTCTCGAAGAGCTGCACCACAAGATCGATTACTACTGCCACCCGGACCATCGGGCCGAACGGCTTGAAATTGCCACGACCTTGCAGCGGCAGGTGCGGCAGCGTGGCGATTACGGAGCCTTGGCCGAGAGGATCGGGGCGGCCCTTGCTGGCCTCGCTGCCCCCGGTGGGGCTCCCAACTTGAGCGATCAGGAGCGCCTGGAGGGGCCCGAAAGCCATTGCTCCAGGCCTTCGCCGAGGAAGGACAGCCCTAACACCAACACAAACATCGCTAAACCGGGATAGAGGGCCGTCCACCAGACGCCGGTGGGGACGGCCGTCAGTGCCTGCTGGAGATCGCCTCCCCATTCGGGCACGGTCTCGGGCAACCCGAGTCCCAGAAAGCCCAGCCCGCCAAGCACCAGCACGGCATCGGCGGCATTGAGGGTCAGCAGCACCGGCACCGAGGTGATGACGTTGCGAAACAGATAGCGGCGCAGCACCCATCCCGGTCCGGCGCCGAGGGAGCGGGCCGCTTCCACAAAGGGTTCGGCTTTGACCTGGGCGCTTTGGTTGCGCACCACACGGAAGTACTGGGGCACATAAACGACGCAGAGGGCGGCGGCGGCGTTCAGCAGGCCTCTGCCCAGCAGAAACGCCAGCACCACCGACAACAACAACACCGGCAAGGTGTAGAGGGTGTCCATCAGCAGCACCAGGACCCGGTCAACGGCCCCGCCCAAGTAGCCACTGGCCATGCCGAGGGGGACCCCGATCAACAGGGCCACCAGCAGGGCCACCACCACCACCTGCAGGGCGACCCCGCTGCCCGCCAGGGTGCGGGTACAAACGTCCCTCCCCAGGCGATCGGTGCCACACCAGTGGCTGGGGCTGGGCGGGGCATAGATGGGGTTGTCCAGGCCGGCATTGGGATCATCAAGCCAGCCGAGGTGCAGCAGCACAGGGACGAGCAGGGCGGCCAGCACGTAGATCATCACGATCACCACACCCCAGCGCGTCATGCGCTGCGAAAGGCTGAATCCCTGGGTACCGGAGGCGGGCCTCGACATGGGGGGCGACCAAGTTTGGCGAAACCTAGGGCGAGGGGGGCGGGGTGGGGAGCGAACGCCTTTGGGGATTGCATTGAGCCCCTGCCAGTTCATTTATTAGTGTTTCCCGAACCTTGGTGGCCGAGGCTCAGCGACGCAGCCTGCGATCGGAATGTTCAGGCTTCCCCGAGTTCTGGTTGGTTTTAGGGTAAATTGCCCCAACAATGATCAAAGTTGGATCCAAAGATACCCATTTGTGAGTATGCCAATCGGTTGCTCCGTCCACTGCTAAGCGGAAATCTTAAGTAAATGTGTTAAAATTAAATTGATGCAGTCAATATTTGGCCTAATTTAAATAAATCCATCCATTTGCTGGCCGCGTTCAGGTCGTGGTATGTATGGATACGTCACCAAGCCCCATAAGGCTCCCCATGAACTCATCACTCGTCAAAACACGCCTGCAACTCGAGCTGCTCCGCAGCCTTGGTCAGCGCAAGTCCGGCAACGTGCTCGCCAAGGGTTTCACCCTGGTGGAACTCATGATCGTTGTGGCAGTGGTTGGCATCCTCTCTGCCGTCGCCCTGCCCCGCTACTTGGCCGCCCGCGCCGCCGCTGGCGCTGGTGCCTCCATCGCTGAGCAGGTTGCTTTGGCTAAGGAATGTTCCACCTTTGTAGCTTCCGGCGGTGTGGGTGTTGCCCCGACCACTGGTGGTTGCTCCGTTTCTAGTGGTGGTACCTATAACACGATCAACTGGGCAACCACATATGGCCAAGCAGTCGCTGGTTTGAGGTGCCTCGCCAACACCACATCGCCAGCCTCGTCGGCCACCGTGTCCGTCGCTGCTACCACCGGTGCTCTTACTTGCAACATGATCTAATAGTTGGCTTTAGTTTTAACTAGCCACAAAGAAACTGGGGGCCTTGAGCCCCTATTTTTTTGTCGAGTTGATGTCGAGTTGATTTGGCTAAGGATAAAGTTTTCAAAAGGAGTGTTAGATTGTATCTTCGCCTATTTGACGTCAACCATTGTCATGGCGGCTTTAAATCTAACCTGGCCAACACACACTCTGGCATCCTTCAGGCTGCGATGGGTCTTTGTTTAAGCTCTGCCCTTTCCAGCAATATGTCATAACGGTTATAAGTTAAATCAACTAGTCCCAAGGCAACTGGCAGCAAAAGTCTTAAGTTTTTTTGACCAGCCTTTACGAAGGATGAAATTTTCCTCAACGTAGCAGCAGGCACTTGCTACCAGTTGAGAAGATCGGGTACAATGGGCTTAATAGCTCCAACACGGTTTTCTTCTTTATGCAAACCAAACTTCAGTTAGAACTTTTAAGTAGTTTAAAACGATCTCGTTCTGCTCTCCGGCTTAAGGTTAGTGGCTATACTTTAGTAGAGCTAATGGTAGTTGTTGGTATAGTTGGTTTGCTTTCAGCAGTTGCCCTGCCACGCTATCTGCAGGCCAGGGCTGCCGCTGCGGCTGGTGCCGCAATTGGCGAGAAACTTGGAGAAGCCAAAGAATGTGCCATTTGGGTTGTCTCTGGTGGAATTGGCCTGCAACCGGGGCCTGAATGCAGGACCGATGGGACTGCCTTGTACAGCCATAGCTGGGGGCCCGCTTTTGGTCCGGTGAGGAGTGGTCTGCGCTGTCTGCAACAGACCAACGCTGGCGGAAGCGGCGTTTCAATAGGTGTCTCCTCAACCGGTGAGTTGAGTTGCACAATCAACGGTCGCACTTCCTAAGGCCCCGATTCAAGCCTGTTTTGCTTTACTCACCATGGCTATCAGGGCTGCCTGGAGGTGCTGGGCTAGGTCCCTGCCATCAAACAAACTGCTGTTCTGGGCTTGATGTTGGCGTTCTTGCTTGCCTGCCCGTAGCGCAGGTAAATCGGAGCAAAGTTCGGCCACGATTGCGGCAAACTCATCCGGAGTGCGGGCCACCCACTCCGGCCGACCCACACCCTGGACTAATGAGGTGCTCATGCGAGCTGCCGTACAGCCTCCCTTAATAGCCACCAAAGGTGCCCCCATGGCCAAAGCTTCAAAGCCGGTGGTGGCACTGCTCCAGGGGGTCGTATCCAAGGCCACGTCAAGAATATTGTAACAATCGACATGGTCTTTCCATTCCCCCAGCATCGGTAGGAACCGCAGTCGCTGCGGATCGACATCGTGTTCTTTGGCCAGCAGGTCAGCGATCCGCTGACAAACATTGGGGTCTAGGGTGCATCGGTCTTTGATTACTAGCAGGCTGTCCGGTACCTTTTTCAGGGCGGGTCCCCAAAAGCTGAGGGTTTCTTTTCGCATTTTGCCCACTTGACTGAAAGACCCAAGCACGGGTAGGTCGGTGGCCGCCAGCTGTTCGGCTGCCGGGAAGATCTGATGCTTGGGGTAGGCCAGCCAGGGTCTGGGTAGCTGCCAAAGCTGTTCACTGAATTGATCCTGAAAAGCGGGATCGGCGGTTTCCAAATCACCGATAAAGTAATCCATCCCAGGCAGGGCGGTGGTAGCGTGATAACCGATGTAATGACATTGCACCGGTGCGCAACGCTGAGCCAGCAGTCTGATACCACTATGTCTGGTATATCCAGACGTTTCTAAAATTAGATCGTAATTGCGACTACGCATCAGTTCACGGGCCTGGGAGTCGCTGAGAGCTTCAAGCGTCATGGCACCATCGGCTAAGGCGAACAATTCTTCACTGCGTGATTCGTAGCGCCGCCGCATTGAAAGCAGTTCAATATGCAGTTTGTTGTGGTCGTAGTGCTCTAGAAAAGCGCCAAGGAACCCTCCCACCACATGACCACCTAAATCGCCGCTGAGGATGCCAACGCGCACCTTGCCAAGGCGACTGGGATCGACGCTGTCAACCAGGGTTCCGATGTTGTGGATAGATTGATCAGAAAGCAAGCTGTAGCCGCTTGAATGGTCAAGTGCGGGGGCAAACGCCTCGGTCCACTCGGGCCAAAAGCGTCGGCCCAGCTCCAGTGCTGCCGGCGCCCATCGCTCTGAAGCCACTGAATACAAAAACATTTGGGAGCTGAACAGGCCCATATCCAGGGGGTTTTCAGCGATTAGCTTGTCAAGGGCTATCCTAGCTGCTTCCAGATCACCTCTAATCCTTAAGGTATTGGCAAAATTAAAATGAACGTTCATATTGTTGGAGTCCAGTTCAAGCGCTTTCTCGAAGCATGCCAAGGCTTGATCCAGTTTGCCGATATCTGCTTGGCATTCCCCTTTGACATTGATAAGATCAGCCCGATCTGGCGCTTTTAGCAAGGCGCGATCAAGCATTTCGATGGCTTGATCTAGGTCACCAAGGTTGCGTAGGGCTAATCCAGTACAGGCGAGTGTATCGCCATTATCGGGGTCAATGGCCAGGGCCTGCAAAAACAGAACTAGGGATTCATCGGCTTGGCCTTGATTCAGCAATACCAGGCCAAGACCCATCAGGGATTTATTATCAGCAGCATTGAGATTCAAAGCGGTACGAAAACTCTCGATTGCCTCTGGGATACGATCTTGGTGCTCCAGATTGACGCCAAGTTTGCGGTGCAATGAGCCATTCTCTGGCTCGGCGTCGATTAGCCGCCGATAGCCAGCTTCGGCCAGCTTCAGGTCTGCTGCAGATTTCAAACCAGTGAGTTGATCCAGGCTTTGCCAATGGCCTGGATCCAGTTCCAGGGCAGTTGCCAAGGCGTCCCTAGCCTCGCTGGCTCGTCCGGCATTGGCTAGCAGCACCCCTAGGTTGTGGTGGGCAGCCACTAGCTGGGCATCCTGATGCAGTACCTGACGGATCAGTGCTTCGGCGCTGTTGGAATCACCGTTCTCGTGGTAGGCGGTGGCCAAGTTCAGCAGGACATCAGCATTATTGGGGTCCAGCTCCCGGGCGTGGTTGAGCAGTTTCAGGCGCTCATCCTTATCGCCCCGATCACCAACTAGGACGCCCAGGTTCATCCAGGCCATGGGTAGGGAGCAGCCAGAATTGACCAGCTGGCGCAGCAGCTGTTCGGCTTGTTCAAGCTCGCCTTGGCTTACCAGCTCAGTTGCCCTCAGAACGATCTCGCTATCACTGGCGGGATTCAATGGGGGAGTAGGCGCCGATGGACTCATCGCAGCAAGTTTAAAGTGAGGGAGTGCGTTGGACATGCACCCGGAAGGGTTGGTCTCCGGCGTAGGTGGTGTCGGGGTTGGCTTGCATCGTGATTCTAAGTTGGGCGTCTTGGACTGGGCCATTATTTGCATTGGCCAGCAATACAACCTGCAGAGGATTGTTGTCGGTCAGGCGATCTAAGAGAATGGTTTCAGTCGGAGTGCCCACTTTGGTTTCATCGATGTTGCCAAAAATGGCTGTTTGTTGGGGATTGGGTGGGTTTAGATCTGCCGCTAGGGGGAGGGGGCCACAACGAATCAGCAGCCTGGGGCCACGATATAGACCTTGTTCGCCACCTGCTGGGCTGCGGACACCATAAATGACGGTCCAAGCCGGGTCGGTTGGGTTTTTGGGACCCTTGAGCACCAAAATGGGACTGGGCGCTTGGCCGCTGCAGGGATAATTGTTATTACCCAGGGTTGCCGAGAGGGTTGCGGCATCGGCCACTTCATTTTGAATAAAGGTAACCGCCCTGCCCCACTGTTCCTGGGCTTCTTGCATTGAATCACTGCGGCGTCCCACTTTTACATCCGAAACCAAGGTGAGGGCTCCCAGACCAGCGAGAACAACCGCCGTCAGTCCGCCCACGATCATCAGCTCCACAAGGCTGAAGCCGCTGCTACAAGCCATCCTGTGGATTGGGACGTGGGTTGTGCGTTGCCAAGTCCGTAGTTGGTGCCGAATCGTCAGTCCCAGCATCATTTGACGCGTGATCACAGCGAGCCTCCTGCAGCGTCAATGCGACAATTGGTTTCGCCGTTGGGTTTCCAGCCGAGATGGGGCTGGGCCAACAGGGGTGTGATGATAATGCACCAATCGCCTTGGCTGGCAACCGCAGGTGAGCCGAGGACCAGGGTCCTTTGGTCCAGAATCAATCCCTCAGGTGTGAAACAAAGTGCAGCAGGGCTGCTACCGGATTCTTTTACTGTTAGGTTCTTGACTCTTGAGACCATGCCTTGATTAATTGGGCTGGAGGGCTGCATTGGATCGACTTCGATGCAGGCATTGTTAGCAGTGAGCCGTTGGGCCATCACTAAGGCGCGCTTTTCCTGAATCATGCCGATAACTTCGATGGCAGCACTACGAAGACGGCGTTGTTCGTAGAATCCAACCACCGATTTAAAGCTAACTGAAGCCAGTATCCCTAAAATTGATACTGCAACCAGGAGTTCAACCAATGTGAATCCCGTCCTGGAGCGGTGGTTATAGCTGCAGCTGGAGTTGATAATCATGGTGGACACCAACCCGCCGCCGGCAGATAGATAGAGTTAGACCTTTCAAAAAGATTGGTGCCTGATTTGCTGAGTGTGTAAGTGATTGTTAAGGTTCCTTTTGTTGGACCAGGTTGTATTACTCGAGCAAGGTCGTAGCCAGAAGCAATTGTTGTTGCAAGGTCAATCGTTGTCGATGAGTTATCGTTCGGAACTGCATTGGGTGGGCTATTGATTGGGGCCACGTATGTTGTCAAACTTGCAGCGTCATTCTGGAAAGCGATTGCTATTGCCGTTGTGGTTGTGCCGCATTCTGGGAGTACTTCATAACTATTGGATAGATTAAAAGGGTTGGCGGGTGGGATCTGGGTGTATGGGGCAGTTGTATGGGTGACCTGGGTTGAAAGATTATTAAAGGGTCCACTTTGAAGCCGCCAAAGCATAGCGTACTGGCGAAACCACGCCAAGTCATTGCTGATGGAGACTTCGATCACACTTGTAGCTGCAGCCCTGCGGTTCATGCCACTATTGTAGAAGTTATTCATCATTTGGGCCGCCGTACTAGCGGCTAAAAGGGCCAAGGCAGAGGCCAAAAGCAGTTCAATAATAGAGGAGCCTACCGCGTTGCTTTGGCTGGAAATGGTATTAAATACTCTAATATTCTGCTCGGCTTTTGACAGACAAAGCATGCGTACTAAATCATGTCGTTTGGCTAGTAATTTAGTCATGGATTTCATTTTATGGCTCTTACTCTTAGTTTATCGGTGCCCAGAGTGCAAACACTTAAGGCACGAGTGATCATTCGCTTATAATCGGTGGAGCCAGCTGTAAACTTACCCTCTATGGTTACATAGAGATCAGCGTTATTGGTGTTAAATTCACTACACGAACCTACTGGGTTGACAGGCAGATTGAAAAAAAGGATGGTGTAGCTAGCGCCCGGTGAGTTGGCAATGGGCTGATTTGGGGCAACAACTAATGGTGGATTCAAAGAAGGATTATATTGGGTATTCACCAGCGCCATGAACTGATTTAATCCAAACTCTGCAGCCATGCGGGCTGCCTGGGCCCGCGACTCGTTGACGGAGGCAATCGCCGCACTGTTGCTGCGAGTGACCAGGCTTAGGGCCGTCATCAAGAGCAGCATGGCCACCGGCAGCACAAGGATCAGCACAAAACCAGACTCCAACGGCCCGACTACCTTGGGCCGGCGTCTGCGGACAAGTGGGCTTGGGTAGGTCACTACTGTGTCTCCCGCTACTTCCTTAATTCTTACCATAACCCCTAGCTAGCCCCCCCAAGGCCCCAGTGGCCTGGCGCTCGGTTGGCTGGCTGCAAAAGATGCGTAGAAATCTATTTTAGAGCATGCTTGTTAAAATTTCATTTTCAAGTATAATATGCCCGCCGGAACCCGCGAATTCTTGGATAAGTCGCAATTGAAGCCTTGTGCCATCAAGGTTTTTGGCAGTAAACCCTTCGCTTTGTAGTCCATCAATCAAGACTCGGTTCTGAAACTGGCCTAGACTGACATCCCCGGTCAGCGAAAAAGCAGGGCCGCAGCGCATCAGCACCTCTCCGCGCCAAATCGAACTGGGGGGGCTCCCCTGGCTGTAAACAATCGTTCCGGCTTCTGTTTGCAATTCCAGAACCGATCGCCTGCCACCCAGGCCGCAGGGGCCCGTGGCGCCGCCACCCAAGCTGACCGCCTGAGATCGCAACACATCTGAGCGAATCAAATCGAGGGTCCGGTCTTGGAAGCGTCTTTCCCGCATCACCCGCATCGCCAAATCAGCGCTGCGCTGCAGGCCAACCTGCATCTGGGCGATGCCGCCGCAGAGGATCAGGGTTAAGCCGAGGGCCAGCAGCAGTTCCACAAGGCTGAAGCCATTGCCGCTGGACGGCCTGGGTTGGGTTGCCATGGTTACCCCCCTTAGAGACTTAAATCCCTTTGGCAGGACCCGGAGGCCATGCGCCCGACCCGCGTCACCCCCAGGGGCAGGGACACCACCACACAGCGTTCCAGTTCGGTGCCGTCCGAGCGCACAACCACGGTGCCCCCATCCAGAACCAAGCCATTGCTGGTGAAGCGCACGGTGTGCGGCAAGTTGTGTTCCACTTCCACCTGCGAGGCTTCGATGCCCTCTACCAATGGCACGTTGACCCCAGGACAGGGGGCCAGGGAGTTGGAGGCTGGGGCCTGCCAACCCTCTTCTCCCAGCTGCAGGCCGCAGGCTTGGCCACTGCGCAGCGCCGCGTTACGGCCTTCTTCCAGGCCCAACAGGACGCGGCGGCTGGCATTTTCGACGCGCAGCCTGGCCAAACCAGCGCTGCCATAGACCATGGCCAGGCCCGCCAGCAGCATCAGTACAGCCAGGGTCACGAGCAGCTCGACCAGGGTGAATCCACTGGAGTGTTTTGGTGCTTTGGCCATGATCAAGCTCCCTCACAAAGGCGCAGGGCCCCTGGTTTGACCAGTTGTTGGCGATGGGCGCGCGGCTCGTTTTGATCGCGAAGGGACACCAGTAGGGCCTCCTCCGCTGGCAGCAGGGTCAGTTCGCGCTCCACCCCAGCACTTTGGGGGGTCTGCTGCAACACGGCCAACAGCTGTTCACTGGCCGCGAGACACGCTGGCGCAAGGGGACCAAGTTGGGCCAGTTGTTGCCACTGTTTCTGCAGGAGAATCAGCTCGCCATCAATTCGGTTCAAGGCCAGCTGCCTGCGCTGGGCGCTGTGGATCTCAGCCATCGAGCTGGACCAGATTTGCAAAGAGGCCGAGGAGGCGCCCATCAAGATGACGGCGGCCATTGTCACTTCTGTCATCGTCATGATGGCGCCCCCAGCAGGCCCTGCTCCTGAATCGACCATGCCCGTACGGGATCACCGCCGAGTCGAATCGCAAACAAGCCACGCCGGCCGCTGCCGCCTGCGGCCTCGGGCAGTTGCAGCAGCAGCATCACTTTCTGACCACTGGCATCGGGCTGCCAATCAAGGGTGCGCACATCGGCCAGGTCTCCATCGTCCCCTCGAATCAAACTGGTTGCTTGGTTGGCATCAATGCAAGCAGCGCCCTGCAGAGCCCATTCTTGTTCAGGTAGCTGGAGCAGGCAGGGATGGAGAAGATTGAGCTGGCTCACCAACCTTTGGGCGGCCTGGTTCAGTTGATCTTGATCGGAGCGGACCTGAACCTGGGAGCGAAAATGAAGTTTGCTTTGCAGGGCCGTTGCCTGCAGCGAAAGGCTGGAGAGTACGAGCCCCATGGAGGCCACGACCGTCAGGGGAAGCAGGAAGCCAGCTTCTTGATCCTGGGGTCTTGATCTTTGAGGAGAATTAGATCGAAACGGCAGGCCGCTGAAAAAGCGGCATCGGCTACGAGAAGGCCGAACAAACGCTGTTTTCAAATCAAAAAATTCTTGGAACCATCAAGGGTTCCCCAGGACGGACAAAGGCTGTCAAGCTTGGCCTACCAACAGTTGATCAGGATTGAACAGCCGCAATAGCTTGATCACAAGCTGTAGTCAATGGGCGTTTGCCGAACTACTACTGATTGAGCTTAAGAACTGCCATAAAGGCTTCTTGGGGAACTTCTACTTTACCCATTGCTTTCATGCGTTTTTTGCCTTTGGCTTGCTTTTGCAGCAATTTTTTCTTACGGGAAATATCTCCACCATAACATTTGGCCAAAACATCTTTGCGCATCGCACTAATGCTTTCACTGGCGATCACCCTGCTGCCGATGGCGGCCTGAATCGGGATCTTAAACTGCTGGCGTGGTATTAATTCCTTCAGTTTTTCCACCAGTCCCTTGCCAACATTGTAGGCCTTGTCCCGATGGACTATTGAGGTGAGTGGATCGGCACGTTCGTTGTTGATAAGCACATCAAGCCGTGCCAATTCATTCTTGCGATATCCGATTAGCTGATACTCCATCGAAGCATATCCTTTGGTACGGCTTTTCATCTGATCGAAGAAATCTGTTACCACTTCAGCTAGGGGTAATTCATAGTGAAGCGTGACACGGTCGGTTGTAATATATTTCATGTCAATGAATTCGCCCCGCCGCTCCTGGCAGAGCTCCATCAGGGCTCCATTATAAATATTAGGGGTATAGATTTCAAGCTTAACATAGGGCTCTTCAATCGATTCTCGCTTTTGCGGATCGGGCAAGGTGGCAGGATTGTCAATTGATATGGTGGTGCCATCGAGCATATTAACTTTATAAATTACTGAAGGTGCAGTGACAATAAGTTCAAGGTTGTACTCGCGCTCCAGCCGCTCTTGAACGATTTCCATGTGCAATAGACCTAGAAAACCGCAGCGGAAGCCAAAACCCATGGCGCTGCTGGTTTCTGGTTCGTATTTCAGGGCAGCATCCGAAAGCTTTAACTTATCGAGGGCCTCCCGCAAATCGGGATATCTATCGGCGTCGATTGGGAAGAGCCCACAGAAGACCATCGGTTTGGCTTCGGTGTACCCAGGCAGGGGTTCGCTGGCTGGATTATTGAATAAGGTGATTGTATCTCCGACCCGGGCATCGGTCACGGCCTTGATGGATGCGGCAAGGTAGCCCACCTCGCCAGCATGGAGGGAGTCCACCTGCCGTTGGTCCGGTGCCATGACACCGACTTCATCAAGTTCATAGGTTTTGCCGCTGGCCATCAACAAAACCTTGTCTTTACGCGAAATTGTGCCACTAATTACCCTGAAGTAAACGATTACACCCCTATAGGCATCGTAATAAGAATCAAAAATCAGCGCCCGCAGTGGTTCTGTTGGCCGATCGGCGGGTGGGGGCACCCGATCAACAACCGCCTGCAGGATTTCAGGAATTCCCAGGCCTGTTTTGGCGGAGCAGGCGATGGCGTTGCTGGTGTCTAAACCAATGATGGATTCAATTTCGGCGCTGATGCGCTGGGGGTCGGCGCCGGGTAAGTCGATTTTGTTGAGAACTGGAATGATTTCCAGATCATTTTCCAAGGCCAGATAAACATTCGCCAAAGTTTGGGCCTCAACGCCCTGGCTGGCATCAACAACCAGTAGAGCACCTTCGCATGCTTGCAAGCTGCGGCTGACCTCGTAAGCGAAATCAACGTGACCTGGGGTATCAATCAAATTTAAAATATAATTTTGGCCATCCTTAGCCGTGTATTCCATGCGGGCCGCTTGCAGTTTGATTGTTATTCCCCGTTCCCTTTCCAATTCCATATTGTCAAGGAATTGATCCTGCATATCCCTGACCGCCACTGTGCCCGTTTCCTGCAGGAGACGGTCGGCCAGGGTCGATTTGCCATGATCAATGTGGGCGATGATACAGAAGTTGCGGATCCGCGTGGCGGGAACATCGGTCATGCGGGGTCCGGATTTTGCACAGCAATGCATCGATCCTAGGCAGGCGTCCGCAGCTGTCCAGCCCTGTTGAGCTGGGACTCTGCCTTCATTAGCTTGGGATTGGCTGGAGATCGGCGGCCATTGGCGGGCACCAGGAGGGGCGGTCGGGGCTGGAAAGGGTGTTGCCGCTGGCATCTGGGCCTGTGCAGCTCAGCCTGCTGGCCAGGCCATGGCGGTAATTTCGCTTGAGATAAGGCGTGCAACCATGCTTAAAATTTTGCAATTAGCATGAAATTGCTGGGCAACAAGCTTTGATCGACGCAGCAAGATAGGGTTTATGCTAAAATTCATCAGTATTCCAATCGGTGCTAGTGGCCTCGATTATTTTCGAGATCCTTTTAATTCTGATTCTGATTTTAGCAAATGGGGTGTTTTCAGGGTCGGAAATAGCTATAGTTTCTGCTCGCAAGGTTAGGTTGGAACAGCAAGCGGACCGAGGCGATCGAGGTGCTAGAGCTGCTTTACGTCTAGCAAATTCCCCCAATGAATTTCTTTCCACTGTTCAGATCGGCATTACTCTGATCGGTATTTTGAGCGGTGCTGTTGCTGGCGCGACCATTGCCCAAAGATTGCGTCCGTTTTTAAGCGATATTCCCCTGTTCAGGCCATATGCAGAGGGTTTGAGTGTGGCTTTAGTTGTTTCCCTGATCACCTATTTGTCTTTGGTGATTGGCGAACTGGTGCCAAAACGGATTGCCCTTAACGAGCCTGAGCAGATAGCCCGCTTTGTGGCTCGACCGATGCGGTGGCTGTCAGGGCTGACGGCGCCATTTGTTTATGTTCTCGGCATTTCAACGGATTGGTTGATCAAGTTTATGGGAATCAAGGATTCCCAGGAGCCTGGCATTACGGAAGAAGAGATCAAAGCGATGTTGCGTCAGGGTGCCGAGACGGGAGTTTTTGAAGAGGCGGAGCATGAAATGGTGCAAAGGGTGTTGCGATTGGGCGATCGATCGGTCAAGGCTGTGATGACCCCCAGGACAGATATCAGCTGGATTGATAGTGAGGAACCTGTCCAGGATAATTTGGATGAGATTTTGGCCAGTACCCACAGCCGATTTCCTGTCGGCAAGGGCAGCCTTGATGATTGTGTAGGAATTGTAAGGGTTAGAAGCCTGCTGGCTGCCTATGTCAATGGCGAACCGCTTGATATTGAATCAATGTTGCAGCCGCCCCTCTATGTGACTGCCGGCATGAGGGCCCTGAATGTGATTGAACAGTTTAAGCAAACAGGGGTTCATATTGCTCTTGTTACAGATGAATTTGGCGGCATTGAAGGTTTGGTAACGCTCAATGATTTGATGGAGGCAATAGTTGGCGATCTTCCCTCTGTCGAAGATCGAGAAGATCCGATGGTTGTGGAGCGAGAGGATGGTTCCTGGTTGCTGGATGGTGGCTTGGACCTATCTGAATTTAAGGATCTCGTGGAGATTTCTTCATTACCCGATGAGTCCTCTGGTACGTTTCAGACCCTTGGTGGCTTTGTCATGCATCGCTTGGGTCGAATACCCCATGCCGGTGAGCATTTTGAATGGAATAATTTACGAATTGAGGTTGTTGATATGGATGGCAAGAGAGTAGATAAGATTTTGGTTATCCAAAAGCCGGCTGAGCCCCTAACGGAAGAAGATGAGGATTGACCGTGGCTTTATTTGATTCAATATATTTTCTTTTTTTAGAAGTTACTTAATCTATAAATTCAAATTTTAATTGACATTATTAATGCTTTGATTTGCAAGCTTGGTTTGTCAAGATTTCACTTACTTTCTTTGAACAGTCCGATCATGTCGAATGGCAGCAGCCAGGGTTTTGCCGCTCCATCTCAGGCTCCGATCCCCACCCCAGCAATCAATTATCCAATCGCAACCAATCCTCCGCTTGCCGTGCCGCCCGCTCCTGGCCCAGGCGATGGCCGCCGCTAAAGGCGGCCATCGCCGTCAGCAACAACAGCAGGCTCGCCCCCCGGCTGGGTCCAGGGGTTTGTTGCGGCGATTGCAAACCCCCGGCGGGTGGGCTGATGGCTCCAAATAGGCTGATCAC
Source organism: Cyanobium sp. (assembly GCA_044359075.1). Taxonomy (GTDB): domain Bacteria; phylum Cyanobacteriota; class Cyanobacteriia; order PCC-6307; family Cyanobiaceae; genus Cyanobium. The sequence goes on along the minus strand of JBIKMU010000003.1, from coordinate 25,621 downwards.
GGCAAAGATGCTGCTGGCCAGGGCCGTTAAGCCATAGAGGCCGGGCAGCAGGGTGCGACGGCTGCGGGCGTGGATCCACAACGGCACGATTCCAAGCAACGGCAGGCCGCAGGCCAGGGCCCATAGCCAGCGAGTGCTGGGGCTATCGGCCAGTCGCCGGCGACAGGCGCTGTTCAAGGCCTCTTGCCTTCTGTTCGTCAATCTTTGCTCCGCCGAGGGGCTCCCCGCCGTTGGGCCAGCACTGCCAGCACCTGGCGCCACTCCACATGGTGGTGGGCCAGTGCCACCTGCAGATGGAAAATCAGGTCCGCCGCCTCGCCGGCGATGGCGCCAGGGTCATCGTCCTTGCAGGCCATTACGAATTCGGCGCTTTCCTCACCGATTTTTTTGAGGATGCGATTATCGCCACCCGCCAGCAGGCTGTTGGTATAGCTGTTGGCTTCGGGATTGTCCCTGCGTCCGGCGATCAGCCGCGCCAGCTCGCTACAGACATCCGCCGGTGGCGGCGGCGCCCCTGGCCCGCCCCCGCTGGCGATCGGCCCTTCGGGCCTGAGGCCGTCGTCGTAGAAGCAGCTGCGGGCGCCCGTATGGCAGGCCCCCTCACCCACTTGCTCAATACTCAGCAACAGCACATCGGCATCACAGTCGTATCGCAGTCCCTTGAGCTTTTGGTAATGGCCGCTGCTGGCGCCCTTGTGCCATAGCTGCTGGCGTGAGCGGCTCCAGTAATGAACTTCCCCGCTGGCCAGGGTTTGCTGCAGGGCCTCCCTGTTCATCCAGGCCACCATCAGCACGGCGCCATCAAGCCAGTCCTGGGCCACGGCGGGAATCAGCCCGGCCTCGTTGAACCTCAGAATCCCCAGCAATCGGTTCTGCTCGCTGCCCCTGATTGGTTCGACAGCGTTGCTGGGGGGCTGGGATGATGGCCAGGAGGAAGCCTCCACGTCGGGCACGTCTGTTTGCAGCGATCCTCTCCCATGCCCTCCCTTTCGGCCCATACCTGCAGCAAGTCCTTCAAAGATTTCCCCTGCAGCCATCGTCAGTGGCGCCACGCCGGCCATTGCCGCTTCCTGCACGGCTATAGCCGCAGCTTCACCTTCTGGTTCCAGGCCGAAGTTCTTGATGCTTGCGGCTTTGTGGTGGATTTCGGCAGCCTGCGGCAGCTTGAGCAGCAGCTCATCGACCAGTTCGACCACACGGTGCTGGTGAGCAGCGATGATCCCCTGATGGACCAATGGCAGGCCCTGCACGATCAAGGAGCCCTCGATCTGCGCGTCATGGACAACGTGGGCATGGAGGCCAGCGCCGCCCTGATTTGGAACTGGGCTAATGCCCTGCTTTTGCACCAGGAGGGGGGTAGGGCCTGCTGTTGGCGGGTGGAGGCCCGCGAAAATGAAAAGAACGCCGCTTGCTACACCGCCACCCCATCCTGGTATCCATCAAGCTCGCAATCACCGCGCCAGGAGCCCTGGCCCGCCCCCTGAGCCCCGCCCATGCAGCCTCCTTCGCCCGCCGCTGATGCCTCGCCGCCCCAGGCGTTGACTGTGCGCCAGCAGCTGCTGCTGGCCGAGTTGGGGCGCAGTGACGATGAACTCTCTGGGCAGGAGCTCCATGCTCGCCTGCGCCATGGTCCCGATGCCATGGGCCTAGCCACCGTCTACCGCAACCTGCGCTACCTGCAACAACGGGGCCTGGTGCGCTCACGCCACCTGCCCAGCGGTGAAGCCCTCTTCGCCCCCACCGAGCGCGATCGGCACCATCTCACCTGTGTTGATTGTGGTTTCACCCTGCCGTTGGCCGACTGTCCAGTCCATGGCCTCAAGCTGCCCAGCACCCAACTGGAAGGTTTTGAACCGCTGTTCCATACCCTTGAATTTTTCGGCCTCTGTGCCCCCTGCCGGCAGCGCCAGCAGACCTCCTGAACCAAGATCTGGCCCGAAATGCCGGCCGGCCCCTGCCTATCGTCGTTAGATCCGTTGCCGGCCGGCTTCGCTGCCGGCAGCTTTCCATTTCCAGCCGCCGATGACCTCCATCAGCCCAGGCACCAGGACTTCTGCCCCTGATGCCTTAGCCGCCCCCGTGGAACCCGTAAACCTTCCCCTGCCCGTCACCATTTTGACCGGGTTTTTAGGGGCGGGCAAAACCACACTTTTAAATCATATCCTCACCAATCAGCAGGGTGTCAAAACTGCTGTTTTGGTCAACGAATTTGGCGAAATTGGCATTGATAACGACCTGATCGTTGCCACTAGCGATGACATGGTTGAATTGAGTAATGGCTGTATTTGTTGTACTATTAACGGTGAGTTGCTTGAGGCTGTTTATCGTTTGTTGGAGCGCCCAGAAAAGTTGGATTATTTGGTGGTCGAAACCACTGGCTTGGCTGACCCCCTGCCGGTGGCCATGACTTTTCTCGGCAGTGATCTACGCGATTTGACCCGCCTCGATTCGATCATTACCCTGGTGGATGCAGAGAATTTCAGCGAAGAGCTACTCCAGGGGGAGGTGGCCCGCGCCCAGATCGTTTACGGAGACATGCTTTTGCTCAATAAGTGCGACCTTGTCAGTGAGGAGCGGCTGCAGCAGCTCGAAAGCCAGTTGCGTGAGATCAAGACGGATGCCCGCATTCTCCGCTGCGTCAAAGGGGAGGTGCCCTTGCCGTTGTTGCTCAGCGTTGGCCTGTTTGAAAGTGATCGGGTGGCGGCGCAACAGCAGCATGACGATTGCGACCATGACCACGGCCATTGCGTCCACGAGGAAGGCGAGCCCCATGCTGACCGCGACCACGACCACGACCACGACCATGGCCATGGCTATGGCCATGGCCATGGCCACCACGGACATCACGAGCACATCCACGACCACGACCACGAGCACGACCAGCACCCTGATCACCAGGCCATCGAAGGATTCACTTCTCTGTCGTTTAGCAGCGAAGGCCCCTTTGCCCTGCGCAAGTTTCAAAACTTTCTCGATAACCAGCTACCCGCCACCGTTTTCCGTGCCAAGGGAATTCTCTGGTTCAACGAGAGCGAGCTCCGTCATGTTTTTCACCTCGCCGGCAAGCGTTTCTCCCTCGATGACAGCGATTGGAGCGGCCCGCGCAAAAACCAGCTCGTATTGATCGGCAAAGGTCTTGATCACGCCCGCTTGCGCCAGCAGCTCCAGGCCTGCGTTGCCCGCGATGCCGGCAAGGGATTCGGCTGATCCCCAAACCCATGGCTGGGAGGCCAATGACCTCCCCAGGGCCCCTGATCCAGGCCTGAGGCACTCCAGGGGTTCGGCAGTCATCACTACCCCAGGAGCTGCAGGAGGGGGTAATGTTGATCACCGACCCCTGTATCCATGAGCGAACTTTTTTTTGCAGGCTTGGTGCTCGTTGCGCTCGCTCTGGTGGTTTGGTTGGGTTTTGATTCCGATGATGACAACGGCGGTGGTGGGCTCATGCAACCCGCCCTGATTCCGATCCGGGTCCGGCAACGCTGAATTCAGCAACCACCCAAGAATCCAGCTACTGCCTCAAAATCCAGCGCCTTTTCCCAGCACCCGCCCAGATCAACCCTTCTCCCTCAACCCGCCCAGCATCAACCAGCCCCCTGCGGCACTCCCTCCAGCAGTCGGGGGGCAACCCGCATTCCTGGCTCCCCGTTTGGAATCTCAAGTAGCCGCGAAGATCGGATCCGCGAGAGCAGCCGGGTGGTGGTGACGCGAGTGGTGCCAATCAACTCGGCGATGCGTTCGTGGGTTAAGCGAAAGGGCAGGTCGCACCAATCGCCGCAGCGACGACCGAGTCGTTCCACCAGCAGGGCCAACACGGCGTGGAGCCGCTGCTCGGCGCTGCCCAAATGGCGTATGCGCAACAGTTGCAGAGTCCATTCGTTGACCGGGTCATAGCCCTGGCCCTCAATGACTGTGGCTTCGCTGCGGAAGCACAGCGCGGTCAAGGCTTCGACGCAGACCCCCTCACTGCAAAGACGTTCGGTGCGCAGTTGGTCGCCAGCCTGCAGAAAAGCCAAGGTCATGCCCTGGGTTTCGGGGCAGGGGCAGTAGACCCGCGCTATGCCTTCGATCACCTCCAGACAGCCCCCGCCGTAGCCGGGTCCTGAACCAATCAGGACGCTTTGGCCTGGATTGACGCGGATGCTGCTTGGGCTCACGGGAGGGTACGGGGAAAGCGGTGCCAGGGGCGATGGCTGGGTTGGCCAGCCGGCCTCTTGCGAATGACTCGCAACCTAAACAAGCCACCCGGCCTTTTGCAAGAGATTCGCATTAGCAATCGGGTTGAGGGGGCGGCGACAGCCCCAGGATGGCCAAATCGCTTCGCTATGGGCAGAACAGGACCGCTGCCTGGCCTTGGCTGAAAGGGTTGGAGCGCTGGATGAAAGCAGGGGCCGATGGCCCCACCGGAGGCGGTTGAGTTTTGTTAAGCTGGCTTCATGTTGCGACTTGATCGATGGGTGAGCTGATTGGCGTTGGTAATCCGGCTCTGGGCTCTGGTGCTCTGGTGCCCATGGTGGTCGCTTCGGTTGCGATTGTTCTGTATGGCCTCTTCAGTTCTGGCACCAAGAACGATGACGACGATTCCTCCCCGGGCGGTGGACTGATGCAGCCCGTTTCCTGAGGCCCATTTCGGTTGCTAGAAGATTAAATTGCATTCTGTCTATCAACATTATATTGTTGAAGGCATTTACTAGTAAATTTCCTTTATTGGCTCTGGTTTAGTACAAAGGCCCTGGGAACAATTACAAGAAACAGTAGCCACCAGGCAACAATCGCAACGAACACCAAAGCGGTGATCCAAACTGTTTGTAACAGCCACCAACTGCCGGCAATGGCGATCAAGCCGCTCAGCACAATGCTCCAAGGCTGACACCACCAGGGTTTTTGTTCCCAAAGCGAAACTGGCGATCTGGGTTCCACGGCCATTTGGGCGTCTAGTGAGCAATTGGCATTTGCGCTGATTTTTGCCGTCCCTGGGGTCAGGGACGACAGGCTGGCGTCCTTAGGGTTTGCTTAGGGCCGCAGGAACGTTGGCAGTTCCCGGCTGGTAAACGGGACCTGCGTTGCTGCCCACCATTCGCAATTGCATCATCAAGGTGGATTCGGCCGTCTTGTATTGGGGATCCTTCGAGGTGCCCAGATCCTCCAGCTTGAGACGCTTGGCATCGTCTTCGGTGAGTTTGACGGAGACATCCGGGGCAATGCCGTGCTTGTGGATGTCGCGGTTGCTGGGGGTGAGGTACTTGGCGATGGTCACAGTCATGCCAGAACCGTCGGAGAGGGGACGCACCGATTGCACCAGTCCCTTGCCGAAGGTCTTTTGTCCCACCAGCAGGGCCCGTTTGTTGTCCTGAAGTGCCCCGGAAAGGATTTCGCTGGCACTGGCGGATCCCTCGTTGACCAAGACGACCAAGGGCTTGTTGGTGATGGCGTGGCCATTGGCCCGCTTGATGTCCTGAATGCCGTCGCGGGTTTTGGTGGAGACGATTACACCTTCATTAAGCCATTGCCGCGCAATTTCGATACTGGCCACCAGTAATCCGCCAGGGTTGCTGCGCAAATCGAGCACGTAGCCCTGCACTCCCTGTTGTTCCAGTTCCTTGAGGGCTGCCTGGGTATCCTTGCTGGCGTTGGCGTTGAACTGTTTCAGACGCAGGTAACCAATCTTGACCCCACTGGGACTTACATTTACCCGGTGTTCCACTGCGTGGATTTCGATCAGTTCACGCTGCAGGGGCATCTCCAACAACTGGCCCTTGCGACGTAAAGTCAGCTTCACACTGGTACCAGCTTTACCGCGAATCAACTTGACCGCATCTTCGGAGCCCATCCCCTTAGTGTTTTGGCCGTCGATCGAGACGATCACATCCCTCGGCTGGACACCGGCGCGGGAGGCGGGTGATCCTTCAATTGGGGCGATAACCACCAATTCCTTGGTTTCTTTGTCCACTGTTAGCTGGATGCCCACCCCGGAGAGCTCTCCCGAGGTGTCAATTTGCATTTCCTTGAATTCCCGGGGATCAAGAAAACGGGTATAGGGATCATCCAAGGTAGCCAGCATGCTTCGGATGCCCTCATAGGCATCTTTATTGCCTTGATAGCTTCGCTTCAGCAAATCACGGCGCATTACGCGCCATTTTTCTTGGTCGTATTTCCCCGTGGTATCGAGATAATCCCGGAAGACGATTTGCCAGGCCTGGTCCATCACCTCCTTGGGACTATCGGCAATAGTCACCGCCGGCGCGGTAGGAGCCAAAGCCATTTCTCGGGCCAGTACGGCGGTGGTGGCGCAGGCACCCAGTCCAACAAGCACCAACAAACCGGTGCGTCCACTCCACATGGGAGCCTCTTGGTGTGATCGTTCCTACAACGTAGCGCCGGGGCCTGCCTGCAAAGGGGGTCTCAAGGGTCAACCCAACGGCCGTCCTCGCGGATCAGGGAAATCAGCGCTTCCACCCCTTCGGCTTCGCTGACGCGGCGAATCTCCTCGCGACCGCGGTAAAGCGAGATGGTGCCTGGGGTTTTGCCGACATAGCCGTAGTCGGCATCGGCCATCTCGCCGGGTCCGTTGACGATGCAGCCCATCACGGCGATATCCAGGCCGGTGAGGTGGGCGGTGGCGCTGCGCACCCGATGCAGCACCTCTTCGAGGTTGAATAGGGTGCGGCCGCAGCTGGGGCAGGCCACGTATTCCACCATGGTTTTGCGTAGGCCAAGGGCCTGCAAAATCGAGTAGCAGACAGGGATTTCTTTCTCTGGTGCCTCGGTGAGCGACACCCGAATAGTGTCACCCAGGCCCTCCGAGAGCAGGGTGGCAATGCCGGCGGTGCTTTTGATGCGGCCATAGTCACCGTCGCCGGCTTCGGTGACGCCCAGGTGCAGGGGGTACGGAAATCCCTCAGCATCCATGCGGTCGGCCATCATCCGGTAGGCGGCCAGCATCACCGGGGCCCGGGAGGCCTTCATCGACACCACGATGTTGTGGAAATCGAGCCGGTCACAGAGGCGGATGAATTCGAGGGCCGATTGCACCATCCCCAGGGGCGTGTCGCCGTAGGTGAACAGCATGCGTTCGGCCAGGGAGCCATGGTTGACGCCGATGCGCAGGGCCTTGTCCTGCTCCTTGAGCAGGCTCACCAGGGGCTCGAAGGTGGTGGCGATGCGCTCGCCGATGGCGGCGAATTCCTCGGGGCTGAATTCGCTGCGGCCCGGATCGGGTTTGTCGAACACGAACAGACCCGGGTTGATGCGCACCTTGTCGACATGCTGGGCCACCTCCAGGGCGATCTTCATGCCGTTGTGATGCACATCGGCCACCAGGGGCACGGGTTTGTAGCTGTCTTCCAGGCGCCTGCGGATTTCGCCCACCGCCTTGGCATGGGCCAGGGAGGGCACCGTGAGCCGCACGATCTCGCAGCCGGCCTCATGCAGGCGGCGGATGCCAGCGGTGGCCCCCTCGATATCGAGGGTGTCCTCGTTAATCATTGATTGCACCACCACCGGATGCTCGCTACCGACCCAAACATCGCCGACCCGCACGCTGCGGGTTTTGCGGCGGCTGATGGTGGTGGCGTAGCGGGGGTTGTCGGCCCAAGGGGTGCTGGTGGTGGCCCAGGCCGGCGGGACGGCTTCGGCGGCCTCGGCCGGGGCAGCGTCAGGGCGGGACGGGGCGGCAGTCATCGCGGGTGGCGGCGCGTGGCCAAAGCCTGTCACAAAGGCTGGAGGATTGGTGTGGGATGGCGGGGTGGCGGCGAAAAACTGGATGCCAGGGCGGTTCAGCGTCAACCCCTAAGCACCTTGGAAACAGCGAACCTACTATCAAAAAATCTGAAACTTTAGGCTTGCGCCATGGGCCCGAGAGCTGTCATCCCTTCGATCCAGCAAGGTCGGCGCGGCTACGGACCTCGCCGTGCCCGTTTCAGTGTGGCTGAATTTCATCGGCTTTGCGATCAGCTGCCGGAGCGGAGGTTTGAACTGATTGATGGGGAGGTTCTGGAGGTGATCGCCAAGGGGAGCCGCCATACAGCGGTTGTGCATCGGCTGGCGCGGGCCCTGACTCCCCTGCTGGCGAGCCCCCACGACGGGGAGTCTCTGCTGTGCGGCCATGAACTGCGCATCGAGGCACCCTTGGATCTGGGGGAGCATCAGGAGCCGGAGCCCGACCTGGCGGTGGTGACGGCCCGCTCCGATGCCTGGCTCGAAGCCCACCCGACCGCCGCCGATACCTTGCTGGTGATTGAAGTTGCCGATGCCAGCTTGGCCTATGACCTCGATACGAAATTGAGGCTTTATCAACAGGCCGGGATCGCCAATTATTGGGTGGTGGATGTGCGTGAGCCAATGGCTTTCTTCCTGTTGCAGGGCAAGAGCGATGCGTCCCTGCTGGCGGCGTTGCGCGAGCCGGTGGAGGCCCTGGTGGCTGAGTTGCGGGGGTAGGGGGTGACGATCGGCTTGCCTTCAATGGAGAAGATGGCAATGGTCTTTGGCAATTGCTCTACACCGATAACGCTGGTGGTGACTGACCCGCTGAGCGTCAATAGCTGGAGTCTCACGGTGATGAATGAGGTGCCCGGGCCTCTGCCTGTTCTGGGAGCTGCGGCAGCCTTTGGCTATAGCCGCCGCATTCGGCGTCGCCATGCAACCAGCCGTGGCAGGGCGGACCAGTCGGGGAGATCGGGGCGCTCCGCCCAAAGACCGCTGCCCTGACGCAACCGGGCCAGGCGCCCCTGGGGCTGCTGCTTGAGGAAGGCTTCGATAAGCTCGCAGATCAGGACGCTTTGGCTGTTGCCTCTCTAAACGGCCAGGGCCTGCAATCCCTGGCAATCTGCCTTAAAGAGATAGATTTGCGTGCGCTACATCGCGCCTTGGAGTGACTTTTACTATATGCATATTACAACCGCCCAGCCGAAACTTTACCCCACCCAGCGCACCGTTTCGCCGTAGCCCACCAAAGTGCGATCTGCCGTCAGCAGGCCCAGCCGCTCCTGGGCTGCCTGGGCCACCAGCAACCGGTCAAAGGGGTCGCAGTGGATCCAGGGAAGGTGTTGCACCGCCAGCACATGCTCGACCTGTATAGGTAGTTCGCGGAAACCCTCCTGCAGCAACCCCATGCGCAGGGCGTGCGGGTTGACCTGTAAATCGCCACGACCTAGGGAAGCCTTGATGGCCACCTCCCAGAGGCTGACCACGCTGAAGACCAGAGGCCGCTAGTAACTTTCTAGTTGGGTTTTTGCTGCCGCAGGGAGTTGCTCAGGCATGGAGGCCCACCAGAGCAGCAGGTGGGTATCCACCAACAGGCCCTCAGGCGCAGCTGCCATAGAACATCTCGTCAATCTCAGCTTTGAAATCGGCCTTGAGATCGGTCGTGAGGATGGCCTGGCCCCGCAGGAAGCCGCCCCGGCGCGGCGCGGGCTTGGTATCAACCGGGACTAGCCGCACCAAAGGCTTGCCGGCGCGGACGATCACCATCTCCTCACCGGCCAGGGCCTGGTCGACATAACCGGAAAGGTGGGTTTTGGCGTTGTGGAGGTTGACCTGCATCGCCGAGATCCCACTAGCTTGGTACAGTTTATAGCAAAGTCCAGAGGTCTGGTGGAGAAGCGGCCAAGGCGACGCCAGTTGTAGTTGAGCCTAAGGGCCCGGTGCATTGAGTGGCCAGGTGCGCCGCATGGATGCAGGAGCTACTGGTACTCGCCTCCTTGGAGCAGCCCATTGGCACGCTATGGGTAGCGTGGTGTTGGGATGGGTTGAGGACACGAATCGAAGATAGGGATGCCGATCTAAGCCGGGTTGATTAAGGCGCCCAGCGGCCCCGTCCTTACATGTAAGGGAAGGACTTTGGTACTAGGCACGCCGATTGTGTTCCTAGCGCCCAGCCGCCAACGCCATCGCGGCCCCTTGCTTCCGCTGGCTGCGCCCATCTGTGAACCCGCGGACCGAAGACACCACCTCGTCGCTTTCCTCCGGCAACGCCTGAAGGGCCGCCCGTGCTCCACGGGATCCGTGTACTCTGAGTTCATGGCCAACCTCACGCTTGCCATTGACGATGCCCTGCTGCAGCGGGCTCGGGAAGCGGCGCTGCGGCAGCACACCACGGTGAACGCCTTGGTGCGCGATTTCCTCGGCCGCTTTGTGGAGGCCCGTAGTCGCCGGCTGGAAGCTCTGGAACAATTCGAAGCTGTTGCCGCCGGCAGCGATAGTGCCAGCCGGGAATCCTGGGGCCGCGAGTCGCTGCACGACCGTTCCTGATGCGGGTGTTCATTGACACCAACCTCTGGGCCTACCGCCTCGATCGGCGCGAAGCCGTGAAATCCGAGCGGGTGCGTAAGTGGCTGGCGGAAGTGATTGCCGACCATGAGGTGGTGATCAGCACCCAGTTGTTGATCGAGTTGCGTTCGGTGGCCAGCCGCAAACTGCAACCGCCTTTGGGTGATCAGCAGATCACCGCTCTGCTGCAGGCCCTGGCCGGCTTTGAGGTATTGGGTACCGACGCCAATCTGATCCTCGATGCCCACCAGCTGGCGATCCGTGAGCAGCTCAGCTGGTTCGATGCCCTGATCGCCGAAGCTGCGATCCGTAGCCGCTGCGCCCTTCTCTTTTCCGAGGATCTCAGCCATGGGCGCAGAATTGCGGGCCTGGAGGTGGTGAATCCCCTGCTGGGCTGAACCTGGACAAGGGCATCGACCAGTGTCGGGATGCAGTGTGCCAATTAGTTGACTGATACAGCCATCGGGGGCGCAAATTTTCAAAGGATTATTAATGCATAGCAATTTTGCATATTTTGAAAATGGCTTTGTCTCTGAGAAGAAAGCAGTTAATTTCCTCCGCTCCTCCGCTCCTCCGCTCCTCCGCTCCTCCGCTCCTCCGCTCCTCCGCTCCTCCGCGTCTAAGCCAGGCCAAGCTGCTCTGAAGTCTTCGCGCCCCCACCGCCTTAAGCGACTCATAGCTAACCGTAGCGTTGGTGCCGCCCTACTGGCCACCTGCCTCCAGGCCGGTGCGGCGTCAGCCCTTAGCTTCAACTTCGCCTTTACGGGGACTGGATTTCCAGCAAGCCCAGCAACGGTTTCGGGGATTGTTGATGGCTTGGTGGACAACCTCAATGACCAGACTTCAGGCCTTACTTTGACCATTATTTCGGCAACGAATACTCCTGTTGGCGGCTGGCCGATCTTCACGAGCCTTATAGGTGGAAGTGGATTTGATGTAACCAATGGCCAAGTTACGGGCGTAGATATTTTTTACGGTGAACCCAGTTCTACAAGTGCACTACAATTGGGTAACCAGGGAAACTATAGTCCAAACTTGGGGGATTCAAATATGACCTCACTAAATGCAGAATATAATTCATCATCAACAAATAGCCTCGTCTTTTCTCCCGTATCTTCTGCAGCAGTACCAGGCCCCCTGCCCCTCCTCGGCGCCGCTGCCGCCTTCGGCTGGAGTCGCCAGCTAAGGCGCAGAATCAAGATTTCGGTTTGATCTAAGCGGCTTATGGCACCCGCCCTTCTCTGCCAGGGAGGGGTTTTTTTGTGGGTTCCGGTATGAGTTCGCCCGAGGTTCGTCAGCTCCGTTGGGCGAGGGGGGATCGGCAAGCCAACCTAGCTTAAATTGATGGGAACCATCGGCCTCAGCCCCCTGGCCGAATTGCGCCGCCGGCATAAGCAATGCTGGACGCAAAACCTGCAGCAGCGATTGGCCGAAATCCTGGGTGATGGGCATAACCTAGAACTCGGCTGCGAACCGCTTACACCCATGAGCTGTTCACCAAGCGAGCTATTCGATGCCCGCGACTCCGATTAAACCCTGACTACGGCGCAGGCCGTTCTGGCCTGGGTGGAGGGGGCTTGATCAGCCTTCGGGCTGAGCTGGCAGCAAACGACAGCCACGGCTGGTTTTCGCCGCCGCTTGGCGAGCAAGCCGTTACCTGACAGCCTCCTCAAGGTGGCCTAACAGCACACTACCGGTAGCGTGCAGTTAGGGGCAGTGGCGTATGCCTATCCAAAGCATTAATCACTCCCCCAGCCGGTCTCGCACCGCCACCAGATCGGCCCGGGTCAGCCAGCGGGGCGATCCCTCCGCCTCCGAGGGATTGCGTAACAGATAGGAGGGATGAAGCAGGGGCATCAGGGCGATGCCGCCGGCTCCGCCCTGGGGCCACCGGATTGGCGATCGGGGGCTTGGCATTCGCTGGCGTTGGGTTGGCTGGCTTGGCGATCGTTGACTCTGGGCTGACGGGCTTGGCATGGGCTGGCCCTGGGCTGACGGGCTTGGCGTTCGCTGCGGCGGCGGCGGCTCACTTGGCGCGGGCTGGTCTGGCCCTTGGCTGGCTTCCAGGTGAAACCATTGACCCCGCAGCTTGGTGATGCCCCCCCTGATCCCCAGCAGCGCCTCCAGGGCCGTGGCCCCCACCAGCAGCACCAGCTGGGGCCTCACCAGGGCGATCTGGCGTTCCAGCCAGGGCCGGCAGGCCTCGATTTCGGCGCGGCTGGGCTTGCGATTGCCCGGGGGCCTGCACTTGATCACATTGGCGATGTAGAGATCCCGTTCGCTGCTGAGGCCCGCCGCCGCCAGCATCGCTTCCAGCAAACGTCCCGAGCGGCCGACAAAGGGCTGGCCGCAGGCCTCTTCCTCGGCGCCTGGGGCTTCCCCCACCAGCAGCAGCCGGGCGTTGGGGTTGCCCCGGCCCACCACCACCTGCTGACGGGTGGCGGCCAGGCCGCAGCATTGACAGGTGCCGCATGCGGCGGCCAGGGACTCGGTCAGGAGCTCGGCCTTGGGGGCTAGATCATCGGGAGCGATCACAGGGGCTGGGGATAGGGCCTGTGGGGAAGAGGGTCTTCCAGATCGGCTGGATTGAGATCGGAAGCCGCCCAGATGTCGGCGCTGGCCACGGCATAGCCGGCGGCCTGGGCAATGGCGGCGACGCCGTCGACGTCTTCTGCCTGGCTCAAGGCCGCCTGCAACGTGCCATCGATCTGGGCCTCGGCCAGAAATGCCGAGAGTTCGCCGTGGGGGTCCTGCCAAATCAGCGGCAGATCCTCCAGCTGATCCGGTTCCAGCTCGGAGGCCGCCCAGAGTTCTGCGGCCGTCAAGGGATAGCCCGCCGCCCGGGCGATGGCGGCCACGGTTTCGCCATCGGGCGCCTGGATCAGGGCCTCCTGATACCAGGGATCCAGCTCGACCTGGTGCAGAAAGGCGGTCAGGGACTGGTGCGGATCCAGCCATACCCGGGGCGCCTCCAGCAGCATTTCTGGCTGCAGATCCGATTCGGCCCATAGGTCGCCGGCGCTGACCGTGAAGCCAGCCCCCCTGGCGATCGTCGCCACGGTCTCCACATCGCTGGCCCGGGAGAGGGCCTGCAACAGGTCCGCGTCGGACTGGGCCCGCTGCACAAAGGCGCTCAGCTGCTCCTGGGACATGGGGGATCGGCGGGTGCATCGACCCCTAGCAAAACACCCCCAACCCGCCTCGCGCACTCCCGTGGGCGGCCCCCAGACAAGAGGTAGTGCAGGATGGCCCATTACGACACCCGCTCCCGCCCTGATGTCGGCGCCGCTGAAGCTGTCTGCCCGGGCCGAGGGGCTGCAGCCTTCTCTCACCCTCGCCATCGCCGCCCAGGCGAATCAGCTCCGCTTGGCCGGGGAGGACATCTGCAGCCTTTCGGCGGGGGAACCGGACTTTGATACCCCTGCCTTCATTCGACAGGCCGCTGCCGATGCCCTGGAGGCGGGCCATACCCGCTACGGCCCGGTGGCAGGTGAACCGGCCCTGCGCCAAGCCATCGCGGCCAAATTGAGCGTTGAAAACGGGGTGCCGACGACGATCGATCAGGTGCTGGTCACCAATGGCGGCAAGCAGGCGCTCTACAACCTCTTTCAGGTGCTGTTGGGCCCCGGCGATGAGGTGTTGCTGCCCTCCCCCTTCTGGCTCAGCTATCCGGAGATGGTGCGCCTCAGCGGCGCCGAACCCCGGCTGCTGGTCACCGAGGCGGCGCGGGGGTTTCGTTTCTCCCCTGAGGAGCTCGAAGCCCAAATCAGTCCCTGCACCCGTTTGCTGGTGCTTAACAGCCCCTCCAACCCCACCGGCATGGTGCTGAACCGCCAGGAGTTAGAGGCGATAGCTGTGGTGCTGCGCCGCCATCCCCAGGTGGCGGTGGTCTGTGACGAGATCTATGAATTTTTGCTGGCCCCGGGCCATGACCACCACAGCCTGGCGGCGGTGGCGCCCGATCTGGCCGAGCGGCTGTTCATCGTCAACGGCTTCGCCAAGGGGTGGGCCATGACCGGCTGGCGAGTCGGTTGGCTCGCCGGTCCCCGCCCCGTGGTCGCCGCCGCCGCCGCCCTGCAGAGCCAGAGCACCAGCAATGTCTGCAGCTTCGCCCAGATGGGGGCCCTGGCGGCGATCACGGCGAGCCGGGATTGTGTCCACGAGATGGCGGATCGCTTCAGCACCCGCCGCCAGCTGCTCAGTGATGGCCTGGGCCGGATCCCGGGGGTGGTGATGATTCCGCCGGAGGGGGCCTTCTATGCCTTTCCCGATGTCAGTGCTTGGGGGCTGGATTCGATGAGCCTCTGTCGCCGCCTGCTGGCGGAAGTGGGCTTGGCGGTGGTGCCGGGCCTGGCCTTTGGCGATGATCGCTGCATTCGCCTTTCCTGCGCGGCGGCGGAAGCCACCCTGGAGGACGGCCTGGACCGGTTGGCCCGCTTCCAGGCCCGCCTCTGAGGCAGCGCCGCCCAGCGCTGGTCCTGTCCGCTGACACTGACTGCAGACTGGCCCTCCCGATTATTTGCGCCATGGTCCTTGCCGTTCCCAGGAAACTGATCGTCCTGGGGGATAGCGGTGCCTTCGGTTGGGGGGACCCGGACCAGGGCGGCTGGTGCGAGAGCCTCAAGCGCCATTGGATGGACCTGCCCGATGGGCCGGTGATCTACAACCTCGGCGTGCGCGGTGATGGCCTGGAGCGCGTCGCCGCCCGCCTGGAGGCCGAGGTGGCGGTGCGGGGCGAATTGCGCCGCCAGCGTCCCCAGGGCATCCTGTTGGCGGTGGGGCTCAACGACACGGCTCGGGTGGGCCGGCCCGACGGCCGTCTGCAGCTGGAACCGGAGGCCTTTTTGTACGGCTTTGAGCAGCTGTTGCGGCAGTGCCGCCGCTTGGCGCCCGTCTTTGTCCTGGGGCTTACTCCCGTGCTGGCGGAGGCCATGCCCCTGGCGGAGGTGCTGTGGTACGACCTGGCGACGGTGCGCCGTTACGAGGGCTTGCTGGAGGAGGCCTGCATGGAGGCGGATGTGCCCTTCCTGCCCCTGATCGACCCTCTACTTGAGGAACCCTGCTGGCGCGACTGGCTGCTGCTCGATGGCGTCCATCTCAATGGCGAGGGCCACCGGCGGGTGTTCCAACGCTTGCGAACCTGGCCGGCCTTGCTGGAGTGGGCTGGATTAAGGCTTGAAACTTTGGTGACGCCCGTGGGTTGGAGCTGAGCTCCCAATTCCCCCGTTCGGGGGATGGCGCTGGATTGGAACCGCTTCATCCTGACAATCCTTCCTTGACCGGGACGATGCCCTTCCCTCAAGCTCCCCTTCCACCGCCTCGAAACATCACGACCCAGGCCGCCTTGATCTCTCATCAGCCAGAGGTCAGCCTGGCCGGGGCGGCGGCCGCCGCTGCCGTTACCCCCCAGGCGCCCGTTGCCGATCGCCCTCCCCCCCTGTCGGCTGTCCTTGGGCCCACGGCAGGTCGGGGCGAAATGCCAGGGGCGGCAGGCAAGGTAGGCCCTCTATCGCCTTCAGATCGCAACCGGCTGTGGCTGGAGGCCTATGCCGCCAGCCGAGATGGTCACCAACGCCGTGTCCTGCGCCAGGCCCTGGTGCGGGCCAATCTGCCCTTGGTCCGCAGCATTGCGGCCCGCTATGGCGTCAACAGTGCCCTGGCCTTTGACGATCTCACCCAGGTGGGCAGCCTGGGCCTGCTGAAGGCGATCGATGCCTTTGATCCCAGCCGTGCCGCCAGTCTCAGCAGCTTCGCCATCCCCTATGTCAAAGGGGCTATTCAGCACGAAATCAGGGATCGGGAGCCGTTGGTGCGGGTGCCGCGGCGCCTCTGGGAGCTGCGGCAGCGGGCCTTGGCCCTGCAGGAACAGCGCCGGCAGCAGGGCAAAACACCACTGCTTGCCGCCAAGCTCTGCCAGGCCCTCGACTGTGGCCTCGATGTGCTCGACGAGGCCCTGGCCCTGGGGCCCCTGGGGCGTGCCCGCAGCCTGGATGAGCCCATCGCTCCGCAGGAAGGCAGTGGCGCCGGTGGCCGCTCGCTCCTTGATGTCTTGGTCGCTGCGCCCCAGGCCGGGCCGGAGATCAATGATTCAGCCGGCGATGACGCCTCGCCAAGCCCGGAATTGGCCTGGCTGAGAAGCCAACTGGCGGCGCTGGATCCCGCCATCCGCGACCTGCTGGTGGGTCGATTGCAGCTGGGTTGCACCTGGGTTGAGCTGGGCCAGCAGCTCGGTTGGCATCCCCGTATGGCTCAGCGCCGCTTTGATGCCGCCCTGGCCGGCCTGCGCGACGGCGCCCAGCGGTGGGCAGAGGCAAAAGCCGCCTCAGCCGTGGGCGTTCAACGGGTTTGAGGCTGGCCCCAGGGCTAGGGCTGCAAAGGATGGGTAGCTTTTAGGTGACTAGGCCAATGCATAGGCGGCGGCGCTGCCAAGGGCCAGCAGGCCCCCGCCCAGGGCCGCGGCGCTGACCATGGCCAGCAGGGCCGCCAACAGGGTTTGGAGGCCATTGACCAGTTCATTGCTGAGCCAGGGCAGGCGCTGCTGCAAGGTGGCGCCGATGACGCTTTCGGCCAGGGTCGCCAGCAGCCCCACCAGCGTCACCAGGGCCCAGGCCTGGGGAGTGGCAATCCAGCCCAGGGCGGCCATCAGCGCTGCCATGGCCGCTGCGCCGACGGCGCTGGCCAGGCTGCCCTCCAGGCTCACGGCCCCTTCGGTGCCGGGGGGGACGGGCCTCAAGGTGGTGATCAGCAGGGTGCGGCGCCCCCAGCGCTTGCCAATCTCGCTGCCGCAGGTGTCGGCCAGTTTGGCGCTGAAGCTGGCGGCAAAACCCAGCAGCAGCAGGGGCCGCCAAGGGGCTGGCACCAGGACGCTGGCCATGGCCAGCAGGGCCCCCACCAGCGCCGAGCCCCAGACATTCTCCGGCCCGCGCCGGCCGCCGCGGGCCTCGGCCAGGCCGCGGGCCTGTTTGCGCCGGAAGCCAAGGCGGGTCACCAGCGAGCCCAGGGCCAGGTAGGCCACCACCGCCAGCCAGCCCCGCCAGCCAAGGCAGCCCCAGAGCACCGTGCCCAGCACCCCGGCATGGACCCACCCCGCCTTGGTGAGCAGGGGCGCCCGCTGGGCCAGGGCGATCAGGCCGCCATTGAGGACCAGGGCCAGGGCCCAGGTAGCCAGGGTTTGGGGGGGGAGGGGTGGCATCGGCCGGGCCCGGTTCTGTTGCACAGATCTAAGGCGGCGCCCGGCAGGAGGCGCCCAGGGCTGATAATCGAACAACAGGTTTGGGCGGACCATGTTCTTCAAGAAGGCCAAGTTTTTCCTCGACCTAACCGGTGAGGACAATGGGTCCAACGCCAAGGGTGCTGAAACGGCCCCGGTAGCGGCGGTGATCGCGCCGGTGGCCCCCGTGGATCCAGCCGCCGTGACTGCCGTTGCGGTGGCCCCTGCTGCGGTGGCCGGGGCCGCCGTGGCGTCAGGCACCTTTACTTCCTCGCCAACAACTGCAGCGGCAACAACTGCAGCGGCAACAACTGCAGCGGCAACAACTGCAGCGGCAAGTGCCGCAGCGCCAACCGCCGCCGCGGTCGCCACGGGGGTGCGCACCACCGCCGAGGAGATCGCCGCCGAGTTGGCCGCCGCCCAGGCCAATCGTCCCCCCGCCAGCACCGTGACCTTTGCGCCGGAATGTCTGGTGCCCGGTGCCAGCCTGGACCGCCGTCGCCGCACCGCTGGCGCCAATCTGGCCGGCTTCCGCGACATCGCCCGTTCGATGATGAAGAGCTGAAGGGGTTGGCGCCATCGCGCTCAAAGGGGCGCTAGGGGCGGCTGGGCAGGTTTTTCAGCCGCTGTTGTTCTTGGAGCATTTGGCAGCAGCGGGCCGTAGCAGCGCCAGAGTCGCCAGGCCTGCCACCGCGGCTGTTGAAGTGCGCAGGATGGAGTCCCCCAGGGTCACCAGCTGCCAACCGGCGCCGAGGGCCTGGCGCTCTTCTTCTTCGCTCCATCCCCCTTCCGGCCCGATCGCCAGGGTGATGGGCTCACGGGGATTCTGGCTCCAGATGGTCTGCACCCAGCTCGCCAGCGGCGGGATGTCTGCACGGCGGGTGGTGGCCAGCAGGCGTGTTCCTGGCATCGCTTCGCTCCAGCAGCGGCTTGCCGAGAGGGGCGTCGCCAGCTCCGGCAGCCAGAGGCGCTCGCATTGCTCGGTGGCTTCGCGGATGATCGTGGCCCAGCGCTCCAGGGGCAGCGGTTCGCGCACCACCCCCCGGGCCGCGAGCAGGGGCTGCAGCCGGGCGGCGCCCAGCTCGGCCGCCATGCGCCAGACCAATTCGGCATCCCGGCGGGGAACGGCCAAGGCCAGGTTCAGGGCCGGGCTCGCCGGCATCGCCCGCTCCAGGGGGGCATCCGGCGGCTGTTCCAGTCGCAGTTGTCCCTCCGATTCGAGTACCGCGCTCCAGAGCCGGCCGCAGCCATCAACCACCGCCAGCCGATCCCCTTGATGGAAGCGCAAAACCCTGGCCAGGTAATGGCTTTCGGCGGCCTCCAGGGTTAACAGGTTGGGGTCGCCCTGCCGGGACCACCGGGACGGTGGGATCAAAAGGCGACGCAGTTCCCGGGCCATCGGCGGGTGGGATCAATCGTTGTGGTTGGCTTTGTAGTTGGCTTTGTTCTTGCCTATGTCGTTGTCGTTTTCGTTGTAGGTGTCGACGTTGTCGTTGTCGTTGTCAGAGTCAAATTCAGAGTCAGAGTCAAAGTCAGAGTCAAAGTGAGAGTCAGAGCCGGTCTCGTCTTCAGCTTCGTCGTCGGTTGCAAAAGGGCTGTCCGGGTCGTTTTCGATTGGCCAGTCCTCGTTGATGCCGCCGATCAGTAGTTCCTCGATTTCAACCACATCGTTGTTGAGCTGACCCAAGGCGTTGATCAAGACGTCAAGGGCCAGGGCATCGCTTGTGCCCAGGTCGAGCCAGCAACGGCCCCAGGTATCCAAATATTCCATCACCGCCATGTTGTGCATCAAGGCCGGCAGGGCGCGGCTGGAGCTTTCCGCTTCCCAGGCCAACCAACTCAGATCGGCGCCCGCTTCATGGGCCTGCAGGGTTTCGGCATTGAAGGCCCCCAGTTTGCCCAGAAAAAACCAGCTATCGAAAACGGTTTCGACATAACTTCTCTCCGCCTGGCCCGGGGGATCGGCAAAGCGCAGCCAAATCCAGCAATTGAACGGATCGACTTCGCGAAAGCGAACCTCCATGGTCAAGGTGCAGGCCCTAGGTCTTCCCATCCAACACGATCGCCAGCCAGGCATGCTGGGCCGATGCTTGAGTTGCAGGACGTCCGCTACCACCCCGCCACCTTGCCCCAGCCGGTGCTGCGGCAGGTGAATTTAAAGCTGGCCGTGGGTACACCGGTGCTGGTGGCGGGCCGCAGCGGCAGTGGCAAAACCACCCTGCTGGAGCTGATCAGTGGCATGGCTGAGGCCGATGGCGGCCGGTTCCTCTGGAACAACGAGCCGGTGGCGGCCCGGCAACGCCGCTGGCTCTGTGGCCTGGTGTTTCAGTTTCCCGAACGCCATTTCCTGGGCCTGACTGTGGGTCAGGAATTGCGCCTCGGTCAGCGGCGCCTGGGGGGCGAGGCGATCGAGCAGGTGCTGGCCCAAGTGGGCCTTGCCGGCATCTCCCTGCAGCAGGCTCCCGAGCGTCTCAGTGGCGGCCAGCAACGGCGCCTGGCCCTGGCGGTGCAGCTGCTGCGCAATCCGCGGGTGTTGTTGCTTGATGAACCCACCGCGGGCCTGGATTGGACGGTGCGGGAGGAGGTGCTGGGGCTGCTGGATCAGTTGGCGAAGGAGCGGGCCCTGCTGGTGGTGACCCACGAACCGGAGCTGTTTGCTGGTCGCATCAGCGAGGCTTGGCAGCTGGTTGATGGCTGCCTGGGGCCCCTGCTTCCCGCCAGGCTTCTTACGATGCCTGCAGACGGATCGAGCTGATGGCGGATCAACTGCTGCGGGCCACCGCTGCGGGGGGCGGGATCCGCCTGGTGGCGGTCAACAGCAGCGAAACCAGCGCCGAGGCCCGCCGTCGCCATGGACTGTCTTTTCTGACGACGGCCCTGCTGGGGCGGGCGATGACGGCGGGCCTGCTGTTGGCCAGTTCGATGAAGGTGGCCCATGGCCGGGTCAATCTGCGCATTCAGTCCGATGGTCCCTTGCGGGGGATGACGGTGGATGCCGGGCGCGACGGCACGGTGCGGGGCTACGTGGGCAAACCGGACCTGGAACTTGATTTGCTGGCCAGCGACGACGGTCCGCCCCAATTTGATTTTCAGCGGGCCACCGGCACCGGCTATCTGCACGTCGTCCGTGATATCGGCGAGGGGGTGCCTTTTAGCAGCACGGTGGAGCTGGTTAGTGGTGGAATTGGCGATGATTTTGCCTCCTATTTGTTGCATTCCGAGCAGACCCCCTCGGCGGTGTTCGTGGGCGAACGGCTGGATCGCAGTGGCGTGCGTTGCGCCGGCGGAGTTTTGGTGCAGGTATTGCCCAAGGCGGCACGGGAACCGGCGTTGGTCGCCTTGCTGGAGGAACGTTGCCGCGAAATTGATTTCAGCGCCCGCCTGGCCAGCTATGGGGACCACCTGGAGGGGCTGTTGGAGGACATTTTTCCCGATCTTGATGCCAAACCCGGGGCGGATCCGCAGGCGATCACGCCTGTGCGCTTCCGCTGTCCCTGCAGCTATAACCGCAGTATCGGTGCGCTCAAATTACTGGGCCGCGACGAACTGACCGCCATGCTCAAGGAGGATGGCCAGGCCGAACTCACCTGTCATTTTTGTAATTCCGTTTATCGGCTCGATGCGGCTGGCCTGCAAACGCTGATTGATGGCTTTGCCGTGGCCTGAACTCGGGCTTTAGTTGGCATTAGGCCAGCAGCAGGGCCCCGGCCAGCAGCACCAATATCACCGGCGCGCCCAGCAGTTGCATGGGGCCCAAGGGCATGGTGGCCAGCATGACGGCGGGCACCAGCTGCATCACTAGCTGCAGCACCAGGTTGCCGACCAGCAGGCCGACCAGGAGCAGGCCGAGGGTCCAACCGATGGCCCGGCCGAACTTGACCTGGCGCCTAAGCAGATTGAAAACGGTGGCCAGGCAGGCCAGGGCAAGCAGCATCGCCCCGGAAGCCTGGGGCAGGGCAAGCAACAGCACCAACAGCAGGCCATGGGCGGCCAGGGGAAAAAGCCGCTCCTGGCCGTTGGCCATGGCCAGGTTGGGCAGCGCCGCCAGCGAAGGGCTGGCCAGTTTTGGCAGGGGGAAAGAGGGAGTGGAGCGCAGGGAGGGCAAAGCCGAACGTTCAGTTGCCGCGGTTTGCTCCTTTTGGGAGGCCGTGCGGGCGGCGCTGCTGAGACGGCCCTGCTGCCGCTCCTTGAGCCGATCCATCAGAATGGAGTCGTAGGCCGCCTCAATGCGCGCCCGTTCCAGCGGGTCATCGCTCACCTCATCAAGTCGGCTTTGACGGGCCTGCTGGACGTCATCAAAACTGGCATCGTGGGCCACCCCAAGCTTCTGATAGGGGTCGGACGGAGCCGCCGCGGGCCTGAAGGGCTCAGGGATTGGATCGGAACCTTTGGTCATGGCCTGAGCGTAGGCAATCGCGATCAGAAAAGAGGTTCACTGCGGTGGTATCCGGCCTCAAGCAGCAGTGATTGGCGGCAGGCCATGGCTTCGGCGATGGCCAGACGGCGTCTGCGTTTGAGCAGGGGCATCTGGGGGGGAAGGTGACTGCCCTCCCGGATTTCAATCATGGGTGCGCCCGGATCGCTTTGGAAGGGTCGAAAGCTGACGAAATCACGGCCGCCATCACTGCGGGGACGAACGAGCCAGAGGGGGTTGGGCATGGATGGAACCGGCCCGAGGAGGCATGAAGAGATGTTGCAGTCATTCTGGCGCGCCCCGCCGAGCGCCGTGGTTATCAACTTGACGGTTGAAGGGTCGAACTGATGGCTCGAACTGATGGGCCGAACCCGCCCTACAGGGCGATCGGTTCGGTGCCGCTCACCACCGGCGCCACCGCCGCCAGGGCGAGTTCCGGGTGGTCCTCCTGCAGCTGGTTGAGGTTCCAGTCATTGCGAAACAGCAGCACCGGTCGATCCCAGGGATCGCGCACGGTTTTGCAGTTGAACACCCTGCCGACCGCCTCCAGGGCCGCCCAGCCACCGCTGACCCAGCGGGCCACGGTGAAATCGAGGGGCTCGAGGCGGGCTTGAACCCCGTATTCGTGCTCTAGCCGGTAGAGCACCACCTCCAGTTGCAGCTGGCCGACGGCCGCCAGAATCGGATCGCGTTTACTGGCATCGGTGTCGTAGAGGACCTGGACGGCCCCCTCCTCGCGCAGCTCGTTGACGCCCTTGCGGAAGCTTTTGAAGGCCGAGGGGTTGGGATTGCGCAGCCAGGCGAAGATTTCGGGGCTGAAGCAGGGAATGCCTTCGTATTCCACCCGGGGGCCGCTGTAAAGGGTGTCGCCAATGGCGAACATGCCGGGGTTGTTGAGGCCTATCACATCACCCGGATAGGCATCTTCCACCACCTCTCGATCTTGGCCAAAGAGTTTTTGGGGTCTGGAGAGGCGCAGGGTGCGGCCACTGCGGGCATGACGCACGGTCATGTCCTTCTCGAAACGGCCCGAACAGACGCGCACGAAGGCGACCCGGTCGCGATGGCGGGGGTCCATGTTGGCCTGCAGTTTGAACACAAAGCCACTGAAATCGGGCCTTAAAGGATCAATGCTGCCCTCGGCGGATTGGCGGGCGATGGGCGATTGGGCCAGTTCCAGGAAGGCATCCAGAAAGGGCCGCACGCCGAAGTTGGTCATCGCTGAGCCAAAGAAGACGGGACTGAGATCACCGGCATGGACGAGCTCGAGATCGAGTTCGGCACCGGCCCCATCGAGCAGCTCCAGTTCTTCGATGGCCTGGCTGAGTAGTTCGGGTTCGACCAGGTTGGCCAGTTCGGGATCATCGATCGCCAGGGTGCGTTCGGCACTTTGGCGGCCCCGTTCGGCGCGTTGAAACAGGATGACGCTGCGGCTGCGCCGGTCGATGACGCCGCGGAAGCGGTCGCCGCCGCCGATCGGCCAGTTGACCGGCCAGCAGGCCAGCCCCAATTCGCTTTCGATTTCATCGATCAGGGCCAGGGGATCGCGACCGGGCCGATCCATCTTGTTGATGAAGGTGAAGATCGGCAGGTGCCGCAATCGGCAGACCTCAAATAGCTTGCGGGTCTGGGGTTCGAGACCCTTGGCGGCGTCTTCGAGCATCACCGCGTTATCGGCGGCGGCCAGGGTGCGATAGGTGTCTTCGGAGAAGTCTTGGTGGCCGGGGGTATCGAGCAGGTTGATCGTGCTGCCGGCGTAGTCGAACTGCAGCACGGTGGAGGTGATCGAGATGCCGCGCTGCTTCTCGATTTCCATCCAATCGGAGGTGACCTTGCGCTGTTCGCCCTTGGCCTTGACCGCCCCGGCCTGCTGAATCGCCCCGCCGTAGAGCAGCAGCTTTTCGGTGAGGGTGGTTTTACCGGCGTCCGGGTGGGAGATGATGGCGAAATTGCGGCGCCTGGCCACCGCCTGGGCCAGGGATTCGCCGCCGCCCTCGGCACTGGCGGCTGGGTTGGCCCCCTTGGGGGCGTCTGTACGGCTCTGGGTCATGGGGCCAGCCTGCCAGGCCAAGGGGTTGGGGCCCCCAGCGGGGCGGCACGAACAAGCTCCCGTGCTGGGGTTCAGTCGAAACCGAGCAGGTCGAAGATTTCGCGGTCCTTGAGGGATTCGGCCTCGAGGGGCTCGACGTTTTCGAGCATGGTGCGGGCCAGCTTGAGGTATTCCTGTTGGACGGCGTCGACTTCGGGGCTGGATTCCATCTCAAAGATGGTGCATTTTTTGAGGCGTGAGCGGCGCACGGCGTCCACATCTTGGAAGTGGGCCATGGTTTTCATGCCGACCCGGGCATTGAACTTATCGATTTGATCCGTTTCGCGACTGCGGTTGGCGACGACACCACCAAGGCGCACTTTGTAGTTTTTGGCTTTGGCCTGAATCGCGGCGATGATGCGATTCATCGCGAAGATCGAATCGAAATCGTTGGCGGTAACGATCAGGCAGTAGTTGGCGTGCTGCAGCGGTGCGGCGAAGCCACCGCAGACCACATCACCCAGCACATCAAAGATCACCACATCGGTTTCTTCGAGCAGGTGATGCTCTTTGAGCAGTTTGACGGTTTGGCCGGTGACATAGCCACCGCAACCGGTGCCCGCTGGGGGCCCGCCGGCTTCGATGCACTGGACGCCGTTGTAACCCTCAAAAACAAAATCTTCGGGGCGCAGTTCTTCGGTGTGGAAGTCCACGGTTTCGAGGATATCGATCACCGTGGGCACCATCTTCTTGGTGAGGGTGAAGGTGGAATCGTGCTTGGGATCACAGCCGATCTGCAGCACCCGCTTGCCCAGCTTGGAGAAGGCGGCCGAAAGGTTGGAGGAGGTGGTGGATTTGCCGATGCCGCCCTTGCCGTAGACGGCGATCACCAGGGCACCCTCCTCAATCTTCATGCTGGGGTCGAGATGCACCTGCAGGCTGCCCTCGCCGTCCTCACCGCGGGCGACGCTACCGGTGGTGGTGGGAGGGGTGAGTGTGGTGGTCATGGGTTACGGCGGGCCGCAGCAACGGCGATGCTTCCATCTAAGGGCAAGCGACCGGGGGCTGCAGGGGGTCCGTGCAAAGCGAAACATGCCTGGGCGGCTGGCTCAGGGCCCGGGCAGGCGCAACCAGTGCAATCGGCCGCTGGCGTCTCCGGCTACCAGGGTTGGGGGAGTGGGGAGGAAGGCCAGGGCGGTGATGGCGGCATCGGCTACGAAGAGCGGCTGGCTGGATTCGGGTTTGGCGGTGGTTGGTTCCCAGAGCTTGATGGTGTGATCGGAGGACCCGGAAGCGAGCTGCCCGTCGGGGAGCACCGCCAGGGATAGCACACAGCCTGAATGGCCTTCCAGGGTGGCTTGGAGCTGGCCGCTGGCCGGATCCCAGAGCTTGATGGTGCGATCACCTGCCCCCGAAGCGAGCCGCCCGTCGGGGAGCACCGCCAGGGAATACACCCAGCCTGAATGGCCTTCCAGGGTGGCTTGGAGCTGGCCGCTGGCCGGATCCCAGAGCTTGATGGTGCGATCGTCTCCCCCCGAAGCGAGCCGCCCGTCGGGGAGCACCGCAAGAGCTCTCACCCAGTCGGAATGGCCTTCCAGGGTGGCTTGGAGCTGGCCGCTGGCCGGATCCCAGAGCTTGATGGTGCGATCACCTGCCCCCGAAGCGAGCCGCCCGTCGGGGAGCACCGCCAGGGACTACACCC
>JBIKMU010000025.1:0-45572 GCA_044359075.1 Cyanobium sp. | reverse complement strand
ACCAGCTCCTTGGTGCGTGAAACCACCGAAGCTGAATCCCAGAACTACGGCTACAAGTTCGGCCAAGAAGAAGAGACCTACAACATCGTTGCAGCCCATGGCTACTTCGGTCGTCTCATCTTCCAATACGCCTCTTTCAACAACAGCCGTAGCCTGCACTTCTTCCTGGCTGCCTGGCCCGTTGTCGGCATCTGGTTCACCGCCCTGGGCGTCAGCACCATGGCCTTCAACCTGAATGGCTTTAACTTCAACCAGTCGATCCTCGACGGCCAAGGCCGCGTGATCAACACCTGGGCCGATGTGCTCAACCGTGCCGGCCTCGGCATGGAAGTGATGCACGAGCGCAACGCTCACAACTTCCCCCTCGACCTGGCTGCTGCCACCGCCACCCCAGTGGCGCTGACCGCCCCTTCGATCGGTTGATCTGCTGAGATGGTTGGGCTTTAAGCCTTTCACCAGCTAATCAAGAACAAAGCCCCCTTGTAAGAGGGGGCATTTTTTTTATGGGGCAGTTGCAGCCCATCGCGATGGCTGGGGCACGAACGGCGTCGACAACGCTAATGAGCTGAAGGGGCAGCTCCTCGCGCAAGGCCTGGAGCTGCGGCAGCAGATCGCGCACGGGCCGGCGAGGCACCATCAATACCTGCCACAGTGATGAAAGGAGCCCAAGCAGTCGTTATCTTCAACTCAGGCGCAAGTTCGGCCGCTTAGTCGCTCAGGCAAGCATTCCTTTCACATGGCTGATGATCCCGTCGGGATCAAGGCCCTGGTGGGGAAACTGCTCCCACAGCCCGCCGCAGCCCTCCTTGTGGGTGCCCAGATAGCCATAGCGGGGGGCATGGCCGCGCTCCAGCAGCCAGGAGCCGTAGCGGCTACCCAAGCCCGTACGCCGGTTAAACGATTCCACCACCAGAACGAACGGTGATTGTCCCAGCTTGGCGATCATGGCTTCATCCACCACATTCAACGTAGGCTTATTGATCAGACCCACATCGACCCCCTCGGCCCGCAGTCGTTCCACCGCATCAAGGGCTCGGTAAAGGCTTTCGCCGTAGCTCACCACATAGCCAGCGGTTCCATCACGCACCACTTCGTCTTTGCCGCTCTCGAAGCGATAGCCCTCACCATGCAGATTGTTGCCATCGGCATCCAGCAGGTTCGGCACCTTCGATCGGGTGGAGAAGATGAAGCGCAGCCCGGGATCGTTGAACACAGCCTGCACGCAGGCCCGCATCTGGGCCGCATCGGCCGGGAAGTACAGCCGGGTGCTCTCGTCTTCTTCGAGACCGTTGTCGGCGAACAGGTTGTTGATGCCGAAATGGCAGGTGTTGTCCGCCATGTCGTCGATGCCGGCATGGGAGAAATGGGCCAGCACATTTGCACCGTTCAGCCTGGCCATGGTGATCTCGGAAATAAGCATCTCCAGAAAGGCGCTGAAGGTGGCGAAGATGCCCTGGCGGCCCGCCTCCATGCCGAACCCTGCCGCTGCCGAGAAGTTGGCCCGCTCCATGATGCCGCCACTCACGAAGATTTCGGGATAGGCCTTGCGGATCTGGGCCAGGCCGCAGGAACCCTCAAGATCGCTGTCCACCACCAGTACCTTGTCCTTGCGAACCGGCAGCGGCATGGCCGCAAGCAGCTCCACCACCGCATCGCCGAACACGTTGCGGTTCGCCTCCAGCCGCTGGCCTGAGCCCAGGAAAGTGGCCGGATTAACGGGCTTGATGATGCCCTTGAGATAGGTGGCGGCCGCCTCCTGACCGCGCTTCTCCAGGTAGGCAATTGCCAGGTCCACCGGGATCACGTCATGGCCGTGAGTGGAGCCCTCCAGCCCGTCGATTCCCACTGCCATCGGCCGTTTGTTAATCACCGCAACGGGACCGCTGTTGCTCACAGCCAGACAGAGGCGCCGATGGAGATCGTCCAGATCTTCACCGTTGCCGCTGAGACTCAGCAGCCCATGGCCGGACAGGGTGCGCTCCAGGTCGTAACCGGGCTGGTACTGGGAGGGATGCCCGGCAATGGTGACGTCGTTGTCATCGATCACGAGCTTCACATTCAGGCCATGGGCCACGGCAAAGCGGGCCGCCTCGGCGTCATCACCCTCCTGCTGCGCCCCGTCGGAGCCAAGGCAAAACACGGTTTTGCCGGGATGGGCCAGAGCCACGCCATTCACAAACGGCCAGAGGTGACCCAGACGGCCGGAACTGAACTGCACACCGGGGGTGAGGCCGAGTTCCGGATGGCCGGGTAGCCGTGAATGGGCAGCGCGGTACTGCAGCAACGCTTCGGCCGGCAGCTGACCACGCAGCACGCTGATCAGATACTGGGTGGCCACGCGGTGGCCGGCCTCATCGAAGAACACCGGCAGGAAACGATCCGGTGCGCCGCGGAAAAAGGCATCGAGGATCATCACTTCCGGCACCGTGTCAAAGGGACCGCCGCTATGACCGCCAACCCCTCGGGCTGCACCTGTGGCCGTAAAGAAAATGATCGCGTCTCGGCAGAGCTCGATGTTGGCCCGCAGCGTCGCCTTTTGATCGGGGCTGAGGACTGGCTGGGCTGGATCGAGGCTGAGGGGCTGAAAAGCAGCCAAGTCGATCGGGAAGGGGATGAGGACCGCGGTCATCGGCTGAGCTCAAGGCCTGGCCCAGTTTGGCCCTAAGGCAGCTCTCGGAAACGACCGAGCAATGGAAGAACATCTTTGCTCCCCCAGAGGTCCCATCCCAGAGGTCGAGGGGTGGGGCGCACCAGCTCGCGTAGTCAGAAGTCGTCGCCATCGTCCCCATCCGGGGGGATCGCTCGCCATCAATCTCGCGTCGCAGAAGGCAGCCAGCTACTAAGACCCGCAGACTTTCATGCCTGGGCGGCTGTCGGCTGGGC
Organism: Cyanobium sp.; assembly: GCA_044359075.1. GTDB lineage: Bacteria > Cyanobacteriota > Cyanobacteriia > PCC-6307 > Cyanobiaceae > Cyanobium. The sequence continues at coordinate 42,689 of JBIKMU010000025.1, read as the reverse complement.
AACGCCTTAATAGAGCGACTCTTCGGCGTGGGTTTCCACCGTGCAGTCCGAGGTGGGGAAAGCCACGCAGGTCAGCACGAAGCCGGCGGCGATCTGGTCCTCGTCGAGGAAGGCCTGATCATCCTGGTTCACACTGCCGCTGATCAGCTTGCCGGCGCAGGAGGAACAGGAACCAGCGCGGCAGGAGACCGGCAGATCAATGTCCTGATCCGTTGCTGCATCAAAGATCGACTGGTCATCGCCGCAGTCGATGGTGCGGTTCAGGCCCTCGTTGGCATTAACGAGGGTGACCTTGTAGGTGGCCATGGCAGCAGGGAGGGCAAGTCGGTCCAGCCTGGACCGTTTCGCTGATCAGCCTGTTGCGGCAGGGTGCCGCATGCCCAGTCCCCATCCGGGGAGGCTTTGCCCCCGCTTGGGGGGCGCGTCGTGAGGATCAATAGGAGACAGTGTGGATCTGAGCAGGGAACCGGTCATGCCGATGGAGACAATGCTGAGTGAGCTTGTGTTGGTGGCCTTGTTGCTGGCCGTGGTAGTCGTCTCGGGCAAGGTCTGAGCGAGTTGTCCGGTGTCAGCGTCCTACGGGGACAGCTAGCTCGGCTGACAACAGCAGATCTTGCACATGGATCGAATCGAGTTGCTCCGCCCCCCGTGAGGCCATGGGACCAGATGTCGACGCGGCTCTGGGGTGGACAGCGAAACAGCAAATCCTCAAACGGGAAGACCACCTTTTCCTGGAAGAAAGCCTCCGGACCGATACAACGCAGGATCACCATTTGATTGTTGGCGTTGTGATAGCGGCAGATGTCCATCGTCGTGGATTGAGCAGTGGCCTTTACATAGCCTCTCAGGCTGCCGCATAACGGTGACGCATCGAACCTGTTGGCCGATTGTCCCCAGATGGGGGTCTGGCCAACAGGTGATCAGGGCCAGGCGATGAAGCTCACCGGCTCGTACTTGGCGATCGTGATCCGCCAAGCCCTGATCGCCAGACCCTCCAAGTTGTTGAGGAGCGATGCCGTCTCACCGCCGGAGATCCAGTTCGCCTTGAGCAGCGGCAACTGCTCGCTCATCAGCTCCATTGGCAGTTCCAGCAGCAGCAGTCTGGCCTTCCCCAGGGGCCCGTTAGAGGGCCCTCCTCGCTGCGCTGCCATAGGCGCAGCAACAGTTCCAGCGCCAAGGTGCGGCCGTCATCGCCGGGATCGACGGCATCGGCAGCTGCTGCGGATTGGGATTTGCCGGTGAGCGGCAGGGCGCACTTGCCGTCGAACTCCACCAGGGCCAGGGCAACGAGCTACGGAGCATCGGCCATGTGAAATTCATCCTGCGCAGCCGCACCAGCCTGCCACCCGGCCGAATCCACGGACAGCGCCACGATGCTGCCCGCAGGATGAGCAGAAAGACCTGAATCACGGCATAACGGCAGACGCTGCCCAGCGATCGCCGGGTCGGGTGTCTCTTCGATGGATCTGGCAGGGGCTGTGTGCCATGGCCACCATCGCAGATCAGCTCCAGACCTATCGCTCCGCCATCACCGAGGCCGAGGCCAAAGGTGAGAAAGCGACCGCCAACAAGATCGCGAAACACGTCAGGGAACTGGAGGAGTTCCAAAAGCGCCACCCCGAGGAGGCCGAGGCCCCCTCCCCCTTCGATGTGTTCTGTGACCTCAATCCCTCCGACATCAACTGCCGCGTCTACGACGACTAAGCCGTGATCGCCTCGCTGGCACGCCTCCCCCTGTCTAGGGTTGTTACTTGCTTACATCGCTTCCCTGCCAGGGGGCAATCCCACGAGCATGGATCTCACACCCTTTCTGGCCAATGCCGCAAACGGCACCCCTGAGGAAGGGCTGGAATCGATGGAAATACCAGGCCGGGTCGCGGTGGCGGCCAAAGGTCGCTTCCTGCTGCGGGCCCTGTGCCGCAGCTTCGGAGGGTATTCCCGCATCACCTGCGCCGTCACCGATCAGGAGGCCTGTTTGGGCTATCTGGCGGCTGAAGCTGACGAGCCTTACCAGCTGCTGGTCTGCACCGATTTTCTGGAAAGCGGCAATGGGTTCGATCTGGTGCGTGAGGCTCGCCAGCTCCATCCCAAGCTCCACTGCGTCATTCTGGCGCTGGGGGATGCGATTCCCGCCGAGTGCAGCGAGGCACCATGGCTGGAAGCCGTTGTGGCCGAGGCGGATTTTGTCGACGATCAGCAGCCACTGCGGGCCGCCGTGATGGCCGTGCTTGGTGGGCACTCTTACCGCAGCCCCTCCCTCCGCTCTGGCATCCTGCCCTACCTGAGCTGTCCCAGGCTCACCCCCCGTGAGTATGAAGTTCTCGACCTGCTCGCCAGTGGCCTCAGCGACCGGGAGATCGCAACGCGCCTTGTGGTGAGCAACGAAACCGCCCACACTTACACCAAGCGGCTCCTGCAAACCCTCAACGTGCACAACCGTCTCCAGGCGGTGCTGAAGGGAATGCGCTGCGGCATGGTTCAAATCTGAGCGGAGCGTTTGCTGGCATCGCCTCAGGAACCTGCATCACTGCCTGCCACAGCAGTACAAAGATCCAAACCAGCTCTATTTCCACCTCAAGCGAGAGATCAGCGCGTGAAGCATGTACTGGCCATCATCCTGGGCGGCGGCGCCGGCACGCGCCTGCAACCCCTGACCCTCACCCGCGCCAAGCCTGCGGTTCCCCTGGGCGGCATTTATCGCCTGATCGACATCCCGATCAGCAATTGCATCAATTCCGGGATCAACAAGATCTACGCGCTCACCCAATTCAACAGTCAATCCCTCAACCGTCACATCAGCCTCACCTACAACCTCTCCTCTGGCTTCAGTGACGGCTTTGTCGAGGTGCTGGCGGCCCAGCAGACCCCCGACAGTCCAAGCTGGTTTCAGGGCACAGCGGATGCTGTGCGCCAGTACCGAGAGTTGATTGAGGCGTGGAATGTGGATCAGTTGCTGATCCTTTCCGGTGATCAGCTATACCGCATGGATTACCAGGCCTTCATCAAGGCCCACCGGGCCAGCGGTGCGGCGCTGACGGTGGCGACCCTGCCGGTGGATGCCGCAACGGCGACTGGCTTCGGGCTGATGCGCACCGATGCCGATGGGCAGATCCGGGAATTCCGGGAAAAACCCAGCGGCCAAGCCCTCGAGGCCATGCGCGTCGACACCGGCGCCCTGGGACTGAGCCAAGAGGAAGCCCTGCGGCGGCCGTTTTTGGCTTCGATGGGGATTTATGTGTTTCAACGGGAAACGCTGTTCCAGCTGCTCAACAGCCACCCTGAAGCCACCGATTTTGGCAAGGACATCATTCCAGCTGCCTTGAGCACAGGCCATCACTTGCAGAGCCACCTGTTTGATGGCTACTGGGAAGACATCGGCACGATCAAGGCTTTCTTTGACGCGAACCTTGCCCTGGCCGATGAGCAGCCCGCCTTCAGCTTTGATGATGAGAAAGCGCCGATCTACACGCGTGCCCGCTACCTGCCGCCCAGCCAGATCCACGACGCCCAGGTTCAACGTTCGATCCTGAGTGAGGGATGCCGACTCGACCGTTGTGTGGTCGATCACTGTGTGCTCGGGTTGCGATTACGGGTCGAGGAGGGGGTCGTGCTTAAGGACACTTTGGTGATGGGTGCCGACAGTTTCGAGTCGGAACGCGAACGTGCTGTCGTACGTGCCCAAGGAGGCGTGCCTCTGGGGATCGGTAAAGGATCCAAGGTTTCCAACGCGATTTTGGACAAGAACGTCAGAATCGGCTGCAACGTTCAGGTGATCAACAAGGATCGCGTGCAGGAGGCCGATCGCACGGCGCTGGGGTTCACGATCCGCAGTGGCATCGTGGTGATAGAGAAGAACACGACCATTGACGATGGCACCATCATCTAGACCAAACCAATCTGGCCCGCAACTTTCAGATCTGGAGATGGCCGAAATCCTGGACCTCACCGGCTAGCGCAAGCAAGGCTCCGCGATTCGTCGTCTGATGGAGGAGGCCCCGCAGCAGCACCGCCAACCCGAGCAAGAGGCGGGCGCACCGCAAGCGACTGGGGGCCGAGGGAATGCGGCCGAGGCATGGCGGCAGTATCTATTGGCCAATGAATGCCAGCGAGGACGGGCATCTGAGCTGTCGGTGACAAGGCAGGTGCTCAGGCAAGCAGACCAAGACAGCTCAAATGCCGCTGACGTCGCCCGCGGCAGTCAACACACTGCGGACCTCATCGCGGCGCAGCACCAGCACACCCAGGGGGGGCAGGCAGAGATCGAGAGAATGCTCGTAGCCATGCATGGGAGTGGCGGTGCTGAACTTGCCACCGAGGTTGCCGAGGTTGCTGCCGCCGTAGCGACCACTGTCGCTGTTGAAGGCCTCGGCATAGAACCCCTCCAAGGGGACGCCAATGCGGTAGTGGGAATGGGGTTGGGGGGTGAAGTTGGCCACCACCACCAACCAGCGCCCCGTGGTGCTTTCGCGGCGCATGAAACTAATCACTGAATGACGATTGTCGTTGCAATCGATCCACTGGAAGCCAAATTGATTGAAATCATCGCGCCAGAGAGCTGGCTCATTTTTATAGAATTCATTCAGGTCATCCACCATGCGCTGCAGACCTTGGTGGGGCTCATATTGCAACAGACTCCACTGCAGATCCCCCCAGATATTCCATTCAGAACGCTGGGCAAATTCCATGCCCATAAAGATGGTTTTCTTGCCTGGATGGGTCCACATATAGGCCAACAAGGCCCTGACGTTGGCGAACTTCTGCCAGTCATCTCCTGGCATTTTCTGGAGGAGATTACTCTTGCCATGCACCACTTCATCGTGGCTCAAGGCCAGCATAAAGTTTTCAGTGAAGGCATACCAAATTGAGAAGGTGACATTATTTTGATGGAACTGCCGGAACCAGGGATCAAGTTCAAAGTAATCGAGCATGTCATGCATCCAGCCCATGTTCCACTTCAAGTTGAAGCCCAGCCCGCCAATCTCGGTCGGTTGGGTGACCATCGGCCAGGTGGTGGATTCCTCGGCGATTGACAGAGCACCAGGAAAATACTGGAACAGCACGTGATTGGCCTGCTGGAGAAACTGCACCGCCTCCGTGTTTTCGCGGCCGCCATGTTCGTTGGCCAACCACTGGCCGGCGGGGCGCAGATAATCCCGATACAGCATGGAGGCCACGGCATCGACCCTGATGCCATCGATGTGAAATTCCTCAAACCAATAGACAAGATTCGCCACCAGGAAGTTGCGAACCTCATTGCGGCTGTAGTTGAAAATCAGCGTGCCCCATTCCTTGTGCTCACCAATACGGGGATCGGCATGCTCGTAGAGGTGGGCCCCATCAAAGAACGCCAGGCCGTGGCCATCTTTGGGGAAATGGCCAGGCACCCAGTCCAGAATCACACCCAGACCCTCGGCATGGCAACGGTCGACAAAGGCCCGGAATTCATCGGGGCTGCCATAGCGGCTGGTGGGGGCATACCAGCCGGTCACCTGATATCCCCAGGAGCCATCGAATGGGTGCTCGGAAATCGGCATCAACTCGATATGGGTGAAGCCACGGGCCTTGACATAGGGAATCAATCGATCCGCCAGCTCGCCGTAGGTGAGCAACCGCGCCCCGGGCTTGAGATCAGCCGCAGGTACCGGCGGTCGCGCCGTGCCATCCGCTTCGATGAAGGGGGTATCAGTGGAACCATGCATCCAGCTGCCTAAGTGCATTTCGTAGACGGATATCGGCTGCTCAATCGGATTGCGGTTATCGCGCTGATCCAGCCAATCGCCATCGCTCCAGTTGTAACTACCCAGTTCCGCCACAATCGAGCCGGTATTGGGACGTACCTCATGGCGAAAGCCATAGGGATCGGACTTCTGATAGCAATGACCGGACTGATTACGGATCTCATATTTATAAATATCGCCCATCTTCATGCCAGGGATGAACAGCTCCCAGCTGCCTCCCAGGCGCTGTTGCATCGGGTGATGGCGTCCATCCCAACCATTGAAATCGCCCATCACCGCCACGGAGCTGGCATTGGGTGCCCACAGGCAGAACTGCACGCCCATCACCCCCTCCCTTTCGCCGCCATGGGCGCCCATGCGACGCCAGATGTGGTGATGGTTGCCCTCGGCGAAGAGGTGGCGATCCAATTCGCCCATCCACTCCTGACGAAAGGCCCAGGGGTCGTACTGCTCATGCACGATGCCGGCCCGAAGCACCCGCAGCCGGTAACGACAGCCGGGATCCGCTGGCACCTCGGCCTCAAAGATCCAAGGGTGATGGGGGGTCTGGGTGGGCCGTGCCGTCGCCTCCCCCTCCAGCATCAGCTCAACGGTTTCCGCATCTGGCATCCAGCAGCGCACAACCCAACTGCCGTCACTGAGTTGTTGGGGTCCCAGGATGGCCGCTGGATGGTTGTGACGACAGTCCGCCAGACGCTGCGCGTCCTCAGCCATCCATTCAAGGCGGGTTACGGACATGGCGGCTGGGTAAAACGGGGCGCGCCGGGAGCTTAAGCTCTGCGGCACCCTCAGCGGGTGCCAGGCAGGGCCGGATCGGTGGGGAAATCAACGCCGATGATGGCGTTGCGACGGTCGAGAATCACAAAAATATTGTCACTGAGTCGTGTGAATTTCGTCAGCACCAGCACTAGTTTCATGTCGGTGGTGTCCTCGGCGCGCGCGACCTTCTCCACTTTCACCACATTGCCGGTGCGCTGCTGCAGTGCCTGCCATTTGCGCTGCAAGGCCGCCGGGGGGATCTCCTCCTGCAACTTGGGGCCGAGGAAACTGGAGGCAAAAACATATCGGCCCTCAATCAGGGCCTGAACAAATTGACGCGCCACCGTTTCAGCGGCCACATCGGCGGCGTCGAAGTGGTATCCCTCCAGCCTTCCCTCGTTATCAATGATCATCAACAGCTGACGTGGCCCGGCGCTGGTGACCAGACGGGCTCCGACCGCGCTGGAATCCACCCCAGGGACCACCGAGCCCAGGGTCCAGCTGAGAATGCGGGGCTGGTTGCGCAGATGGCTGCGCACCATGGCCGGGCTGCTCATGCGCTGCAGCTTGGGGGCGAATTGGGCGAAGCGGGCCTCGGCATCGCCTTCCTTGAGGGCCTTGAGGATCTGTTCGGCCGCAGCCCGGGCCCTCTCCTCACTGAGGGCAGCACTCGGCTGGCTGCGGCTAGGAGCAACAGGGGCCGCCAAGACAGGGGCCGCCAAGGGAGCCTGAACCACAGGTGCCTGAACCAGGGGCGCCTGGGCCTGACCGAGCTGGGGGGCCAGGACCGCAGCGACGGCCAGGGCAAGGGCTGGAAGCCCAGCGCTCAGGGTCGGACGCGGCATGGCAATGGTGGGGCAATGGTCCCTTCAGTGTGCCCCAGCCCCCATGGGGCCAGCCCCAATGGGGCCAGACCCATTGGGGCCAGACCCATGGGGGCCAGACCCACAGGCCAGCAGGGGGTCAAGCCCCAGCCAGGCCCCGGCCAGATGCAACTGCAAGGTGATCACCCGGTGCCCTGGGCCCGGAGCCGTACGGGGCAGCTGGCCGTCGCCGGGGTTGACGGCGATCTGGGGCCAGGCGGCACCGGCCAGGGAGAGGCGCAACCGCTCCCCGGGGGCCAGGGTGGCTGCCAGGGGTTGCAACTCAAGGCGCAGCTCTTGCCGTTGCCGGCAGTGCTCCCCCCGCAGGCGCAGGAAGCCGGTGGAAATCTGGCTTACCCGGGTGCCATCGGCGCTCACCACCGCCAGGGCGCCGCAGAGGTCGAAACCCGGCTGGTCCGCCGCCACCCCCAGTTCGAGCCAGGGACGGCCCAGCAAATCAAGGCAGGTCGCCAGGGGTTCGCTGCTGAAGCAGACCACATCGGCCCGCCCATCGATGTCGCCGCGCTCCACCAGGCCGGCATCCAGGCCCAGGTGGCCCCCCCGACCGGGGACCGGACGCCAGGGGTCATGCACCAGCACCACCACTCCCTCCCCCGGCGGCGAAGGCGGCTCGCCAGCCTTGCCAGCGGCCGCCACCAGCCGCCCCTCCAGTGAACGCACCGCCGCCAGCCCCCGACTCTGCAAACGCCAGCCCAGGGGGACGGGGGGGGACGGGGGAGACCAGGGATGCCAGATGCCGCTGCGCAGGTCCTGGAGCAGCACCGGATCGGTGCTGACGGGGGCGGGCTGGTCCGGGCTGCCCCCGGCTAAGGCCCCACCAGTGGGCGGCGCCGGGGTGGGTGGCAGTGGAGTGGATGGCAGCTGGGTGGCTGGGTCCTGTGCCCCCAGCAGATGGCGCCGAAAAAAAGCCAACTGGCGCTCGTCGCAGCCGCCGCGCCATTGCAGGTGGGTCCAGGCGCCGATCAGCAGTTCCGGATTGCCGCCAGCCTGGTGCGCCCGCTGCCACAGATCCAACACCCCACCCAGGTGGGGATCGTGCCAGCCGCCGATCAGCAGCAGGGGACGCCGCAGCAACGCTGGGGCCACCGGATGGATCTGCCAATCGCCGGGCCGGGCCGGATCCAGGCCGAGCCAGCGACCTCCCATGCCCCCAGGGTCATGGCGGGCCAACAGAGCGGGGCCTTCTTCCAAAAAACGGCCGGTCTCCAGGCTGCGGCGAATCTCCCACCAGCCAGCCCCATCGCCACGGCGGCGGCAGGCAGCGGCGGCCAACTGCAGGGCCCAGGCCAGGCCCAGGCTCCACCAATGGGCCCCCCCCGTACTCGCCCAGTGAAGACGCTCGTCCAGGCCGGCCATGGCGGGGGCCAGGCAATCGGGCAGGGGGTCGTCCAAGCCGGCTGGAGCAGGCTCCTCAGCGGCGTCGATCAGCAGTTGGCTGAGCCCCTGATACGAAAACCCGTAACTGCCCACCAGCCCATTACCCAATGGCAGGCGGCGCGCCCAGCGCACCGCCGCGGCCCCATCGACGGCCTCCTGGCCAAAGCCCCTGAATTGGCCCTCGGAATCACCGCAGCCGCGCACGTCCTGCACCACGACGACAAAACCCCGGTCGGCATACCAACTGGGGTGGGCGTAGGTGACGGTGGAAGCGATGGCCCGGCCGTAGGGCTGGCGCATCAACAGCACCGGCCAAGGTCCAGGTCCCTCCTCAGGAAACCAGAGACGGCCGGCCAGCAGGGCACCGTCATCGGCCCGCATCTGGGCTTCCTGGGAGCGGGCCACTCAGTACACGTCGGGGCAGTGCAAGCCGATCACATAGGTGGCAAGCACTTCGGCATCCACGGTCGAAAGTCCCTGGTTGCGGGCCACGCTGGCAATGGCCTGGGGTGAGGTGGCGGACTGGCCGCTGGCGTTGAGCTGCTTGAACTGAGCGCAAAGACTCTTAGCCAGGCCGGGGTTCTGCTTGACGCTTTCCAACAGAGCTGAAGCCGCCCGGGCGGGTAGCAGGGGACCACCAACCGGATAACCGCTGGTCGCCAGCAGAACCATGGCCACACCGATCACCGGTGAAAAGCGAAACCTCAGCATCGAGAGGCAAGCCTGAACCATGGGGATGACCGTGCAAGCAAAGGGCGTGTAATCCATTCCATGCATTCGCCCCCTCCCCCCCTGGCCCCCAGGGTCAGTTCCGCGAGCGACTGGCCTGGGCGCGGCCGATCCAGAGCCGCAAGGTGGCCATGGCCAGCAGGGGCACGCTGGGGCCGGTGAGGCGGCGTTGCAAGCGGTGCACCTGGTTGAGCAGGCGTTGGGGATCGGCCCCCCCCAGGGCCGCCGCCCCAGGGATGCCGGCGTGCAACAACAGGGACGCCTCCTCGGGGCGCAGCTGCAGGTCCCCGATCAGGCGAGCTTGGGCCCGCAGGCGCTTTAGTCGGGCCTCACTGGCTTGGCCAGGGGCGGCGAGCTGACGCAAGCGGGAGTCATCCAGCGGGGCCAGTCCACCCCAATCGCCGATCCCGGCGGCCCTTAACACTCTCACTTCAGAGCGAAACTGATGCGGCACAGCCCCAAATCCAGGCTCGCCGCCGTCCGCCCTCATGGCACCAGGGTGATCGTCTGACCGGCCAGATCCCGCCGCGCTTCCGCAAGCACCTTGGGGGTTGAAAGGCCCTCAACGGCATTGTCGAAGCCCCGCAAACGAACGCGCACCACCCCATTGGGACTGACGCGGCCACTGGCCCGCAGATTGCGGGCCACCTGCTCGACCGTGGGGGCGTAAGCCTCGGGGGCCAGATCGGCCGGGGCGGCGGCCACCACCAGATCCCCGCCGTTGTCGAAAACAATCGGCACCTGCACCGCCCCCGGCACGCTCACCCGGGGCACATAGCTGACCGCAAAGGCCAGGCAAGAGATCGCCAACAGGGCCGTGAAGCTCGTGACGCCCACCAAGCGAAAACGGAACCCCCAGCGCAAGATGAAGGCGGCCACCGTCAAGGCCGCCAGAACGCCAGCGGCCGCGCCCAGCCAGAGGCCGGCCTGAAGAGAGGTGGGATCGGCAGCCATGGGGACTGGGCAAACGGCACAGGCCCCTTATATTGCGGCCGACCCAGGCGGTGACAGTTCAAGGTGGATGACCTTGCTGCCTGAGCCCCCGCCTTCCAAGGGCTTTCGTTCGCCCCGCCGCTTCCCCGCTCGGCTGTTGCTGGCCTTGGTTTTGACCGGCAGTGCGGTGGCAGCTCTGGCACTTTTGGCCTGGATCGGCTCCGATCGGCTGCTGGCCGGGCTCTATGGCCACTGGCGACCCTGGATCGAACGTCAGGTGGGCACCGTCATGGGCCACCCGCTGCAGCTGGGTTCCTATCAGGGCTTTGGCCCTGGGGGGCTGGAGGTGGGTCCCAGCCGTTTCCTGCCTGGCAAGGGCGATGACTCGACCATCGATGTGCGCGGGGTGCGGGCGAGGGTGCGGCCCTTGGCCAGCTGGCAGCAGCAGAGCCTCCAGCTGGAGCTGGATTTCATCGGCGCCGAAGTCGACCTGCGCCGCAACCGCCTGGGGCAGATCTGGAAACTGGGAACCATGGCGCCGGGCCGCCGGCCCCCCAGGCTCAACCTGACCTTCCGGCTGCTGGAGCCGGCCAAGGTGCGGCTTTGGGGCTTCTCCCAGCCCAACCGGGGGCCTTTGCAGGCCCGGGTCCGCGGCCAGGCCGACCTCAACCTGCCGGCCAGTCGCATCGACGGGCGCGCCCGGTTGGAATGGCCCCAGGATCCCGGCGCCCTGCTGCTTTCGGGCCAGGGCCAATGGGGCCAGGGCCAGGGTCAGGGCCAGCGTTGGCAGGGGGATTTCACGGCCCGGGGCTTGGCCCTCCCCCCCCTCACCCCGCTGTTGCCCCTGCCGCCCTCCTCCCGCCTGACGGGATACGCCGATGGCCAGGTGCGGCTGAGCCTGCAGCAGGGGGTGGCCGGTTGCAGCGGCTTCCTCAAGGCCCAAAACGTCCGCTGGCGAGCCAGCCCCAACGCCCCGGACCTGACCCTGGCGCCCCTGCCCCTGCGCTGCAATGACAAGCAGCTGGAGCTGGCCTCCAGTCGCTGGCGGTATCAGACCTGGGCAGGAACGATCGCCGGGCGGCTGACCCGCCAGCGACGCCTCGATCTGCTGGTGCAGGCCGCACCGCCCAAGGGTCTTGGCCTCGGCCCCTCGCCCCTGCTCGCCAGGCTGGGGGGCCAATTGGGCAAGGACGGAATCCTGGGGGCCAGCGTCCAGGCTCGGCGCGGCGCCTCCCGGCTCGATCTCAACGGCTCGATCGGCAGGGTGCTGAATCTGCAGGGCCCCTGGCAGGTGATTGCCAGCGACCTGCCGCCGCTGGCCCGCCTGCCCGTCTGGCTGCGGCAACAGCCCCTGGCGGGGCGGCTGCAGCTGGGGGGACGGCTGGCGGCCCCCGCCCTCAGCCTGGGGTCCGAACTGGCCGGCCAGCATCCCCTGCTGGGGGCCTGGAGCGCGGCGGTGGCCTGGCGGGATGGCCTGCTGCGGCTGGAACGGCTGCGGGCCGAGGGACTGGAGGCCAGCGCCCAGCTGCCCCTGGACCTAAAGCCAGGTCGGGGGCTGGTGATGGGCGATCTGACCAGCCAGCTAGACCTGCGCCATTACCCCTTGGGCCGCCTCAGCCCCCTGGTGGGCACCCGCCTGCAGGGCCATCTCGATGCCCAAGGCCCCGTGACGGGCCCCCTCAACCTGCTGGCGGCCGATCTGCAACTCCGGATTCAGCAACCAGGCGCCGGCCCCGTGGCCCTGCGCGAAACCTGGAGCGGCCGTTTCCAGGGACTGGTGGGCAGCGGCAGCCAGAAGGCTCGCTCGGGCGGCCAGCTGCAGCTGGCCGCCGCAGCCCCGGCCCCCCCCGGGCGGATTGACGCCTGGCTGGATGCCAAATGGCATCCCGTGCGGATCCAGCTGGATCGGGGCGGCGGGCAGCTCAGCTTGAAGGGGCGACCCAGCCACTACGACTGGCAGGCCAAGGGCCTCTCCCTCCAGGGTCTGGCCCTGACCCTGGCCCCGAATCAACCGCTGCGAAACCTGCAGGGGCGATTGGGGGGCCGTGGCGTACTCGAACTGCAACCGCTCTCAGTTACCGGGACGGCGCAGATCGAGCGGCCCGGCTTCCTCGGCCTGGCTGCCCGTCAGCTGCGGGCCAGCTTTGATTACAACCGCAACCGCTACAAATTGCGGGCCGATCTCGTGCCCCTTACCGCCGGGCGTCTGCGGGTCGCCCTGGAGGGCCGGCCCAATGGACCGCTCCAGTCCCATTGGGTGGCTCGGGGTCTGGATGCGGGGCTGCTGCGCCAAATGGCGATCACCTGGGATCTGGCGCGGGGCCCCATCCCCAAGTCCATGGCCATCGGCCAGGCCAGCGATCTGGGCAGCCTGGTGTGGGACGTCCTGGGCCCCAGCATCGATCAGCAATTGGAGGCCCTGGTACGGGCCGAGGCCCTGGCGAACCAGCGCCAGGCCGACCTGCGGCGCCTCAGTCGCCAGGAGTTGCTGGCCCGACTGCAAACCAGCCTGGACGCCGACCTGCGCCTCAGCGGTCCGGACCCGGGCCGGCTGCGGGCCCAACTGGAGGCGAGGGGGCACCTTTGGTTGGGCCAGCGCGACCGCGACGACGCCCTAGGCAGCGGGCCATTGATCTTCCGTCTCGATGGTCCCTTGCGGGGCGGCGAAGGTCATTTCGAGCTGGCGGGTTTGACCCTGGGCCTGCTGGGCCTGCTGGCCCCGGTGCCCCGGGGCCTGAGCGGCGGCCTGGGCCTCAAGGGCACCTACCGACTGGGAGGCGCCAATCCCGAGTTGGTGGTGGACCTGGCCCTGGATCAGGCCCGGATTGGTCCCCAACCGATCACCCTGGAGCGAGGCCGGATTCAGCTGCGGCAAGCCGTTATCCAGCTGGACCTGGCCCTGCGGGCCCAGGGCGCCCAAAGCAATGTCGCCCTCGTGGGTCAGATCCCCCTGAACCCAAACCAGAGCGGGCTGGAACTCCGGCTCACCAGCCGGGGTGACGGCTTGACCTTCCTCTCCGCCTTGGCCGGCTCCGCCCTTGAATGGCAGCAGGGCAGCGCCGACCTGCGGCTGCTGGTGCGCGGCAGCCTCAACGAGCCGATCGCCAACGGTTTTGTGAGGCTGCGCCGTGGCCAGTGCCGCTTCCTTGGCCAGAAACTTGAGAAGGTCGAAGCGACTGTACTTTTCGACTTCAAACAACTTGAGCTGCAGCAGCTCACTGCCCAGGTGGGTCGCAACGGGCTGATCCAGGGTGAGGGAAAGCTGGGCTTGATCCGTCCCCTCGACGGCCCCCCAAGCCTGATGGTGAAGCTGCGCCAGGTGCCCTTCTCGATGAACCGGCTGCAGGCAATGGGCCAGGGGCAGCTAAGCCTGGGCGGCAGCCTGCGCTCGCCGGAGCTGGGCGGGGAGGTGACCGTGAGCCGGGGGACCCTCAACGTCCAGCCGGCGGGTATCAGCAAAGGCCCCGGCGGTGCCACCACCACCGTGCAGCGCCTGATCGAAGAGGACTGGAAGTTTGACAAGCCCTTGGTGTTGCTCGGCCCCGACGTGGCCTCGGCCACGGCCACCTCCCTGGCCGAAACCGTGCCCAACTTCCCTTACCTGTCCTTCAACAACCTGAGGCTGCGCTTTGGACCCGACCTGAGGGTGGTCCTGCCCAGGGTGGCGAGCTTCAACACCGGCGGCTCCCTGCGCATCAGCGGCCGCCTGGACCCCAGCCTGCGGGCCTCCGGGGTGGTCCGCCTGTTGGGTGGCCGGCTGAATCTCTTCACCACCAGCTTCAGCCTCGATCCCCAGGCCCCCAACGTGGCGGTGTTCACCCCCTCCCTCGGGCTGGTGCCCTATCTGGACATCGCCATGCGCACCCGCATCTCCGACAGCCTGGGGCTGATCGCGCCCAACGGCTTCAATCCAACCTCGCGGGACGCCTTCGTGGCGGGAGCCCCGACAACCACCCTCACCCCTGGCGCGGCATCCCTGCGCCAGCTCAATCTCATTTTGGTAACGGTGAGCGTCAGCGGTCCTGCCGATCGCCTCGGGGAAAACATCAAGATGCGCAGCACTCCCCCCCTGCCCCAGGAACGGCTGGTGGCCCTGGTGGGGGGCAACTCCCTGGCGGGGCTTGGATCGGGCGGGGCGGGCACGGCCCTGGCGACGGTGCTGGGGCAGTCGCTGCTGTCACCACTGCTCTCCTCCTTGAGTGATGCCATGGGGCAGCGGGTCAGCCTGGCGCTCTATCCCACCTATGTCAGTCCGGAAATCTCCTTCAGCTCCAATCAGACCTCCAGACGGCTACCTCCCCAGTTGGTGCTGGGGGCTGAAATCGGCTACGACCTCAGCGACCGGGTCAATCTTTCGCTGCTGGCGGCCCCGAACCGTACGGACATACCGCCGCAGATGACCCTGAATTACAAGGCCTCCGAGCTCATCAACATTGAGGCTTCGGTGGACAGCCAAGGCTCCTGGGGCTCTCAGCTGCGGCTGTTTCTGCGCTTCTAAGCCCCATGGCGGCGGTCGCCCCCGTACGGTCGGCGTCACCAGTCCCACCGGGCCGTGGCACCCGGCACCCCCCTTGGCGCACCCTCCTGCGACGGACCGGCATGACGCCGCCCCAGCCGCCCCCGCCCGGGAAGTGATCGGCGTGGACCTGGGCGGCACCGCCATCAAGTTGGGCCGGTTTGATCAGCAAGGCCAGTTGCTGGCGGCCCTGGAGGTGCCGACACCCCAGCCGGCGGTCCCTGGAGCCACCTGCATGGCGATCGTCGAGGCCGTGGCCCAGCTCGATCCTGATGGTCGCGCCGACCGGGTCGGCATCGGCCTGCCGGGCCCCACCGACCGCCAGGGGCGGGTGGCACGGATCGCGATCAACCTGGAGGGCTGGCGCGAGGTGCCCCTGGCCGAATGGCTGGAACCCCAACTGCAGCGCCCCGTGACCCTGGCCAACGACGCCAATTGCGCCCTTGTGGGTGAGGCCTGGCAGGGGGCGGCCCAAAGCCATGGCGATGTGCTGCTGCTCACCCTGGGCACCGGGGTCGGGGGGGCTGTGATGCTGGGCGGCCACCTGTTTCTGGGCCACCGCGGCGCCGCCGCCGAGCCGGGTCTGATCTGCGTCAATCCCGAGGGTCCGCCCTGCCGCAGCGGCAACCGGGGCTCCTTGGAGCAGTACTGCAGCATTGGCGGTCTGGGCCGACTGAGCCCGCTATCGCCCCGGGAGCTGGAAAGCCGGGCGGCGGCGGGTGATGCCGAAGCCCTGGCCGTATGGGCGGCCTACGGGCGCTGGCTGGGGGTTGGCCTCAGCTCATTGCTGTACGTACTGACGCCGGAACTGGTGCTGATCGGCGGTGGCCTCAGCGGGGCTAGCGAACACTTCCTGTCGGCCGTCTGGCAGGAAGTGGAACAACGGGTGCTGGAGGTCAGCCGCGAGGGGCTGGCCATCCGCCGCTGCGCCCTGGGCAATGGGGCCGGCCGGCTGGGGGCCGCCCGCCTGGCCCTGCAGCGCCTGGGCTGACCCACCGCTTGGGATGATGGATCGATGCTGACCTCCCCCCCGATCGACGGCACGGCCTCCCCGCCACCAGATCCAAGCCCGGAGCTGCTGGCACGGGCCGCGGCCGTCAGGCGCGCCGCCATGGACCTGGGCCGCAAGGCCGACAGCGAACGGCAGCAAGCACTGGTGGCAATGGCCGACGCACTGCAGCGCCACAGCGAAACGATTCTGGCCGCAAATAGGGCCGACCTGGAACGGGCCGCAGCCGAGGACCTGGCGCCAACCCTGCTGGCCCGGCTGAAACTGGATGGGGCCAAACTGGCCGGAGCCATCGCGGCGGTGCGCCAGGTGGCGGCCCTGGCCGATCCGGTCGGTCGGCGCCAGATGCATCGCGAACTGGATACGGGACTGGTTCTGGAGCGGATCTCGGTGCCCCTGGGGGTGTTGGGGGTGATTTTTGAGGCGCGACCCGATGCGGTGATCCAGATCGCCGCCCTGGCGATCCGCTCCGGCAATGGCGCCCTGCTCAAGGGCGGCCGGGAGGCGATGGCCAGCACCGAGGCGATCCTGGCCGCCATCAAGGAGGGCCTGGCGGCCAGTGCTGTGTCCCCCGCCAGCCTGGAGATGCTGACCAGTCGCCAGGAAAGCCTGGCCATGTTGAAGCTGGACGGCCTGGTGGACCTGATCATTCCGCGCGGCTCCAATGCCCTGGTGCGTTACATCCAGGACCACACCCGCATTCCGGTGCTGGGCCACGCCGCCGGCCTCTGCCACCTCTATGTGGATGCGGCCGCCGATGGCCAACAAGCCCTGCGCCTGGCGCTGGACAGCAAAACCCAGTATCCAGCGGCCTGCAATGCCATCGAGACCCTGCTGGTTCATCAGAGCATCGCCCCCAGCTTTGTGCCGGCAGCCATCGCCATGTTCACCGCGGCCGGCGTCGAACTGCGGGGAGATGGGGCCGCCTGCTCCCTTGGGGTGCCGCTGGCGGCCAGCGAAGCGGATTGGGGCACTGAATATGCCGACCTGATCCTCAACATCAAGGTTGTCGCCGAGCTGGACGCCGCCCTCGCCCATATCGCCCGCTACGGCTCCCGCCACACCGACGCCATCTGCACCAACGACGACACTGCGGCCGAGCGCTTCTTGAAAGCGGTGGACAGCGCCGGCGTTTACTGGAACTGTTCCACCCGTTTCGCCGATGGCAACCGCTACGGCTTCGGCGCCGAGGTGGGGATCAGCACCCAGACCCTGCCCCCCCGCGGACCGGTGGGCCTGGAGGGTCTGGTCACCTACCGCTACCTGCTGCGCGGCGATGGCCATATCGCCGCGGATTACGCCAGCGGAGCCAACCTGTTCACCCACCGGGATTTGCCGCTTTAGATCAAACCGGTGAGCTTCGACTGATTAACCACATGGCGGGGCCGACCGGCCAGAATCGCTTCGACATTGGCGGCCACCTCGGCAATCAGTCGCTGCCGTGCCGCCTTGGTGGCCCAGGCGATGTGGGGGGTGATCACGCAGTTCGGGGCCTGCAGCAGGGGGTTGGTGGCCTCGGGGGGCTCCAGGGTCAACACATCCAGTCCGGCCCCCCCTAAACGACCCTGATGCAGGGCCGCTGCCAGGTCGGTTTCGTTGATCAGGGCGCCGCGGCCGGTGTTGATTAGCAGGGCCGTGGGTTTCATCAAGGCCAACCGCTCGGCATTGATCAGCTGGCGGGTCTCGCTGGTCAGCGGGCAGTGCAGGCTGACCACATCACTGTTGGCCAACAGGGCAGCCAAATCGGTGCGGTCCGGCCCGGGGGTGCGGCGATGAACCAGGACCTCCATCCCGAAGGCGGCGGCGATGCGCGCCACCGCTGCCCCGATCCGCCCCATTCCCACCACGCCAAGGGTCTGGCCGGCCAATTCCTGCAGCTGGCCCTCCCAGTAGCAGAAATCGGCAGCGGCACTCCAACGCCCCTGGTGCACGCCGGTGTTGTGGCTGCCGGTGCGGTTGGTCAGCTCCAGGATGAGGGCGAATACGGCCTGGGCCACGGAGGCCGTGGCGTACTCGGGCACGTTGCAGAGGGGCAGACCCTGGGCCGCCGCCGCCACCCCGTCCACCACGTCATAGCCAGTGGACAACATCACCACCCCCTTGAGGTGGGGGGCTGCGGCGAACTCAGCCTCCCCCAGGGGGGTCTTGTTGGTGATCGCCACCGTGGCTGCGGCCAACCGTTCGGCAACGAGGGAGGCTGGCGTGCGGGGAAAGACCTGGAGGGCACCGAGGCGCTCCAGGGGCTCCCAGGAGAGGTCTCCGGGGTTGGTGGTGTGGCCATCAAGCACAACCAAGCCGGGGCCGCCGGTTGGGGTGCTCACCGCTGGCCACCGCGCCGAGGCAGCTCGGGCCGCTCAATGTCCCGGTCGCGCCGGAAGAGGCCATCCAGGTAGTGGCGGGCGACAGCGCGGTCCTCGCAACCGTGCTGGAAGAGAAACCCCGCCAGGGCCGCCTGCATCAGACGGTACTGATCCCACTGGGGGTGGAGGGAGATGAACTCGCGCATCGCCGTGAAGAGATCTTCCGGCATTTGGTTCTCGATGCTCACCGTGGCAGGGGCGTGATCGGGAATCTGGGTCATACGGCTCACTTCAAGGACGACCCCATCAGGCCACGGCAAGGCCCCAGTCGTCAAAGCGCACCGATCAACCAAAGTCTCATGCGTCTCAATCCTGGAAGGGGTGGAAAACGTCTGGCCGCAGACGGGCCAATTTTGCAGCGGAACCACGGAGGAATACCCCAGGGATCGTCAAGGGGGAGAGGGGTTTCCCACAGACCCAATCTTGGTGGTCAGCCAGGGCAGCCAAGCAGGCATCAACCGCTGGGGAAAACCCTGGGGAGGGATGGGGAAAGCACCAGCCCAAGGCTGGAAAAGTTCAAGCCTCAGGATTCGTGATCAATGGCCTGGCGCAGAGAAGACCTCCGTATCTCTGCCACGGAGGTCTTGACGGCCAGGCCGAACGGATCACTCCTCGTCTTCACCACCTGCAGGCACAAGACGAATCTGCTTGCGTCCCAACTTGATCTCGAACTCATCACCGGGATTGAGGTCCAGAAGGGCGGTGTAGGCCTTACCCACCAACAGGTTGCCGTTGCCTTGAACAGTGGCCACATAGCTGAGCTTGCGCCCCCCCTTGCCTACACCCTTGCCGCTGTTGTCGCCAAGGCTGAGACCTTTGGCCTCCAAGAGGGCTTCATAGAAGGCCGTGAAGTTCAGGCGCTCCGAACCATCCTTCTTGGTGCTCACATAGCCGCAGCTACGCACCAAGTCGGATTTGGATGCATCGCCGAGTTCCTTGACTTTGGACAGGAGATCGGGGCCGGTCAACATGATGCGTGGCAGCAATTGAGGTTCAATTCACCCTAACGCCCCGAGTCCCTAAAGCAAGTGTGTAATCAGCACCAGATGACATCAATTGCATCAGGGTCGCCCTTAGCTTCTTGGGCCTGGGTTGCATCGGCGCCCTGCTCTTGCCCAGGCCACTGCGATGCAATATGTGCATTTTTTGGCTGCCTCGATGGCCTCAGGTCAGCGATAAACGCAGCCGGTTCAAGGCCTCACCCACACTCAGCGCTTGAATCCAGGCCCGTGGTCGGCTGCTGCCAAAACGCACCGCCTCACTGCGGCAGGAGGTCGGCCCGGCCACGGCGATATGCACCAGACCCACCGGCTTCTGGTCACTGCCCCCCCCCGGCCCCGCCACCCCGGTGATCGCCAGGGCCCAATCACTACCGGTGACACGCTGGGCCCCCAAGGCCATCGCCTCCGCCACTGGATCACTAACAGCCCCCCAGCGTTCCAGATCCAGCGGATCAACCCCCAGCAGGCCCTGCTTCACCGCATTGGCATAGGCGATCACACCGCCCAGAAACACATCGGAGGCACCGGGCACCGCCGTCAAGGCTGCCCCCAATCCGCCGCCGCTGCATGATTCAGCCACCGCCAAAGTTTCGCCCCGCTGGCGCAGCATCTCGAGCACCACCGAAGCCAGGCTGTCCCCATCAATGCCATAACAACTCTGACCGCTGCGCCGCCTTAACTCGGCCTCCAGCGGTGCCAGCAAGGCGGCGGCCGTGTCCCCATCCTTTGCCCGGGCCGTCATGCGCAACTTCACCTCCCCCAGACCCGCATAGGGGGCCAGGGTGGGGTTCTCCTGGGCGAGCAGGTCGCTCACCTGTTCGGCCAGGGCCGATTCACTGACCCCCCAAAAGCGCAACAGGCGGCTGGCGAAGACCCCCTCGGCCACTCCGGCCTGCCGCAACCAGGGCTCCGCCGTGGCCAGCCACATCGCCTTGAGCTCCGACGGCACCCCCGGAAAGGTGAGCACGGTGAAGCCCGCCACGGGACTCCAGATCATCCCGGGGGCCGTGCCGGTGGGATTGGGCAGCACCTGGGCTCCCTGGGGCAGCCAGGCCTGACGGCGGTTACTGGCGGCCAGCGGGCGACCCCGACCTGCCAACCGTGCCTGGATCAACTCCCACACCTCAGGCCGCTCCTGGAGGGGGGTATCAAAAGCGGCGGCGATCGCCTCGGTAGTCAGATCGTCGGGGGTCGGACCCAGGCCCCCACTGGTGATCAGCACACGAGAGCGTTGGGAGGCGGCCCGCACCGCCGTAATCACCCGTTCCCGGTTGTCGCCGACCACCTCCTGGCGAAAATGCGGTACCCCCAGAGCCGCCAGCCGCTCGGCGAGCCAGCGGGCGTTGCTGTTGAGAATGTTGCCAAGCAACAACTCGGTGCCGATGCAAAGCAGCTCAGCCCCCTGCCGGGGGTCAGGGGCTGGGGTGGTCATCAAAAGTCTTGGGCCAGGCTGCGGCGAGTGAGCACCAAGGCGCCGATCAAGACGGCGGTGGCGAGCCCCAGCCAAAGAAAACGCAACTCGGCGTTGGCCACCACCAGCGCCAGAGAAGCCAGCCACTGGGTGAAGGCGTAAATCAAAAGCACCGTATGCCGCTGACTCAGACCGCTGCGCAACAGGCGGTGATGGAGATGGCGGCGATCGGGATAAAAGGGTGAGCGGCCCTCCCGCAGACGCCCCATGATCACCGCCGACATGTCGGCCAGCGGCAGCGACAGAATCAACAGGGGCAGCAGCAAGCTGACGCTGGTGAGGGCTTTGGCCGGGCCAACGATGCTGATCGCAGCCAGGGCGAAGCCGAGGAAATAGGACCCCCCATCTCCCATGAAGATCTTGGCGGGATTGAAGTTATGGCGCAAAAAGCCCAGGCAGGCCCCCGCCAGGGCGGCCCCCAACAAGCCAGGGGCGCTTTGATGGAGGCTGTAGCTCACCGAAAGCAAGGCCACGGCGGCGATGCCACTGACGCCAGCGGCCAAGCCATCGAGGCCATCAAGCCAATTGATGGCATTGGTGATGCCCACCAGCCAAAACACCGTGGCCCCAAGGCTGATCCAGGGGGGGAGGGTGACAACCGCCCCGTTACCCAAAAAGGTGGAGGGCAGATCAATGCTGCCAATGCGCACCCCCTGGCTCCAGACCGCCATGGCTACGGCCACCTGGCCCACCAACCGGGGCAGCGGGGGCAGGGCAAAGAGGTCGTCCGCCAGACCAATCACAAAGAAGCAGAGCGAGCCGGCCAAGGTCGTCCAGATCAACTGATCCTTATCGGGGGCCAATGCCGCGAAGCCCCCCCAGGCCCAGGTCAGGGCTAGCGCCAGGCTGAAGCCGGCCACGATGCCCACTCCCCCCAAGCGCACGATCGGGCGCTGGTGGTGCTTGCGGTCATCCGGGGCATCCACCACGCCCCAGTGGAGACCCGCCCGGCGCACCAGGGGCACGATCACCGCAGTCAGCAGGGCGGCCAGCAGCGCCGTCAGCAGGGCGGCCGCATTAGGGCTTTGGGCAAGATTCACGGCAAGAGACGGGCCGCCATCAGGCCGGGAAGACGATAAGGGGTTTGAACCCGATCTCAGGCGGGCTGCAAGGCACGGGCGGGACCATAAAGGGGAAAACGGGTGCAGAGGGCATCAACCCGTTCCCGGCAGCGCTGGGCCACGGCCCCGTCATCTGGGAGCAGGAGCCGGTCGGCGATGATGTCGGCCACCTCAATGAAGGCGGCGCCATCGAAGCCACGGGTCGTCATGGCGGCGCTGCCCAATCTCAGGCCACTGGTGACAAAAGGAGACTCGGGATCGAAGGGAATGGTGTTCTTGTTGGCGGTGATGTTGATCTCACTGACCAGGGCATCGGCCACCTTGCCGGTCAACCCAATCGAACGCAGATCGAGAAGCACGATGTGATTATCGGTGCCGCCACTGACCACGCCAATGCCCCGCTCCTGCAATCGGCCAGCCAGGGCCTGGGCATTGGCGACGACCCGCTGGCTGTAGTCGACAAACGCAGGTTGGAGGGCTTCACCAAAAGCCACGGCCTTGGCGGCGATGACGTGTTCCAAGGGGCCGCCCTGGGTGCCGGGGAAAACAGCCTTGTCGAAGCGTTTGCCGAACTCAGCATCGCCGCTGAGGATCAGTCCGCCCCGGGGGCCCCGCAGGGTCTTGTGGGTGGTGGTGGTGACCACATGGCAGTGGGGGATGGGGTTTGGATGGACACCGGCAGCCACCAGACCGGCGATGTGGGCCATGTCCGCCAACAAATAGGCCCCCACCTCATCGGCAATGGCCCGGAAGGCGGCAAAGTCGATGGTGCGGGGATAGGCGGAATAACCGCAAATGATTAGTTTGGGCCGGTGCTCAAGGGCCAGCTGGCGAATCGTGTCGAAATTCAGCCGGTGCGTCTCGGGATCAACGCCGTAGTGAAAGGCCTTGAACCATTTGCCACTGACATTGACCGGCGATCCATGGGTGAGATGGCCGCCATGGGAAAGGTCCATGCCCAGGATCGTGTCGCCGGGCTGGAGCAGGGCCAGGAAGACCGCAAAGTTGGCCTGGGCCCCACTATGGGGCTGAACGTTGGCCCAAGCCGCACCAAAAAGTTCACGGGCACGGTCGATGGCGAGGGCCTCAATACCATCGACGAACTCGCAGCCCCCGTAATAGCGCTTGCCAGGCAGACCTTCGGCATATTTATTGGTGAGCACCGAGCCCTGGGCTTCCATAACGGCCCGGGAGGCGAAATTTTCGCTGGCGATCAGCTCAAGATGACTCTGCTGCCGATTCAGCTCAGCGGCGATCAGGTCGGAAACGGCCGGATCGCCGCTGGCCAAGGAATTGTCGATCGAGGCAGCGACCATGGAAATGAGGTTCGATCAGCGGACGGACAATGCGATCAAGGGGCAAGGAGCGGTTCCCGAGGGGCGGGCCGTTTGCCTCACGCATTCCAAGATCGTAGGCGGCTCACGCCAGAAGGGGAATGGAATCAGCAGGGGCTGGGCAAAAAAAATCGCCCCGAAGGGCGACCATGGAGAACAACGCGCCTGGAGAGATTCGAACTCCCGACCCTCTGATCCGTAGTCAGATGCTCTAATCCGCTGAGCTACAAGCGCCTGCCCCCTCATTCTCACCTCACAGGGGGCCCATCCGTCAACCGCCCATCCCTTTCTGCCGACGCCACCATGCCCATTCGCTGGTACGGACCCGCCGATCCGACCGACCCCACCTATCGGCACTTCGCCCGCATCGTCAATCTCACCTTGCATGCGGCCCTGTTTGCGGCCATCAACAGCGGCCTCTGGTTCATACAAGAATTGCGGCATCCCTGGTCCCATCTGGGCTGGCTCAGCCTCGCTTGGGCGGGGGCGCTCCTGGTGCATGGCAGCGTGGTGGTGGCGCTTCGACCCTCCCCTTCCCCATGACACTGGCAGCCAGCGAACTCGACGAGCTCACCCGAGCGATCGCCGACCGTCTTTATATTCAGGTGGGGGAATGGCACCTCTACCTGGGGGATGCCCACCTGGCCCAAGCCCTGGCGATCGAATGCGCCGGCCGACTGGATCAGGGCGCGGGGGTCTCGGCTCGCCAGGCGCTGGAGGCCGTTCAGGTGCCGATTGGCGGTGGCGCCACCCGCTTGCCCCTCTCCCGACTGGTGCCCGCCGGCCAACTGCGGGACCTGGAAGACTTGCTTGAACCGCTCTGTTGAGGGCTCGGTTCGATCCGGCTCCCCCCCCCTGCTGGAGCCCAGCTCGATAAGGTGGCTGCCTTCGCTCAGTGGCCGTGCTGATCATCGAGGTCACCAATGCCCGCGAGGTGGTCAGCAAGCGCATCGGCAAGCTGGGAGGCCGGCTGATCGGCAAGGTGGTGGACGCCGAGGCCCAGGTGGAGAAAGCCCTGATCCAGGAGCTGGAGACTGCCTTCCGCGATTACGGCATTGAGGCCCGCATCCTCTCGGTCGACGGGCCCCAGATCATTGGTCGTTGCCACCTGGAGCTGCCGATGCAGGTGCGTGAAGAGCGCCAGGTGCGGCTGCCCTGATTCAGGCCGGGCGGCGCAGCACCAGGCGCTTCAGCTCATGGATCTCGGGGACCCCGGCCAAGGTGGCCAGAGAGGCAAAGACAGCGATCGCCAGGCCCGCACTCAAGCCATTTTGGAGCAGCAGGCCGACCAACCCCGGCGGCCAGCTCAGCCGATGGGCCAGGCCCCAGGCCACCAGACCGGCCAGCAGGGAAGCTCCCAGCAGCAGGGCGGTATCCCTTCCCCAGCGGGCCAGGGGCAGTCCCCCCAGCTGACGGGAAAGCACCAGCAGCAGCCCTAGACAGGTGATCACATTGACGGCGACCGTGGCCAGGACCAGGCCAGGGGCCCCGAAATTCCATTGGGGCAACTGCAGACCCCATGGGGTCGGCCCCCCCACCAGCAACCAGTCGAAGAGGGCATTGAGGCCAATGCCCCCAACCGACCAACGGAAGGGCGTGTTGGCATCACCAAGGGCATAGAACACCCGGACCAGCACATCACGGGCCAGGTAGGCCGGCATGCCCAGGCCGTAGGCCATCAAAAGCCCTCCCACCAAAGCGGCCGCCTGATTATCGAAGGCGCCCCTTTCGTAAACCAAGGCCACAAGCGGACCGGCCAACCCGACCATCAGGGCCCCAAGGGGCAACATGCTGGCGTTGGAGAGCATCAGCCCCTGGCGGATGCGGCTGACCAACTGGGGCCGATCGGCGGGCGCGGTGAGCCGGGCATAGACAGGCAACAGCGGCACCAGCAAGGCATTGGAGAGCAAACCCAGGGGCGTCTGCACCAGGAGATTGGCGTAACCCAGGCCCGCCGCCGCCCCGACGATGCCGGAGGCGAAGAACAGATCAACGAAGACATTGATCTGCAACATCCCTGAAGAGAGGGTGGCTGGCCCCATCACCGCCAGCACTTCGCGCACGCCTGGATCCTGCCAATCCCACAGCAGCCGCAGCCGGCCGAGGCCCTCCTTGGCCATGGCCGGCAACTGAATCAGCCACTGCAGCAAGGCCCCCACCGTGGTGGATGCGGCCAAGACGATGCCGCCGTAGAGGGCGGATGCGGGCAGGGTGATGGCACTGCCCAACTGCCACCAAAGCAGGCCGATGCCGCCGATCACGGCCAGGCTCGACAGCAGGGGGCTGACGGCGGGCAACCAAAAGACATCGGCGGCATTGAGGGCCCCGAAACCAAGACCGATCAGGCCGGCAAACAGGGCCATCGGCGCCATCCAGCGCAGCTGGGCCACCGCCAACTCGTGGCGGGTGGCATCCATGCCGGGTCCCACCAGGGTGATCAGGGGATCCGCCGCAACGATCAACAGCAGCGTCACCGCCACCAGGGCGGCACCCACCATGGTGTTGATCGCTGCCAGCACATGGGCCCCCTCCTGCCGGCTGCGGCGTGCCAGCACGCTGACCATGGCGCTGTGGAAAGGACCGTTGATGCCCCCCAGCAGGATCAGCAGGAAACCAGGCAGAACGTAGGCGTAGTTGTAAGCGTCATAGGCGGCGCCGACCCCGAAAGCAGCGGCGATCACTTGCTGGCGCAACAGGCCAGCCACCTTGCTGAGGGCCGTGGCCAGCGCCACCACCAGGGCAATGCGTTTGAGCGACTTCGCCATCGGCCGTCCGGGAACCAGGTCCCTTGCAATCGCCCGGCAGTATGACCCCCACACCTCCGGGTTCCTCGGCCGATGCCGCCGCTGCCTTTCGCCGCCATCTCCGCCAGTGCGCCGCCGCTGCTGACCTTTGTGCCCCTGGTGGAAGGGATCCTGCTGCGGCGCTACAAGCGGTTTCTGGCGGATGTGGAGTTGGCCGGAGGTGAAACCGTCACGGCCCATTGCGCCAATACCGGCCCGATGACGGGGGTGCTCTGCCCTGGGGGCCGGGTACGCCTGCGGCACGATCCCTCCCCGAGCCGCAAACTGGCCTGGACCTGGGAACAGGCGGAAGTGCCCGGGGCCGATGGCCAGCCGATCTGGGTGGGGATCAATACGGCCTTGCCCAATCGACTGGTGCGCGCCGCCATTGAGGCGGGCTGCCTGGAACCCTGGCTGGGGCCCATCGCCGCCATCCGGGCGGAGGTGCCCTACGGCGAAGGTCGCCGCAGCCGCATTGATCTATTGCTGACCCCAGGCTCAGGTCCGGCTGGGGCAGCGCCTGCCGACCCCCGACCCATTTATGTAGAGGTCAAGAACACCACCTGGAGCCAGGGCGAGCTGGCCCTGTTCCCCGACACGGTCACCGAGCGCGGTCAAAAACATCTACGAGAACTGATGGCCCTGGTTCCGGCAGCCCGGGCCGTGCTGGTTCCCTGCCTGAGCCGGGGCGATGTGACCCGGTTCGCCCCCGGCGACACGGCCGATCCCCTTTACGGCCAGTTGTTCCGCCAGGCCCTGGCGACCGGGATGGAGGTGCTTCCCTGCCGCTTCGCCTTCAGCGCCGAGGCGGTCCATTGGCTGGGACTGGCCGAGCTGCTGGAGCGCCAACCGGCGGCCAGCACCGCCTGAGGGCGTTTGAGGCCAACGGGTTAGGCCCCGCACCCATAGAGTCCAATCACTTGCCGGTGGTCTGTGGATACCCGTGCCTTCAAACGCTCGTTGCACCATTCCGAGCGCTACAACCGCCGCGGCTTCGGTCTGGGTGAGGAGGTGGCGGGCAACCTGCAGACCGCCTATCAAAGTGATCTGGTGGCCAGCCTGCGGGAAAACGGCTACGAACTGCGGGAAGGGCGGCTGACGGTGCGTTTGGCCGAGGCCTTCGGCTTTTGCTGGGGGGTGGAACGGGCGGTGGCCATGGCCTACGAAACAAGGCGCCACTACCCCAGTGAAAGGATTTGGATCACTAATGAGATCATTCACAATCCCTCGGTGAATGACCATCTCCGCCAAATGGACGTGCAGTTCATTTCCGTGGACGAGGGGATCAAGGATTTTTCCGAAGTCGGCACCGGCGATGTGGTGATCTTGCCGGCCTTCGGTGCCACGGTGCAGGAGATGCAACTTCTCAACGAACTCGGCTGCCACATTGTTGACACCACCTGCCCCTGGGTCTCGAAAGTGTGGAACAGCGTCGAGAAACATAAAAAACATTCCTTCACCTCGATCATTCATGGCAAGGTGAAGCACGAGGAAACCCTGGCCACCAGCTCTTTTGCCGGCACCTATCTAGTGGTGCTCGACCTCAAGGAAGCCCGTCTCGTCTGCGACTACATCCTTGCCAGCGCCGATGGCCAGGGCGATAGCGAGGCTTTCATGGCCCGCTTCGCCAAAGCCTGCTCGCCAGGTTTCGATCCAGACCGGGACCTGCTGCGGCTAGGGGTGGCGAATCAAACGACCATGCTCAAAAGTGAAACCGAGGAGATCGGCCGGCTGTTTGAGCGAACCATGCTGCAACGCTTCGGCCCCAACCTGCTGGATGAGCATTTTCTCGCCTTCAACACTATTTGTGATGCCACCCAAGAGCGCCAGGATGCCATGTTTGCCCTGGTGGATGAACCGCTGGATTTGATGGTGGTGATCGGTGGCTACAACTCTTCCAACACCACCCACCTGCAGGAGATTGCCGTCAGTCGCGGCATTCGTTCGTATCACATCGATACCCCCGAACGCATCGGCCCCGGCAATCGCATCGAACACAAACCCCTGGAAGCCGACCTGCAGGAGGTGACCCCCTTTCTTCCCGATGGGTCGATCCGGGTCGGCATCACCTCCGGCGCCTCCACTCCAGATCGGGTCGTGGAAGATGTGATCCGCCGCCTTATTCACCTCTGTGCCCCGGCGGATCGGGCGACAGTCCCCGGGGCCGATCCTGTCCCATAAGATTGCCCCCGCTTCGCTTCCCTGGTTCCCCAGACCAAGCCCCTCCAACCCACCTGCTGGCACTTCTCTCCACCCTTGGATGCCCTTCCCCTTGTCCCCTCTGGTTTCGCCCGCCTTGACTGATCAAGCTGCCGATTCCGAAATTGAGGCGGGCCAAGCTGGGGCGCAGAACACCTTGCGCACGAGTGGCGATCCCCAAGTGCGCCGTTACGCCAGCCACTTTGCCGATCTGATGGAAATGCGGGCCCCCGCCGATGTCGTGGGTCGCTATCTCGATCGCCATGAGGATTGGTTTCGGCGTTGCGCAGCTCCCATGGCGGTGGACTCCCTGGACCGCGACGCCTATCTGCTGACCCTGGGTCGGTTCGGCAATTTCGGCTTCGAAGTCGAGCCCACCATCGCTCTGGAATTGCTGCCCCAGGAAAACGGCGTCTACGAGATAGTAACCCTGCCGATTCCAGAGCAAAGCCCCAGCCTGCGGGGGCTCTACGACGTCGATTTCAACGCCTCCCTACGGCTTGACGAAACCGATCGCCAGTCCCTGACCGCGGCCGGCCCCAGGGAGGTTTCCAACGAGGAAGTGGACCGACTGATGGCCCACACCCTGGTGCGCTGGCAACTGGATCTGGCGGTGTGGATCCGATTGCCCTCGATGCTCAACCTCTTGCCCGAGCGACTGGTGCAGAGCAGTGGCGACCATCTGCTGAAACAAATCGTCCGCCAAATCTCCCGCAAACTCACCTGGAAAGTGCAGGAGGATTTCCACGCCAACCATGGAATCCCCTGTCCCCCCCGGCGTCGGGCCCGGTTTTGACCGGCTGGACTTAACCAGGAGAGGTAAGGCAGCGGCGAACAGACTCAGGCGACTGGATTGGCCAGCACCTTGAGCAGGATTTGGGTGCCGCTGAGGGCCTGCCAAAGGAAAAGGGTCACCATGCCCATGTTGAGGCCGACATGGGCCTTGCGTGCCAACAAGTTGCCCTGCTGCATCAAAGGGGTCAGGGCGGAGGCCAGGGCCACCAGGGATGTCATGGTAAGTCCGACCAACAGATGGGGACCGACGAAAAGCTTGCCGTTATTCAGATAAGTGACGGCCATCCCGCCGAAGGTGCCCAGCACCATAAGGGCCAGCAGCAAGCTGCTGGCCAGGTGGTGGCGACGGCCAAACTGCCCCTTGATGAGATCCTTGCGCTCCTCAGCGCTGGCGGTGCGGAGCTTCTTGGTCTTGATGCCCAGGTACATCGAATAGAGCGAGAGCCCCAACAGGGCCCACATCAGTAATGGATGGAAGAAGTTGAGTTTGTAGGCCAGGGAAGGGGAGATCAGTTCAGTCATCCTGCGGGGTAAGCGTGCGTGGGATGTGAAGCTACAACTGCCGACCCCCACTGCGCAGGGGCCGGGGAATTCAATGCAGGAAGTGCCGGCGACCGGTCATGACCATCGCCAGGCCGAGGCTGTCGCAGGCGGCGATGGAATCGGCATCGCGGAGGCTGCCCCCCGGCTGGATGATCGCGGTGATGCCATTGGCGGCCGCCAGGCGCACGCTGTCATCGAAGGGAAAGAAGCCGTCGCTGGAGAGCACGGCCCCCTTGGCCGAGGCGCCGGCCATCTCCAGGGCCGCTCGGGCGGCCCCCACCCGATTGGTCTGGCCGACACCGATGCCCAGGGTGCATCCGCCGGCAGCCACCACGATGGCGTTGGAGCGACCGTGGCGCACCACCCGCCAGGCGAAATCCAGATCGGCCCGCTCCTGGGCGCTGGGCTGGCGGACGCTGACCACTTTCCATTGCTGAGGATCACTGGCAAGGTCGTCGGCTTCCTGCTCCAGCAATCCGCCGAGGACGGAGCGGCGCTGCAGCCGGGGGGCGGCGGCCACCGCCGCCGCAGGCAAGGTCAGGACCCGCAGGTTGGCCTTGCTGGCCAGGATGTCCAGGGCCCCTGGCAAAAACTGAGGCGCCACCACACATTCGAGGAACAGGCCGGTGAGCAGCGCCGCCGCTTCGGCATCAACCGGGCCATTGAGGGCGACGATGCCGCCAAAGGCGGAGGTGCGATCGGCATCGAGGGCCCGCTGCAGGGCCTCGGCCACGCCCGTGCCCATGGCGACGCCGCAGGGGTTCGTGTGCTTGATGACAACGGCCGCCGGACTGGAGCCAGCAGATCGGTCCGTTGGGCCCTCGCCGTAACCAAATTCTCGAACCGTGGCCAGGGCCGCATCGAGATCGATGAGGTTGTTGTAACTGAGGTCTTTGCCCTGCAGCTGCTGCGCGGCGCCCCACCCCGCCAGGGGATCACTGAACCAGGTGGCGCTTTGGTGGGGATTCTCCCCGTAACGAAGCCGCTGCTGGACCGGCAGTTCAAGCCGCAGCGGGGCGACCGGATCGGCGCCGGCATCGCCAGCACCAGCTCCATTGCCATCGCCATCGCCAGCGCCAGCGCCAGCGCCAGCGCAATTGCC
This sequence comes from Cyanobium sp., assembly GCA_044359075.1. GTDB lineage: Bacteria > Cyanobacteriota > Cyanobacteriia > PCC-6307 > Cyanobiaceae > Cyanobium. Next base: position 12,095 of record JBIKMU010000025.1, on the reverse strand, counting down.
ATCGCCCAGTCGCTGGGCCAGCCAGGAGCTGATGGCCCCGTCGTAAGCGGCCGTGTGCTGGAAGGCCGCCAGGGCCAAACGGCGCCGCAGGGCCCCATCCAGCCGTCCCGCCGCCAGGGCCTCCAGGAAGGAGGGGTACTGGGCGGGGTCCGTGAGCACGGCCACATCGCCATGGTTCTTGGCGGCGGCCCGCACCATCGCCGGCCCACCGATATCAATCGTCTCGATCGCGGTCTGCCAATCCACCGCAGGGTCAGCAACGGTCTGGCGGAAGGGATAAAGGTTGACCACCACCACATCGATGGGGGTGATCGCCTGGGCCTCCAGGTCGGCCCTGTGGCCGGCATCGTCGCGGCGGGCAAGGATGCCGCCATGGATGCGGGGATGGAGGGTCTTCACCCGACCCCCCAGGATCTCCGGGGCCCCGGTGTAGTCAGCCACCCGGGTCACCGGCAGGCCGGCGGCGGCCAGGGCGGTGGCGGTGCCGCCACTGGAGAGCAGTTGATAGCCATGGCTGAGCAAGCCGTTGGCCAGGGTTACCAGGCCCGCTTTGTCGGACACGCTCAGAAGGGCCGTGGGGGCCATGGCGGCGGAGTTCAGAATCGGGGCCAACCTAAGCAGGAGCAGCCGAGAGGCCATGACCAACTTTTTGCCCCAGGACTTGCCCCGGGACTTGCCCGAAGACTTGCCCCAAGAATTGACCCAGGATGTGCCCCGGGATGATGGGCAATCGATCCGGCTGGAACCGGCCCAACCGCAGCGGCGCCTGGTGCTGCTGCACGGCTGGGGAGCCGACGCCGATGATCTGCTGGATCTGGGCACCGCCCTTCTGGCGGAAGATGGGCGGGCTGGGGAGGTCAGCCTGGTGGCCCTGAGGGCGCCGGAACCGCACCCTGGCGGCTTCGGCAGGCAGTGGTACGACCTGCAACAACCGGAATGGCCCGGTCTGGCTGCAGCCAGGTCGAATCTGCGGCAACGACTGCAGGAGCTATCAGAGACTGTGCCGCTCGAACGCACGGCGGTGCTGGGATTTTCCCAGGGCGCCGCCATGGCCGTGGATGTGATCCTGGGTGAAGGACTACCCGTGGCTGCCCTGATCGCCTGCAGCGGCTATCCACACCCAGGCTGGCAGGCTGCCAATCCCAAGGCCAGCACAATGCTGACCCACGGCGAGCAAGACCCTGTAGTGCCAGTCGCAGCGAGCCAGGCCATCGAGGACCTGGTGCAGCGGGCGGGGGGCCAGGTGCAACGGATCAGCTTCGCTGGGGGCCATGGCATTGACCCCCAACTCCTGCCGGAGCTACGCGCTTTTCTGGCCCAGAATTGGCGCTAGGGCCATAGGAGCGCCGGGATTCAGACGAACAGGATTCAGACGAAGGCGTACTCGTACTCCTCCATCTCCTCCCAGTCATCGGCCGCCAGAGCTTCGATGCCTTCAAACAGCACGTCCTCGCCGATGCGATCAACGATGAGTCGCAGGGAAGGGAAGAGAAAATGATTTTCTTCGGCGTACTGCGCACTGAAAAGTCCCTTTTCCCCCCAGAAGAAACGGTCTGTGGTGTGCTCGTTGCGGCGGACGTTGAGGATCGCCGGGGCCATGAGATCGGCTTCGGCGATATACCGACGCGCTGCCGTAACAGGCTTGTGGGAACCGGTCTCGAGATTGAAAGTAGGAACGTGGGCGAGAACCCGTTGGCCGGCGAGACGACGACGGCTGATCCGCTTGCGCTTCTTGGACATGGCAGGACTCCCGGTAGGGAGGCTGAAGGTGAATAGGGGGGAAGCAACCAGGGGCGAAGGTCCAACTGGGGACGGTCACCTGGGCTGGCCGATCCAGACACCCATGGCGAGGTCTGGATCGAGGCCATTACATCTGTCGTTCTCAAGCAATCGTGGGCACGATCGGAGGTCCCACCGACCTGATCCAGGGCGGCGGAACTAGGAAGGCTTGCTTCTTCCTCTGCTGTAGCTTCGGCTGCAAGGTGAATGCAACCTCAGACTCGAAGGAAGGTGGCTAGCCACCGATGGCGACACCCAACTCGCTCCAAAACAGCGAAGTAGTGGTCGATACCTCCATGCTACGGCTTTTTTCTGTTTTTGCATCGTCCCGCCGAAGCTTTTTGGCGATTTGCGCTTTTTCCTTCGGATTGGCCGCCGGTGATTCCAGTCTCTGAAAGGTTTTTACTGCTGCTGCGCTGGCAACTGGGCCAACTGGTGGATTGCCGGGATGTGCGCTCGCTAGTGGTGTACGTGACCCACGAGGGCCCCCAAGGCCAGCCCACCCTGATGGCCGTGGGCCAATGGCCCAGCGACGGTCGCGCCCTGCCGGCCCCCGACATGTCCGGTGAACTGCGGGTGCCCGCCGAAGAACGACGCTGGCTGCCCCTGCGGGACGGGCCCCTGTTACTGGGGGCCCTGCAGGTGGAAACCCTGGGCACCGTTTGGTCCGAAAGCCTGCGCCAGCGCCTCCAGGCCATGGCCCTGACCCTCACCGAGGCCTTGCGGATCGACAGCGAGCGGCAGCGACTCGAGGCCCGCCTGCTGGCCCGCGAAGAACATCTGCGGCTTTTGGTGCATCAGCTGCGCAACCCCCTCTCGGCCCTGCGCACCTTCGGGCACCTGCTGCTGCGCCGTCTGGACCAGGACAGCAAAAACCGGCCCCTGGTCGAGGGGCTGCTGAACGAGGAACAACAACTCAACCGCTTCGTGGAGGCCATCAGCGATCTCGCCCGCCCCGACGGCCTGCTGCCCGCCGCGGCCAACCCCCAGCCCCTGCTGTTGCCCCCCCTGCTCACCGGGCCGGGTGGAGTGGATCTGGCCGGCCCGCTACTCCCCCTGCTGCGGCGTGCGGAAGCCACCGCCAGCCTGCAGGGCCGCCAGTGGCACGGACCCGCGAACCTGCCCTCTTGGCGCGGTGACAGTGGCTCCGTGGCGGAGATCCTGGCCAATCTGCTGGAAAATGCCTTCCGCTACAGCCCAGCCGGGTGCCCCCTGGGGCTGCACTGCGGGGTCGGGGCCAGCGGCGGTCCCAGCCTCACCGTCTGGGACGGAGGCGAGGCCATCGACGCTGACGAGCGGGAAACCATTTTCGAACGGGGTGAGCGGGGCCGCCGCGGCCTACCGCTGCCAGGCACTGGCATCGGGCTGGCCCTGGCCCGGGACCTGGCTCGGGGCCTCGGCGGCGAACTCCAACTCGTGATCCCCCCCCAGGCCGTCGACCCAAGCCTGCCCAAAGAGGGCAATGCGTTTCGGCTCAGCCTGCCGCCCCAAGCCACGGCTCAGCCAATCCAGGGGCTCCAGAGGCTTCCGAGCTGAGCCAGGGCGCCCCCGCCCCAGCCAAGCCAGACCGCAGCCGCCAGAAGCAACGCCAGGCTTTCGCTCCATTCCACACAGGCTCCATAGCTGTCGCCGCTGTGGCCCCCCAGGCGCCGGCCCAACCAAAGCGGCACCAGTACGGCTGGCAGCCCACCCCACAGACCCACGGCCGGCCAGCCTTGACTGCAGGTCGCTACCAGCAGCAGCACCAGCAGCAGCAGGGCCGGCCGCAGCTCCACGGCCAATCCCGCCCAGTGGCGGCGATGCAATGCCCCGCCGCCACTGGGCCGCAAGGAGGGAAAGCGGTCGATCGCCACCAGGGGTGCGACCCGACTCCAGAAGGCCGCCCAAGGCAGCACGACCGGCACGATGGCGCCCAAGCTGGCCAGGGCCGCAGCCTTGAGAAGCAGCACCAGGACAAGGGCCTGGGCGCCGCTGGCGCCAATGCGGCTATCGCGCATGGCCTCAAGGCAGCGATCGCCTGCGGCCAAGCCATCGGCCGTATCCATCGCCCCATCCATGTGCAGACCGCCACTGAGCAGCAGGCCCAGGGCCAGCACCAGGGCCACCTGGGTCAGCAACGGCACCCGCCCCTGCAGCAGGGCCCAAAGGGCGGCCTGCAGGAGGCCGAGCACCACGGCGATCCAGGGGGCGAATCGGGCGATGCGATCAAAACGAGGCGCGATGCGAGACCAGCCAGGCAGTACCGAATAGAAGATCCAGGCCCCGGCCAGATCCCGCAGCCATCCCGGCGAGCGGGGCCCTGAACCAGGTCCGGACCCGGGCCCAGCAGGGGTTCGAGTGCGTAAGGGAGGGGCCAAGCGGGGGCGGCACCGAAGGGCCCCACCCTGACGCAGGAGCCGCAGCTTTGCAGGCGCCGACCTGCCCTTAGCCTCGGCCCCCAGGCCGCCGCGGCCCCAGCGCTGCCCCCTTGAGCTCCCCGCCCCCACCCTTCTCCTTCACGGTGTCGGCCCGCTGTGGTCAGACCCGGGCCCGCTGCGGGCATTTCCACACCCCCCATGGCGTCGTCAACACGCCGCGCTTCATGCCGGTGGGCACCGCGGCCACCGTCAAGGGCATCAGCACGCCCCAACTGGCCGAAACCGGCGCCCAGATGGTGCTGGCCAACACCTTTCATTTGCATCTGCAACCGGGCGAAGCGCTGGTGGCGGCAGCGGGAGGGCTGCATCGCTTCATGGGCTGGTCGGGACCGCTGCTGACCGACTCGGGCGGCTTCCAGGTGTTCAGCCTGGCAGCCATCAATCAGATCGACGATGGGGGGGTGCTGTTTCAATCCCCCCGGGACGGATCCCGGCACACTTTGACCCCGGAATCGTCGATGCGGATTCAGATGACCCTGGGGGCCGATGTGGCCATGGCCTTTGACCAGTGCCCGCCCTATCCGGCCAGCGAGAGCGAGGTGGCCGAGGCCTGCCGCCGCACGCACCTTTGGCTGGAGCGCTGCGTCGCCGAGCACTGCGGCACCGGGCAGAGCGGCACCGGGCACAGCGGCGCCGGACACAGCGGCGTCGGGCAGGCCCTGTTCGGCATCGTGCAGGGGGGCTGCTTCCCCGCCCTGCGCCTCGATTCAGCCGAGCGGGTGGCGGCCCTGGATCTGCCCGGCATCGCCGTGGGCGGGGTCAGCGTCGGCGAACCGGTGGCGGAGATGCACCGCATCGTGCGCCTGCTCGGGCCGGTGCTGCCGGAGGCCAAGCCCCACTACCTGATGGGCATCGGCAGCCTGCGGGAGATGGCGATTGCCGTGGCCCAGGGCTTCGATTTGTTCGATTGTGTGCTGCCGACCCGGCTGGGCCGCCATGGCAGTGCCCTGGTGGGCGGCGAACGCTGGAACCTGCGCAACGCCCGCTTTCGCGAAGACCACAGTCCCCTGGATGGGAGCTGCCCCTGTCTGGCCTGCCGCCAGCACAGCCGCGCCTATCTGCACCATCTGCTGCGCTGTGAGGAGATGCTGGGCCGCACGCTGCTGAGCCTGCACAACCTCACAACCCTGTTGCGCTTCAGCGACGCCATGGCCCGGGCCATCGGCGAGGGTTGTTTTGCAGAGGATTTCGCTCCCTGGGATCCGGCCTCCCCGGCTGCCCACACGTGGTAGGTTCCAGCCACCGCAAAAAGGGCCAAATCGGCCCCAGGATCCATGGCTTTCCACCTGCTGGCCTCCCTGTCGGCTGCCGCCTCCCCCCAACTTCTGGGTCAACTTCCAGAGGCCTATCAAGCTTTCGGCCCCCTGGTCGACATCCTGCCGATCATTCCGGTGTTTTTTCTGCTGCTTGCCTTTGTTTGGCAAGCCTCCGTCGGGTTTCGCTGAAAGCCTCAGCTTTCACTGAACGCCTCAACTTTCGCTGAAACCCTCAGCGTTTCTCGCGCAATACGGCCCAGGCGAAGCGAGGCAACGACAACATGCGTCGCCAGCGAGCAGGCTCCTGAATCAGCCGATATAGCCATTCAATCTGCAGGGCCCCCATCCATTGCGGGGCCCTTTTTTTTGTACCGGCCCAGACGTCGAAACTGCCGCCGACCCCCATCCACAAACCGGTGCGGGGACGGGGACGTGCTTGGATCCAAACCTCCTGGAGGGGCACCCCCAGGGCGACCAGAATCAGGTCTGGTTGGCTCACTTGCAACTGATGTTCCAGGTCTTTCCACTGGTCGGGCGAGAGATAGCCATGGCTGCTGAGCACGATCTGGAGCCCGGGAATCTCCTGCTGCAGCCGGGCCTTGAGACTCGCCATCACCGCCGGGCTGGCGCCCACCAGGGCAACCCGCCAGCCCGCCGCCGGGGCCCGCTCAAGCAGGGAGCGGGCCAGTTCGATGCCAGGGCAGCGGCGCACCCGGTAGCCCTGCCGCCCCAGGGCCCAGACCACGCCGGCCCCATCGGGAATCACCAGGTCGGCCTGCTCCATGACCGAGCCCAGGGCCCGATCGGCCAGCGCCGCCATGGTCATCTCGGCGTTGAGGGTGACCACCTGGCCGCCGCCGCGCCGATGCAGGGCAAGGGCCGCCGCCAGGCAATCGGGTTCGATGTTGACGGGAACACCCAGAACACGGCTGCGGCGCGGGGAAGTGATCGTTGCTGCCATTAGGGGGGCACCGGCAGTGGAGAATCTATGGCTGCGGTCAGGAATAACGGCCAGATTTGATGACAGGCAGCGGTTCCACCCCCCCCCCCCCCCCCAGCCCCTCCCCCACCCGCGCCACCTCCAGCGCCAGCGGCGCGTCAGCTCGAAGTGCCGCAGAGGTGCTCCACGAGCTGGATGCCCAGATTGAAGCCGTCGTGATCGAGCGGCAGCACCCGGTGAGCGGCCTGTTGCCGGCCAGCACCGCCAACACGGTTCACGGCAACTACGCCGATGCCTGGGTGCGGGACTGCGTCTATTCGATCCAATGCGTCTGGGGGCTGGCGATGGCCTACCGCCGACAGCAAGCGTCGGCCCGCCGGGCCTATGAACTGGAGCAGCGGGTGCTGCAGCTGATGCGCGGGCTGCTCAACGCCATGATGCGCCAGGGCAGCAAGGTCGAGCGGTTCAAAACCAGCCTCGATCCACTCGATGCCCTGCACGCCAAATTCGACTCCAGCAGCGGCGAATCGGTGGTGGCCGATGACGGCTGGGGCCACCTGCAGCTCGATGCCACGGCCTTATTCCTGCTGCAGCTTGCCCAGCTGACCCGCTCAGGCTTGGTGGTGGTGCGCAACCACCACGAGCGGGATTTCATTCAGAATCTGGTGTATTACGTGGCCCGGGCCTATCGGGTCGCCGACTACGGCATCTGGGAACGGGGCGACAAGGGCAACCATGGCCTGCCCGAGCGCAATGCCAGCTCGATTGGCATGGTCAAGGCGGCTCTGGAAGCCCTGGAAAACCTCGATCTTTATGGCCCCCATGGCGATGGCAGCTGCTGTCTGATCATTCCCCAGGACGCCATTGTGCGGCTGCGGCGAGCCCTCAGCGGCCTGCTGCCGAGGGAGTCTGCCAGCAAGGAGGTGGACAGCGCCTGCCTTTCGATCATCGGCTACCCGGCCTGGGCCGTGGAAGATCCAGAGCTGGTGCGGCGAACCCGCGAGAAGATCCGGCGCGAGCTGGGCGGGGCCTATGGCTACAAACGCTTCCGCCGGGATGGGCACCAGACCGTGATCGAGGACGTGACCCGCCTCCACTACGAGCGGGAGGAGTTGGCCCAGTTCGAGCACATCGAATGCGAATGGCCGCTGTTTCTGGCCTACGAGCTGATCACCGCCTGCTGCGAGGAGCGTTGGGAAGAAGCGCGCCAGTGGCGGCAGCGGCTCAGCGAACTGAGCGTGACGGTGAACGGTGTCGACCTGCTGCCCGAGTTGTACCTGGTGCCGGCAGCCGCGATCGCCGCCGAGCGGCGCAACCCCGGCAGCCAGGGCCGGGTGCCCAACGAAAACGTGCCCCTGCTCTGGACCCAGAGCCTCACCTGGCTGGCCGATCTGCTGTTGGCGGGCCTGATTCTGCCGGAGGACCTCGATCCGATCGGCCGCCGTTTCGGGGCTGGCCCCGGGGCCGACCGGGTGCTGGTGGCGCTGGTGCCGGCGGATGACACCATCGCCACGATGCTGACGGCAGCGGACCTGCCGGTGCTGCGCGAAAGAGCTGGGGCCGGTGAATTGATCCCAGCGGTGCGAATCACGTCGGCGCGGGAGCTGGCCCAACGGATGGCCAGCGTTGGCGCCAACCCGCGGCTGGGTCTGAGTGGCCATCCAGCGGTCCGCATGGAGACGATGGCGACGGCGCGGATTTATCACCACGAGGGCGAGGCGCTTGCCTTCCTGCCCAGCGTGCTGGATGACGACACCTTCTATCTGGTGGACGACGCCCACCAACTGGTCGACACGGTACAGAGCGAACTGAGGCTGTTGCAACGCCACTGGCGCGGCAGCGGCTCACCGATTCTGCTGATTCCGGTGGCCCAGGCACCGTTCGAACGCAACCCGGAGGCCTTTTTCGAATTGGGCCGCCGCTTGCGCGAGGGGCAGCTGGAAGGGGTGCCGGTGCGACTCGCCAGCCCCGAGGATCTCTGGGCCCAGGCCAGCTGGATCGATCTGCCCCCCCATGCGGTCGCTGCCTGCAGCCTGTGGCCCCAGGGCCACACCCTGCTGCCAGCCAGCACCAACCAGCAGCCCCTGACGGCACGCCAGGAACAGGAGTTGGAGGACATTCCGGTGGCCGCCCTCGTAGCCCGTCTCTGGCAGAGCACCTCCTTGCCCGAGCAGGCTGAGGTGCTGGAGTTGCTGGGGCGGCGCCTGGGGCCCAATGCCCGACTGCAGGGCCCCTTCGGCGGAGCAGCGGTGAGCCTGATGACCCTGCTGGAAGAGCTCTACCGCCGCGGCCTGGCCGAAGCCAACTGGAGTGTGGTGCGGCGGGTGGCAGGAGCCATGGGGCTGGTGCATCCCCAGCTGGAAGACGCCCTCACGGACCTGCTGGTGCGCCAGAAGCAGGTGGTGGTCGGCCGTAATTACACCAACGAGTCCCTGATCACCCAACCCCAAGGCAGCCGCACCATCGCCGCCATGATTCGCCGCTTCGGCGGTGAGGATGGAAGGGAGTGGATGCTGCAGCAGGAGTTGTTGCTGGCCCTGGACGGCCTGGCCCGCCTTGAACCCAACCTGCTGAGTGGCAGCCTCACCCTGCAGCTGGGCCAGCTGCTGCTGCTGCTCACCGGCGAGCTGGCGGCTGAAGCCAACCTCAACCCGATCGAGGCCTATGACCAACTCTGCAGCGAAGCACCCCATGTGATCCGGCGACGGCTGCGGGCCGTGCTCGCCGATGTCGAACATGCCCAGGCCTCCCTGCAGCGCAAGGAACAACTGCACCTGCGGGGCCGTGTGCGCTGGGAGGTGCCCAACCCGCTGGAAGAGCTGCCCAAGGGGGGCTGCTGGCTGCAGCACCGCCTGCGACTGGGGGCCCTGCAAAGGGTGCCGCGGGACTTCTACGCCGGCATCTGGGACCTGCTGCACCATTGCCGCGGCATCGTCATCGGCGACAAGTTGGAGCGCCGCAACCGGCTCGAAAGTGCCCCCCTGCTCAGCGAGAAAACCCCGGGCGAGCGCAACTTCGCCGCCCTCGTCGATCACCTGCTCAGCAAAATCGAGGCTGCGGAGTACCGCCAGCTCTGCACCGAAACCCTGCTGACCCTGATGGCCTTCGTGGCCGCCAACCCCCAGGTGCAGTTTGACGATGACCTGGCCATGGACGTGGTGATCGGCCATGCGGTGCGGGTGGGCTGGCAGGAACTGCATCCAGCGACCCCGACGACGGAATACGGATTGCACAAGGCCCAGGCCTGGGATCAGTTTTATCGCGCCTCCCCGGCCGCCTGTCGGCGTTGGCAGCTGCTGGCCCTGCAGCAGCTCACCGAGCCGGTGGCGAACTGAAAGGCAGGCGGTGTGAGCGGCAATGGATTTTGAGCGGCCATGGGGCCTGAGCGGCAATGGGCGTCTCTGTGGTTCGCCGCTAAGCAGATCGGTTCGCTAGTCAGTTCGCTTCGCTAGTCAGTTCTGTTCGCTAATCAGATCGGTTCATTGAGGGCCATGCAGAGATTGGGCTGTTCGACGCACTGTTCGATCAGGTCGGCCAGCTGCAGGGCCCGGGAGGCCTGGAGGCCATCGACGGCGGGCTTTTCGACGCCCCGCACACACTGGAGAAAATGCTCCAGTTCGGCATAGAGGGGCTCGATCGAGGTGGTGCTGACCTCCTCGATGAAGCCGTCGTTGCGATAAACGAGCTCGCCATGGTCAGCACTGACCGAACCATGGGAGCGGCGATGGATGCGCAGGTTGTGGTTGAGGAAATCGGTTTCCATCAGGCTGCTGCGGCAGTGGGTGTAGAGCCTGCGGATCTTGCGATGGGCCATTTTGCTGGCCGTCAGGCTGGCGACCACGCCATTGGCAAAGGCCAAGGTGGCATTGACATAGTCAATCGGCCCATCACCACTGCGGCCGCCGGCTGCCGCCAGGCGCACCACTGGCGAGGCCGCCAACTCCAGCACCAGGTCGATGTCGTGAATCATCAGGTCCAGCACCACGGACACGTCGTTGGCCCGGTCCGGGTGGGGGCTGTGGCGGCGGGCCTCGAGCACGACGATCTCTTCGCCGCTAACCACCTTGAGCAGCTCGCGGAAGGCGGGGTTGAAGCGCTCAATGTGGCCGACCTGCAACAGCTTGCCGGCCAGCTCCGCCGCCCGAATCAAATCGGCCGCCTCCTCCTGGGTGGCGGCGATCGGTTTTTCAATCAAAACGTGCAAACCAGCCTGGAGGGCAGCCAGTCCCACCTGGTGGTGCAGCAAGGTGGGCACCGCAATGCAGACGGCCTCCACCTGCCCCAGCAGGTTGCGGTAATCCGGATACCACTGGCAGTCGAATTTCTGAACCGCCAGCTGGCCGCGATCTTGATCGGGATCCGCCACCCCCACCAGCTGCGCATCCCGCAACAGGCTGAGCACCCGGGCATGGTGCCAGCCCATGTTGCCGATGCCGATGACCCCGACACGCACAGGGTTCATGGGCAGGGCAACGCAGTAAGGACTGATTATCGGCGATGGCGTGGCACGGGCGGCGGCCGCCTGGGGCTCAGCCATGCAGCCGTGCCACCCAAAGACCGGCCAACTGCCAGGACGACCAGAGAAAAGCAGCCAGGATCAGCCAGTTGAGCCAGCTGGGCCGGCGGTTCTGCTGGGGCTCCATCAAACAGCCGTGGAGGGGAGGCTCCATCATGGCGCCAGGGGGCCCGTGGCCTCAGACCCGGGAGACTCATAGGGAGACTTGGTAGGCATGAGACTTGTCAAGCCGCACCCATTACTCCAGCGAGTCCACCGTGACATCGGCGAGCAGCCCATCGTCTTCTGACGCCATGGCCTCGGTGTAGGGCACAGGGCCAGCTGCTGCCGTTGACGCCTCACGGGTGAGCAGATCGAGGGAAAGGCTCAGCATGGGTCTGCCGTCCTCCGGCTCAGCGCCATCCGGGGTGACGCGATAAGGGGAAGAAGCCATGACACAAGCACCCGTGCGCAGGGGACTTACGTTTTATTAGTACAATTATCAAGACCTTCTGGCCGTCGTGGCCATGACTTGCAAGGGGGAAAGCTGGATGCCGCCAAAAGCCAAAACCGGCCCACAATGGCCCCCATACCCCCTAATCCGCCATGGCCACCCCGCGCCACCTCCCGCGAAACCACCGAAGCGATGGTGCGTAATTTCGCCCGCGAGCCAGCCGAAATCGAACAGGCATTAGGCAACTACCGGGGCGAGCGGGTGGCTTCGGAACCTACCAATAAATAGTTCGAAGGATTGACAAGATAGGCCACATACATCAATATAATCAAATCATTTTCATTTCATTTAAGTAGCGGCCTAGGCACTGTCTGCACGTTTTTGATGGCAAGGTAGATCAATTATGCGAGAATCTGATATAGCGTCTCTAACTGCCCCCCCGCACTTCTTTGTAACATGGTGAACACATCTTATGGGGACCCGCCTAAGGTGCACCAGCGTTGGTCTTTGAGCAGTGAGATCCATTGTCTCGCAGTGCTTCAGCCGAACGGCAACCAGGCTAAAACTGCGACTTAGGCGGACAGCCGGTGGCTTCGGTGCGACTTAGGCAGATCCGCCCAATTAGTAGTTGGACCAAGCCGCTGCGCGGCAGATTTCATGAAGTTAGCATAGGCAACTGCCAAGGGCGGACAGGGCCCTGGGCAGCACTCCTTATTACAAGCAAAAGTTTTCTCTGACTAGGCCTGGCTGAACA
>JBIKMU010000065.1:0-15375 GCA_044359075.1 Cyanobium sp. | reverse complement strand
CAGCCCTCGCTCATTGTTTTTTGACGGGACCTCACACCTTGCTGCTCTTTCGTCGAATCGGTCCCGGATTCCTCCAGTACTTCAACAGTATCGCTTGATACGTGCTGTATCCCTTGCCTCGACTAAAATGACTTTAGCTTTAGAAGGTCATTCGATCCGACGCAGCAAAGGCGTCAGTTCCTAAACTTCTTTGATTGTCCAGGTTCTGCCAGCATCAGGTCCCTCTCGGGTCCCAGCTGGCTCGTCGCCTCTCGACGACTTTCAAACCCTACAGCATCGGTCGCTCGCGCTTCCGGGGGGTGTAGGCCGCACCGTTGGGCTTTCGCCTCAACCGCGCAGTCCAAAAACATAGCACCCTGACCGCTGAACTGACAAGCAAGCCCTGAGGCAAACGAAGATCAAGCAGCACCAATCCCGTAAAAGCCTTGCCATGCCTTGATTTCCATCGACTTGCATGGGGTGTTCCATGGCATGACCCTGGCCGGGTTCAGGGTCCTTAAGGGCTCTTATGGAACAGCTGGTGATCAAGACGCCTCCAGCTAGAGCAGCAAAGCCTCGGCCCAAGGGAGAAATAAATTCAAGGTTTCGTTCCGATCGGCCACCAATACGGGGAAGTCTGTGTTGGTCAGGTCTTCTCCCTGGGCAAGGGCATCAGGGTGGTTTTGCAACCAGCGGATTGGACAACCCAGTTCGCTGAGCACTAGCCAGGCCGCCGCCAAATCCCAGATTTTGGGGGTGGCCTCCAGGGCCGCCACCGTCTGTCCCATGGCGACACTTACGAGATTTAGGCTTGCCACCCCCAGTAAACGGATCTTTCCGGGGAAACGTCGGTCGGGAAGCTTCTGTAAAACGCCGATGGAACGACTGCAAAGGGAGGCACAACCCGCAGGGTTGGTGGTGAGCGAAGGAGGCAGAATCGGTTTGCCATTTCTCCACGCCCCTTGGCCGCGAATGGCGACGATCCGTTGTTGCAGGGGAGGAACATCAAGAATCGCAAGATCGGGTCTCCCTTTGTCGAAGCGGGCCATGGAAATGGCCCAGTAGGGGATTCCCGCTGCATAGTTTGTGGTGCCATCCAGGGGATCGACCACCCAATAGCGAGGGGTGTCAGGCACCTTCCTGTTGCCCTCCTCGCTCAGCACACCCTCACCGGGATACAGACCGGCCAGGCCACGGACGATGGTGTCGTCACTCCAACGATCACAGGCGGTGATCAGGGAGCCGTCCTCCTTGCTGGCATAGGTGACGTGGCCGAAATCCTGGCGTTGACGCTCGGCCACCGCATCGATCAGGAGCTGCAATCCCGCATCCAACTGGGGAGGCATTGATGGAGCCATCTCAACCCATCTCCATCGATAGAACCCGTTCCAGGCTACGGGCGGTGTCTTGGCGGAACTGATTAACGTTGAGAGAAGCCAACAACAGCAAAGCACCAAAGGTCACCAGAACCTCCACGGAAAGGACCAGGGCAAAGGCGGGGAAGGGGCCAGGACCTAGCGGCAATTGGCGACCCAAATCAAGGAGGCCACCGCCGAGCAACTTGCCGATCGCACGGGACATGGCCTGGGCAAGCCCCCAGACTCCAACAAATGCTCCAGCAGCCTGGGGCAGGGTCAGATCAAGCATCAGGCAGAGGGCACTGTTCGTGGCAATCCCGGCGGCCAGTCCAAACAGCAGCATGACGAACTGGAGCAGTGGCACGCTGCGGGTGAGTCCACAGAGGATCAGGAGGACAAGAGAGATCAGGATCAGCCGGCAACCCAACCTGGCCGAGGGCAACTTGCCCAGCCTTGGCACCACTAGCAAGCCCGCCAGAAGAAGCCCCACCAGGGTGCCCACACCCCAGAAGGCATTGAGCTGGGTACTGGCCGAGATACTGAGACCGAAGACCTGGGCTCCATAACTTTCAAGAATGGGATCTTGGAGAAACAACCCAAGAGTGAAGGCCACCAAAAAGGCAAAAAAAATCAAGACCTGGCGGCTGGATGTGATCAGCCGCCAAGACTGGCCCATGGTCATCGCCTCTTGAGGCAGCTGCCCCAGGGCCTTGGCCTGATTTCCAACTCCTGAGGCTGCAAGGCCTGGATGGGCAGACCTGGTCTCCATGTTCCAGGTTGCCAACAACGTCAGGGCGATCACGATCAAGGAGACCTTGAGCATGAATTGGGTCAAAACCGGCTCAAGAATGGCAGGATCCGTTACCTGATCAAGGGAACTCAGACTCAAACTGGTGAGGATGGCCCCGACCACAATGCCAACGGTGAGCATGCACCAAACCAGGGCCACGGCCCTCGGGCGCTCGGCCTCATCGGTGCGGTCGATGACCAAGGCTAGGTAGGGGGTGGTGGCTAGGGAAATGGCCAATCCGTAGGCGGCAAAAAGACCGCATAGAGCAGTAATGCCCAAGGCGAGGCCAGGCTGGCTGCCGGCACTGAGCAAACGCCCCACCTGAAAAATGAGGGGAACCGCCAGGACCGCCAGCCCACTGAAGAGCAGGGTGCCTAACAGCACATAGGGGACCCGGCGGCGACCGAAGAGGGGATAACCATCAGAGATCTGGCCAAAAAGCACCCTGGAGGGTGCCATGAATTGCTCAAACGCCAGGGCGCCCCCCACAAGCAAACCCGGATAACCCAACTCGCTAAGCATCACCCTGTTCAACAACCCGGAAAAAATGACCGCCAAAGCGCCAAGGCAGGCCTGGAAGAGCCCCAGTCGAAGAATCGCAAGCAGGGAAAGGGGCTTTTGCACAACCACTGAGGAGGTCAACGGGAGGGGGAGGCCTGACCCATGGGGGCACGGAAGAAGGAAGCGGCACAAGCCGGCACCACCGGTTGCAACTCGACCGGAGCGCTCTCTAGGCCAGGGGTTGGAGGGCGACGATCCGGCAGGGAAGGACGGGGACACAGGGCGATCTGATCGAGACCGGTGCGACGACGCAGGTCGGCAAGACTCTTGTTGTAGGTGGAAATCGCCAGGGCATAACGGACCTCGGCCTGGGTGAGGTCGCGCTGGGTGTCGACCACCTCCCGCTGGGTGGTGACCCCGGCCTGGAAGCGCAGGCGAGCCAGCCTCAGGGATTCTCGGGTGGAAAGCACCTCCTGGGCATTGGTGGAGATGTTGAGGTTATTGCGCTGAAGTTCAAAGAAGCTTCGCTCCACCTCGACGCGGATCTGGTCGCGGCGCTGGGCGAAGCGATAACGACCCTCATTGGCCTTTTGTTTGTTGAGGCGATAAAGAGCCCGGGCCCGGCCGCCATCGAAGAGGGTCCAGCTCAGATTCAGACCGATGGCGTTATCCACACTCCAGTTGGTCTGGCCGAGGACATTCTGGGCTGCGGGGGCGGGGTTGGGGCCATTCACAAAGTCAGTATAAGTAGAGCCATAGGAATTACTGGCGCTCAGAGTATTGACAATACTCAACAATGGCTGGGATGCGGCTAGCTCAGAATTGGCTTCGCTATTGGCAATGGAGATATCCAGCAAGATATCATCTAGTTCCTCGCGGTAAGCGAAGGCAGCAATGATGCTCTCCTCCAAGGAGGGGATCCAGGCCCCCACCACCCTGGATGGATCCTTGGCCACGGGGGTTACATCCTGGGGCAACGAGAGCAGAGCAGCCAGCTGGCGACGGGCATCTGCTTGGCCAAGGCCCGGTCCTACGGGGCCATTGCCTGTCAAGGCATTGGTGAGAAGCTGTTGGTCGCGGGCCAACTGGGTTTCGGCCTGAAGCACTTCGAGCTTGGTGGCTACGCCGGCCTGGAAACGGGAGCGAGCATCCCGCAAGCTGACCAATGAAGCCCGCACGGATTCCTGGCCAATGCGAACCTGTTCGTCGGCGGATTGGAGATCGAAGTAAGCCTCGGCAGCCTGCAACCTCAGATCCCGCAAACCAATGAGATAGGCGTTCTTGGCCTTCTCATAGCGATCACGGGCCGCGGCAATCCGAGGGGTCCGCTGGGGATCAATCAAAGCCCAACTCGCCTTGAGCACGGCATCCATAGCCGTGATCGATCTAGTTGAATAGCCTGTAACCCGTGAATCGAACGCCGTTGGGCGGTAAGACTGGCTGGCCGAATAAGCCGGCAGCTGGGACGCCCCCAACTGAATCGTCGGGTACCAGCGGGAGATCTCAGATCGCAGTAGCGATTGGGCTTCCTCGACCTGGATGGCGAGGGCCTTGAGGTTGGGGTTGTTGACCTCGGCTATGGTCTCGACTTGATCAAGTCCCAGGGGGCGCAATTCGCGGATGCGCACCTGGGAAGGCTTGACCGGCAGGGCCAGCGGCGGGGGCGAAGCGAGGTCGGGGTCGTTGGCTGGCAGCACGGTGGCGGCTGGGGGAAGCAGGCTGGGATTGACCCTGGGCCTCGGCCCCTTCACCTGGGGTGCCCTCGGCAGAGCCCGCTGGGGCTCAAGAGCCGAAGGCCCCACGAACGGTCTGGCTTGGGTCGTTAAACCCGGCACCGCAGATGACTGGGCACCAACTGAACCGGCCCAAAGAACCGGAACCACCGTGAGGGCCGCAAACAAAGAAACCTGGCGACCCACTGGAAAACCATCGAACCGGCTGAGCTTAGGCAAGGCCATGGACGCTTCCAAGGCAGACAGCCACCAGTTCTTCCGCACTGCCGATGGGCTGGATCGGAACCGGCAGCTGGGCCTGGAGCTGTTCAAGGGTCATGTCGTCGAGAAACACACTTTCCCCCTGGCGCATCATCAAATTGGGCAATAACAACTTCTCGCCCAGGTCCCTGCCTTGCAAACCCTGGATCAAATCGGCCCCGGTCAGCAATCCGGTCACCACCAGATCCTGCCCCCAGTAGGGGCTGGGCAGGCCATACAGCCTCAGATCCAGGCCCTCAACCCTGTTGAGTCGCTCCAGCACCGGCTCCAGGGCCCCAGCAACCACGGCCCCCACCACCCAACTGAGACGCTGGGGAACGGCCAGGGAAGTGGGTAATTGGGCGGTGGCCTGATCAAGCTCCTCAAGGAAGCCCCTTATGCTGCCGACGCCGTTCTCCCTTTGGGGTAGGTCCTCGTAGTCGGTGCGGGGAGGCAGGGGCAAACCCGCAATGAGGTACCACTCATCCGCCAGCCAGGCAAACCGGCTGCCAAGACGGCTCTGGAATGCCTCCTGCAGGGCTTCGACCTGGCTGATAGCGGCAATGGCGGCAGCTTGATCCACCGGCACCAGGTTGTCGTTGGCTGGACGGAACCGGGTCAGACCAACGGGCACCACAGCGGTGGAAAGCACCGTCGGCCAATCTCCCTCGGCGAAAGCGGCCAAATCCTGGAGGGTGCGCCCCAGGTCTTCACCATCGTTCACCCCCGGACAGACCACCACTTGGGCATGGATCTGGAGCCGGCGCTCGGCGAACCAACGCAATTGGTCGAGCAGGAGGGCTGCACGAGGGTTGACCAACAGACGGCTGCGCAACTCGGGGTTGGTGGCATGTACTGAGACGTAAAGCGGAGAGAGCCGCTGGGCCTCAATGCGCTGCCAGTCAGCCGCAGTGAGATTGGTAAGGGTGAGATAGGAGCCGTATAGAAAGCTCAGCCTGTAATCATCGTCCTTGAGATAGAGACTGCGCCGATGGCCCGGGGGCTGTTGGTCTATGAAACAGAAGGGGCAGCGATTGTTGCATTGGCGCAGACCATCAAACAGAGCCTCACTGAAGGCCAGCCCAAGCCCATCATCCGCATCCTTCTCCAGTTCAATGACATGGACCTCGCCCGTGGGATCTTCGACCTCCAGACGCAGGTCTTCCTCCCCCACCAGCATCTG
Organism: Cyanobium sp.; assembly: GCA_044359075.1. GTDB lineage: Bacteria > Cyanobacteriota > Cyanobacteriia > PCC-6307 > Cyanobiaceae > Cyanobium. The sequence goes on along the minus strand of JBIKMU010000065.1, from coordinate 9,591 downwards.
GAAATCAATCAAATCTCGGGGCCGCACCCCGTTGATGCTGAGCAGGCGATCACCAGGCTGAAACCCCAGTTCCTCGCCAATCGATCCCGCTTCAACGCTGACCACAACAGCGGGCTGGGGGAGTCGATCAGCTGAAGATATATCAGGATCCTCTAGGGGAATGCCAGCAGTCAACTCATTCCACACCGCAACTCAAGGCCAGGGGCTCCAGTCTGGCGGTCCTTGGTCTCGCCTTGCCACCCCGGCGGGCCTGTGGAAATTCAGCGAGCCAGGCTTTCGGCACCGCGGAAACCAAGCAGCAACACCAAACCGAACAACAGCCGGTAGACCACGAACAGCCAGGTGCTGTTTTGCTGCAGGAAACGCAGCAACCAGGCAATCGCCATCCAGGAGACCACGGCCGCGGTGGCGACCCCCAGCAGCATGGGCAGGAGCCCGCCATGGGAGGGGTTGGCCAGGGCATCTTTGAGTTCCACCAACCCAGCCAGGGTGATAGCCGGAATGCCCAACAAGAAAGAGAAACGGGCGGCGTCAGGGCGCTGCCAACCATCAAAGAGGCTGGCGGTGAGGGTGCTGCCGGAGCGGGACACCCCAGGCACCAGGGCCAGGGCCTGGGCCACCCCCACCAGCAATCCATCACGAGATTGAACATCGGCAAGGAAGCGACGCCGGGATCCGACCAGCTCGGCGAGGGCCAGCAGCAGAGCCATGACGATCGATACGACCCCGATGGAGGTGATGCTGCGAAGGGGGGAATGGTCGTAATCGGGCACCAGTTTCTTGAGTGCAAGTCCCGCGACCAAGATCGGAATCGTGCCCAGGGCGATCGCCACACCCAGGCGCGCCGATGGTTCTCGCCACTGGCCGTCACGAAACGCCTGGCCCATGGCATGGATCACTTCCGCCAGGTCCTGCCGGAAATAGGCGATGACGGCCGCGATGCTGCCCAACTGGATGACAGCCGTGTAGGCCACGCCTGGATCCCCCCACCCCAAAAGCACCGGCACCACCTTGAGGTGGGCGGTACTGCTGATGGGTAGAAACTCCGTCAAACCCTGGACCACCCCCAAGACCATGGCGTGCCAACAATCTTGCAGCAGGGGCATGGCCTCAGCGGTAGAAGAAGCAGCCATGCGCCAGGGGAAAGGAAATTGGCCTGACCCTATGGCGGCCATGGACGCCGCGCCAGCCCCCTTCGCCCCCCTGACCTTTAATGTTGGCCATCTTTCTTAATAACTTGGGTGATCGTTGCTCCGGCCAGCCCCTCCAGGGGTGCTACTTCTGGCTTCTCTGGCGCCTGGGCTGAGGCGATTCCGGTTGGGCTGATGCTGCCAGGCATTGCCTCCCTGCTGGTGCTTCTGCCGGTGTTTCTGCAAGCCCCTTGGGTGCGGGTCTCGCCGATGGGGGCGACCCTTTTCACCCCTGGGCTGCTGGCCTTGGGCGTGGTGCTGCATCGCCGCGGCCAGGGACCGTGGAGTGCCATCGGCGCCATGCTGGTGGGGTTTGCCGGCAGCTGGCTAGGGGGATCGCTGTTTTGGGGTTGGTGCCGGGTCCATCCCCTCTGGCACCTGCCAATCGAGGGTTTTGCCCTCCCCCTGGCCCTTGGCGGACTCGGGAGCCGCTGGCGCCTGGCCGGTGCGTTCTACCTGGCCTCCTTGTTGGGGACAGCAGCCACCGATGGGGTGATGGCCCTCACCGGGGTGATTCACCTCTGGCCCCAGGTGGTGGAAGCACCCCTGAGCGAGGCTGGGGTGCTCCTGCAGCAGGCAGGGGAGGCGGTGCTTCAACCGCTGGCCCTGGGCCTGATCGGCCTGAGCGGAACCGTCCTTTTGGCCGTTTGTCGCTGGCTCTGGCCCCAGGGGCTGGCCGGCCGGGTGGCTGCGGCGACCCTGGCCACCACTTTGGTAGTGGATGGGATCTTCCTAGCGGCAGCCTTACTTGCCCCCGGGCTGAGCGGCCTGATCTGAAGAACTGCGAAAGACGGGGATCCGTCCTGGAGTGGGTCAGGCATGCTCTGTAACGTTGTGGCAAGACCAATCCATCCCGGAGTCGGTCCAGCCTTCCCTTCCCCCCTTTCAAGGAGTCTGTCGTGATGAAACGACTGCTTGCCTGGCTCATGAGCGGCGTCGTGCTCGCCGGCCTGCTCGTCACCCTGATGTTGCCCCAACCGGCCTTGGCCACAGAGCGACGCAATCTCGCCGATGACAAGATCGCTGAGTCCGCCGGCAAGGTGGATCTCAACAACTCATCGGTGCGCCGCTTCCAGCAGTACCCAGGCATGTATCCGACCCTGGCCGGAAAGATCGTGCTTGGTGGCCCTTACCAAAATGTCGATGATGTCCTGAAACTTGATCTGACCATTCGTCAGAAAGAATTGTTTGAAAAGTACAAGAGCAACTTCACGGTAACCGATCCTGCCATTGCCCTCAACGAAGGCTTTGACCGCATCAACGACGGTGTTTATCGCTGATCACCTGCTGCAGTAAGGGGCCTGGCGCCCTTAGTGACGACCGCTGAGGTTTCCCTCGGCGGTTTTTTTTGGATCGACAGGCCCGATTGTGAGGTCGTGACGATGGTGGCGCCAGGCGTTCCCATAGGCTCGCCTGTAGCACGGCCCTGCGATGGCATCCTCCCTGACGGACCAATGGGATGTGGTGGTGGTCGGCAGCGGCGCCGCCGGTCTGATGACTTGCCTGGAATTACCGGCTGAATTGCGCGTTCTGCTGCTCAGCAAACACGACAGTCCCCCCTCAGCGAGCCGCTGGGCCCAGGGTGGCATCGCCGCCGTGACGCGCTCCGACGACAGCCTGGACAGCCACATCGCCGACACTATTAAGGCGGGAGCTGGCCTCTGTGATCCGGCGGCGGTGACCGTGCTGGTTCGAGAAGCTCCGGCGTGCGTCGAGCGCCTATTGGAGCTGGGCATGGCCTTCGACCGGGAAGGGCCAGGGCTGAGCACCACCCTGGAGGCCGCCCACAGCCACCGCCGTGTCCTCCATGCCCAGGACCGCACCGGCGGGGCCCTGGTGGATGCCCTGGAGCGGGAAACCCTGAATCGCCCCCTCCTTACCCAGGCCAAAGGAGTACCCGCCCTCCAGCTTTGGCTGGAGAACGGCCACTGCGTTGGCCTGCAGGTGCTGGAAGGCCAACGGTTGCGCTGGTTGCGGGCCGGGGCCGTCGTGATGGCCAGCGGTGGCGGTGGCCATCTCTTTTCCCACACCACCAACCCAACCCAGTCGAGTGGCGATGGCGTCGCCATGGCCTGGAGCGCCGGGGCCCAGGTCCGCGATCTGGAATTCGTGCAATACCATCCGACCGCCCTGATGTTGGCAGGGGCCCCCCATTTCTTGATCAGTGAAGCCGTCCGGGGGGAAGGGGCCCTGCTTTGTGAAAGCGACGGCCGCAGCCCGGTGGCCCATCTGGCGGGGGGGGACCTGGCCCCCCGGGACCAGGTGAGCCGCGCCCTGGCCCGGCGCATGCAAGCCCTGGGGGTTGATCATCTGTGGCTGGACCTGCGTCCCGTCGGGCAGGAGCGCCTGGAAAGGCAGTTTCCAACCATCCTGAGTCGCTGCCGGGAGCTGGGGCTGGAACCCACCACCGCTCCGATTCCCGTGGCTCCGGCAGCCCACTACTGGATGGGCGGCATCAGCACTGACCTGCAGGCCGCCAGCAGCTTGCCTGGCCTATATGCCGTGGGGGAAGTGGCTTGTACTGGAGTGCATGGTGCCAACCGACTCGCCAGCAATTCCCTGATGGAATGCCTGGTCTTTGCCCGCAGGCTGGTGGCCGGCTTGCAGCTGCAACCCTTGCCGGCTCAGCCGATCCCCTGGGCCTGTTCCGACCTTGCCCCGGGGGAGGAGGCCACAGCGGACCCCATAGCGATCCAGGCCCAGATCGCCGACCTGCGCAAGCTCTGCTGGCAGGTGGCCGGGGTGGAGCGGCAGGGTCACTCCCTGGCCCTCGGCTGGCACGAAGTTCGGCGACGCCGTCAATTATGTGAGGCTAACCGGCTGCTGCGACGGGCCCATGGCCTACCACCAGGCCTGGCTCTTCAGCTGGAGCCAGGCCAGCGCGAACAATTGCTGGCCGTGCAGGATCTGCGCCAGAGGCTGGTGCTGGCCGAACTGTTGTGTGAGGCAGCCCTGTTCCGAGATGAGAGCCGTGGGGGGCATTTCCGTGAAGATGCTCCAGCCCCCCAACCGTTCTGGCAGCGGCACACTGTCCAGGAGCTGGGGCGGGCGATCGCAACCAGCGCGATCATCGGCAGCCCTGGGGACAGGGGAAGTGGGGAGGCTAGGGCTGGGGGGCCAGAGAAAGGTCAGAGGCCCGGGACAGCCTTGTAGCCAATCATCTCAGCCAATTTGGCCAGGGGCTTGACTCCCGATTCAATTTTGCCGTTGATCTCCCAGCTGGGGAAGGCCTGGATGCTCTTGGAGGCACAGAGCTTGGCCTGGCTGTTGTGACCATCGGGGGCACATTCGACCACGTTGAGCTTGGCGGTGGCCTGTTTGCCGAAGAGTTCCTTCTGTTCGTGGCAATGGGGACACCAGTAGGCGGAGTACATGACCGCTCCCTTCTTACTGAGTTGGTCGGCCAGAGCCAGGGCCGCGGGCGAACTTTCGGCGACGACCGGCTGAGGCATCCCCTTGCCCAACACACTGGCGGGTCGATCGGCTGCGGTAGCCCAGCCGAAACTGACCACGGCCACCGCCAGGGCAGTCATCATAACCCGAAAGAGGAGTTGTCCCCGGTCTTCCCACGCACCTCCCACCAAACTGAGCACCATCAAAGTGAGGCTGAGCAGGGCCGACAGCAAACAGAAAGGGCAAAACGCCTGGATCTTGAACACCATCAGGCCCAGCAACACCAGGCTGAATACGGCCATGGCCGTGGTGAGCAAGGCCAGACCCCACCAGCTGCGGCTGTTGAGTTCGCCGCGGGCCTCGCCGGGCAGCACCAGGGGCAAAACCGCCATTAAAAGGACAGCCAGGTAAGCCAGACAACCAAACAGGGCCAGGGGTTGGCCGAAAAGGGAGCCCCAGACACTGTTCAATACCTTGTCGCAGCCATCACTACCCCCAGGACAAAGGATCGGGCCCAAAATCCCCCAACGCTTGAGGGTGATGACGCCAGTGTCGATGGCCCCAACCGTGGCCAGCACGGCGATAGCAACCCGCAGCCAGCGACGGGAGGGCTCGGGGCGTCGCCGCTCGTTGAGACGACTGGCCAGGCTGCTTGAAGTCACGGGCAAGCAAGGAAGGGTTTCCATCCTCGCAGCCCCTGATTCCATAGGGTGGGATTCCTAAGTCCCTCCGTCATCCGCCAATGGCCCCTGGCCCCTTCAACCCCACCGGCAGCGGCACTGACACCGGTTCCACTGACATTAGAAAACCAACCGTGGCCTTTGCCCACCTGGGTTGTGAGAAAAATCGCGTCGATACCGAACACATGCTTGGCCTATTGGCGGAGGCGGGCTACGGCGTCAGCGCCGATGAAAGCGAAGCCAGCCTGGTGGTGGTGAACACCTGCAGCTTCATCCAAGAGGCGCGGCAGGAATCGGTGCGCACCTTGGTGGAGCTTGCCGAACAGGGCAAGGAGCTGATCATCTCGGGCTGCCTGGCCCAACATTTCCAGGAAGAGCTGCTCGATTCGCTGCCGGAGGCCAGGGCCATCGTGGGGACCGGCGACTACCAGCACATCGTCAGCGTGCTGGAGCGGGTCCAGGCCGGGGAACGGGTCAACCAAGTGAGCCCCGTACCCACCTTCGTGGCCGACGAACACCTGCCCCGTTACCGCACCACCAGCGAAGCGGTGGCTTATCTCAAAGTGGCCGAGGGCTGCGACTACCGCTGCGCTTTCTGCATCATTCCCAAGTTGCGGGGCGACCAACGTTCAAGGCCGATCGAATCGATCGTCGCCGAGGCCCAGCAACTGGCCGCCCAGGGGGTGCAGGAGCTGATCCTGATCAGCCAGATCACCACGAACTACGGACTCGACCTCTACGGCCGCCCCCGCCTCGCCGATCTGCTGCGGGCGCTGGGGCAGGTGGAAATCCCCTGGATCCGGGTCCATTACGCCTATCCCACCGGCTTGACCCCCGCGGTGCTGACGGCCTTCAAGGAGGTGCCCAACGTGCTGCCTTATCTGGATCTGCCCCTGCAACACAGCCACCCAGAGGTACTGCGGGCCATGAATCGCCCCTGGCAAGCGGAGGTCACCGATGGACTGCTGAGGCAAATCCGGGAGCAGCTCCCGGAGGCCGTGCTGCGCACCACCTTCATCGTCGGCTTCCCGGGTGAAACCGAAACCCATTTCCAACATCTGCTGGACTTCGTGGCCGAACATCGTTTCGACCATGTGGGGGTTTTTACCTTCTCCCCGGAGGAGGGCACCGCAGCTGCGACTATGGCCGATCAGGTCCCGCCTCAACTCGCCATGGAACGCAAGGACCGGCTGATGGCCCTGCAGCAACCGATCGCCGCCGACCGCAACCGGGCCTGGGTGGGTCGAATCGTGGATGTGTTGATCGAGCAGGAACACCCCGGCAGCGGCGCCATGATCGGGCGCTGCGCCCGCTTCGCCCCGGAAGTGGATGGTGAAGTGCGGGTGCGTCCTGGCGTGGGGGGCCTCAGCGCAGCACCGGGAACCATGGTGACGGTGCGTCTCACCGGCGCCGCCACCTATGACCTTGAGGGAGAAGTCGTTGGAGCCCGAGCCCTCGTGGACAGCGTCAAACAAAGTCGCCAGACCTCCGTTTGAGCCGGCCCACCTTCGCCGCAGCGCCCCCCGTAGTCCAGACCCTCCTGAAGCGCCTGCAACGCCACCAGCGGTCGACCTATTTGGTGGCATCGGGGTTGAGCACCGCCGGATCCTTCGCTGGGCTGACAGCCAAGGGCTGGATCTTGATCCAAAGCAATGGCAATCCCCTGATGCTGGCCCTGCATTTCGGGCTACTGGCGCTGCCCAGCCTGCTGTTGAGCGGACCCGCAGGAGTCCTGACCGACCGTATCGGCTGCCAGCCGGTGTTAATCCGGGCGCAATGGGCCCTCTTTGGTGCGGCAGCGCTTGGGGCCCTGGCGATTCCGCTGCTTGAAGGCCAGAGCCAGGTGGCCTTGCTGCTGATTAGCACCCTGCTGATAGGGATGGCGAGCAGCTACGAGCTCACCGCCCGCAACAAGTACAGCGCCCTGCTGGTGGAAAAACCTGAGCAACTGGCCCCGTTCCTGGCCAGTTTTTCCGTGGTTTTCAACGTGGGCAAGCTGGTGGGTCCACCGCTGGGAGGCTGGTTGCTGGCCCTGGCGGGACCCAGCCTGGCCCTCGCCATCGACGCCCTCACCTACCTGGTGCCGATCGCCAGTGTTATGTGGATACTGCGTCCCCACCTGGATCAAGAACAGCGCAGTCAAGCTGGGCGTACGGCCTCGCTGGGGGCCGCCTGGAGGAGCTGTGGTCCCACCCTGCGCCATGTGCTGAGCTTCTGCGCTCTAGCCTGCCTGGTGGGCTTTTTCCATCCAGGATTGGCTCCCCTGATCGCCAGCGAGGTGGTGGGGCCATCGCCCCAGGCCCTTGGTTTATTTACCAGTGTGCTCGCGGCGGGAAGCATCGTCGGCGGGGTGGTTCTGCAGCGCAACAGTCAAAAGTTGATAGCCCGTCCCGGGGTCTTGCTGGGGGGCTGCACGGTGTTGACCGGGGTTGCCCAATTGGGTATGGCCTGGAGTGCATCAGCAGTGGAATTGGGCTGGCGAGAACCCATTTCGCTGGCCATGGCTTTCTGTATTGGGGCCGGAACGGCCGGATTGCTGGCCAGCACCAACCTGATCGGTCAGATGGGTGTTCCGATGCACCTGAGAGGGCGCATGGCCGGACTCAGCCAGATTGCCTTCTTGGGGGGCGGTGGTCTGAGCGGTTTGTTAGCGGCTTCTTTGACGGGGGCCCAGGGCTTGGCCGCCACCTTTTTGGTGTTAGGCCTTGCCGGCCTGACGGTGGGCTTAATGGAACTGGCAAGCCAGTGGAAACTGCAGCTCAGATCAGCTTGACGCCTCGCAAGACAACTGCAGCCAGGTAGGCGGCGATCAGACCAGCACCCACCAATCCCAAATAAAAAGCGACTCCCATGGGTCGATCCTGCGTCTTTGACTTTGTTAACGCATCCAACGGTACAGCAGCTATGACACCTTCGCGCGGGATGCAAACCGTCTCAGCGACAGCGCCGGCGAGGGCCTGACGCCCTAGTCTTACCCCACTTCGGAGCGCTGACTCCAGTATGCGCACCCTATTCGTCTACCCCGAATTTCCCAAGACCTTCTGGAGCTACGAAAAGATCCTGGAGCTGGTGAACCGCAAGGTGCTCTTGCCCCCCTTGGGCTTGGTCACGGTGGCCGCCCTGCTTCCCCAGGAATGGGAGATGAAGCTGGTTGACCGCAATGTGCGCGAGGTGAGCGAAGCGGAGTGGGAATGGGCGGAGTTGGTGGTCATCTCAGGAATGATCGTGCAAAAAGCCGATATGGCCGTGCAGATCGGCAAGGCCAAGGCCCGGGGCCTGCCAGTGGCCGTGGGGGGGCCCTTTGCCAGCTCCACACCTGATGCTCCAGAACTGCAGCTGGCAGACTTCAAGGTGCTGGATGAAGGCGAAATCACCCTGCCCTTGTTTGTCGAAGCGATTGAAAAAGGGGAGCGGCAGGGGCGTTTCAGCTCCAACGGCGAAAAGCCTGACGTCACATCCACACCAGTACCGCGCTTCGACCTTCTGGAACTGGATGCCTACGATTCGATGAGTGTGCAGTTCTCACGGGGCTGCCCTTTTCAATGCGAATTTTGCGACATCATTGTTCTGTATGGCCGCAAACCCCGCACCAAGACCCCCGATCAATTGGTCGCCGAGTTGCAAAAGCTCTACGACCTAGGTTGGCGCCGCTCAATCTTCTTGGTTGATGACAATTTCATTGGCAACAAACGCAACGCCAAACTACTGCTGCCGGCCTTGAAAAAGTGGCAGGTTGAAAGGGGTTATCCCTTCAGTTTCGCCACCGAAGCCTCGGTCGACCTGGCTTCGGATGACGAAATGATGGAGATGATGGCCGAGGCCCGTTTCGACAGCGTTTTTCTGGGTATTGAAACCCCAGATGAAGCAAGCCTCTCGATCGCTGGCAAACATCAAAACACTCGCAGTTCCCTAGAGGAATCAGTCGACCGCATCACCTCTTATGGCATTCGGGTGATGGCTGGTTTCATCATTGGTTTTGATGGTGAAAAAGCTGGAGCTGGGGATCGCATCGTTACTTTTGTCAGCCGCACCGGCATTCCCGCCGCCATGATGGGAATGTTGCAAGCCCTTCCTAATACAGGTCTTTGGCATCGCCTCGAAAAGGAAGGTCGACTGATTGAAGAGAAAGCTGACGCCAAAGGAGTAAATCAGACAAACCTACTGAACTTTGTGCCCACCCGCCCCATCCGCGATATCGCCAACGAATACGTGGATGCCTTTTGCCGTCTCTACGAGCCAAATGCCTATATCGACAGGGTTACGCACTATTACACCAAAGTCGGTAAACCCCGTTGGCAGCAGTACGTCAAGACAAAGGCCCTCGGCAA
>JBIKMU010000024.1:0-48857 GCA_044359075.1 Cyanobium sp. | reverse complement strand
CTTCGCCAGGCCTTCGGCGATGGACAGCCCCGCCTGGTAGGCCGCCAGCGCCCCTGGCCCATCACCCTGCGCCACCAGCACATCACCAATCTTCTCTTGGCTCACCGAGAGATCGCGCTGCCACCCCGTGTTCGCCGGATCGCGCTTCGCCAGGCCTTCTCTGATCGCCAGCCCCGCCTGGTAGGCCGCCAGCGCCCCTGGCCCGTCCCCCTGCGCCACCAGCACATCACCAATCTTGTTGTTGCTCACCGAGAGATCGCGCTGCCACTCCGTGTTCTCCGGATCGCGCTTCGCCAGGCCTTCGGCGATCGTCAGGCTCGCCTGGTAGGCCGCCAGCGCCCCTGGCCCGTCCCCCTGCGCCACCAGCACATCACCACGGCCGTTGAGCCCCCAGCCTTCCAGGCGAGGATCTTGCGCAGCCTTGGCCTGCTGAATCAGCGCAGCGAATACAGTGCCAGCTTGATCGAGTTCCCCAGCGCTGATCCAGGCATTGCCCAGTTGCAGCGCCGCATCCAGATCCTCGGGATTGGCCTCCAGTGCCATCTGGAAGTAACGCAAAGCCTTGCTGAGATCACCCCGCACCAACGCCAGGCTGGCCACATTGCGGGCGGCATCCGCTTCCCGGCGGCCCTCGCTGGCCGCTAACTGTTCTGCCGCCAGCCTGAGCCGCCGGCTGGCTTCCAGCTCCTGCTCAAACGAGGCTTCTGCAAGCAGCGTGTCGCCGTTGGCCAGGGCCGCCAGCGCGGCTTTCAAGGCTGGCCGTTCCTCTGGATCGGCACCGGCGGCACGGTGCAACAGACCCTCCAGCGCTTGTTCTTCACCCTGCCGGCCCACGGCACCAGGTGCTTCTGTGGCTCGCGCCATCGAGAGGCCTTGCTGAGCACCAGCCATCAGCGCCATCCATTCCTCCAACTCCGGATTCACCGGCAGCCCAGTTGCGGCAGCAATGGCTTCGATCAAGCGGCGCGTGTCGTGATCCCAGCCGCTCTCGCTGAGGGCCAACACATTCCAATCAGCCAGCAGGGGCCGCAGGCTCTCCGGTAGCTGATCAGCGGGGATCTGAGCCAGCTGGGCTTCTTCCACAAGCAGGGGAATCACCGTGAGAACCTCCTGATCGCCGCTGGCCAAGGCTGTCTCCAGCTCGTGGCGCACCATGTCGTTGGGATCCTGCAGACGTGGCAGGTTGGTGGTGTCGGCCCAGCGGCGGCCGATCACGGCCACACAGGCCTTACTGGCAGCCAGGGCCTGATTTATCTTTTGGCGCCATTTGCCCGCGCCAATACTCGCCACATCACGAAACACCCGCTCTCGGCCAAAACCGATTCGCAGCCAGTCCCACACACGTCCGCTAGCTCCGCGGGCATCATCGCGGCGGTAGCTGATGAAAATGCAGCTGCGTTCTGCTGCAACAGCTGTGCTCACGACTCACGGCAGCCAGTCAATTCATAGTAGCTGCAGAGCAAGATGGCGGCAACAAATAATCAAGGCAGATCGACTTAGTCCCTCATATGCAACTTCTGCAACGCTACTTCGTGAAATGGGATGGGCAGGATCTCAATCCTCCGAACGCTTATTGGATGGTTTCCGAGAACCACGCCTGCGCTCCTGCTTCTGTCCGATAACCTCCTGCTTGTTGACAAACCAATCCTAGCCACTGCAATCAGTTCACAGCAGATGTGTTTGTCGTGAACAGTGGTTATCGGACCCGATATCCCCATGTAGCGGTTGACACAAGCCGCCCTACGGGCTGAATGAGGGCCGACCCTGAATGGCTGGCACGCCTGAAGCTCTAATTATAACGCTGTGGTAAACATAGCCCGATTGCCCGCGCATCGTTGCAAGACGGCTGGACTCTAAGCACGAGCCCTAGGTTCGGTACCTGCTCCGCGAGAGCCTCAGGGCCTTGGCGCCATCAGCCGATCCAAGGTGGCCTGCTGGGCTGGATTGAGGGGCTTCTGGGGGTGATCGTGGGGCACCAAACAGTTGTCCTTTGCGTTAATGGGGGCCGCTGCGGTGGCGGCCCCGCCGGCGTTGGGGGATGGGTTGCGGTAGATGCTGCGGCCCTCCTTGATCGTTTCGAGCACCTGGATGTCCTTGATGGCCATGGGCTGCACCTTGAGGGGATTGGCGCTCAGCACCACCAGATCGGCCAGCTTGCCGGGCTCTAGCGAACCCTTGCTCTTCTCTTCATGGTATTGGTAGGCGCCGTTGATTGTCAGGGCGCGCAATCCGTCGTAGGGGCTCACCTTCTCCTGGGGCGATAGCACCACCCCCGTTTTGGTTGTGCGGTTGACGATGTTCCAGAGGGCATAGATCAGGCTGGGGCTGACGCCCGCCGGCATGTCATGGTGGATGGTCCAGGGGATGCCGGCCCGCTGCACCGAACCGGCAGCGCCGGCCCAGGCCAGTCGCTCGGGGCCCATCAACTTGGCCAGATAATCGCCCATTGGATAAATACCGCCGGCGGTGAAGCTGGTGATGGCGCCCACCTTTTTGGCCCGCTCGATCTGGTCGGGTCGCAAGAACTGGGCGTGCTGGATGATCGGCCGATGGTCGGCCGGGCCTTGGGCAGCATGGGCCTTCTCGATGGCGATCAGAAAATTCTCAACCGCCTGGTCGCCGATGCTGTGGCCGGCCACTTGGCGGTTGCTTTTCCAGTAGCTGGCCACGGTGGCTTCCACTGCGGCCTGGGGATCGACGGCCATCCCACGGAAGTTTTTCTCAGTGTTGCCCGGCGGATTGTTGGTGTAGGGCTGGGACATGTAGGCGTTGTCCATGCTGCCGTCCAGCCAGAACTTCAGCCCCGCCAGCCGCACCCGGTTCAGGTAGCGGCCATCGCCATCAACCCGCGGCGCCCGGGACGCGGGATCGGCGTACTGGGCGACCACGGCGCTGCGGCCAGCCTTTGCCTGCTCCAGGAAGGAATGCTTGACGAACAGCAGCAGGTCGATCGGCAGCAGCTTCTCGTCGAGCATCTGACGGGCCACGTCGATGTCGTCATCACTGAGGCCGAAGCCCATCTCGGAGGCCGTGGTTTGACCATTGGCGGCCCACAGGGCCACTGCCTTGGCCACTCCCTGGCGAATCTGGGCCGGGGTCAGGGGCGCCTTGGCCGCCAGCACCGCAAACACCGGCGCCTCGGCGATATGGCCGCTCGGCTCGCTGCTGCCAGGCTGCCGAGAAATCACTCCGCCGGCCGGATCCTTGCTGCTGGCGCTCCAGCCCAACTGTTTGAGCAACAAGGAGTTGATTGAACCCTGGTGGGCGGAGCCGTCCTGCACGAACACCGGTCGGCTGTTGCTCACCGTGTCGAGCTCCTCTTTGGTGGGATGGCGCTTTTCGGCCAACTGCTCGGCCCGATAGCCCAGGCCCTCCACCCACACCCCCGCCGGCAGGGTGGCGGCGTGGGCCTTCATGCGCCCCAGCAGCTCGGGGATGCTCTTGACGCCGATCAGGTCGGCATTGAGCAATGTGTGGCTGGCCAGCACCAGGTGCCCGTGGGCATCGACAAATCCTGGCAGCAACGTCCGTCCGGCCAGGTTCACCTGGCGGGCGCCGCCCCCAGCCGCCTTGACGGCCCCGGCCAGGGGCCCCACATAAACGATGCGACCGCCCTTCTCCACCAGCGCCTCGGCATAGGCCGGCGCCGGCCCCGCCATGGTGAGGATGTCGCCGCCGCTGTAGAGCGTTGGTGTGCCGATCGCCGTTGCGGTGGTCGCTGCCGTTGCCGGCGGCGAGGCCGCTGGACCTTGCGGGCTGGCGGCCACGGCCGCTTTTGGCCACAGGGGGAGAGCCAGGCTCAGCAACCCTCCAAGCAGCAGCGGGGCCGGTACGGCTTGGGCGAAGCTGTGAAAGGAAGCAAGGGGGCGCATAAGCGGGCCAGTGGTGCTAAAAGCCTGCCGATGGATGGTCGCCGTCGCCAAGCTTTTTTGCGTTTTTTAGACCCATTGGCACCCCTTCGATGGCTAGCCAAGGGGCGGCAGGGTCGGCAACATCGTGCCAACGCATATCCCTATCGGCGTGCAAACCCCGGCCAGCGGCAGCCCCAGGCGTACGGCCTTGATACCAGCCAGCGGGGACTTGCCTGCCTGGCCCCTGCTGGTGCCCCTGGCCCTTTTAGGCGGCGCAGCGGTGGCCACCGATCTGCCCTTGGCATCCCTGGAGCCGGCCCTGGCACTCCCAGCCTGCCGCCAGGCCCTCAGGCTCAGCCCCGACGCCCCCGCAGCCCTGCTCCTGCAAGGCGATCCTGGCCTGGCAGCCAGGATTGGGGCCACCCCCGCCTGCCAGCCGGCCCTGGGGGCCATGCAGCGGCTCGAACGCCTTGAGCGAGAACTGCAGCAATCGCGGCTCCAAATAGCGGCGCAACAAGCCCAGCTGGCTGCCGAAGCCGCCCGGCAGGAGACTTTGGCCGCTGAATTGGCCCAGCTGCGCAGCCAACTTGGCGGCTCGGGGGTGGCCGTAAGCAAGCCTGCCCCGAGCGCCCTTCCTGCCCCAGGCTCCCCGGCCCCTGGGCCCGCCCCTGGGCCCGCCCCTGGTCCCAGCCCCGCGACCATCGCCAGCTCACCGGCCAGCACCCCAGCACCCCCCAGCGGAGCCCCGACCAACGGCGCCTCCTCCTCTGCCGCGGCTGCAGCAGCCAGCCCTGAATCCCAGAGCGGCAGTACCTCAGCCCAGCAATCAGGCCTGAGTTACACCAACGGCAAAGGTTTCACCCTGCAGGCCAATGGCGCCAGCCTGAGGCTATGGGCTGAGGCCAAACTGTTGGGTTTTTCCAGCAGCCGCTACACCTTCAATTCGGGTCAACCCCTGATCGTCAGCCCCAAGAATCCCGACACCTCCTACGACCTCTCGGCCCAACAGAGCATGGTCTACGGCGCCTTCCAGGGTCCGAAGTGGCATGGTTGGACCCCTGGCGCCTTCGCCATCTTCGTGCTGCAGGACAACATCCTGGCCGAGGGCTATCAGTTCACCCCGGTGGTTTATTACGGCGAGATCAGTAATGGAACCTGGCGATTTGCCGCCGGCCAGGGATTCGATGTCTTCGCGCCCCGCGATCCCGACACCCTGCCCAGTGGCAAATTGGCCGCCTCCGGCAACCCCGGCGCCTACAGACCCCAATTCCGGGTGGAGAACCACTTCAAGGCGGGCGAGGGTTTTGCCGGTGCCCTCCAGCTGGCCGCAGCCTCCCCCGTCACCACCGCCCTGCCCGACCAGGTCGACCTGTCCAATCTCCAGAGCCAGGAAATTGTCGAAGACAACGGTTGGCCCAATGTCGAAGGCCGCCTTTCTCTGGGATTCGGGGCCACCAAGGAGCGGGCCGGGGGCCGCCAGCTCCGTCCCCTTGAGCTGGGCTTCTCCGGGGTGGTGGGCCAATTGCGCGTGCTCGACAACATCCGGGCGCTAACTCCCCTCACCCTGACCAGTGATCGCTCCGTCATCTCCGTCTGGGGAGCGGCCTTCGATGGCCAGCTGGCCCTGGGGCGGCGGCTAGGCATCTCCGGTGAGCTGTACACCGGCCAGGGCCTGGGGGAATACATGTCCGGCATCCTGCAGACCTACAACCGCAGCTCCAACCAGGCCGTACCGACCTCCGGGGGCTGGGCCCAGTTGTACGTCTACCTCAGCGACAACCTGCGCCTCAATCTCGGCTACGGCATCGACCATGCCCAGGACGGCGGCGCCTTCAGCCTGTTGACTAACTCCACCGCCTTCGCCAACTTGGTCTGGGACGTCAACCCCTGGTTGCAGCTTGGCCTCGAAGGCAATTACAAACTCACCACCTACGACACCTTTGGCGACAAGGACGCCTGGATCGTCATTTCCCAGGTGATGTTCAGGTTGTGAGCAGCCCCGCTGGCATGCTCAACGCCGCAGCAACCACAGCACCAAACTGAGGCCAGCTGACACCAACAGACCGCTGGTGAGCGGGAAATAAAAGCTGAAGCCCGGCCGTTGAATGCTGATGTCCCCCGGCAGGCGGCCCAGGCCGCTGCTGCTGATCAGCGGCCAGAGCAGACCAACCACGAGCAAAAGGGCTCCAGCAGCGATAAGAAGGCGTTGCATGGTTCGGGGCGTACGGGTTGAAGGCGTTCAATGAACATGGCCATGGTGGAGCAATTTGGGATTGGGAGCCACCTGGCTGGCGCTGTTCACCGCAGTTCGATCAAGACGATCGACCCCCAGCTGAAAGATGGGCCGCCCCTCCTTGATCGTTGCCAGCACCTTGATCGTGCCGATGCCGCTGGGATCTACCTTGAGCGGATCGCGCTCCAGGATCACCAGGTCAGCGCTTTTGCCCGCCTCAAGGGTGCCCTTGTTCTTTTCTTCGAAATACTGATAAGCCGCCCAGTCCGTCATCGCCTTCAGGGCCACGTAGGCGGATACCCGCTCGGCCGGACCCAGCACGAAGCCGCTGCGGGTGGTGCGCTGCACGGCCGTCTGGGCCAGGCGCAGCATGTCGGGGGGCACCACGGGGGCATCATTGTGGTTGGTGAAGATCACCCCCTTGCCGTAGGCATGGCCCGTGGGGCTGATGCCTGCCGCCCGCTGCTCGCCGAAGCTCTGGCGGTGCCAGTCGCCCCAGAAAAAGGTGTGGGCGGTGAAGAAACTCGGCACGATGCCCAGGGCACCCATTTGGTCGACCTGGTCGTGGCGGGCCAGCTGGGCATGGATCGCCACGGGCCGCAGATCCTTGGTGCCATAGGTGCTGCGGGCCTTGATCACGGCATTCAGCAACTGGTCGAGGGCGGCGTCGCCATTGGTGTGGGTGATCACCTGGATGTTGTTTCGGTAGCCGAAAGCCACCCAGTCGTCTACCTCCTGCTGGCTCATCACCGGGTAGGCGCGGTAATCGGCCTTCTGGCCGGCGGGCGGGCTGGCGTAGGGCAGGCTGACGAAGGCGGTTTTGCCTTGGGGCGAGCCATCGCCGGTGAGCTTGATGCCGCCGATCTTGAGGTGGTTCTCGTAGAGGCCCACCTTGAGCCGCGCGGCCGTGCCGGCGCCATCGGCCGGCGGAGCCATCGCCGCAGCGGCGCCGCTGGCGAATTCCCGGCCGGCGTTCGACACCATCGAGCTGATCGGGGCTGGGGCGGCCGCCGCTCCTGGGGCCCTGGAATCGCTGCCGGGGGTGACGATCACCACGCCCTTGGCCCTCGCATCGAGGCTGCTCAGTTCGCCAAGCACCCGGAAGAAGGGAAAACTCACCACATCGAGAATCAGCCGCCCCTGCCGGCCCGCCTCCCGCAGCAGGGCCACATTGTCGGGGTTGCTGAGCCCGTCCTGAGCGGTGGTGATGCCAAAACTGGCCCACCATTTCTGCACTTGATCGAAGCGGCGCAGTTTCTCGGCCAGATCGGGCTGGGGGATCAGGGCCATGAAGGGCAGGCCGGCCGTTTCCTCCAGCACCCCATTGGGTTCGCCCGTGGCGGCATCGCGCTGGATAAGGCCGCCGGCTGGATTAGGGGTGGCTTTGCTGATTTTCACCAGGGCCAGGGCTGGGCTATTGGCCACCACCAGGTGGCCGGAAGCGTGCATCAACAGGATCGGCACCGTGGCACTCACCGCATCGAGATCGGCCCGTGTGGGGTGGCGGCGCTCTGATAACAGGCTGTCGTCATAGCCCATGAAGAACTGCAGCTGGCCGGCCGGGGCGGGGTGGCTAGCCAGGTAGGCGCGCACCGTGGCTTGGATGTCGGCGATGCGGCTGGTGGTGCCCACCGGGGGGGGCTGAGGTCGGGCCGGCCCCAGGTGGCCACGTAGTCGGGCAGGTGGCCGTGGGCGTCGATGAAGCCGGGCAACAGGGCCCGGCCGGCCAGGTTCACGCGCTTCGCCGAGCCGCCGGCGGCGCGGATTGCCCCGGCCAGGGGACCCACGTAGACGATGCGGCCGCCCCGCTCCACCAGAGCCTCGGCGTAGGCGGGGGTGGGGCCGGCCATCGTCAGGATGGACCCACCGGAATAGAGGGTGGCCGCCGCCGCTGCCATGGGGGCCGCAGCGGCAACGCCCGTCCAAGCCATGGGCGAACTGGCCGCCAACAGCACGATCGGCAGGCGAAGCAGACGGACCAGGTGTCCAGGGCGCGAAAGCATCGGTGACGGAAGATCTGAGCCCTTTCTAATCAGGTCTTTTGCCCTGATCAGGCAGGGCTGAAGCCTCAGGCCCTGACTGCCAGGACCTGGCTGAAACGATCATCGGCGCCCCAGGAGTTCTTCCCAGCTGGGAGAGGCAATGGGCCTCGGCAGTTGGCCTTCGCGGTCTTGATGGCGTTGGGGAGTGCTGGCCTCGTGGCATTGGCCAGGCCGAACGGCACTGGCCAGACGAACAGACCCGCGGCGGGGGGTGGGCAGGAGTCGGGCCGGGGGCAGGAGAGGGGGATGGTTGGAAAAGGACATGGTTGAACATTCACGGATATGGATCTCGCACCTTGGGGTGAGCGCCCCCTGGGGAGCGCACCCGTTGTCATGGACCTGGTTGGTCCCCTCCAGGAAGCGCAGGAGGCGGAACTCGGTGCTGGTTCCGGCATTGCGAGCCCAGATCACGGTGCTCGCCAGCTTCTGCCGGAACTTTTACCTTACACACACAAGAACCCATCAAAGAGAAACCCCCCCTCAACCATTCAATTCGCAATGATGAGGGGGGGGGAGGCCGCGGACTATTCGTCGACGGGCTTGAGGCAGGATTCAGGCTTTGCCTGTAATTCCTTTGAAAACATTGCCAATCGCCTCGGCGGCGTCGGCCACCTTGTCGCCAACGGCATCGGCGGCATCGGCCACTTTGTCGCCAACGACATCAGCGGCACCGGCGACCTTGTCGCCCAGATCACCAGCGGCGTCCATGACCTTGGCTTGAACCTGCTTGGCATCCCCCTTGGCTTTGAGCAGGGGGTCATCGGTGAGCTCACCGGCGGCGGCTTGCAGCTTGCCTTCGGTGTCCTTGGCGGCGGCGTTGATCTTGTCGTTGATGCCCATGGTGATGCAGCGAGGGAGGGAGAGAAGCTGAATCCTTCTCTCTATCAAAGCTAGCTAGGCAAAGGGGAACGGAGCCATTTTGTTGCGCGGATGAACTAAAAAAGGCTGGGTATCCAAGGCGGCGACCGAGTTGAGCGGCTGTGTGCAGGGCTGCCACCAGGGCGCAGGCAGTGACGGAAAAAGGTTCGTTACAGGTTGGCAAAGTCATGGCCCCAGGAATTCAGGCCCATGGATCAATAGATACGCAATCCAGAAAACAATCCCGTATTCGCTTATTGCCTTGAGAGGTATTGCCTTGAGAGGCCAAGGCCACCCCCCTGGGGTTGCGGGGCCTACAAAAAAATCCCCGGCCTTGGCCGGGGAATATCGCATCGCGTCGTTGGTCGTGATCCCCCCAGGTTCAGCCTTCGACTTTGACGCTCACCGTGGTCATGGTCTGGGCCTTGGGCACCCGGACGCTGAGGAGACCACTTTGGTAATGGGCGCTGAGGTTCTCCCGGTCGATACCGCTGGGGAAACGGAAGCTGCGGCTCCAAGTGCCGTAGCGGAATTCACTCAGCAGCGGTCCGCGGCCGACCTTGGCCGGAGCTTCGGGGCTAGGGGCTGCCTCGCTGGCGTTGGGCTCGCTGACTAGGGGAGACTGGCTTTGCTGGGGGTTGCGGCGCTCCGCACTGATCAACAGGGTGCGATCGGTGGCCTTGACGTCGATGGCATCTTTGTCAACTCCGGGGAGTTCAAGAACCACTTCGTAGGCGTTGTCAGTTTCATGCACCTCTGCGGCGGGTACCCGCTCGGCGTTCTGCAGTTGCTGTTCGAGACGCTCGAACAGGTCAAAGGGAGAGGGGGTGCGTAGGGTCAACATGGTGGCTTAGGGGGTGGCTGGCGCTCCGTCCGGGAGCGATTCGGTGCGGGGTCATCTCCCCGGTGAAGACACTTTCGCCCTGATGGCTTCGATCAGTTGCCGTAGGGACCGATCTGATCGGTACGGCCGCCACCACCCAGTTCGGCAGACCTCACCTTTTGGGAGGAGAACCGAAAGCTGGCCTGCCCCAGGGGGGCCAGCCCCCAGGGGGCCAGCCCCAGGGGGGTCAGCCCCGGCCTCATGGCACCACCTCCTGGTCGCGGCGGGGGGCCAGGGCCAGGTATGCCTGGCAGAACGGTTCCCCCAGGGCCGCCCTCAGGTGCCCATCGGCCGCGAAGGCGGCCAGGGCCTCCCCCAGGCTGCTGGGCAGGGCCCGCCAATCGCCGCCCGCAGGCAGCTCGGCTGCGGTGTTGCGCTCACTGCGCGGACCCGGATCCAGTTGGCGCTCAATGCCATCGAGTCCCGCCGCCAGCACGGCAGCTTGCAGCAAATAGGGGTTGGCGGCCCCATCCGGCAGCCGCAGTTCGAGCCGTTGGCTGTCTGGTAAGCGCACCATGTGGGTGCGGTTGTTGCCGCCATAGCTGATCCAGCCGGGCGACCAGCTGGCGCCGGAGGTGGGTGTCGTTCGCGCCAACCGCTCGTAGCTGTTGGCGATGGGATTGGTGAGGGCACAGAGGGCCGGGGCGTGCTCCAGCAGGCCAGCGAGAAAATGGTGGGCCAGGGGGGACAATCCCGAAGGCCCCTGGGGATCGGGGAAGAGATTGTGGCCTTGGGGATCCCACAAGGAGGCGTGCAGATGGGCACCGTTGCCGGTCAGTTCCGCCAGGGGCTTGGGCTTGAAGCTGGCTCGCAGGCCATGGCGTTCGGCGATCGCCGCCACCATCACCCGAAAAAAGGCATGGCGATCGGCTGTCAACAGCGCATCGGCAAAGGTCCAGTTGATTTCGAACTGGCCGTTGGCATCTTCATGGTCTGCTTGATAGGGCCCCCAGCCCAGCTGCTCCATGCCATCCAACAATTCGGCGATCAGGGGGTAATGGCGCATCAAGGCCAGCTGGTCGTAGCAGGGCTTGCTCTGCCGGTCGCGGCCATCGGCGATGGCATCGGCCCCTTCTTCAAGCAGAAAGAACTCCGGTTCAACCCCGGTGCGCAACTGCAGCCCCAAGGCTGCGGAGCGTTGCAGCTGGCGTTGCAACACCAACCGAGGCGATTGCTCCAGGGCCACTCCCCCCACCTCCAAGTTGGTGGCCACCCAAGCCACCTGGGGCTGCCAGGGCAACACCATCAAGCTGGCGGGATCGGGGATCGCCAGCACATCCGGGTCGGCCGGCGTCAGCGCCAGCCAGGCGGCGAAACCGGCGAATCCCGCCCCACTTTCGGCCAGGTCGGCGGCAGCGGCGGCGGGCACGAGCTTGGCCCGCTGCACCCCGAACAAATCGCAAAATGAAAACAAGAAATGGCGGATGCCATGGGCGGCGGCAAAGCGGACCAGATCGTGCATGGGGACGAGCTCAGGGAGTTGTTGTCGTAGGCGTGAAAAAGCAGCTGAGGAGGCAGCCTCAGTCCTGGCAGAGCTGTTCGACGATCTGGCGCAGGCGGCTTTGCTCCGGCAGGGAGTCCCTGGGGTTGCCGGCCCGATGGCCCAGGGGCGATGCCAATGTTTCGAAGCGGGCTCCAGGGATCAAGGCCGCCTCAGCGGCGCAATCCTCTGGCGGAAAATAAAGATCTTCCCCGCAGGCCACCACGGTTGTGCGCGCCTTCACGCGCCCAAGGGCCCCGGCCAGATCCGCCTGTTCATCGCCGCTGGCCAGGCCGGCAGCCCTGGCGACGTCACAGGCCAACCAGACATCGAGCATGGCCAGCAGATCATGGGGATCGTGGCGGCGGTAGGCGGGTAACCAACTGCGCTCCACGTATTCGTCGACAGTGGCGTAGCCGAGGCGACGATGGCCACCCTGTCGGTAAAAGGTTTGGCTGGCCGCCCAGCTGGCATAGATGAGGGCAAAGCTGTGCAGGCCCCTTTCGGGCGGAGCCACAAACCGTTCGCCGTTCCAGGCGGGATCGGTGGTCAAGGCCGAGCGCAGGCTGAGCAAAAACAAGCGGTTGTGGGCTGTGGTGCGGGCGGTGCCGCAGATGCAGCAGAGGCGCTTGCTGCGCTCCGGTTCAATGACGCCCCAGTGATAGGCCTGTTGGGCCCCCATCGACCAGCCATAGATCAGGGCCGGAGACTCCACCGCAAATACCTCTTCCAACAGACGGCGTTGGGCATGCACGTTGTCGACGTGACTGGTGGGCCAGCCGCCGTAGGGAAGGCCCCCTTTGGTGTTGCTGGGGCTGCTCGATTGGCCGTTGCCAAATTGGCCCACCACCACCAGACACCAGCGGGCTGGGTCGAAGATGGTTCCCATCAGCCAGGTTTGATCCTGCGCCCAGGCGCCATAGGGGGTGGGTACCAGCACCAGATTGCTGCGATCGGGCCGCAGGCTGCCCAAGGTGCGATAACAAAGTTGGGCCTGGGGCATGACGGGGCCGCCGGCCAGTTCAAAAGCGCCCAGCTCAAACTTTTGCTCGTCACAGGAAGCCACCGCCACACCTCAAGCTTTCGAACTGAGGCAGAGCTGGTCGGGCTGCCGCAAAAAGGAGGCATGCAGAGCGCCATAACCTTGTTGCAGATAGGCGAGTCGGGGGGCCAGGTGCTGGTGGGCTGCCGCCAGGGAATGGAAGGGAACGGCAGGCAGCAGATGGTGTTCGGCGTGGAATGGCATGTTCCACATCAGGCAACGCAAGGGAGCCAGGGTCAAGGTGGTTCTGGTGTTGCGTTCGCCATCGGGTACGCAGGGGCAGCCGCCGTGCTCGGCTAGCAGTACAAAACGGAGCAGCGGTTGGCCAAGCGCCAGGGGCAACAACCAGAAGCGCCACAAGCCGGCATCACCCGTAACCAGGCTGACCAGCAATAGCAGTAGATAGACAGCCCACTGTCGTTGGATTGAAGCCTGCACCGCTGGGGCCGCATCGGACGGGATGTAAGGCGCGTCACTGAAGTCGCCCCGCAGGCCACGCCAGTGGGAGCGCAGCTTGCCGATCCACCAGGGCAGGCCGCTCAGCTCAAGCAGATATCCCAGCCGGGTGGTGGGTGGTGCCTCCTCCAATTCGGGATCAAGCCCGGGGAGATGGGTGTAACGATGGTGCCATTGGTGATAGCGACGATAAAAATCGGCGTTGTAAAAACTCAGCACCCCGGCCCACCAGGCCACCGTGTCGTTGATGCGGCGGCCGGCGAACGCGGTGCGATGGCCACATTCATGCATGGCGCAGAAGGCGAAGGCCAGGCCCCAACCCAAAAGCATCAACCCCAGAAGCTTCAGGCCCCAGGCCAGGCCAGGCTGCAGACCGTTCAGCGTCAGGGGCGGCAAGGCCCACAGGGCACCACCCACCAGCAACACAAGCCCATGCAGCAGCAGCTGACGCCAGCCCGGTCCATCGCGTCGTTGGTTGAGGCCCTGCAGCACCGCCGTCGGCAGCAGGGGTGAAGGCGGGGCAGCCTGGCCGGCGGCCCCGGAAGTTGAAAGGCTCAAACCAAGTGCCCAGGCGCCCTTTCACTGTGCCTGGGGATTGCTGTGTCCTCTGTTCGTGGCGAACGGCCCCTGATCAAATCTGGACCATGCCGCAGCGCATGCCCTTCAGGACGGCCTGGAGGCGGTTGTTGACCCCCAGGGTCTGGAGCAGGCGCTTGGTATAAGTGCGGGCGGTGGCTTCACTGACCATCAGTTGCCGGGCGATTTCCCGATCGCTCAGGCCGCTGGCCAGACAATCGAGCACCTGATACTCCCTGGGCGTCAGGCGCGGACAGCTGAGATAGGGCAGGACCCCGCCGCGCAGGGAGGGGCTGCGGTAGGAGTGATGGCCCATCACAGCAAGCAGGGCGGCCTGCAGGGGGCGCTGGTCCGCCACCACATCGGCTTCAGCCACCACCGCTTCCAACCAGGGGGCATCCGCGTACTCGGCAGGAATCACGTCGCCAAGGGCCAGCACAACCACCTTGAGATCGGGCCAAAGGGCCTTGCCTTTGCGAGCCAGCTCAAAGCCGCTGCCACCTTCCAGGTGGTCGGTGCAAATCAGCAGCTCCCATGGTTCCTGACCGGCCTCAGCCAGATAGCCAAGACATATTTCCTCCTGGGTGACGGCGCAGCCAATACGGCGGCGGTCCTGCACGCTCTCGCAGAGGGCCCGCAACAGAAAGCGCCCCTTCATGGCAATCGCCACCCGACCTTTGACCGCCACCGAAAGCAGGGCTCCCTCTAGGCAGCCTCCTTCAAGAGTGGTGAGGTAGGGCGTGAAGTCCATGCCAAACAACCCTATTCACCCTCCAGCCCTTTTCTGCAACCCCGTGGCGCTGAGCACCATCACCACAATTCCAGCCGCGGTTCCTGGAGGTCCAGGCGCCAGAGCTGGGGGCGCTGCCGCAGCAGTTCTTGGCCCACAATCGCCGCCACGCCCAGCTGGCTGAAAATCGGGTTCTCCGTGATGATCCCCTCCCTGGGCTGCTCCAGGGCCGCTGGCCCCAGGGCCGCTGGCTCCAGGGCCGCTGGCTCCAGGGCCGCTGGGCCCAGGCCCAGTGGCTCAATGGCGACTGGTTGCCTGGCATCCGGCTGACCATGGCTTCCGGGAGCGGGCGGGGCGAACGCCACGCCGGCAAAGGTCTGGCGCCGCACCGTCTGGGTGCCGCAAAACCCCACCATCGCCAGCTTTTCAGCTTGATTGAGGGGATGGAGGCGGGCCGCCAGGGCTGGACTCAGGAAAAGCCCCTCGGCACCGGTATCCGCCAGGGCTTCAACCCGACCGGCCACGGTGATCAGGCTCAACAGCGGCACCCCCCGATGCCAGCGCAGGGGCAGGGTTTGTCGCGGCTGGGACCGCAGGGCCCCGGGGCCCAGGCTGAGCCGTTGGGCCAGGGGGTCCACGGCCACCGGCATCAGCCGCAGGCTCGGCACCCCCAGCACCCCATCCACCCCCGCTGGCAGGGCCGCCACGGGCAACATCAAGGCCTCCACCCCAACCAAACTCAGCCCCCCCATCCGCAGCGGCGGCAAGGGCAGGCGCTGGGGCCGCAGGGATTGGCAATCGGCTCCCCCCCCCGCCAGGCGAAAGGCCCCCGGCGCCAGGGGGATGGGCCGCAGGCCCAGCCGGGCTGCCAATTCGGGACGCACCATCGAGGACGTGGCGCCGGTATCGAGCAGCAGGCGCACGGGGCCTCGATCCGTGCTGAATGTCAACACGGGAGTGTCTCCGCCCCTTGCCCTCTCAAGGGGCACCACGGCGCTGCCGCTGACCCTGCCGCCGGCCAAAGGTTGGCCTTGCACCTGGATCAGGGCAGCGAGGGATTGGGCCGACACCGGCGCAGTCCCCGACATCTGCATGACCAAAAACCCGAAGCAAACTGACCCCCGGGCCAGGTGGTGCCGAATCCCCATCCTTGCTCTCCCTGCCCAGGCCATGGGTTCAGAGCCGGGGAGGAGATTCACGGTAGATCGCCAGGGCCGCCAGCATGCCGCCCACAAAACCGGAGGCGTGGCCGATCCAGCTAACCCCGGCCGGACTCAGGAACGGCACCAGAGCGGGCAACATCCCCCCAAAAGCCACAACGGCCAGCAGGGAAAGCATGATCGAGATGATCCGTTTCTCCAGCCAACCAATCACAAGCAAATAGCCAAACAACCCGTAGATCACCCCGGATAGACCGTGGCTGGCCGCTGGCCACCACAACCACACCGGCACTGCCATCGCATAAACACCAATCCACACCGCCCAATAGTCCCGTCGTCCCCGCAGCAGCACCAGCCAGGAGAGCGGCAAAAAGGCGACCGAATTGCTGATCAGGTGGCCAAAGCCGCTATGGCTGAAGGGGGCCGTCAACACCCCCAACAGCGAACCGCCATTCACCATCGGCAGATTCCAATGGCCGCCAAAAAGCAAAGCATCCAGCAGTTCCTGGCCCCAGGCCAGGGCCAGGATCCCGACAGGGATCAAGGTGGTGGTTCCGAGAACGGCCAGGGAACGGTCCAGCCGCTGGGCGAGGGAGGGGGCCATCAGGATGCAGGGTGGTACCAGATACTCAAGCTGATTCCAGGCGAAAAGGGTGGCTCGGCGGGTTGGAAAGAGAGGTCTGGAGCGAAGTCATTCGCCAACGGCAGGGCCTGCGGCGCGGCGTTGATCGGCCATGCCATAGGTGCCCCCCCGGGCGCCAGGGCCTGGTGCCAGCACCTCGACGCTGTTGGCGGACCCCAGCGCTGGCACCAACTGCCAACGGTGGCCTTTGGCCTTCAATAACTGCAGGGTGTCGGGACTGAACCCTTCTTCGACGCTGATCTGGTCGGGCCAGAGCTGGCTGTGGAGTCGGGGACTGCTGACCGCTGTGGCCAGATTGAGGCCGTGCACAATGCGGTTCAACAGCACTTGCAGCACGGTGGTGATGATGCGGCTGCCGCCGGGACTGCCCGTGGCCAACCAGGGGGTCTGGTCGCCCCGGAAAACCAGCGTGGGGCTCATGGAGCTGAGTGGCCGGCGCCCCGGCGCGATGCGATTGGCCGGCCCCTGCACCAACCCAAAGGCATTGGCCTGGCCAGGGGCGGTGCTGAAATCATCCATCTCGTTGTTCAACAGGAAGCCGCCGCCCGGCACCAGGACCCCATTGCCGTAGGGAAAGTTGAGGGTGGTGGTCAGGGCCACCAAGCCCCCCTGGCGATCCGCCACCGACAGATGGGTGGTGTTGGTGCCTTCTCCGGGCAGGGCCGGCGCGGGGCCGAGCCGGGCCGCCGGCCGATGGCGACGGCGGTTGATCTGGCGCCGCAGGCTGTCGAGGTAAGGCCGTTCCAGTAAGGCCTGCACTGGAATCGCCTGCTGGTCAGGATCACCAAGGCGGGCGTTGCGGTCGCGGAAGGCCAGGTTCATGGCCTCCACCATCGGGTGCAGGCTGGCCGCCCCGTTGAGACCGGCCGCCGCCAGGTCAAAGGGCTCAAGCAGGGCCAGCAGTTGCAGCAAAGTGAGGCCGCCGCCAGGGGGGGGCATGGTCAGCACCAGGTGGCCCCGGAAGCGGCCCATTAGTGGCGGCACCAACCGGGCCCGATAGCGGCTGAGGTCGTGCCGCTGGATCAGCCCTCCCCGTTGCCCCATTAGTTGGAGCAGGGAGTCGGCCACGGGTCCTTCGTAGAAGCCTGCGGCTCCCCCTGAGGCGATGCGCACCAGGCTGGCCGCCAGCTGGGGCTGGCGCAGGCGCTCGCCGGGTGCCAGGGGCCGCAGGCCCGTTGAGCTGGGCCGAAAGAAGAGGGATCGGGAGCCAGGATCGGCCTGGAGGGTGGCCCTGGCCTTGAGCAGGGAGTCGCTCAATTCCAGGCTGACGGGAAAGCCCCGCTCAGCCAGCACGATCGCCGGGGCAAGCACCTGCTGAAGGGGTAGGCGGCCATAACAGCGCTGGGCCAGCACCAACCCGGCGACCGTCCCCGGCACGGCGGTACTGGCCAGGCTGCGGGTCGATCTTTGCCGATCCAGCTGGCCGCCGGGACCAAGGAACATCTCGGCACGGGCGGCCAGGGGGGCCGTCTCACGAAAATTGACGGCCACGGCCGTGCCCAGGCCAAGCCGTCGCTCGGGATTGGCGGCCCCCTCCCCGCTGAGGCAGCCCCGTGCCGCCGCAGGCGAGCGCCCAGGCAACCACAAGACCAAAAAGCCACCGCCGCCGAGATTGCCCGCCTGGGGCAGGGTGACCGCCAGGGCGAAGGCACTGGCCACCGCCGCATCGAGGGCATTGCCGCCTTGGCTCAGCACGGCCCGGCCGGCTGCCGAGGCCTGCGGGTCGTCACTGGCCACCATGCCACCGGAGGACCAGACCGAATGGAAACGTTGATCCCTCTCCAGCAGGGGGTCGGGGGGCCGGGGCCGGGGGACGGTGAGCGTGGGGGGGCGCAGGGACGGGCTGGCCGCGGGGCCAGGAGCGACCTGGGCCAACGGGGCCAAGGGAACCAGAAACACTTACAAAGGTGACGCCGTTAACGGTCTTCCGTATCGGGTCAAACCTTTTTTGTCGGTATCAACCGTTACTGTTTAGAAGTCGTTGACCGTAGGCGGTGTTCGGGCTTTAGCCCTGGCTCTGTCTTCGGCGGAAGTAGGGGGGAGGGGCTTTTGGGCCCTATCCCGAAGCAACGCAATCCCCTCCTGCGGCCCTGCCGTCAGGCTCTCCTTTGAGGTCCTTCCATGTCCATCACCACCGCCCGCCAACTGGCCCGTCAGGCCGAACAAATCCGTCGCCTTGAGCGGGAACAGGCGTACCGGGTCCAATCCCTGCGCCGCCGCCAGCTGATCGACTGAACCTGCGCCAACTTGCTTCGCCAGGTTGGCCCGGGTCCAGGATCCCTTAGAATCACCGGCGAGATGGGCGGTGACACCGCAAATTCCGTCTCGCCTTCCCTTTTACCGTTTCCGAGAGGATCCCCCATGGCGCTCGTTCCGCTCCGGCTGCTGTTAGACCACGCCGCTGAGAACGGCTACGGCATCCCGGCCTTCAACGTGAACAACCTGGAGCAAGTCCAGTCGATCATGGAGGCCGCCCATGAAACCGACAGCCCTGTGATCCTGCAGGCTTCCCGGGGAGCGCGTCAATACGCCGGTGAAAATTTTCTGCGCCACTTGATTCTGGCCGCCGTCGAAACATATCCGAACATTCCGGTGGTCATGCACCAGGACCACGGCAATAGCCCTGCCACTTGTTATGGCGCCGCCGCCAACGGTTTCACTTCAGTGATGATGGACGGCTCCTTGGAAGCTGACGCCAAGACCCCCGCCAGCTACGACTACAACGTCGCTGTCACTAAGGAAGTAGTCGATGTGGCCCACGCCATTGGCGTCAGCGTTGAAGGGGAGTTGGGCTGTCTGGGTTCGCTCGAAACCGGTAAGGGTGAAGCCGAAGACGGTCATGGCTTTGAAGGAGCCCTCGACCACAGCCAGCTGCTGACCGACCCGGCTGAAGCCGCCGACTTCGTTGCCAAGACCAAGGTGGATGCCCTGGCGATCGCCATCGGCACCAGCCACGGCGCCTACAAATTCACCCGCAAGCCCACTGGCGAAGTGCTGGCCATCAGCCGCATCGCTGAGATTCACAAAGCTATCCCCAACACCCACCTGGTGATGCATGGTTCCAGCTCCGTTCCCCAGGAATGGCTGGATATGATCAACAAATTCGGCGGTGCCATCCCTGAGACCTACGGCGTGCCCGTCGAAGAAATTCAAGAAGGCATCCGCAACGGCGTGCGCAAGGTCAACATCGATACCGACAATCGCCTCGCTTTCACTGCCGCGGTCCGCGAAGCGGCCTTCAAGGATCCCGCCAACTTCGACCCCCGCCACTTCAACAAGCCTGCCCGGGCTTACATGAAGCAGGTGTGCCTCGACCGTTATCAACAGTTCTGGGCAGCCGGCAACGCCAGCAAGATCAAGCAACGCGACATCAACTACTACGCCACCCTTTATGCCAAGGGTGAGCTTGACCCCAAGACCGCAGTGGCCGCCTGATTCGGCTGCTCGCAACTTTTACTACTCAAATTATCATTCAAAAATCAACCAACCAAAAATCGGGGCCTGCGGGCCCTTTTTTTGTGTCCAAGCTGGGGCCGCCCTCCAAGTGGCAAGCCAGCAACCAGGAAGCTGCTCGGTTCAGGGCTTGGTGCCAGCCGCCAGGCCCTCGGGCCTCACTACCGCCGGCACGGGCACCGCCGCAGACCCAGAGACCAGGCGCCGGATCGCATCCCCCAGGTCCTGCTCCATCAGGAAACGACGCCCGTCGGTGACGACAACGCGCACAAGGGTAGGCAGATCGTTGCTCTTGGATTGCAGATAGACCGGCTCGACATACAACAAACCATTGCCCATGGGCAGCACTAACATGTTGCCCCTAAACAATCTTGACCCCAGGCGATTCCAGAGGCCGAATTGCAAACTGATGGTGGGGTCCTGGTCGGTGAGGGCTGAAATCTGTTGCGGTCCCAGAAGGAGCCGTTGTTGGGGAAAACGCACCAGGACCAGCTCCCCATAGTTGGGAGTGTCATTGCGGGCTGCCAGCCAGCCCACCAGATTGGTGCGCTTCAGGGGTGTGAAGGGCAGCAGCAAAACGAATTCGCTTTGGCGCTCGCCAGGGAGTTGGAGGGTGACGTGATACGGACGAACTTCCGCATTGGTGGTGCCATAGACCTCCTGGGGGACGGCCCAGACGTCATCACCGTTGTAGAACGTGCGCACATCTGTGACGTGATATCGCAGCAGGCGCTCTGACTGAATCGAGAATTGCCGCTGCGGCACCCGGATGTGGCGCAGGAGTTCCGGGGGCATGGCCGACATGGGCGCAAACAGCTCGGGGAAGGCTTTACGCCAGGTGCGAAGCACCGGGTCTTCGGGATCACTCACATACAACCAAAGCCGGCCGTCATGGGCATCAACCACCGCCTTGACCGGATTGCGGAAATAGCGCAACCCCTTGGGGTTGGGGTCGCTGTAGGGATAGGAGCGGCTGCTGGTGAAGCCATCGAGGAGCCAGTATTGATGTTGTTCGGCCCGGTAGCCCGCCTGGGGCGCCAGGCGGGCCGTCACCAGGTAGGGCTCGCTCTCGAAATCCAGAAATGGGGCCAGGGCCTCCAGCCGTTGTTTCACCTGCCGGCGCAGCAGCAGCAGCGAATTGGGTTGCAGGGAGCCCGTGAGCAGCACCCGCGCCTCCCGCAGATAGAGGGCGGCCGCCAGGCGGTGCCAACTGTTCCCCAAGGAGATGCCCTTGGTGCCGGAATAATGGTTGTAAACGTTGAGTTCGCCATCGGGGTAGTCGAATTCCTGCACCTTCGTCGGGGCGATGGCGTACGGGGAAGGCCCAGAGGAGTAGTAGAGCTGGGGACGGCCCACCGGCAGCGCCGCCCGGGCTGCCGCATCACTGATGCCCAGCTGCGGCAGGCCCTGAACCCTGCGACTGCGGCCGAGATCCTTGACGAAGAAAAGCGGCAGGCCATCGCTGCCGAAGGCGTTTACCGGCGAGACCGTGAATCCGTGGCCATGGGTGAACACCAGGTGGCGGTTCAGCCAGGTGCGGGAACCTGCCGGCAAGGCGCCGCTATCCATTTCGCGGGCAGCGATCAGCACCTGGGTTGCCTCCCCCTGGCCCTGGCCGGAAGCGCGAAGGGGATAGCGATCGACAGCGGCGGAAGGAAAGGTGTAGTAGAGCCGCAACTGCTGCAGTTGGCGATTGGCGGCCAACAGCGGCGTGCTGTCCCAGAGGCGGATGTTGGCCAGGGTGCCCGGCGCCGAGGCCAGGTCGGCGGCGGTGAGGCTCTGGCGCGGCTGCAGGGTCAGGGAACGCATCCGCTCCAGCCCAAAGGCCCGACGGGTGGCCCGGATGGTGCGTTTGAGATAAGGCGTCTCCACCGCCAGCTCCCGGGGCTGAACCCAAAACCGTTGCACCAGGGGCGCCACCAACCATTCCGCCACCGGCACCATCAACAGGGTCGCCGCCAGCGGGATCAGGGCGCCCCGTCGCAGCCAGTCCTTGGGTAAGGGCACCAATAACCCCACCGCCGTCAGCAGCAGCAGCAGGGTCAGCAGCAACCGCAGCGGCAGCCGCACGTAGAGGTCCACATGGCCGGCGCCGGCGGCAATGCCACTGCCTTGAACCATCAGGTCGAAGGGGGCCAGACCCGTGGCGCAGGCCGCCAGGATTGCCAGGAGGGCCAGCTGGGGCCGCAGCACCTTCTGTTGGTCACGGCTCAAGCCGACATAACGCAGATCACTCAAACTGGAGCCCTCCCCCAGGCTCAGCCAGAGTCCCCCTGCCAGCCCAACGGCAACCTGGGCGATGGCCACGCTCAACAACAGATGCAGGGCCGGCAGCTGCAGCACCGTGAAGGCCAGATCCAGGCCCGTCAACGGGTCCCTTTCCCCGAATGGTTCGGCCAGCAGGGCCGGCAACCAAAGACTCCAGCCCCGGGCAATCGCCGTGGCGGAAGCAGCCAGGGCGGCGGTCAGGGCCAATCGCAGGCTGTTGAGGGGCCAGATCAACAGGGGCCCTATCAGGACCAGGGCCACACCTGCCACCAAAAGGGGGGACCAGCTGGAGGTGCCCGCCAATTCCGCCAACCCCGTCATCACCTCATCTCGAAAGGGGGAGGTGATCAAGCCTTTGGCTTGGATGAGTAGGTAGGACAGGCCAAGGGCAAGGGCCAACAGCAGACCCGCGAGGCAGGCCACAAGGCTGGGGCTTTCCAATCGCAGGATTGGATCGTTGGGAAGCTGTTTCTGGGCGACGGCCTGGCGTAGGCGCCAGCAGCGTTGCAGTTGCTGCAGTTGCAGCAACAGCCCCAGACCAAAGACCAGGCCGAACGCCAGTAGTTGCAGCAGCCAGCGCCGCAGCACCACAGCTTGGAGCCCGAACTGGGCAAACCATTGCCATTCAATAGCCAGTCGTGCCAGGCCGAACAACAGCAGCAGTGCCAGCGCCGCTCCTGCCAGCAGGGCGACGGGGATCAAGCGTGGCGACCAGGGCCGTTCGGAAAGCACGCGGGCAAAAAGCAACGCTCCAGGCCAGCGAGGCTAGGAAGGGACCCCGAAGAAGGCCCAGGCAAAGACCAATTCAATTACCCGACCCGGAATATCGGGTTTTAACGGGGCTTCTCGCCAGCGCTGTTAAACTAAATACATCGTCTGGCCGTGCGCCGTGACCGCCACCCTCTCTCGCTCCACCTTCACCGGTCTGCGCTGCAAGGAATGCGGCCACGCCTATGGCGCCGAAGCGCGTCACGTTTGCGAAGACGTTTGTTTTGGTCCCCTGGAGGTCGTTTATGACTACGACGCGATCCGTAGCCGCGTCAGCCGGGCCACCATTGAAGCCGGGCCCGTTTCGATTTGGCGTTATCGCGACTTTCTGCCGATTGAGGGAGATCCGATTGATGTTGGCACCGGGTTCACCCCCCTGCTGAGGGCCAACCGTCTGGCCCAGCGCTTGGGCCTCAAAGAGCTTTATATCAAGAATGACGGCGTCAACATGCCCACCCTGTCCTTCAAGGACCGGGTCGTATCGGTGGCCCTGACCCGGGCCCGGGAACTGGGATTTTCCACCGTCAGTTGTGCCAGCACCGGCAATCTGGCCAATTCGACTGCCGCGATTGCAGCCTATGCCGGTCTCGAATGCTGCGTCTTCATACCCTCCGACCTTGAATTGGGCAAGGTTCTTGGCACGCTCGTCTACAACCCAACCTTGATGGCCGTCAAGGGTAACTACGACCAAGTAAACCGGCTCTGCTCCGAGGTGGCCAACACCTACGGCTGGGGTTTCGTCAACATCAACCTGCGTCCTTACTACTCCGAGGGTTCCAAGACCCTTGGTTATGAAGTGATTGAGCAGCTCGGTTGGCAACTGCCTGACCACATTGTGGCCCCCCTGGCCTCCGGATCCCTGTTCACTAAAATCCGCAAAGGTTTTGACGAATTCATCAAGGTGGGCCTGGTGGAAGAGAAGCCCGTGCGGTTCAGCGGCGCCCAGGCTGAAGGCTGTTCGCCGATTGCCCAGGCCTTTGCCGAAGGCAGGGACTTCATCAAGCCCGTCAAGCCCAACACCATTGCCAAATCGATTGCCATTGGCAATCCTGCCGATGGTCCCTACGCCATTGATATTGCGCGCCGCACTGGTGGCAGCATCGCGGCGGTCAGCGATGGGGAAATCATCGATGGCATCAAATTGCTGGCTGAAACCGAGGGGGTGTTTACCGAGACCGCCGGCGGAACCACCATCGCCGTGCTCAAGAAACTTGTGCAGCAGGGCAAAATTGACCCCGAAGAGACCACCGTCGCCTACATCACCGGCAACGGCCTCAAAACCACAGAAGCGATTGCCTCGTCGATCGGCGAACCCTTCCTGATCGAGGCCCAGCTCGACAGCTTCAACGCCGCTTGGAAACGGTCCCAGTCCTTGCACCGCGCCACGCCCTAAAGCCTCGCCCGTCAACAAAGCCTCCGCCCGTCAACGGTCTTACCACTCCTTCATCCGCCCCCGATACCCCCATGGCCGTCCAGGTTCTGATCCCCACGCCCCTGCAAAAGTTCACCAACGATGAAGCCAGTGTCAGCGTTGATGCCAGCAGCGTTGATGCCTTGCTGCAGGCCCTCGATGCCCGCTTTCCAGGTATCCATGGCCGTCTCTGTGATGAAGAAGGCAAACTGCGGCGTTTTCTCAACGTATATGTCAACAGCGAAGACATCCGCTTCCTCGACAACCAGACCACGGCCCTGGCCGATGGCGATGAGGTCAGCATCGTGCCCGCTGTCGCTGGCGGCTGAAGGCGACAGTGATTTTGCCGCTTGCATGAGCATAGACAAGCTTCAGCGTTAGCAACACTGATACGTGGAACCCTCGCAGATCCTGCTCGATCCCATAGGGTTCGCTCCATGCTTGGGAGGCAATGATGAACCAGAGTCCAACGCCCTCACTGAGCCAGCACGAATGGCAGGCCGGCATCCAGATCTTCGATTACCGCCAAGCGGCCAACCCGATCCGCCCCGGCCTGACCGAACCGATCCCCTACCGGCAGTGGAACCCCGAGCTGCATGCAGCAGGACCCACGGCCATCCTGCCCCTTGATCTCAGTGCCGAACTGGGCTGCCCGGGACCGGCCACCAGCCCGGCTTTGGCGGCCCATTTTCTGCGACTGCTGGCAGGTGAGCAACTCAAAGCCGCCGCCAGTGCCACCAGCTCCTTGTTTTACGTGCTGCGGGGCTCAGGCCAGTTCCAACGTCCTGCAGCCCCGGATCAGTCGACACTGGAACTCAGCTGGGCAGCGGGCGATTTATTTGTGCTGCCGGCCGGCCCAGATCCCTTTCTGCAGGCCGACAAGGAAAGCATTCTCTACTGGGTCCACGATGGGCCCCTGCTCAGCTATCTGGGAGTGAAGCCAAGCCAGCCCCGTTTTCGGGCCAGCCATTACCCCAGCGAATTGCTTGAGGCCGAATTGCAGACTCTGTTGGACGACCCCAGCGCCGCCCGTAGCAACCGCTTGAGCATCTTGCTGGCCCACGTGGATTTGCCCGCCAGCCGTACGGTCAGTCACACCCTCTGGGCGATGCTCGGGGTGGTACCGGCCGGTGCCGTCCAGCCGCCGCATCGGCATCAATCCGTGGCCCTCGATCTGATCGTCGACTGTGATCCCGGCTGTTACACCCTGGCGGGCAGGGAACTCAGCGATGACGGCACAATTCGCGATCCCCATCGCATCGACTGGCAGGCCGGGGGAGCGTTCATCACCCCTCCTGGCCATTGGCATGCCCATGTCAATGAAAGTGGTCGCACGGCCCGGCTACTGCCGATTCAGGATTCCGGGCTGCACACCTACCTCAGAAGCCTGGACATCCGCTTTGCCGGCACCCACTGATATCAGCTGTAGCAAAGCAGCCGCGAAAGCAAGGCAGCCGAGGAATGCTCAGGTTTCGCCCACCGGCACCGCCAGCCGGGCTGCCGGCAGCGTCTGCCCGGCCAGGGCCAGTTCTGGATGGCTGTTCTCCCATGTCGCCACCGATTGGCGGAAACTTTCCCCATCGATGGTTTCCTCAGCGATCAGACGATCGACCAATTGGTCCATCAGTTCGCGCCGTGGAGTCAGAATCGCGACGGCCCGCTCCAGGGACTGGCATGCCAGCTCCCGCACCTTGCGGTCGATGCGATTTCCCGTATCGGCGGAGTAGTGGGGCTGGGGTCGAAACCAGTCACGGCCAAGGAATACTTCGCCCTCGTCGCTTTCCAGGGCTATGGGCCCCAGCTCGGAGAATCCGTAGCGGGTCACCATTTCCCGGCTGATCTGGCTGACCATCTGCAGATCACTCGCCGCCCCCTGGGTGACCTCACTGGGACCAAAAACCACCATCTCGGCAGCACGGCCCCCCAACACCACGACCAGTTTCGCCATCAAATAGGCGCGGCTGATCAGGCCAGAATCGAGGATGTCCTCAGTGGGCATCATCCGGGCAAAACCACCGACCCCTCCAGCGCGGGGCAGCAGGGTTACCTTGTCCAGCTTGTCGGCATGGGGCAGCAGGGAGGTGAGCAGGGCGTGGCCGACTTCGTGATATGCGATCAGACGCTTTTTGGCGTTGTCCTGCAGTGGGGCAGCCGTCAGTCCCATGGTGATTCTCTCGAGGGCATCACCGATGGCCTGGTTGTTGACCTGGGCCAGATGGCGCCTTGCAGTCAGGATCGCCGCCTCATTGAGCAAGTTGGCCAGGTCGGCGCCGGAAAAGCCCGGGGTGCGGATTGCCCAGTCCGCGAGGGACACTTCATCGGCCAGGGGGCGGCTGCGGGCGTGGACCCCGAGGATCTGCTCACGGCCGCGGCGATCGGGCAGGTCTACGGTGATGCGCCGATCAAAGCGGCCGGGTCGCATCAAGGCCGAATCCAGGACGTCGGGACGGTTGGTGGCGGCCAGCAGAATGACACCGGAATTCTCCTCAAAGCCATCCATCTCGGTCAAGAGTTGGTTGAGGGTCTGCTCGCGCTCATCGTTGCCCCCGCCAATACCGGCGCCCCGCTGACGGCCGACCGCATCAATCTCGTCGATGAAAATAATGCAGGGGGCTTTGGCCTTGGCTTGGCGGAACAGGTCCCGCACCCGGCTGGCCCCCACTCCCACAAACATCTCGACGAATTCAGAAGCGGCCATCGAGAAGAACGGCACGCCCGCTTCGCCGGCAATCGCTCGGGCGAGCAGGGTCTTGCCGGTTCCTGGAGGGCCGATCAACAACACACCTTTGGGGATCTTGGCACCAACGGTTGTGAAACGCTCCGGAGATTTCAAGAAGGTGACGACCTCCTGCAGCTCTTCTTTGGCCTCGGCAATGCCGGCCACATCCTCGAAGCGCACTGGCACGCCCCCATCGGCCTGCAGTCGGGGCTGGCTGCGGCCAAAGCCGAGATGGCGATTTGCCACCTGGGCCGAACGACGCAGCAGCAGGGCCAT
The DNA here is from genome assembly GCA_044359075.1 of Cyanobium sp. Classification (GTDB taxonomy): domain Bacteria; phylum Cyanobacteriota; class Cyanobacteriia; order PCC-6307; family Cyanobiaceae; genus Cyanobium. The sequence continues at coordinate 22,008 of JBIKMU010000024.1, read as the reverse complement.
GGCGGTCAGGAGCAGGGTCGCGAGCAGCAGATTGCTGACGAGACCAGCGACGGCGTCATCGCGGACCTCATCGCGCACATTTAGCGGTACGCCCGCATCCTGGGCCGACTGCAGCAACAGTTGGTTGTCACTGAACACGGGCACATCAGCCGAGCGCCCGTTGTGGAAATAGACGGTGGCCAGCCGTTGCCGGGGCATGAGCTCCAGCTCTTTCACCTTGCCTGCCTTGAGATCCTTGAGCAGTTGGCTAAAGGAGGGTTTGGCCCCGTTTTCGTTGGTTCGGCTGAAGGGTCCCGCCGCTGGCTTGGAGTCAGTTTTGGAGGCTTGCCCAGGGGCCGAAGCCGGCACCGCAGCGTGATGGGCGGCGGGAGGTTCGCCAGCGGGAATGACGGGCGGTGGGCTGCTGCTCACTGGAGATCACCACAGGAATCGATCCTAGCGATTTGACGAAAGGAGGGGCCGCATTGGAAGATCTTTGTTTGGCATAAAAGATCTGAGATGGCCGTTCCTAAGAAGAAAACCTCCAAAGGCAAGCGCAACCAGCGACATGCCCAATGGAAGGCCAAGGCTGGTGATGCCGCTGCCAAGGCCCTTTCCCTCGGCAAGTCGGTGCTGAGTGGTCGAGCCCGGGGCTTTGTTTACCCGATTGCCGAGGAAGCTGAAGAAGAGTGAGGGGCAGCTCGGCCACCAATGGCAGGTCTACCTCCAGTTAGGTTCCCAGCTTGAAAGCTTCAAGCACTACTGCATATAGCGCTCCCAATCTAAGGTTATCGGCCACAACCCAGCCAAGATTTGGTTCTGTCCTGACCATTTGGGAGCGCAGGCGCACGATCGCTTCGACAATCAGCACCAGTGCCAGCACCACCACGGGTCTGCCCCCTGGTGTGCGGATGATCAACACGGCCATTAGGTTCTGACACAGGAAATAGCCCACCAGCAGGCCGAGCAGGGCCAGGCTGCCTCCGCGCCAATTGCGCCGCACCTGGGTCAGCAATGCCCCTGCCAGCCTCTTTTGGGCGAGCTCCAGGCGGGTTGCTTGGCGCAGCTTGCCGTTCATCGCCGCTCCAGGAGCTGATGCAAATAGGAAAGCGTTACCCGGGATTGATCGCAAGCGGGACCCCTTCGCACCTGCACTGGGCCCCTGGCCGGTTCCAGATTGTCGACCACGGCCGCCGCCGCCAGGAAGTTTGCTGCAGGCTGCTCTCGGGACAGGTCACTGAGGGTGACAAGGCAGGGCAGATCGGCCGCCGTGGCCGCCGCCAGGCCGGCGATGGAGTCTTCGAGGACAACAGCGGTCCCTGGGGAAACCCCTAGCTGGTCGAGGGCGAGCTGGTAGCCCTGGGGATCGGGTTTCTTGCGCGCCACATCTTCGCCACACACCCAAAAGGCAAAGGCTCCTCTGAGGCTGGGCGTTAGTGTCCCCAGCAGGGCGGCCACCGCCGAACGCGAGCTGGTGGTGACGATCGCCTGGGGGATGCCGGCGGCCTGGGCTTCGGCGATCAAGGGGGCGACCCCCGGTCTCAAGGCCAGGCCGCCATCGGCGATCAAGCTTACGTAATGCCGTTGCTTGGCGGCCATGAGGGTTTCCAGCATTTCCCGGGGCCATGGGGCCTCCCCCTGCTGGTGCCGATAGGCCGCCAACCGTTCGCGGCCGCCGCTCACCGCCAACAAACCCCGATAGGTCTCCAGGTCCCAATGCCAGGGCAAGCCGGCCTCCTTGAAGGCCAGGTTGAAGCCATGGCGGTGGCCCTCGAATTCGGTCTCGGCCAAGGTGCCATCCACATCCCAGAGCAGGGCTTGCAGCCGCTGGCCCATGGCGTTTCTTCCCCTTGCGCTCAAAGGGGCAGGCTAGGGGGGGGCCTGGGTCAAGCCAGGTACCAAAATGCAGAACCGCAGTCCGTCAGCGTTGCCTCCCGCCTTCGATGAACCACGCTGGGTGTTGCCTGTGGCCTTGCCGGCCCGATCCCTGCAGGGCGGGGCGATGGCCAACTTGCCTCCAGAGCTGCTGGCGGTCCTGCTGCGCCGTGGCGTTGAGAGTCCCGAAGCCCTGGCGGACCTGCTGGATCCACCACCGGCCCCTGATCCTCTGCTCCATTTCGCCGATCTCAGTCGGGCCTTGATGCGGCTGGAGACCGCCTGCCGCCAGGGGGAAGCGGTGGCGATCTGTGGCGATTACGACGCCGATGGCATGACCAGCACAGCCCTGCTCAGTGGGGTTCTCTCGCGCCTGGGGGCCCGTCCCAAAGCGGCAATCCCCCGTCGCATCGAGGAGGGCTACGGCCTCAACGTGGCCATGGTCGAGCGCCTGGCGGCGGAGGGCATCGGCTTGCTGATCACCGTGGATAACGGCGTCAGCGCCCTGGCGGCCCTGGATCGCGCCGCCGAGCTGGCCGTCGAGGTGATCTTGACGGATCACCACAGCCTGCCATCCCAATTGCCCCCCCATCTGGCCCTGCTGCATCCGGCCTTGACCCCCGCCGATTCCCCGTACCGAGGGTTGGCCGGCGTGGGGCTGGCCCATGTGCTGGCCATGGCCCTCTGCCAGCGGTTGGGGCGCCGGGATGGCCAGGCCATCTCCCTGAATCTGTTTTGTATCGGCACCATCGCCGACATGGCCCCCCTGACGGGGGTCAACCGCCGTTGGCTGCTCGATGGATTGCCCCGGTTGGCCGCCTCGCCCCTTCCCGGCCTGAAGGCGTTGCAGCAGTTGGCGGGACTGGGCGACCAGCCCTTGGATGCCGAGGCGGTGGCCTTCAAGCTGGCTCCTCGCATCAATGCCGTGGGTCGCCTGGGGGATCCCCTGCTGGTGGTTGATCTGCTGACCACCGAAGACCCGGATCGCGCCATGGATCTCGCCATGCGCTGCGAGGCCCTGAATCGCCAACGGCGTGAACTTTGCGATGCCATTGAGGCCGAAGCCCTGGCCCTGCTGGAAGCGGACGGACCCCAGTGGCCAGGTTTCCTGCTCCTGGCCCAGGGCCACTGGCATCACGGCGTCATCGGCATCGTCGCCGCCCGGTTGGTGGAACGTTGCGGCCGGCCGGTGGCCTTGCTGGCGGGGGAGGGTGGCGGCCAACTGCGGGCTTCGGTGCGGGCTCCCCGGGGCTTTCGCGTTGACGGGGCCCTGAGCGCCTGCGCCGATTTGCTGGAACGTTTCGGCGGCCACCCCGCTGCCGGCGGATTCACGGTGCAGGCCGCCAAGGTGCGGGAGCTGAAGGAGCGGCTGGAGGCCCTGGCCCAGGACTGGCTGGGGGAACAGGGCAGCGGTCGCAAGGTGGAGCCGGAGGCCCTGTTGCCGCTAGCACGCATCGATCGGGACTTTTTGATGCAGCTAAAACGGCTGGAACCTTTCGGGATCGGCCATGGGGCGCCTGTTTTCTGGAGTCACCATTGCCAGATTTCCAGCTGCAGGCTGTTGCGGGGCGGCCATCTCGAGCTGCAACTCTCGCAGGGATCCCAGCGGCTGCGGGCGATGGCCTGGCGCTGGGAGGGTCCGGGGTTGCCGACGGGCGCTGTGGATGTGGCCTTTCGCCTGCGCCTGGACCGCTGGCAGGGGGAAGAAAGGCTTCAACTAGAGGTGGTGGGTCTTCGGCCCAGCAGTGGCGACACGGTCGTGTTGATGCGCCGGCAACGGACCTACTGGTGTCAAAAGGAGGGCGACGGGGTGCTGATTCGCAATGACGCCGGCGAGCAAATTCGAGCCCAAAACCAGGAATGGCTGGAGGCCAGCCAACAAAACGGCACGGAACAGAACGGCACGGAACAGAACGGCGAGGAGAGAGCAAGCGGAAGCTCCCACCCCTACCTGCAAGCCCTATTCCGGGACGCGGCCGTTGCCCTCGGACTTACGGCCTAACGGCCATTGCCAGCTAGCCCATGGGCTGACGACCGTCCCGCAGGGAAGCTCAGAGGGCGCCACGCCGATAGAAGAGAATGAAAATGACCGCTGGCCCTGCCAAGGTGATCAGGGCTAGGGCGGCAAAGTTGGAGATGAGATGGAAATCGATCGACATGAATAGCTGCGCGACGGCCCTCGAAAAATCAATTCCATGGTAGTTGTTTCTCCACCCAGATCCCCCAACGGCTCCCCAGGCTGTGAAACGCTGTTACAGGCGTGGTCATTGGCCTGGTTACAGGCATGGAATGGCGCCAGGTCTGATGTCGGCTCGGTGCGGCAGAGGCAACCATGAGCAAGGGCTCACCCATCTGGCAGTGCATCAGTGGCTGCGGAGCCTGTTGTCGCCTCGATCCCGAACGCCGTGGCGAAGCCTTGGCAGCCCTTAACGCCGAGCAAAGGGCCGTCTATTTGGATTTGGTGGCTGCGGATGGCTGGTGCCGTCATTTTGATACCGGCAATCGCCGCTGTCGCATCTACGCCGATCGGCCGGACTTCTGCCGGGTGCAGCGGTTGCTGGCTCTGTTTGGCCAGGAGGGTGAGGACTTCGACAGCTTTGCCATTTCCTGTTGCCTCCAGCAAATCCGCAGTGAGGAAGGCGGCCGTGGCAGGGTGATGAGGCGCTTTCAGCGCGCCATTCGCCGCCAGCCATGAGCACCCCTGAGCCCCCCAGCCACGGGCCCTTGTCCTCTGGGGATTCCCTGGGGCAGACGACACAAGCAGAGACGACACAAGCTGAGACGACACAAGCTGAGACGACAAAAGCTGAGACGACACAAGCAGAATTGTCGCCAGAAAACCTTGCTGTCTCTGACCCCAGCCCCGCCTCTGGCGCGGCCAGCACCCCTGCGGCACCGTCATCCCAGGCCTGGCTGCAGGTGTTCCTGACCACCGCCACCACCGTTTTTTTGGCCGAATTGGGCGATAAAACCCAGCTGGCCGCCTTGCTGCTTTCTGCCCAATCCGGCCGTCCCGCGGTGGTGTTTGTCGGCGCCTCCCTGGCCCTGATCTGCTCCAGCCTGGTGGGGGTTCTGCTGGGCCGCTGGCTTTCGCGGCTGATGGCGCCCGAGCAACTGGAGCGGGCCGCCGGGGTGATCATGGTGGTGTTGGGCCTTTGGCTGGGCCGCCAGGCGGTATTGCAGCTGGCGGCCAATCACCTGCAGGCGGGTCCGGCCTTGGGTTGAGTCGTCACTGATCCATGGCCCTGGTCCCGCCCCAGGGTTCGCCGCCAGGCCCTTTGCCGTTGCACCCCGCCCATGCTTGCCCTACTCGCCTCCACCTTCGTCACCGTGTTTCTGGCCGAACTAGGCGACAAAACCCAGCTGGCAATCGTCAGTTTGAGCGGCACTTCGAGCCGACCTGGTGCCGTCTTCGCCGGCAGTGCCTTGGCTTTGGTATTGGCGAGTTTGTTGGGCGCAGCCGCGGGGGGTTCGCTCTCCAGCGTTATTCCACCCCAGGCGTTGCAGCTAGCAGCTTCAGTGGGTTTTTTGATCCTGGGGGCCCGGCTGATCCTGCGCTCCATCGGGCCCCAGGACGGGCCGGCCGGGGCCATCGCCAATGGGTCCGATACCCCCGGTCCCTAAACTCAATTCCACCGTTGTCCAGCGAATGGCCCACGCCCCAGGCTCGGGCCTTTGCCAGCGGTTCCCGTCCCTGACCTCCTCCACGGCGAGGTCAATCCGCCAGCGCTCCCTCCCTGCGCACCTGGAGCACGGACTCCTTTGGCGCTGTTGCTTGTTCAACCCGTTCGGGCCCGATGCGCCCGTTCTATCCCGATTCCCTCAACAGAACTGCGATGAAGTTCACGGTCGCTGACCTGCTTGATCAACTCTCCGCGACGGACTGGCTGTCGCTGGTCAAATTCCAGAAGGCCCTCTCCTTAAGCGCCGACCTCGAGCTTGAGCAACTGGACATCGCCCTGGAAGCCCTCACCCGGCTGGCTCTGGTGGAGTCATCAGCCGAGGGTTGGCGTCGCCTGGAGACCCCCGATCTGGTCGCGGCCCGCTTGCGCTGTTCCACCAAGGGATTTTGCTTCGCCCTGCGCGAAGACGGCGAGGAAGACATCTACATCCGTGATCACCAACTCAACCACGCCTGGAATGGCGATCGCGTCTTGGTGCGCATCACCCGGGAAGGCGCCCGCCGCCGCTCCCCCGAAGGCGGTGTCGTCTGCATCCTTGAACGGCATGCCACCAGCCTGCTGGCCCAAGTCGAAGAACAGGACGGCCGCTTGTTGGCGGTTCCCCTCGACGACCGCCTGTTAACCACCGTCGAACTCACTGCCGCAGATGCTCAACACCTGGCCCATCGCCAGGAGCAGTTGGTCGAGGTCCAGATCGATCGCTTTCCTGTCGGCCAGTTCGCGCCCCAGGGGCATGTGGCCCGCAGCTTGCCGGTGCGGGGCGGCGAGGCAGCTGACAAGGACCTGCTACTGGTCCGCCACCATCTCCAGTCGCTGCCTGCGCCCCCCCGCTCCACCCTGCGCACCCCGGTGGAGAAGGGCCGTGAGGATCTGACGGGTCTGCCGACCTTGCTGCCCCGGGGCTGGTCCGGGGCCAATGCACCGACTCTGCCGGCTCTTTCCCTGGAGGAGCGGGAGGGTGGCTGGCGGCTGTGGCTGCATGCGCCAGCCGTGGCCGAGCGTTTCCCTATCGGCGGTCCTCTGGATTGTTGGTTGCGTCAGCAGGCCGAAACCCTCTCGGCGGGATCCCATTGGCTTCCCCTGCTCAGCCCAGCTCTTGCCAAAGCCGCCGCTTTTGATGTGGGCATCGCCCAGGCGGCGGTTTCGGTGGCCCTCGACCTAGATGCCAATGGCGCCCTGGAGCACTACCGCTTCTGCCTCAGCCAGATCAAGCCCGATGCCGCGCTCACCGTGGAGGCCATGGCCGCCCTGGCGGAGCGCAAACCCAAGGCCCGGACGGTTCCCGCAGCCCTCAAGCCCCTCAAAGACCATCTTCTGCTGGTTGATCAGCTGGTGAGTCTCACCACCTTGGTGCGGCAGATCCGCCAGGCCAGTGGCGCGATCGATCTGGACCTGCCAGTGCCGCCCTTGCCCAGCCTGGCGGATCTGCAGGTGCCGCCCCCGGATGCCCCACCCCAGGGATGGCTGGTGGCCTTGGCGGCGGACCACCCGATCAGTCTTTTGCGCGAGGCGGTGCTGCTGGCCCACCGTGCCCTTGGCCGGCACCTGGCGGCACTGGAGCTACCGGCTCTGTTTGCCCTCAATGAAGCCCCAGACCAAGGGCAACTCAATGAGGTGGCTCGCATGGCGGTGGCCCTTGACATCCCGCTGGAATTGGGTGCCGAGGGCCAGGCCAAGGCGGTCGACCTGTTGCCGCTGATCCTGGCCAGTGATCGCTGCCGAGCCTTGCAACAACAGCTGCGTGAGGCCTTGCAACCGCTCCGTTATGGGTCGCTGCCCGGTGAAAATGCCCTGGCGGCTGAGACCCTGGCCTTCGCCCCCTGGAGCTGTCCCAGCCTGCATTACGGGGATGTCTTCAACCAGCACTTGCTGGTGAGCCTGTTGGTGGATGGCAAGGACCGTCCCACCGTGCGCCACAAAATTGGTGTCGAAGTGGCGGCGGATTCCTGCCATGGCGCCATTGATTGGGCCCTGCTGACGCCGTCCCAGCTGGCCCCGTTCCAGGACAGCCTCAGCCATGGGCTGGCCAACCGTCTCAACGGCCGTTGTCGCTTCGTTCAGGAGTTTCAAGACGACGTGGTGTCGATGGCCCAGGCCCGGGCCGCCGAACCACTGGTGGGTCAGACCCTGCCGGGTCGCATCAGCGGCGTTCAAAGCTACGGCTTCTTTGTGGAGGTGCCCCCTTCCCAGGTCGAAGGCCTGGTGCATGTCAGTTCCCTCAAGGATGACTGGTACGAATACCGCTCACGCCAGAACCAGTTGGTGGGCCGCCGTTCCCGTCGGACCTACATGCTTGGAGACATGGTGGAAGTCGAAATCCAACAGGTCGACGCCCTGCGCAACCAGATCGATTTGGTGGTGGATCAAACCGCTTCCATCCCGCCAGAGGGCGTTGACGACCCTTCGCCCCTCCCCCTTCCCCCTGAAGCCGTCGAGCAGGGTCAACTGGCCCTGGCCGAATCCTGAGACGGCTTTGATGACTTCGGCCCTTCCGGTCGTACTGGCCGTATCCGGTGCCTCGGCCCAACCCTTGGCCGAAAGGGCCCTGGCCCTGTTGCTCCAGGCCGGCGAGACGGTCGAGATGGTTACCAGTCGGGGCGCCATCGCCGTTTGGCAGGCCGAGTTGGGCGTGCGGGTGCCCTCCGAACCCGAGGCCCAGGAAGCATTCTGGCGCCAGCGCACCGGCGAAGTCTCCGGCCAGCTGCGTTGCTATCGCTGGAATGACCAGGCGGCGGCGATTGCCAGCGGCAGCTACCGCACCCGGGGAATGGTGATTCTGCCGGCGAGCATGGGCACCGTGGGCCGGATTGCCAGTGGGGTGGCCCTTGACCTGATCGAGCGGGCCGCCGATGTTCACCTCAAAGAAGGGCGCACCCTGGTGATCGCTCCGCGGGAATTGCCCTGGAACCTTGTGCATTTGCGCAATCTCACCGCCTTGGCCGAAGCGGGAGCCCGGATCGCGCCGCCGGTGCCGGCCTGGTATCACCAGCCAACCAGCTTGGCGGAAATGGTGGACTTCCTGGTCATCCGCGTTTTTGATGTACTGGGTCTGGACCTCGGTTCCCTGCGCCGCTGGCAGGGGCCGCTGCCTCTGGTCGATCCGAACTCCCACCCGTCATCCCCTGCCCCCTGAGCCCTGCCGCCCTTGCTGCGTCGTCTGCTGTTGTTGCCCCTGCTGTCGCCCCTGTTGGCGGCCACCGTTCTTGGGGCGCTCAACCCAACGCCCGTCCTGAGCCTGCGATTGCTCACCTGGAGCAGTCCGGCCCTTCCCCTGGGTGCCTGGATCAGCGCGGCTGCCCTGGGGGGGGCTGTTCTGAGTGGTGCCGGCACCTCCCTGGCCCTGCGCCCGCCCGTTGCCGCCCTGCGCCGCCGGGTGCGCCTGGAACGCTCTTCGCCGGGGTGGGAAGCAGCATCGCCGCAGGAGGAGGGCAATCGTCGCTACTCCCCAAGCCCGGGACGCGCCGCGAGGGGACGGGGACCGGATCCGACCGAGACCTACGGGCGCGGGTCCCGCGCCAGCGAATTCGCCGCCGCCACGCCCACCCCTGCCCCAGGCGAGCCCCTGCCAACGATGACGGTGCCATTCAGGGTGATTCGTCGCGCTGATGGGGCCCGGCCCCACGCCGCCCCAGCCGAGGTCGCCGGGCCCTGGTCGCGCTCTTCAGGGGCCAATCCCCATGCGGGTGCCCAGCAGGAAGATTGGGACTCGCCCGCCGATGAAGACTGGTAGGGGCACGGACCCCCTGCGGGGCCCTGCCTAGAGTTGGCTCCTGCTGATTCGCCGAGCTCTCTCCGTGGCTGAACCCTCAACCCCCGCCTCGCCCGACAGCCCCTCCTCTGCCAGCGAGGCGCCTGCAGCCAAGACGGCAGCGGCCAAGACCCCTGGGGCCAAGCCCCCCGGGGCCGCTGCGGAGGCCAAGGTCAAACCACCCGCACCGGAAGACAAGCCCTTCAACGAGTTTGTCCCCCAATTGCTGTTGCCGGCCTTGGCAAAGGAATGCCAGGCCTATGGCGGCCCAGCCCCAAGCCTGGTTTTTGAGGAGGGGCCGATGCCGGTGGTGGGAGGAAACTGCTGGATGGTCAAGGGTGATCTGCCGGGGGAGAGGCGGTTCTGGTTGTGCTTTGCCACTCCGGAACTGGGCGCCATCAAGACGATTGCCCTGGCTGAGGGGGGCAGCAGTGTGCCGAGTTTGCTGGAGTCGTTCCTGATTGACGAGAAAAAGATGACCCTGGCCCTGATCGTCTCCCGGCTGGTGCAACGGCTCAATGGTCAGAAGTGGCTGGGACCCAACTGATTCCCCCATCCCGCTTCACATGGGCGCCAGAGCGGCCCCGGCCCACCTACATTGGGTGTCAAGCCTGATCAGACTCCAGCGATGGTGCCTCCCGCCGCCACAGTTACCGGAGCCCCTGCCCCTGCAAGCGCCGTAGCGGGCCAGCGGGTTGGCACACCGGCATCACCAGAAATCAAGGATCCTGCCAAGGACACGATTCTGACGCCACGGTTTTATACAACCGATTTCGACGCCATGGCGGCGATGGACCTGCAGCCCAACCAGGCCGAACTGGAGGCAATCTGCGAAGAATTTCGCAAGGACTATAACCGCCATCATTTTGTTCGCAACGACGAATTCATCGGCGCCGCCGAAAAGCTTGATCCAGATACCCGTCGCGTCTTTGTTGAATTTCTAGAACAAAGCTGCACCTCGGAATTTTCCGGGTTCCTGCTCTATAAAGAACTGAGCAGGCGCATCAAGAACAAAAATCCCCTTTTAGCCGAATGCTTTGCCCACATGGCCCGTGATGAAGCCCGCCATGCCGGCTTTCTCAACAAGGCCATGGCTGATTTCGGCCTGCAGCTCGATCTCGGCTTCCTGACGGCCAACAAGGCTTACACCTATTTCAAGCCTGCCTATATTTTCTACGCCACTTATCTTTCTGAGAAGATTGGTTATTGGCGCTATATCGCCATTTATCGCCACCTTGAAAAGCACCCCGAAAGCAAGATTTTCCCGATTTTCAATTTCTTTGAAAACTGGTGCCAAGACGAGAATCGCCACGGTGATTTCTTTGACGCCCTGATGAAGTCCCAGCCCAAGACCGTCAACGGCCTTGCTGCGCGGCTTTGGTGTCGCTTCTTCCTGCTTGCTGTGTTTGCCACCATGTATGTGCGCGATGTGGCCCGCAAGGAGTTCTACGAATCCCTTGGCCTTGATGCTCGCCAATACGACAAGTACGTGATCGAAAAGACCAATGAAACCTCGGCCCGCATTTTTCCCGTGGTGCTTGCTGTCGATAAACCCGAATTCTGGCGCCGACTCGAGAATCTGGTCGACAACAACGCGGCCCTGAGCAAGGTGGCGGCCAGCGGCGGCCCGGCGCCTATCCAGGCCCTGCGCAAGTTGCCCCACTGGGCCGCCAACGGCTACCAGATGGCGCGGCTGTTCTTGATGGCCCCGATCCGCAGCGACCGGTTCCAGCCGGCCGTCCGCTGAGCACCCCAGTGGTCCAATCCCCCCCCGCCCTGCGGCGCCACGACAGCCTCGCCAACCCCGATTGGCGCCCCCGCCTTGAATTGCTTTTGGCCCAAGGGGTCGCCGCCGGCGCTGACCTGGTCGAGGTCTTTCTGGAGCGCACCGATGCCCTCGGCGTTTTGGCCGAACAGGACACCATCACCAGCGTCAGTCCCTCCTTCGGGATGGGCGCTGGCGTGAGGGTGTTCCGGGGCCGCTTTGATGGCTTTGTTTCCACCAACGATCTAAGCGAAGCGGGTCTGTTGACGGCCCTTGACCAAGCGCTGGGCATGCTGGGGTTGCTGCGCAGCAGCCACTCCCTCAACGCCTATGAAGGGCTGCCACCGCTGCAGGATTGGGCGGTGGCCAAGGGTGATTGGCTCGCTCAGTGCCCCAGCCTTCAAGAAGCCACCACTCGCCTGCTGGAAGGCACCGATCACCTCAGCCGCCTGGGCCAGCACCTGCAGGTGCGTCGCGGCAGCTATTCCCGCAACTGGCAGGACGTGTTGGTGGTCGCAAGCGATGGCACCCATGCCCACGACATTCGCTTGCACCAGTCCCTGGGTCTGAATGTATTGGCCGCCGATGGCGACCACCGCGCCAGCCTGGGCCGCCGCTACGGCTCCCATGGCCGCCCCGATGAGCTGCGCCAGTGGCAGGCCGAGGAATCGGCCCGCGATCTCTGCGACAGCGCCGCCACCATGCTGCGGGCTGACTATGTCGAAGCGGGCCAGTTTCCGGTGGTGCTGGCGAACCGATTCGGCGGCGTCATTTTCCATGAAGCCTGCGGCCATTTGCTCGAAACCACCCAGATCGAGCGCGGCACCACCCCCTTTGCCGAGGAGTTGGGCCAGGAGATTGCCCACCCCGCCGTCACCGCCATTGATGAGGGTCTCACCGATGGCGCCTTTGGCTCCCTGGCCATGGACGATGAGGGCATGGCGCCCCAGCGCACCGTGCTGATCGAAAACGGCATCCTGCGCCGGTTCCTCAGCGATCGGGCCGGCGAGATTCGCACCGGCCACGGGCGCACCGGCAGTGGCCGCCGCCAGAGTCACGCCTTCGCCGCCGCCAGCCGCATGCGCAACACCTACATCGCCGCCGGCCCCCACAGCCCCGAAGCCCTGATCGGCTCGATTGATAAGGGCCTCTATTGCAAGTCAATGGGAGGGGGCAGCGTCGGACCGACGGGCCAGTTCAACTTTGCCGTGGAGGAGGGCTTCCTGATCGAAAACGGCCAGCTCACCAAGCCAGTCAAAGGTGCCACCTTGATTGGCGAGGCCAAGGAAGTCATGCCCCGCATCTCCATGTGTGCCAACGATCTGGAATTGGCGGCCGGCTTCTGCGGATCGGTGAGCGGCAGCATTTTTGTAACCGTCGGCCAGCCCCACATCAAGGTGGACACGATCACCGTGGGGGGCCGTTGATGACTATGGCCTCAGACAGCTCCGCAAGCGATTTTCCCGCACCCCTGGATGTGGCGTCCTTGCGCCAACGGCTGGAAACCCTGGCCAAAGACGAAGGCGTGGGCCGTTGGGACCTGGGTGCTGGCTGCAGCACCGACACCTCGGTCCAGGTCGACCGCGGTGACGCCAAGCAGATGAAAGGGGCCCAGCGCAGCGCCATCACCTTGCGGGTCTGGAACGGGGCGGGGTTGGTGGGCATCACCTCCACCTCCGATCTTTCCGATGCGGGCCTGGCCCGGGCGATGGCCGGTGCCCGGGCCGCCAGCGACTTCGGCAACCCCGACGATGTGCCGGCCTTCTCGCCGTTGGCCACCGCACCCCTGCCGCCCCTGGATCAACCGCTGCAAGAGCCGCTGAGCATCCTCTCTTTGCTCGATACCCTCAAGGAGGCGGAAGCCGAGCTGCTGCAGCGCCACCCGGCCATCGCCACCGTGCCTTACAACGGCCTCAGCCAGCGCAGCAGCGAGCGCATCTATATCAACAGTGACGGTGCTTGCCGCCACCAGGAGCTGACCACCGCCAGCCTCTACCTCTATGCCCGCGCCGAGGAGGCGGGTCGCAAACCGCGCAGCAGTGGCGCCATGCGGGTGGCTTACGGCGCCAAGGACCTGGACGTGGCCGGCTGTGTGGCCGAAGCCGCCGAACGCACCATCGCCCATCTCAATTACGCCCCAATCGACACCGGCCGTTACACCTGCGTTTTTTCGCCCGAAGCCTTTCTGGACTTGATCGGCGCCTTCAGCAGCCTGTTCAATGCCCGGGCGGTGCTGGATGGGGTGAGCCTGAGCAAGCGGGAGTCCCTGGGCCAGCCCCTGGCCGTGCCCTTCCTGTCAATTCGCGATAACGGCTTGCATCCGGGCAATGTGGGCGCCGCCCGCTTTGATGGCGAAGGCACGCCCAGCCAATGTCTGCCCTTGGTGAGCGAAGGGGTGTTGGTCAATTTTCTGCATTCCGAGGCCACGGCCCGCAGCTTTGGGGTTGCCCCCACCGGCCATGCCGGCCTGGGGGCCAAGGTGTCGGTCGGACCTGATTGGTTTGAGATCGGCCCCAGCGCCGGAGTGTCTGGCGGGGCAGAGGGACTGGATCACCGCACGGGCACCGGCCCTGGTGTGGGCGGCGAAGGCCTGGTGGTGATCGATTCGCTTTCGGCTTTGCATGCGGGCGTCAAGGCCAGCCAGGGATCCTTCTCCCTGCCCTTTGATGGTTGGTGGATCCACGGCGGCGAAAGTCGCTCGATTGAGGCGGCCACCGTGGCGGGCGACATCCGTACGGTGCTGAACAGCTTGGTGGGTTTTGAAGGAATCGCCAAAGTCACCCCCGGTGGACTCTGTCCATGGGTGTGGGTGGAGGGATTGTCGGTTACGGGTGAGGCCTGAACGCCAGCCTTGAAGATCCTTTATTGGGGCACCCCCGCCTACGCGGTGCCCACCCTGGACGCCTTGCACAGCGCCGGCCATGAGCTGGTGGGGGTTGTCAGCCAGCCCGACCGGCGCCGCGGCCGCGGCAGCCAAACCCAGCCTTCGGCGGTCAAGGCCCGGGCCCTTGAACTCGGCCTGCCGGTGTTCACCCCAGAGCGATTGCGCAAGCAGCCAGACATCCAGGCCCAGTTGGCTGCCCTGGGCGCCGAGGTTTTCGTGGTGGTGGCCTACGGCCAGATCCTGCCGGCGACAGTGCTGGCCCTGCCCCCATTGGGCTGCTGGAACGGCCACGGCTCATTGCTGCCCCGCTGGCGCGGCGCCGCCCCGATTCAGTGGGCTCTGCTGGAGGGTGATGGCCAGAGCGGAGTGGGCATCATGGCCATGGAGGAGGGCCTCGATACCGGTGCAGTGCTGCTGGAAAGGGCGTTGGCGATCGGTTTGCGGGACAACGCCGAAGCGGTGTCCCTGGCCCTGGCCCAGCTCACCGCCAGCTTGATGCTGGAAGCCCTGGTGGCGATTGAAGCCGGCGGCCCCGGCCCAGAGGCCGAACGGCTGGCCCGCCTGGGGGTGCGGCAGCAGAGCGAGCAGGGCATGACCTACGCCCGCCTGTTGCAACGGGATGATTTCGAGATCCGCTGGCAGCGCAGTGCCCTGGAGATTCACCGCCAGGTGATGGGGCTCTATCCCGGGGCGGTTGCCCAGTGGCGCGGCCAACGCCTCAAGCTGCTCGCAACAGAACCGCTGCGGCCAGAGTTGGCCGAGCAACTCAGCCCCGAGGCCCGGGCCCTGCTGCGCTCCGGGGCCATATCAGCGGATGGTGGTGGCCAGCCGGGGCAAGTGGTCGCCTTGGTGGCGGGGCTGGGTCTGGTGGTGGCCACGGGCGACGGGACGTTACTGGTGCGCCGCGGCCTGTTGGCGGGGCGCCGGGTCAGTGAGGGCCGCCTGTTGCTGGAGCAGCTCCAGGCTGAGGTGGGCGATCGTTTCGAAGCTTGCGGGGATGCTGGCGGCAAGGAGTAGCGTTCGCCGAGAGCGTGTTGCGATTGCATGGGGTCCGCCCCTCCCCCACCCCAGGCTTCCCGCACCCCGCTCGACCCTGCCAGAGGCGGCGATGGCACTGGGGCCGTATTCAGTGGCGGTTATGGCAAGCAGGACTCTGAATCGCCTGCCCCCAGTCGGGCCAGCCGCAAACGCAACTGGCTGGTGCCCTTGCTGGTGCTGGGCGGCCTCGGCGCTGGTGGTGCCTGGCTGGCCAGCCACTGGGGAATTGAAGAAACCGATAATGCCCAATTACAGGGCCGTCTCACCGAGATTTCCAGCCGGGTGCCGGGCACGATTGTGCGGGTGTTTGTTGACGACAACCAGGAGGTGAAGGCCGGCCAGCCGTTGATTTTGCTGGATGATCGGGATGCTGGTGTGCGGCTGTATCGGGCCCGGGCCGACCTAGAGCAGGTGGGCCGCGAAGCCGAGGCGATGGGCACCCAGGCGGGCGCCACCCTCAGCACCGCCCGCGCCGCCCAGGGGGTCGCCATCGCCGAACAACAGTCGGCCAGCAGTGAATTGGCCCGCACCTGGGCCGATGCCCAGCGGCTGGTGGGTCTAGCCCAGCAGGGCGGCGTCTCCCGCTATGAAGCGGAGCGGGCGGTGGCCGCCTGGCGCAAGGCCCAGGCGGATTTCACCCACAGCCAGGCCAGCGCCCAAGGCGCCCAGGCCCGCATCCAAGACGTGGGCGTCGATCGCTCCAAGGCCCAAGCGGCGGCCGCCAAGGTGGCCCAGGCCCAGGCGGCCCTGGCCGAAGCCCAGCTGCAGCTCTCTTACACCCGCATCACGGCGCCGGGACCGGGCCGCATCGGTGCCCGCCGCGCCGAACCGGGCCGCCAGGTGCAACCGGGCCAGCCGCTGATGACCCTGGTCGACACCCAGCCCTGGGTGGAGGCGAATTTCAAGGAAACCCAGCTGACGGCCCTGCGGCTGGGCCAAGCCGCCGAGGTGCGGCTTGATGCCTTCCCCGATCGTGTCTTCAAGGGACGCATCACCGGTTTGGCGCCGGCGTCGGGGGCCCGCTTCAGCCTGTTGCCCCCGGATAACGCCAGCGGCAACTACACCAAGGTGGTGCAGCGGATCACCGCCCGCATCGCCCTGGATCCGCAACAGACCAAGGGGCTGAGGTTGGTGCCTGGCTTGTCTGCCAACGTGCGCGTGCGGCGCTGATGACCGATACGGGAGTCGATTCGATGTACTGGCTCTCCCTCAGCCTGGTGACCCTTGGCCCCTTGCCCCGCGAGGACATGGGCGCCGGCACCGGCTTTTACAACCTCACCCGCCTGTTGGGCGGCAGCTTTGGCATCGCCCTGTTGGCGGTGATTTTCGACCAACGCCGCTCGCTGCATCGCAGCAACCTGGTGGAGCACCTGACGGTGACCAATCCGCTGCTGCAAGAACGGCTGAGCCAGTTGCAGGCCCTGGTCCTGGAAAGGGGCGAGGGCCCCGGCCGGGTCGCCGACCAGGCCCTGCAACTACTCAGTGACCAGGTGGGCCGGCAGGCCTCGCTGCTGGCCTTCAGCGATGTGTTTCGGGTGGTGGGGTTGTTGTTTCTGCTGGCGTTGCCGCTGGTGCTGTTGACGGGTGGGCGGGCGCGGGGTGAGGGCGGGGAGGGGTATTGAATCTGGTGCAGGACGGCTATGGCTTGCCGGGACCGCTGTTGATGCCCTGCTGGATGTCAGGGCGGAGTCCTTACAGCTTGGCGGCCCGGAGCTGCTCGCGATTCTCAGGGGCCCGGGGGCCGTCACGGTTCACTTCGCTGGCGCTGGCGTAACTGCCCTGCTGGATTTGGCTCTTGATGAACTGCTCGAAATGTTCCCCAATGAGGTAGCTCGACGGCATGGTTGCCTCCCCTTGGACTGGCTTTTAGGTTATCAAAGATTGATAGTGGTGGCAAGCGGATTTCGGCCAGGCCCCACGCTGCTGGACGTCAAGCGGTCATCTTCGACAAATTAGAAACTTTTGACGATGGCATTCCATTTGCTCGCACGTTGAAGGCAGTCATAGTCCTTCCAACGCTGCCCCTGAGTGGCAGGCAGGGATCCTAGGGTGGCGGAGCAGAGAGCTAGGGGGGCCTGTCCACTCGAGGGGTGTGTTAGGCAGCCAACTTGCCAATCACGGTAAACTGGATCTTAGCCAATGAATCCTCTATGCCCTGAGATCAAATGTTCATTGAAAGCATCGAAATCGCAAGCACAGCAGTAAGTTCAATCGAACTCTGGGACAGACTAGCGCCGACATTCGCAAAGTTCTTCAGACTCATAAGAGCTGGAAAACTTAGAATTGTTGTTTTTGGGGCTGGCGGAACTGGTAAGACTACTTTAGGAAAGCTGCTTTCTGGCGATTCTGATCCGCTGAGCTTATTATCAACTTATCAAGAATCTATCGGTGTCGAAGCTCTTCCACTTTCGGCCAATAGATTTGGGCAAGTGATTATTGCGCCTGGTCAAGAGAGGCGCCAAGAGAATACTTGGCCAGACTTGCTAAGGGAAGTTTCAACGGGAACCTGCCAGATGATTATACATGTAGTTGCCTATGGTTATCACTCATTCGAGGAGTTTAAGTATTCAGAGCACCGGCTTTTTAGAGAGGGCATGACCTCAGATGACTTTATTGCTGGGTATGCGCATGAACAGCGGGAAAGAGAATTGAACGTACTTAAAGAACTTGTTCCTCATCTTTCAATTCGCAGTAGCCGCCATACAATTTTTATCACGTTAGTAACAAAACAAGATCTTTGGTGGAATAGCAGACTGTCTGTTAAGAACTTCTACACGAGAGGTAGCTACGAGGTTCAAATTCAGATGCTTAGAAACAGGATAGGAGCAGCCAACCTGCGTCACGAATGCCTCTCAGTTTCTCTAGTAATGGAGAACTTCCTTTCTGGCAGCGGAGAGCTTCTAGCTCCAGTTACTCAAGGTTATGATGAGAGGCTAAAACTTGCCAATCTACGCTATTTCCTATCCACCATTGAAGCACTTCTAAACGTTTCTCTTGATGCAAATGATGGACAATGACACAATGGCTCACAAGGAAGCGCTACAGACCGACCATCAACTGATTCTTTCTCTTCTTAATGAGTACTCAGAAAAGCTTACAGCGATCAACAGGCAAATAGAGGCTCTTTCCGACGAGTTTGCAATGAAATATTTTGCACTAGGCAGAAATATTATTTTGCTAGTCTTTATACCGTATCTTGCTTGGTACTTGTTTTCAACTCTCTCTAAAAACTATATTAGTATCGATTACCTTTTTGTATTCTATCCTCTTGTTGCTCTGCTAATGACGCCTCTTGTCTACTCCTACTTGATTACAACAAGAAGATTAAAAAGGCGCTTAGTTGCTGATTCCCGTATCATCGCGGCTAAACTTGAGAAAATAATTCGCGTCGCTTCTCAGGCCCAAGATCATTTAGATATGGATTATGGTTTAAAGTTGGAGTTTGACATTAGGCTCGCAGAGGCCGAGTCCGCAGTTTCACATTTTACTTACAATAGAAGGTCAGCAAAGAATGCCATCTGAATAGCTATTGTATTATTCGCCATTCCTCAAAGATCGGCAATGAGATTTTTGTCGAACCAAGGATACGTAATTGTGTACGGGGATATTTGTCTGCCTAACGCCAAGATCATAAGCGGGTAGAAGCTTTTGCATCGGTGAAGATCTCAGCTTCAGTCTTCTGCATCTTGATGTTAGGCCTCACTCGACTCAGCAATTGACTTTTCGTCCATTTGCACAGCCCTTTCGATCTTTACTGAACGGCATATTAAAACCATAAGAAAATCACGGATCCGGTCGGCCCATTCATCAATGGTTTCAACATCTACGCTTAAGACTTCTCCATCTCGCTCATCCATATTGTGCACAATGATATTCCGACGCAAGCAAACCTGAGCAATTACTGACTCTGACTTCTTAAGAATGTAGTTTTCGATAGTGAGGTTGCAAATTGATAGCATTTGTTTTATGTCGCTAATTCCTTGGATACTTGTTCTTTGCAGAGTTGCGGCAAGCTTTGACAAGATCTTTTGGATTAAGGCAGCCTCCGTAGTAACTGAAAGCTTTAACATGGCGACACTCCTCATTATATCTTCTTCGGTATTCGCCTGTTGCAGTGCTGCTTGAAGAAAAGATGTCGGAATTTCTTGCCGCGACAAAAACCACTGCACAAGAATCTTTGGATCTGCAGCAGCACTGTTAAAAACAAATGAGCGAGTTATTTCTTCAACCATTGAATGCAGAAAAACAACTGCCATCCGGTTGATTTCATCGCAATGTAGTCTCGCATCATCTGAAACGTAATTGGATATATCTTTAATCTCGCGAGGGCCATCAAAGGCTTCGAAATAATCCTTTACGATGGTAGAGGAAAACGTTAACTTGTAGAATCTGCCCATGGCTTCATCTATTTTTCCTACATGGATTAGTTGGTTTTCAGAGTAACCCAAGCTGCCGAGTTGCTTTATTTGAGTTAGAAAACCTGAATTCATATCTGTTTATCGAAGGCCCTATAGCCTAACATTTAGCTCAACCGCACCGCCGCTCTTCGAGCGTCGGGCGGTTAGCGTTTGGAGGGTGTCGGTTGGAGCGAGCGTTGGTTTGCCGTGCAGTGATTCTACGCACCCCATACAAGCGTAAAAACACGGTCAAAACAACGCCCCAGATCAGAAGCGGGCATAGATCTCAGATTTGTGCGTTACCTCTGCACCCGTCTTCTGCATCTGGTTGTTAGACATCACAAAGTGACTACTCAAAAATCATGGCTGTCTAATTGGCATCCAATCTACGTTGATTCCTTTAGTTGTCCTGACTCGGAATGAGTTTCAGCACAACTCCGTGAATGCTCGCTGAATATAGAGTCTGCTAAGCGACTACCTGCACCAACAAGCTTGGACAAGACTCTAATCTGTTCAAGGCATGAATGGCTGGTTGTTTGTTGAGGATAGTTTATCGCATGATCAATCTCACCCCATGCTTCCTCGAAGAGGTTTCGAACCTGAATCTCACACTGGACTCGCGAGTCCGAAGGGGACTGGACAATGTAATGAACACTTGTATAAAAGGTCTCTTTTACTTCAGTTCGAAGATCAAAGCCTTTAAAATATACCTCAATTTCAGGGTCCCACATATATGCCACAGGCTGTTCACCAAGCACCCAATCGCCTTGAGCAACAATCTGCATGATGAAGTGATGAATGGGTTCAAATTGTTTACGATGAAGGTGCAGTATCCTGATTCCAGCTAGATCTGTTACTTGGCTGAATAGATTTTCACAGTTTATTATTTTGCCTTTAGAAATCTTCCTGGCAAGCTTTTTTCTAAGATGTTCTGGGTCCTTCAGCCGATGTTTAATTGAATGGATAATTGGTAAACTTCCCTCATTTAGAGAGGGCTCAAGCAGGAAAAAGTCATTAATGTTATTGAGAAATCTTTTAAAAATGTGCCGCCTCTCTTCATAGAGTGCTACTAGACTATCGATTGTACTATCATTCATTGGTCGAAGTGGGGATCGAGGTCTGATCGCAGATCAGGCTTATTCGTTCAAGAAGTTCTTCGCTAAAACTTTTATATGCAGATAGCGTATCTTCATACTTTTGCTTAGATCCACGAATGCTATTAGCGTCTGCTGGATCAATATTTAGAAAACTTGGAACTTTCCACATTGGTACATGATACTTCTGAGCGACGGACGGAAATGTATTGTGTGAGTGCATCACGGCTTCGCCCCCAATTGGAATATCTAGCAGCTCTTCTGTCAAGTCTTTTCTTAGCGTGTAAGGTATAAACTCTCGTATAGTACTAGGAATGCTCATTGCATAATGGAGATGCGCCTGTGCTAAGTTCCATTGGTTATTCTCTCCTGTATATTTCTTTGCGTTGTAAAGTGTGTAGCCTAAGAACTTAACAAATTCTTTGGGGAAGCTATGTCTCTTCTCTTTTGAGATGAGCTGATAGATAATTTCAAATTCTTCCTTCCATGACTTTAGTGATCTTCCGATATTTCGTATTCCATAGAGGCTGAATAAGTCTGGAGCCGCTGGAATGAAGAATCCATCAACTGTAGAAATGATCACCTTATTTAAGCCGCCGAGACTTGGAGATGTATCTATAATAACAAAGTCATAGCCCTTCTCTTGTGTGTATCGTTTGGCGATGGCTCTAAATCGAGTAATTGTTCGAATTGCAAGAGGGTCACCTCTGTAGACATCTGTCCATCTACTTGCGATCTTTTCTTCATATAAGTGAAGCGTAAGCCTTCCAGGCACAAGATCGAGGTTCTCATTGAGGAAGAAGGGCGGTGGCAGATCATCAATTTCGCCAACCCCATCTTCAGTAGGCTTTAAAAGGTAGTGAATGCTTCGTGGGGAATTATGAAGGCTTTCAAAAGCCAACGGCTGTAACTCTGATTTTGTTTCTTCAAAACCATTATCAATAAATCTGTCTTCTGTATGCCAGATTTCTCCAAGGTCTTCATCTTTTACGGCGTAAATACTCAGGTTGCACTGAGGATCTGCATCAATGATCAGTACTTTTTTCCCCATCTCTGACAGGGCGTGAGCCAGGTGGAATGTCAGAGTTGTTTTTCCAACTCCGCCTTTGTTATTGAATACTGAGAGAATCTTCATTATGGCTCCCGGATGGTTGCGGTGAATGATTTTAGTGGCTTCATGTTAGAGGAGCGGAGGCCATGCTGGGTGTCTGGCTAGCTGTTGATCAAGCAATAGTACCGCTGGCTTGCCTCGGCGTGCATGTCTAACGGCATGGATAGATCGTGCGCAGCCACGATCTATCCGGTGTTGGACAAGCCCCGCACCACTGGGGCCTTTCAAGACAGGAGAAAGATCGAGGCTCTTTTAAGGCCGGCTTAGTCTTTCATGTAGGTAGAAATACTTGATGCCGCGCAGCATGGGTGTCTGAAAACATCATGCGGCCATTTTAGGCACAACACAAGCCCTTCAGGCGAGATCCCTCAGATCTGCCTGTGCAAGTGGTGCGGCAAAAGGTAGTGATATACGAGTTTCAGCCCTATGTCACT
>JBIKMU010000023.1:0-48865 GCA_044359075.1 Cyanobium sp. | reverse complement strand
CGCTGCGGGGCCTCACCAGCCTGCATACCGTCGACTGCAGCGGCACTCAGGTGAGCGACCTTGAGCCGCTGCGGGGCCTCACCAGCCTGCATACCGTCGACTGCAGCGGCACTCAGGTGAGCGACCTTGAGCCGCTGCGGGGCCTCACCAGCCTGCATACCGTCGACTGCAGCGGCACTCAGGTGAGCGACCTTGAGCCGCTGCGGGGCCTCACCAGCCTGCATACCGTCGACTGCAGCGGCACTCAGGTGAGCGACCTGGAGCCGCTGCGGGGCCTCTCCAGCCTTCAGACGATTGCCTGCGGCTCCACCGTGGTGGGTGAGTTGGTTAATTTATGGAGTCAGCTCGGCAAAAGCGACACCCAGACAAGGATCACTATGCGGCGCAGCATGCTCCCTCGGCTGCGCAAAGCCAAAATCACCTCCTCTAGGGAAATGTCGGCGCTCAAAGTGTCTAAGGAAATTGGTAAATTCATAATGTCGGACGGCAGCCTCGTTGGGTCCCTCAAATGCAGCTCCACACAGGTGAGCGACCTGGAGCCCCTGCGGGAACTCACCAACCTTCAGACCATCGACTGCAGGGGCGCCCAGGTGAGCGACTTGGAGCCACTGCGGGGCCTCACCAGCCTTCAGTACCTGTACTGCAGCAGTACACAGGTGAGCGATCTTGAGCCGCTGCAGGGCCTCACAAGCCTTCAGATACTCGATTGCAGCGGCACTCAGGTGAGCGACCTGAATCCTCTGCACGGCCTCACCAGCCTTCAAAACCTGCAATGCGACTTTACACAGGTGAGCAACCTGGAGCCGCTGCGGGGCCACTCCGGCCTTCAGACACTCGACTGCAGCGGCACTCAGGTGAGCGACCTGGAGCCGCTGCGGGGTCTCTCTAGCATTCAGAGACTCGACTGCAGCTCTACCCAGGTGTGTGAACTGGAGCCAATTGTTGATCTTCAACTTCTTCAAGACGTTGATTGCAGCAGGCTCAAACTCACAGAATTTTCCCGCAAATTACTTTTCAGCGAAGCTCTTCAAACTCTTCATCTTAGTCTTTCCAGTATCCCAGGCATTCCAGAGGAGGTTTTTTTATCCGATAGCGAATCCTGGAACTCCCTAGCCTCCCTCCGCGCTCACGTCCTCGATCTGGAAGCAGAAGCCATCCCGATCAATAGCGTCAAAATCCTCGTGATTGGCAATGGTGGCGTGGGCAAAACCCAGCTCTGCCGTTATCTCGCCGGCGAGCCCTTCGATCCCTCGGTGCTCTCTACCCATGGCATCGCCGTTCGCACCATTGCAGCGGATTCAGATGACGAGGCCACCTATGTCCTCTGGGATTTTGGTGGCCAGGACATCTACCACAGCACCCACACCTTGTTCATGCGCACTGCAGCAGTGTTTGTGGTGCTCTGGACGCCGGAGCAAGAGGCCCTTGTGGCCAGAGACGACAACGATCCGCTCCATCGCCGCCACCCGCTCCCCTACTGGCTCGACTACGTGCGCACCCTCGGTCGCCCAGACTCTCCCGTTCTGGTAGTGCAAAGCCAGTGCGACACCGCCGCCCAGGCGATGGCGATGCCCCCTGTTGACAAGATCTTGCTGGAGAGCTTCGGGTGCCTGCGTCCCTTGAACTTCAGCGCCCGCACCGGGCGCGGCGCCGCAAGCCTCCAGGAGGCCCTGACCGATGCCAGCGCCTACCTCCGCGATCGCGATAGCATCAGCACCATCGGTAAGGGTCGCCATCGGGTCTGGCAGCAACTGGAGGCCTGGCGCCAGGACGATGAACAACTGCCCGCCCCAGAGCGCCAACACCGCACTCTCAGTCAACAGCAGTTCACCAGCCTTTGTGAACAGACCGGTGGCGTCAGTTCAGCTGAGGCCTTGCTGCGGTTTCTGCACAACAAGGGCGTGGTCTTTCACAGCCCGGATCTGTTCCACGACCGCATCATCCTGGATCAATCCTGGGCGCTGGATGCTGTCTATTCGGTGTTCGAGCGCGGTACCACCTATCTGCTGATCACCGGCAACGATGGCCGTCTCACGCCCTCCCTGCTCGCCAACACGGTGTGGCGGGACTACGAGCCCGAGGCCCGGGAGCTATTCCTGAGCCTAATGTGCACCTGCGGCATCCTATTCTCCTACCGCAAAGCGGATGCCGTCCTGAGCCTGGAGGTCGTCTACCTGGCGCCCGATCTGCTGCCCTCCCGTTCCTCCCCCCAGGTGGAGAGGCAGCTGCAGGGCCGCTGGCAAGGCAGCGATCCCTCACTGTCTCTCACCTACAGCTATGGCTTCCTGCACGATGGCCTGGTGCGCGCGCTGCTCTGCGATCTGGGCAACCATGCCGGGGATGGCGGCGTCTACTGGCGCTATGGCGCCTGGGTGTACGACAACCGCCACGGTTGCATCGCACTGCTGGAGCAAGAAAAGACGGACGACCGCGCCGGCCGGATCACAATCCACTTCCAGGGTGAGCGCTGCGGCGACTTGGCCGATTGGCTCAAGGAACGCCTGGACCAACGCAACCGCCAGTTTGGCTACTCCGATCTCCAGCCCACCATCACCGGCCCCCTGGCTATCGATCAGCAACCCATGGCCATGCTCCAGCGCCTGGTGGCCAGCACTGGCGACGAAGCGGCAGCCGCGCCACCACCTGAACTGGTGCCAGCGCCGGTGGAAACCTTCCACAAACCTGGCCGGGAAGTCTTCATCTCCTACGCCTGGGGTGATCGCACCCCCGCCGGCCAGGAACGCGAACGGATTGTCGATGGGCTCGTCAGTGCTCTGCGCGAGCACACCCAGACGATCACGGTTCACATCGATCGCGATGAATTACGGCCAGGTGACCTGATCAGCGCCTTCATGGATCGCCTGGCCGCAGCCGATCGGATCATTGTGGTGATCAGCGCTAAATATCTGCAATCGGAGTGCTGCATGTACGAACTGTTCAAGATTTATCAAAACTGCCGTAAGTCAGGAGAAGATTTCCATCGGCACATCATTCCAGTCATCCTGCCTGATGCAGGTTTCTCCGGCGGACTCGCGGCACGATTAAAGACCGCTCTTTATTGGACCCAACAAGAGCAAGAACTCACCTCTCTTGTCGCAGGTAACCTGCAGGCTGTGGGCTCTACTATGTTCACAAAATATCGCTTGATCGGGGAATTCGCTCGCAACAGCTCAGACATGATTGAATATCTCATTGATCAACTCCAGCCTCGCGACTATGACCGCCAAATTGATGAGGGCTTTGCCGAATTGCGTGAGCAGATCCTGGCGACCTGAATGATAGCGCTATGTACTGGGCTGAATTATTTGATTGACTATGATCTCCTCCTGATGATCACCCCTTGCTTCTACAAGAAGCTTCCCCTGGCAGCGCAGGCTCAGAGTGTGAGGCGCAATTCAGCTACACATGGGGTATTCGAGAAAAGTGTCATCGCACAGGATCGGCTAACAGGCCATTCGAGTGGACAGGCCGCCATCAACTCACAGCTGCGCCACCCAAAGCACCTTGCCTGCCACTCAAGGGCAGCGTTGGCAGGACCACAGGAGCAGTGGACATACCGCAGAAAAAGAGAAACTTCATGACAAATAAATGTTAAGCATCACTAGGCTAAACAAACTACCCGTGCTTTTATGCTCGCATGTATGTTTGTTGCCTCCGATAGCAGCCTAGCCAATGCTGACTCCAAGAAGCCGATCAAAATATATTTTAACCAAACAAGGAGCTGTTACATTCATTACATGCGCGACGATAGCGCTTTCATCCATTTTAATAACTTCTATCTTTTCAGGGGACTCGTGCAGGAGAGATAATGCGGATTGCATCAAACTGATTTCACCAGGAAAGGAGACCCCCTTTTTTGCGGTGCCAAGCGGAGTCTTTGGAAGTATAATCGGAGCTTTTTCTGGCGCGCTATTTACATTTAGTGCATTCAATCTGCTGGAGGCTATAAAGTTAGATAGAGAGCCGCGGCCTCAATTGACTGCAGGCTTTGAGCCGGAAGAAGACCAATCAGGGTCAGAACCCGACTATACATGTTTAATAGTGAATTCCAGCCCTTTCTATGTAGAAGCCAGCCTGCCCCAAGGGGATAAGACAGAGATCGATGTAGGAACAGCTAGCTATCTAAGAATTAAGGTTGTTAACAACGGCTCAATAGTGTGCAGAAATGTCCGAGCATACCTTACAAGGATTGACGTAAAAACTAAAAATGGGTGGTCACGTCTTGGCACGTTCAGGGAGCCAATGGCATTGTTGTGGGCCTACGAAGGCAGGCAAGACTACATTATTCCTGGACATGGAATAGACCTCCCGAGCAAAGCAACATCGTTCGCCGATGTATTAGTGTCCTACGATAACTCCTTAAATCCGAGAGATAGATTTTTTGATTATACCGATAATCAAGCTCGTAGAGACGCCAATCAAGAGGCAGCCTCGCAAAATGTGTGGTACCTTAAGCTAAAGACAAAAAGACAACCTGCCAATCATCGATATATCTTGGAAGTAGTTAGATCTAGCAGCATAGCATGGAAACTTACCGTAGAAGTCTATGGTGATCAGTCTGAGCCAAGCAAGGTAGAACTCTTTGTCACCCATGCTGAAAACGATCCATTTCTTGAGGTTTATACCGACGCAATGAGGGAGAAGAAAAGATTGTTGCTTCATTGTGACAAACGAGTGGCGGATAGACTGAATCAGGCAAGAGTAGATTTCAAAGACTTTTATACTCAGTTCTAACTTGGCCTGTTATAGACCGTCCAACAACCAAATGCAGAAGACGGGTGCAAAGGTCGCGAATCCTACCTTGAGTTCTCTGACTGCTTCTGATCTTGAGCGTTCGCCTTACGCAAAATCCATGCGTCCGGCTGCCCTGAGTTCCGAGCTAGCAGATCAAATCGCTGCTGGAGATCATGTGCCATTGATTAATTTGGCTTCATTCTATTCTGCAAGACTCTGACATTATTGAATATTGTTGTTAGCTCAAAGGTTTTGGAAGATATTGAATGTGAACTCAAGCAAAGCAAGCGATCGGGTTTGCTCTAAAATTTCACTGCCTGGCGTAGCGCTTTACGCGATGAAATGAAAGTGTCCGAGGTTCTCAAAGCGATAAAGGATGATGGCTGGTTTCAAGTGGCTCACAGAGGGAGTCATCGTCAATTTAAGCATCCAAGCACACCAGGAAGGGTAACCATTGCTGGTAAGCCGTCCGATGAGCTTGCAAAGGGCACTCAGATGAGTATCATGAAGCAAGAAGGTCTCCGAGGTTCAGAACAGCCATGAAGTACGCAGTAGTCATTGAGAAGGCTGGAGAAAACTTTTCGGCCTACGTGCCAGACCTCCCAGGCTGTATCGCAACTGGCGATAATGCCTCTGAGGCTGAACAGCAGATACGCTCGGCAATTTCATTTCACTTGGACGGGTTGCGAGAGGATGGCATGGAAATACCCGAGCCGTCATGTGCCGTTGGGTATGTCGAACTTGCTGCATAATCGAAATGAGGCGAAGGTTAATATCCAGATGCAGAAGAGGGGAGCACAATGCATTGACTATGCCCACGTCTCTGCCCGCTTCTGATCTGGAGCGTTACAAAGACACAGCGCCCCGCTTGCGGAAGACCAGGAAGCAGTTGTTGGCGGGCATCGACTCATCGGCCAGCGGTTCCAGATCCAGCCGGCGGGCCTGCTCGGTGACCTCCCCGGCATCGCGCAGACCCATGGCCGGATTGATGCTGCGCAGGTGGGCATCGAAGGCGGCATTGCTGGGCGCCGTGGGCACGCCAACCCCATCGAAGGGGCCGTAAAGCAGCAGCAGGCCGCCGGGCGCAAGCACTCGCGCCGCGCCGGCCAGCAGCAGCGGCACCGAAGCCGCAGCCATGATGTGGGTGGTGTTTGCGCTGAACACCGCCTCATAGGGCCCCCGCGGCCACTGCTCGGCTCGATCCACATCCAGCTCTAGCGGATCCGCCAGCCGGGCTCCGGGGGCCAGGTCCTTGCTGCACTCCAGAGTGATCCGTTGCCTGAGATCGCCCAAGTACTCGGCCCGTTCGCTGGGCTGCCACTACAATCCGTCCAGATGCTGGGCGAAGTGCACGGCGTGTTGGCCGCTGCCGGAGCCCACCTCCAGCACCCGCGCAATCGGCGGCAGCCACTGGCGCAACACCAGCAGGATCGGCTGTTTGTTGCGTTCGCAGGCCTCGGAGAAACGCACGGGTAGTTCAGGGAAGCTGGCCCCATCCTGGACGGCCCCGGACTGCTTGGCATTGACAATTCGATATATCATCGTGCATGTATCAATCTCCTTGTCGCAGACTATCAACCCTCCGCCAGCCGGAGCCCCTCCATCAACAGGGCCAGGGCTTCATTTAATTGGAGTCGGTTGCGGGGGGAATCGGCGAGGAGGAATCGGCACTGAGCAACAAGGCATCGAGCCTGGATTCGATATCGGCGAGCCGTTTGTTCTCTTTCTCCAGCCGCTCGATGTCGTTCTCGATCAGCTTCGTTCGCCTCTCGCTCTCTTGCTCTTGCCTATTGAACTCGCTCTCTCGAATCCCGCTCTCTCGCTCTCGCTTCTCGTATTCGAGCTCTCTGATCCGCGCGTCGATGGTTGGATGCCAGTTTAACTTCGCCAAAAAGCGCCGCCATGGCGGCAAGGAGGAGAGGAATTCCGATTTGCTGATTGACCTTGAACTGGAGGAATCCGAAGAGATCGACATGGCTGTAGGAGGTGAAAAAGGTGATCAGGGCAACCAGCAGACCTGCCGCCAAGGACGCCCATGCCATGGGATCCAGCGGCACCGAACTCTCTGCCGCAACAGCAGCGGGGGGATCAGCTATCAATCCCATCAATTTAGCGAAGCCAGACGGCGGACAAACGATTGTTGATAGTACGCCTGTTCTTGTTGGCTGTCATGGGTGTTTTCTCGGATCGTTGCCTCGAAGTTGCCCCAGGGATGAAAACTCCGAACTGGCAGAACTCCAGCCATAAAAAAACCCCCGCCGGAGCGGGGGCCAGGGGGTTGTTGCAGGCAGGGCGCCAGGGGCCGCGCCGCCCGCATGAATCACACCTTGCGGCTGTAGTACTCCACCACCAGCAGTTCGTTGATTTCGAGGGCCACCCACTCGCGCTCGATGCGGCCATTGACCTTGGCGGTCATCTTGGCCTTATCGAACTCCAGGTGGGGTGGCACGTTGGCCAGGCCGGGAAAGGCCAGGTTGCCTTCGGCTAATTGCTTGGAGGCCTTGCGCTCGCGAATGGCCACCACATCGCCGGCCTTGCACTGGAAGCTGGGGATGTCGACCACCCGGCCATTGACGGTGACGTGACCGTGGTTCACCAGCTGGCGGGCGCCGGGCACGGTGGGGCCAAAACCGAGGCGGAAGCAAATGTTGTCGAGGCGATTCTCCAGCAACTTGAGCAGGTTGGTTCCGGTGGATCCTTCCTGGGCCCGGGCTTTTTTGACGTAGCGGACCAGTTGTCGTTCGGAGATGCCGTAGTTGAAGCGAAGCTTTTGCTTTTCTTCGAGGCGGATTGCGTATTCGGAGCGCTTGCGACGGGCTTGGCCGTGCTGACCGGGGGGATAAGCCCGCTTGGCGGACTTACGGGTGAGACCGGGAAGGTCTCCCAAGCGCCGCGTAATCCTCAAACGAGGGCCGCGGTATCTAGACATGGGAAATAAACAGGCGAATGGAACGGGCGTCGTTAGGCACGGGTCCTCGGCAGGGCAAGCTGGAGAGATCCCTAGCCGCCCGCCTTGACGCACCAACGGTCGATCTTATCGGTTGGCCCGAAAGCTCTCGGGTTCCACCCAGTCCCCTCACCGGCCCTTGGGCCATTGGCCCCTACCCGGACGGCCCAGAGCCCAGGGCCCATCGCTTGGCTGTTGCTGGCCCTGATTGGCTTCTATCGCCGCTGGTTCTCGCCGTTGTTGGGGCCCCGCTGCCGCTTCATCCCCAGCTGCAGCAGCTATGGCCTGGAGGCCATCGGACGCCATGGGGCCTGGCGCGGCGGCTGGTTGACCTTGCGACGACTGCTGCGTTGCCACCCCTTCACTCCCTGTGGCTGCGATCCGGTGCCGGACTGATGCTGGATTGCGGAAGCTGAATCTCGGTTGCTGAATCCCGGATGCTGAATTTATTGCTGTTTACCCGTCAGGGTTGTTGTCTCTGCGAGGGGCTGCACGAGCGCCTGCAGGCCCTGAATCCGGCCCCCAGCCTGCAGCTGGTGGATATCGATGGCGACCCCGCGCTTCAGGCCCGCTATGGCGAGCGGGTGCCGTTGCTGGCCCTGCCTGCGGCCGGCAGCCAAGCCATGCGGGAGCTGCCCTGGGTGCCGCCCCGCTTGGCGGGTACCCGCCTTCAAGAGTGGCTGCGCCAGCAGGGCGCGGCCTGAATCCTGCCGCCTCCGTCCCGCCACGGCCGACAATGGCGCCAGCTTGTGTTCTCCGGCACTGCCATGACCCAGCCGCTCCATTCGCTGTTGAATCAGGTGGGTTTGCCCCTGCCCGCCAGCCTTGGCAACCCGTCGATCGCCAGCCTCAGCAGTGATTCCCGCCAGGCGGGACCCGGAACCCTTTTTGTTGGCCTGCCCGGCAGCCAGGTGGATGGCGGTTGCTTCTGGCGCCAGGTGTTGGCCGCCGGGGCGGCGGCGGCTGTTATTGGACCCGCCGCCGCCGCCGCCGATCCGCCAGCGGCGGCCGACCCCGTGGTGGTGGTCTCGGAGCCAGTGGCGTACTGGGCGGGCGAGCTCGCCGCCAGCTTCTGGAACCATCCCAGCTCCAAGTTGGCCCTTATTGGTGTCACCGGCACCAATGGCAAAACCACCACCACCCACTTGATCGAGCATCTGGCGGCCAGCTGCGGCCAGTCCACGGCCCTGTTCGGCACCTTGGAAAATCGCTGGCCCGGCCATCGGGTCGCCGCCAAACACACCACCGCCTTTGCCGATGTGCTGCAGGCCCAGCTAGCCCAGGCCGCCGCGGCGGGGGCCCGCATCGGCGCCATCGAGGTCAGCTCCCATGCCCTCGACCAGCAGCGGGTGGCGGGTTGCCGTTTCGCCGGCGCCGTGTTCACCAACCTCACCCAGGACCATCTCGACTACCACCACTCCATGGAGGCCTATTTCGCGGCCAAGGGGCTGCTGTTTGCCCCGCCCCTGCTGGCCGGGGCCGCCGTGGTCAACAGCGATGATCCCTGGGGGCGGCGCCTGGCCGACCAGTTGGCTGCAGCGGGCCATCCCTGTTGGAGCAGTTCGTTGGAGCAACCCAACGCCGAGTTGCGCATCGCCGATCTGCAGCTGGGCGAGGACGGCGTGCGGGGTCACTTGATCAGCCCCCGCGGTGATGGTCCCTTCCATTCCCCCCTGGTGGGCCGCTTCAACCTGATGAACCTGCTGCAGGCCGTTGGGGTGCTGCAGCTACAGGATTTACCCCTGCCTGCCTTGCTGGCGGCGCTGACCAGCTTCCGCGGCGTGCCAGGCCGGATGGAAAAAGTGCTCGCCCCCGAAGGCATCGCGGCTCCGGCGGTGCTGGTGGATTACGCCCACACTCCCGATGGCCTGGAGAGCGCCCTCAGGGCCTGTCGCCCTTTCACCAATGGTCGTCTGATCTGCGTGTTTGGTTGCGGCGGCGATCGCGATCGCAGCAAGAGGCCCAAGATGGGGGCGATCGCCGCCCAGCTGGCCGACCGGGTGGTCGTCACCTCCGACAACCCCCGCACTGAAGATCCCCAGCGCATCCTTGAGGATGTGCTGGCGGGGATCCCGGCAGGAACCCCGCTGCAGGTCGAGGCGGATCGGGCCTCGGCGATCGCCACTGCCATTGCCGAGGCCGCTCCCGCCGACCTGGTGCTGATTGCAGGCAAGGGGCATGAGGACTATCAGATCCTCGGCACCACCAAGATCCACTTCGATGATCGGGAGGAGGCATTGCGGGCGCTGCGGGCCCGCAATGCCTGAAGGCCAGCTGCGCATAAGATCCGCAGCCAAACCATCAAAAAAACCCCCGGGTCGCCACGGGGGTTTGTGTGAAGCAATTGAGGCTTCCGTGGGTTTGGCTCAGTTGAAAAATTTCAGCTGAAGCGGATAGCGGTGCGGTCGTAGCGGAGTTGGTCCTCACGAACCCAGCCGCCTTGGACTACTTCCAGCCAGTCGCCACGACGGACGCCGGTCACCTGAACGGAATCGCCGTTGCGAACGCGACGCAGAATTGTGGAGGCGTAGTCAGCATGCTCACGCACTTCCAAGGTGCCATCGGGAGCGTTGGCTTCTACGAACCAATGGCGGCCGGTGGTGGTTGTGGATACTGGGGTGGTCGTGGGATTGACATAGGAGCCGCTGCGAATCGGTTCGACATCGGCAACTTCGTTGCGACCACGCAGGGCAGCCCAGGAGGCCAGGGCCAGACCCAAGGGAAGCAGCAACCACCAGGGGTTGACAGGGTTGGCAGCAGGAGCTTCGGCTACGGGAGCAGGAGCAGGCTCGGCAACGGGCTCGGGGGCAGCGGCAGTCTCAGCCGGTGCAGCAAAACTTGCCTTGCCTTCGGTGAACGGGCAGGTCAGGCGGGCCGTGTTCTTGCCATCTTTGGTGAGGTCGTAGACGACTTCAACCTTGTCGGCATTAATTTCCTTTGAGGAGATGACCTTGGCCAGGTCGGTGCGCCAGCCAAGTTCGCCTGCGTGTTGAAGACAGGCGGCTTCAGCCGTCTTGATGCGCTCTTCGGTGGTGAGGGCGAAGGCTTGGTTGGCGGCGCCGAACAGGGTGAAGGTGGCGACTGAGGCGACCATCAGCCTGGAAAGGGAGTGGGGCGCTTTTGGCATTGCTGAGGGACCCGCTTGGGTTGGTAAGAAAAAGGGAATGATCCTTACGGATAAGTGTAGCCCGTTCCCAGCCGAGATGCCTCGAATGAAAGTCGAGCCGACTTCCTAACCATATCCCGAAGAACGTTTTTGGCAACTCCAACAAAACGCAATCCGGGTACGGACCTACGAACCAGGGACTGCGGTTTGGCCGTCTCAGGCTTTGAAAAGCACACAAATACGGGTCGAATCCAGACCGAAGACCTAAGGGAATCGCCCGATCCCGGCCAAAGCAATGCTCAAGAAGCGCGAAGGGATCAAGTTAAATCGTTGTCATTTGAAATACAGCACGCCTCGGCCTTAGTCGCGGTGCTTTGGCAAATGTGTTGCATATGTCACAACAACTTGATTCTTTCGTGGCATCTGCGATGATCCCGAAGTCAGTTGCAGACTTCCATCTGAATGGCTTCCGCTGTTCCTCTCTCCAAAAAATTTCTTGCTGAATTATTCGGCACCTTCTGGCTTGTGCTCGGGGGTTGTGGCAGTGCCGTCTTGGCTGCCAATTTCCCCTACGACAACGCCGCCGCCAATCCCCTGGGGCTGGGTTTCCTCGGAGTTTCCCTGGCTTTTGGTCTGACCCTGCTGACC
The DNA here is from genome assembly GCA_044359075.1 of Cyanobium sp. GTDB lineage: Bacteria > Cyanobacteriota > Cyanobacteriia > PCC-6307 > Cyanobiaceae > Cyanobium. The sequence goes on along the minus strand of JBIKMU010000023.1, from coordinate 37,430 downwards.
ATGGCCTTTGCCATTGGTCACATCTCAGGCTGTCACATCAACCCCGCCGTTAGTTTTGGCCTGTGGGCGAGCGGTAAATTTCCAGGCTCCAACTTGCTTGCCTATGTGGTGGCCCAGGTCCTTGGCGCCATCATTGCCGGCGGTGTAATCGTCGCCGTGGCCAGTGGTCGTGAAGGCTTCAGCCTTAGCGGTAGTAATCCTCTGGCCACTAACGGCTGGGGTGCCCATTCCCCCGGTGGTTATGGCTTCTGGGCAGCCTTCCTGATCGAAGTAATCCTGACGTTTTTCTTCCTGCTTGTCATTCTGGGTGCCACCGATCGGCTGGCACCCAACGGCTTCGGTGGTGTGCCGATTGGTTTGGCCCTGACCCTCATCCACCTGATCAGCATTCCGGTCACCAACACCTCGGTCAACCCCGCCCGCAGCACCGGCGTGGCCCTCTGGGTTGGTGGTGAAGCCGTTGGCCAGCTCTGGTTGTTCTGGTTGGCCCCAATCCTCGGCGCCCTGCTGGCTGGTTGGTTCCATGCCAGCTTCCTCGACTCCGACGCCGCCGGCTGATGCCTTTGCCAAGGTATGACCCACGGCAGTAAAGACATGGGGGGGCAAAGCCCCCCTTTTTTTGTGGCTTGAGACCGGGACGCCAAGCCTGGGGGACCGACCACAGCAGGAGATTTTTGGGGCCTCTGCTGAGATCAGCTGAGATCAAGAAGCACAGGCCAGCCGGATCAGGGGTCAGGCCAGTTCGGCGAGTTGGTTGAGCTGGCTGAGCAACTGGTCCACCTCGCTGGCCCTGGTCACCAGATGGGTACAGGCCCTCAGGCAGGCGGGGTCCTCCAAGCTGCGCAGCCAGATGCCCTTTTGACCCAGGGCACTGACCATGGCGCGGTGGCTGGCGTGGCTGGTTGCCCGGCTGATGCCCCGCCCCTTAAAGCTCACCAGTCCAGCCGGCGGCGCAACCTGGAGCAGGGGTTGCCAGTGGGGACTGGCCTGGAGACCTTGCCAAAGTTGAAGACTGCGCTCCCTGATCAGGGCCAGCCGATCTTCAGCCGAACCTTGCTCTTCCAGGAGCTGCAGCGAGCACTGCAGACCAGCGAAGAGGGGCAGGCAGGAGGTGGCCACCTCAAAGCGACGGGCATCGGCATGTACCCCACTGCCAGCCTGGGTTTCCTGGCTCAAGCTGCGCCAGCCGATCAGGGTGGGGCGCCCTTCCGCCAACAGTCGCTCGGAGACAGCCACCACTCCGAGTCCCTCCGGTCCACAACACCATTTATGGCCCGTACAGGCGTAGATATCGGCCGCATCAGCCGCACCCTCCATGGGCAGGCTGCCAAAGGACTGGGCCGCATCCACCAGCAGCCAGGGCCGGGGTTGCCGCGATTGCAGCAGCGTCGCCACCTCCGCAATCGGCATCACCTGGCCGGTGTTCCAAAGCAGATGGGAGAGGACAACCAGTCGGGTATGGGGGGTAAGGGCGGCTTCAAGGCGTTGCAACACCGCTGCCTTGGTGCCGGCCGAATCAGCCAGCAGATCCTGGACGCAGAAGCTGGCCAGCTCCATGCCATGGCGATGGGCCAGTTCACGGCAGGCGGCCACGACGCCGGGATGCTCGGCATCGCTGATCAACAACTGGTCGCCCTGCTGCCAAGGCAATCCCCAGAGGGGCAGAACACAGCCGGAACTAACGTTTTCGGTGAAGGCCAGTCGTTGTGGAGGTACCCCCAGCCATGGGGCGAGACGCTGGCGCAGTTCCGTGATAGTGCGGCTGACGTAGGGGAAAACCGCCTCACTGAAGGGACCCAGCTCCTGGATGGTTCCCCAGGACTGCTGAATGGCGATTAGGGAGGGGGTGGGCAGGGGGCCCTGTCCCCCGTAGTTGAAATAGACCTTGTTCGCCAGAGCCGGCATCTGGCTGCGCAGTTGCTCAGGCCCTGAAGAGGCGGAGGAGGGCAAAGGCCGTGCTCCTCAGAGCACCTGGCCGACGCCCACGGCGGCGAGGGCCGAAAAGAGGGTGATGGTCAGGGCCGTCATCGGGCTTTGGCCTTGGGCGACCGCCAGGCTGGTGACCACCCCGGCACCCAGGCAGGCCACCGCCAGTTGGGGCATCAGGGCGGAGCGGCTTTCGGGTCCAGGGGTGGGGGTCACGGCAAGGGCGGTGCACTGGCCAGACCCTACGGGTGTTGGCCGCTGACAGCTGGCCCGGGCCTGGTGGTTGTTACCTGGTGTGGGACTTCTTCAAGCCCCGTTACATGGAGGGGCTAGGTCGTGGCGGCGGTAGGTGGACCCGCCGCGGAGCGGGCCCGGCCGCTGCTGGCCCATTGGCGCAGGGCTTCCAGCTGTTCGCGGGCGGTGCGTGACAAGGGCACCACCTGGGAGGCCGCTGTGATCAGATCGGCTTCGACGATCTCGCGATGGTCTCCGAAGGCCAGATGCATGGCTTCGATCACGGTTTGCTCCAGTTCGGCCCCTGAAAAGCCTTCGGTCCGATCGATCAGCACCTCCAGGGGTAAGGCATGCAAGGGCCGGCGGCGGCGCAGCTGCAGATCGAGAATCGCCCGCCTCTCCTTGGCATCTGGCAGCTCCAGCAGGAAAATCTCGTCGAAGCGGCCCTTGCGCAGCAGTTCGGGGGGCAGCCGTTCGACCGCATTGGCGGTGGCTACCACGAACACCGCACTGGTTTTTTCACTCATCCAGGTAAGCAGGCTGGCAAGCACCCTCTGGCTGGTGCCACCGTCGCTGCGGCCATCGCCGCCAAAGCCCTTGTCAATCTCATCGATCCAGAGCACGCAGGGGGCCATGGCCTCGGCCCGTTGAATCATGTCCCTGGTACGCGCTTCACTGGCCCCCACCAGCCCGGCAAACAGCCGTCCCACATCGAGGCGCAGCAAGGGCATGTTCCAGCTGTGGGCGATGGCCTTGGCAGTCAGGGATTTGCCTGTGCCTTGGGGGCCCACCAGCAAGACACCCCGGGGCAAGGGCAGTCCATAACGGCGAGCTTCCTCACTGAAGGCACGGTGCCGTTGGGCGAGCCAATGCTTGAGCCCTTCGAGACCGCCGATATCGGCTGGGCTGGCTTCGGCCGGGCAGTACTCCAACAGTTCGCTGCGGGCGATGGCAAGCCGTTTTTCTTCCAGCACCTCCGCAAGATCCTCTGGGCCCAGGCGGCCCCGCCGTGCCAAGGCCCGGGCCGCCAGCTGCCTCACCCGCTGTTCACTGAGACCATGGCAGGCGGCAGTGAGCTGCTCCTGCACGGCAGGATCCAACGGTTCGCCACTGGCGCGGGCGATGTTGACGAGCAGGCGGCCAATCTCATCGGCATCAGGCAGGGGCAGATCAACTCGGGTGACTCCGTCCTCCAGTTCCGCGGGGACCTGCCAATCGGGGGCGGTGATGACGAGGGTGTGGGGGGTCCGGGGCAATTCAGAGGCCAGATTGCGCAATCTCCGGCAGATGCCGGCATCGTCGCTGAAGCGATGGAAATCCTGGAGCAGCAGCAGGGCACCCGGTTCTGGTGGCAAGGTGCCCAGCAATTCCAAGGCGGCTGCGGGGTTGCGGGCCGCCTCGCCCAAGCGGCCCGGCGGGCCACTGAGTCCGCTGATGAAGTCCCAGCGCAACAAGCAGCGCTGGCCTTGGCGCTCGGCCAGCTCCTGGAGCAGCACCACGACCCGCTCTTCCTCAAGAGTGCGGATCCAAAGAATGGGGGTGCGGGCGCGGATCAGCAGATCCAGTTGGTCGGCCAGGGTCGGGGACATGGCCTGGAGTCAGGAAGTGCTGAGGTGGCGCAAAGCCGCCCAGCGCGGATCAACTTCGCTGGCCTCGCTGCTCCAGCGGTCTGGACCGGGACAGTCGCTGCCGCAGCGGTTGACCAGGGGTAGCTGCAGGCTGAGTTGTTCGAAGATCCAGCGCTGGGGATCAAAGAAGCCCATAGGATCGAGGCGATCGTCGCATTCGGCGCTGGCCAATCCCATGGTCTCGGCGGCTAGCGAGGCGTCAATCTCGAGTAATTCCTGGGCGGAGGCGCTGAGGGGATGGTTGAAATGCTGCAGGCAGCGGGCGCAGCAGAGGGTGACAATGGTTTCAGCTTGGCCACGCACCTCAAGCACGCCGCCGTGGTGAAGCACTTGGACATGGCCCCGCACAGGAGTCAGGGTCTCAAGCTCCCCAATCTGCTGATCGACAGTCCAGCGGCGCCCTCCAGCGAGAAGGCGCAACTCCTGCAACGGCACCGGCTGCAGATCGTCGCCCGGGGGGGACGGCGAGGCGGACTGGCTCACTTCTTGCCTTTGGGTTCGAACGGCAGTCGGTTGGTCGTGGCAGGAGCGCCTCCGGCCGTGGCTGTGGCCGGTTGCATCTGTTTATCGAGGATCTGCTGCAGGTTCTCGGGCAGGGCCTCACGGGTGAGCAAGAAGGTCTGCAGCCCCTGGAAAATATTGGCAACCACCATGTAGAGCAGCACCCCAGCAGGCAGGGGGAAAAACAGGAACATCGCCGTGATCATCACCGGCGTGATGCGGTTTGCGGTGGACTGTTGGGGATTGGCGGGCATGCCCATGCCCGAAAGGATCTGGGAGACAAACAGGCTGGCACCGAAGGCCGCCACCAGGAAGGCGATGTCCCAGTTGATTGAGCCGTCGGTCAGGAAGCCCACCTGGCCCAGGGCCTTGATGAACAGGAAGCCACTGCGGGCAGCCAGACCAGGCACCTTGGCTTCAACGACGGCATCACCAGGGGCCAGCGCATGAATGGTGCCATCCGGATCCACTGACACGACCCCTTCACCCTTGGTCACCGACCAACTGGGGGCAAAAGCCTGGCCATTTTCAACCTCGGAAAGCACACTGTCAAAACTGGCCCCCTCCCTGGTGTGGAGCTGGATCTGATCGGTTTCGCCCACTCCCAACTTGGTGCCGTTCTCCAGGGTGCCGATCACCGGCACATGTTTGGTTGCCGTGACGAAGATGGAGTGGCTGGGGGTATTGAAGGGCTTGGCTTCGATCGCGGTGCTTTGGTCGGCGGGTAACACCTTGAGGTTGAAGGTGTAGGGCACATCAGCAAACGGCGAACCCCTCAAGGTGGCGAAGAGGGCGAACAAGATCGGCATCTGCACTACCAACGGCAGGCAGCCTGAAAGGGGATTGCCAAACTCCTTCATCAACTTGCCCAGCTCTTCCTGTTGCTTCTGGGGGTTGCTGGCGTACTTCGCCTTGATTTCGGCCTGCCGTTGCTGCATCACCGGTTGGGCGATGCGCATGCGGCGGGCGCTGCGAATGGAGCCGGCGCTGAGGGGGAACAGGGCAAGCCGGATGACAACCGTGAGCAGGATGATCGCCAGTCCGTAACTCGGAACGAGGCGATAGAAGAAATCCAGGATCGGAAGCAGGAGGTTGTCGGAGATGTAGCCGATCACGTCAGGGGAGCGCTGGGTGAGAGGGGAACGGGTCGCTTGCCAGTGTGCCGGAGCGTCAGGGCGATCGACGGTACGGTTTGTGCCCGGAGCTGGAAACCGTTGGGGCGAGGGGGTTGATCAGGGTGGTGCCGCTCAGGCACCGGGGCGTTCCTGGGGGGTGAAACCAGTGTTTGGGCGGGATGTCTGGCCCTTGGGGGTCTTGGGGGTCTTGGGGCTGGAGCGGCGCCGTTCTTCGATGTAGGCCTCCAATTCGCGAAAACGGGGCATGGCCCGCATCTCAAGCCTGGAGCCATCGTCGAGCACCAAAACCATGTCTCCCCAACTGCCGAATCCCCTGGGTACCGAGCGCACCTCACGGATCTGGCTGTAAACGACCTGGGTGCGATCGCGACCGAGCCAGCCGCCGTTGACGGTGATGCGTCGACTGGTGATGCGATAGCGGACCCACAGGGCCCGTACAAGGGCGGCGACGGCGAAGGGGATGCCGATGATGGTCAACGCGAACAGCAGGTTGCTAATCAGGTCGCCTAGGGCCGGACCACCCTCATAGAACACGGTTTCGTTGATACTGGCGCCGCTGGCTGGAGCAGACGCTGGGGCCGAATTGGCGGTGGCAACAGGCGCTGGCGAGGTAGCCAGAGGGGCCGGGGTGGGGGCGGTCAGCGGCGCTTGGGCCTCGACCGGTTGGGGAGTCGGGCCCTCAAGGCCGCTGGCTGGGCCAGCACTGGAATCGGTGGCGCTTGTCATTTCGTTAATCCTGCCTGGCGCAACAAGTGGCTGCATTCTCTCAGCAGCTGGGCCGGATCCAACTCGGCACTGCCTGGTTTGAGACTGAGCACCACCCAGCTCGGCTGTTGTGGCGTCGGATCAAGGCTGAGCAGATGGCGATGCAGCAGGCGGCGGAGGCGATTGCGCACCACGGCCCTTTTGCTGACCTTGCCACTCACGACCACGGCGCCACGCCAGGTTGATGGCCTGTGGCACTCGGGAGCGGGCAGCAGGGCTGGATGGGCCGCCATCACACGCAACAACATTGAGGTGCCATGGAAGCGCTGAGAATGGCGGTAGAGGCGGTTGAAGACCCGCGAGCCCCGCAGCCGGTGCCTTTGGGGCAGAACCACCTGGCGGCCCTCACACCGCCAGGCGGGCCCGGCCGCGGCGGCGACGCGCCCGCACTACACGGCGGCCGGTGTGGGTGCGCATGCGAACCCGGAAGCCGGAAACCCGCTTGCGTTTGCGGCTCGTGCCTTCCAGGGTGCGTTTGGTCATGATCTTGAATAATCAGCCGATTATCCTATCAGTCCAGCGGTCGCTGGACCAAGAGCCAAGGTCCTTAACCGAGCCCGAGGATCTTGTGATGGATGACCTAAGGGTCGATTTGAATCAGCCAGCTGCCCAAATAGCTGGAAATCGGCAACTGGCCCGGGGCCTGGGCAAGGGCATTGAACTGCGACATGGCGGCGGTATCAGGGTTAAACACGTTCATGAAGAGGCCAATAGTGTCCTTTTCGGAAACGGGTGTGTCGGGGAAGATGTCAATGGAACGTCCATTGGCGGCCACTTCAATAGTGGCGGGTATGGTTTTTTCACAACGGGTGCGTTTAAGCATGCCCCCCTCAGCCATCTTGCAAAATTTGAGTCGTTTTGGCTCTATGCTGGTATTAAAAGTAGCCGGAATTGTTATTGTTAATTTAAGAATAGCCGTTTTGCGATCTTTTGGCCGCAAAAGCAAGTAATACTCCGCTCGTTTCAACCGAGCTGTTTCGCTCTGAAAAAAGTAGAGTTTTCGATAGTCTTTATTGTTCTCCCAGCGAAATTCCATCAAGCCAGGGGTAGCCTGAGCCAGGGCTGGCAGCGCATTGGTGGTCAAGCCGGCGGTCGTGGTCAAGGCCGCTCCGCTGAGTCCCACCAGCCAGGGCCGCAAGAAACTGGCGAAACGGGACATGGCAGACATGCGAAGAGTGGCTGGAACTTTGATTCTCAACAGGGCCCCTGGCCCAGGACGGCTTTAGTGGTCGGCAGGGCAGCTGGTTGGATCGGCGCTCACCGATTCAGAGCAGGAGGCCTGCCGGGCCCGATCCGGCCGCAGCCGGGAGGCCTCCCGCAGGTAGGGATGGACCAAGGCCCGGGGCGCTTCCATCCAGGCATGGGCCAGCAGGCGGATGCAGCGGGGCAGATCGCCGGCCACGGCCATCTGCTGGCAGTCCAGCAGGGCGACGGCATCCCAATCGCGGCGCCGTCGCGCGATGGCTGCAGGGAAACAGGCATTGAGATCGGCCGTCACCGAGAAGGTCACCGACAGCAGTCGGGAACCTTCCAGGGCGTTATCCCGCACCAGGGTCTCGATGAGTTCGCTGACCGCCTCGGTGATGGCTTCGCAGGTATTGGCGCTGGCGGTGGTGGCCCCCCGCAGGGCCCGCAGCTCGAGGGCAGGATTCATGACCATGGTCAGGGGCGATAGAGCCACAGGGGTTGGCCGGACCAGGCGAAGTCAAGGGTGACGGCCTCCACCAGCGTCGCCAGAAAAGCGCGGCCAGGCAGCAGGCCCAGCAGCCGTTTGCTGGATTTGCCAAATTCAACCGTGCGTGTTTTCTCCGGATCCAGCCCCGCCAGTTCCGCCGTCAGGCGCCGGGCCCGTTCCTCATCGCCCAGCTCGTCCACCAGGCCCAGGGCCAGGGCTTGGGAGCCCGTAAACACCCGCCCATCGGCAAAACTGCGCACCGTCGCCTCGTCAAGACCCCGTCCCTCGGCGACGGCGGCCACAAACTGGTCGTAGCTGGCGTCGATTAGCTGCTGCAGCAATCGCCGTTCGTCTTCGCTGAGGGCCCGGTCAGGGGACAGGATGTCTTTGTAGATGCCGCTTTTGACCGTATCGAAGCGGATGCCGACCCGTTCGAGCAGCCGCGAGAGGTCATTGCCCCGCAAAATCACCCCGATCGAACCGGTGATCGTGCCGGGATTGGCCACGATGCGGTCGGCGGCCACCCCCACGTAGACCCCCCCGGAGGCTGAGATGTTGCCGAAATCAGCCACCACACGGCAACCTTTTTGGCGCAGGCGCCTGATGGCCGCGTGGATCTCCTGGCTGTCGCCCACGGTGCCGCCAGGGCTGTCGATACGCAGCAGCAGGGCCGGGCATTCCCGTTTGCCCACCTCCTCAAGGGCCTTGAGCACCCGGGTGCGGGTGCCGCCACTGATGGGACCCTCAATGGCGATGCGCGCCAGGGTTTTGCGGGTCTTTCGGCGCCAGGGCCAGAGCATCAGCATCACGTTCGATCGCAGGATCCTAAAAAGGTGGGCCGGTTGCGACGGCCAGGAGGGCTCCGCGCGGTTCACCAACCCCCCCAGGTTCCGATGACGCCAGCCATTCGTTGGCTTCTGATGTTGCTGCCCTTTGCCCTCTGGGGAACGGCGATGGCGGCGATGACACCGTTGCTGTCTGGGGCCCAACCCCTGATGGTGGCCGCCCTGCGTCTGTTGCCCGCCGGCGTCGTGTTGCTGGCTGTGGCCGTTGCCCTGGGTCGGCCCCTGGCCGTGGACGCCAAAGACTGGACCTGGCTGCTGTTGTTCGCCGCCGTTGACGGCGCACTCTTCCAGGGGCTGCTGGCCATGGGCCTGGGCCGCAGTGGTGCCGGCCTGGGATCGGTTCTGATCGACTCCCAGCCCTTGTTGGTGGCCCTGCTGGCCCGGGCCCTTTTTGGTGAGGCCATCAACCCGGTGGGTTGGGTTGGCCTGTTGCTCGGTGTGCTGGGCATTCTCTGCCTGGGGTTGCCCGCCGACCTGTTGCGCCATTGGTGGCTGGAGGGTCCCCGGGTCAGTGATCTTCAGACCTGGAGCCACGGAGAGCTCTGGATGCTGGGGGCGGCGGCGGCCATGGCGGTGGGTACGGTGCTTTGCCGCTTCGCCACAAAGCACAGCGATGCCTTGGTCGTGACGGGCTGGCACATGCTGCTGGGCGGCCTGCCCCTGGTGCTGGGGGCGGCTTGGATGGCCCAGGCCCCAGCCAGCAATGACGGCGCCAGGACCGCCACGGCCCTGGCGTTCTGGCCCCAATGGACGGCCAGCCAATGGGGGCTGATGGCCTATGCGTCGCTGCTGGGCAGTGCCCTGGCCTACGGCCTCTTTTTCTGGTTTGCCAGCCAGGGTGATCTCACCGGCTTCACGGCCCTTACATTCTTGACGCCGGTGTTCGCCTTGTTGAGTGGACTCCTGTTTCTGGAGGAAAGCCTGCGGCCGTTGCAGTGGCTGGGAGCCCTGTTGGCGCTCCTGTCCGTGCTTTTGATTCACCAGCGCCAGGCCCTATGGCAAGGACGCTGGTCCAACGTCTCATCAGAGGAGATGTCTTGAGAGTCCATCCCCTCCGCCCCGGCCCCTGGCTGCTGCTGACCCTTGGGCTGGGAGTGCTGATTTTCTTTTGGCAGCTGGGCGCCACCGGTTTGGTGGATGAAACCCCTCCCCTGTTCGCCGCAGCGGCGCGGGCCATGGCCGAAACAGGGGATTGGCTCATTCCCCGGGTCAACGGGTTGCCCCGTTACGACAAACCACCCCTGGTGTATTGGCTGATGGGGTTGATTTACCGCCTGCCGGACCAGATGACCTGGAATCCGCTGGGCACCTGGGCGGCCCGCTTCCCCTCCGCCCTCGGGGCGGTGCTAGTGATGCTGGCCCTCTGTGACACCCTGCTGCGCTGGCCCCAACCAGCATTGGCCGCAACCCCATCGCAACAAGCGCCCACCGGTCCGGCCGTTGCCCTCGGGGCCGCCCTGGCCTTTGGCCTTTCACCCCTTGCCCTGTTGTGGGGCCGTACGGCCGTCAGTGATTCCCTCTTCGCGGCCAACTTGACCATGGCCCTGTTGTGGGGCTGGCGTAGTTATGCATCGGCGGGTCAGCACTGGTGGTGGTCCTGGTTGTTGCTGGGCCTGGCGGTCCTGACCAAAGGACCGGTGGCGGTTGTGCTGGCGGCGCTCACTTGGCTGGTCTTTGCCTGGTTCCAGGCCGATCCGTGGGGTGTTCTGCGCAGCCTGCGACCCCTGCGGGGCCTGGCGCTGACCACCTTGGTGGCGCTGCCTTGGTACGCCCTGGCGCTGGTGCATGAGGGGGAGCCCTATTGGCGCAGTTTCTTTGGATATCACAACTTCCAACGTTTTGCCGGGGTGGTGAATAACCATCTCCAACCCTGGTGGTTTTTCGTACCGGTGCTGGCGGTGGCAAGTCTGCCGGCGACGCCGCTATTGCTGCTGGGCCTGGGCCGCACTTTGGGGCCGCTGCCCTGGTTAGGGATATGGTCAGGGAGGGCCGGTTTGCAGCCGTCGCCGCCCACCTCCCTGGCCCGTTTCGCCACCTGCTGGCTGCTGGCAGTCCTGTTGTTCTTCAGCATCGCCGCCACCAAGCTGCCGAGCTACTGGTTGCCGGCGACCCCAGCGGCGGCCCTGCTGATCGCCCTGGTGGCCGCGGCCCAACCGGACAGGGCGCTGCGCTGGGCCTGGGGACTCACCTTGGGCATGACTTTGTTTTTGGGAGTTGGCTTTCTGGCCGCGCCCCGCTGGCTGCCCCTGATTCGGGATCCGGAGTTGCCCACCCTGGCCCCCGAATTGCTGCGGTCGGGTCTGTTGCCTTTGGCAGCCTTCCTCTGGCTGCTGGCAGCCTTACTTGGCTTTTGGAAGGGCCTTTGGAAGGTCAAGCTGCAGGGCCAGCAGCACGCCGCTTGGCGGCTGCTGGCCCTGCAGGCGCCTCTTGTGCTGTTTGTGCCTCTGGTGTTGGTTCCCGCCTGGAGCCTGGGGGATCGGTTGCGGGGCCTGCCGGTTCGCCAGATGGCGGCAGCCGTCCTGCGCCAAAGCCCCCCGGCTGAACCGCTGGCAATGGTCGGTATTCTCAAGCCCTCGTTGCACTACTACAGCCGCCGGCTGGTGATCTACGAGGGAGTCAAGCCCCGGGGGCTCGTCAACCTGGCGGATCGCCTCCGTTACGAGCGTCGGCGGGGCCAAACTCCCACCACCCCGGACCAGCAGCCCAGCGTTCTGGTGGTCATCGACCAGGCCACGGCCGCAGCTCCCCATTGGCAGGGTCTGAAGGTGCAGGAGTTGGGGCGGGACGGGCTCTATCGGCTGTGGCGGGTCGATCGTCGCAGCCTGGAGCAGCGGGCCGACGCCCTGCGCGCCGACGGAGTGGCACTCACCTGGCGGGCTCCGGTGCCGGAGCGATATTGATTCAACCGCTGCGAAACCCGCACCAAAGGCCTCAAGCAGCAATCGGTTGAAGCGTCAGCTCGGCATAAAGCTTTTCAAGGGCGTCGATGTTGCGCTCCAGCGTGTAACGCTCCTGAACCCGGGCCCGGGCCCGTAGCCCCAGTTCGGCGGTCAGCACCGGTTGGTCCCGCAGGACGGGTAACAGGGTGCGCAATTGGGTGGTGACGCCCTGGGTGCTGATAACAATGCCGGCACCCCCCTGCAGCACTTCGCCGTCGGCACCGGCATCGGTGGCGACGCAGGCGGTACCGGTGGCCATGGCCTCCAGCAGGGCCAAGGAGAGGCCCTCCACCAGGGAGGGCAGCAAAAAGACTTCGGCTAGCTGCAGCAGGGCGACCCGCCGGGGCAAGCTGGCTTCATAACCCCACCAGATCACGTCGTTTTCGGCCTGGGATTGGAGCAGCCCCCGCAAAGGGCCATCGCCGACGATCAGCAGCACACACCCCTCGGGACGTACCAGCCGCCAGGCCCGCAGCAGGGCCTCGACGTTTTTTTCCGTGGAAAGACGACCCATGTAGAGAAAGACCCGCCGCCCCTCAAATTGGTGGCGCAGTTCCGCCAGGTTGGGCGAATCGAAGTGGGGCGAGGGGGTCCACAGGTCAGTGTCCACGCCGTTGGGAATGATGGCCAATCGATCGCGGCGTACCCCGAGCCGTTCGAGCAGATCGGCCTGCAGCGCCGAGAACACGATGACCCGATCAAAGCGGGCCAGGGAGGGTGCGTATAGCTGATAAGTGAGCTGCTGGGTGCCAGCGGTGAGGTTGCGCAGTCCCGCATCGAAGGCCGGATGAAAGGTGGCCACCAGGGGCAATCCCAGCTGTTGACAAAGATCGGGAAGCCGGAAATCGAGGGGGGAAAGGGTGAGGCTGGCGTGGACCAGATCCGGCCGCAGCCGCTCCAGCGATTCCCTTAACTCCCGCTGGGCCCCGGGTGAAGGAATCGTGTAAACCTGGGACTTGACCAAATAGGGCAGGGTGACCACCTCGGCACTTTCGCTGCTGGCCAAGGCTGCGGCCAAAGAAGCTGGGCTTTCGCCGTCGTTGGCGTCGGGGCGCCCCAGTCCGGCGGGCGGGGTGTTGAAGTGGATGAAACTGACGGAGTGGCCCCTGCGCCGCAGGGCTTCGGTTGTGCTCAATCCGTAGGTGACATTGCCGCAAAACGGGGATTTCTTGCCCAGCCAGGCAATGTGCGACACCGTTGCTAAGCGTTCAGCAAATTAAGCTAGCAGCCACGCCAGGGCTGTTCGCTGAGGGCCGCAAGAATCGCCAAAGCTGCCAGCCCCCACAGCACCGGCAAGAGTCCAAATCGGGAAACCACCGTTCCGGCCAGGGCTAGGGGCAGGCTGAGGGCGATGTTGATGAGATTGTTTTGCAGGCCAAATACCTTGCCCCTTTGGTCTTCGGGGGTGTCTTCCTGAATCGTGGTCTGGGCCGGGATCGCCAGCAAGGCTGAACCCAAGCCAAGCACGGCACAGAGGAGCAACGTGATGGCCAGGTGTCCCCGGAACTGTCCGAGCAGTACCAGGGAGGCGGCAATGGTGCCAAGCCCTGTGCTGGCCAGGAGCCTGCGGCTGAAGCGGTCACCCAGCTGGGCCATGGCCACGGCACCCAGGGCTAAACCCAGGCCGCTCATGGCTAGCAGGGTGCCAAATCCGGTGGGCCCCAGCTGGCTGATGGCGGCCGCCAGGCTGATGGCCAGCACGTATAAGGCTGCCAGCAGGCTGTACAGAAGCACCAACTGCAACATCGCCGAGCGCACGCTGCGTCGCTCCCGCAGGACCACAAGACCCTCGCCAATTTCCTGCCAAACGGTGGCGCTGCGGGGTTGGCGAGGCGGTTCGCTCAGATTGATGCCCGCGAGCACAATGGCCGCCAGGCCGTAGCAAAGGGGCAACAGCAGGAATTCGCCGTGGCGCAGGCCCAACGTGGCCAACAGACGATGCAGCAATCGCAGCACCGGATCACCGACAGCGAAACCGACGATGGTGACAGCCATGCTGGTGGTCTGGTAGACGGAATTGGCCGCCAACAACTGGTGGTTGCCTACCAGCAATGGAATGGCGGCCTGTTCAGCCGGGGCGAAAAACTGGGTGAGGACCGATTCCAAAAAGGTCATGCCGACGAGGGCCCAGTAGCCCCAACTCAGGCCCAGCCACACCGGACCCGGCAGCAGGGCCAGGGGCGCCAGCAAGACCAGCACTGCCCTGGCGCCGTTGGAGATCACCATGACCGAGCGCTTCGGCCAGCGGTCGGCCCAGACCCCCGCCACGGTGCCCAGCAGCATGGCGGGCACCGTGTTGGCCACGTAGATCCCCGTGGCCAAAAGGGTGATGACCTGAGCCCGGGATTCGAGATTGATGCGGATGGCCGCCGCCGCCTCCGCCAGGGCGGAATCCGCCCCGGGGGTGTCCGTCACCCAATATTGGGCGATCAAAAACACCATCAACACGATGTAGAACTTATCGCCGAGCTGGGAAAAGATCTGGCCGAGCCAGAGTCGGCGGAAGCCATCGCGGCTCAGCACGCCAGCCAGCCCCCGGGCTGTTTTGTCTGGATCCGTACTCATCGCTTTTCCGGCATGGGCTGGGGCATGGATTCAAAGCCGGTGCGCAGCAGTCTGAAGGCGCGGGGGCGCCGGCCGAGGTGTTCACCACACCAGGCCTCCACCAAGTCGAGCAGATGGAGCCATACCGTTTCCGGTCCCATCAGGGCGCCATCGCGACGGCGCGGCGGTTGGGGCCGGGGCAGACGCTGCAGCAGGGCCAGCTCGGAGGCATTGAGCAGCACCCGCGCCCCCGCCTGGGCGCCGATCACCAGGCCTTCGCTGGGGATCAGGCTGCAGCGCCATTCCCAGTCACCAAGGGGGGGATCGAGGCGATCACCGCTGCGGGCACAGTGTTGCAGTGGCAGGGCAAACCCGCCCAACGCCAGCAGGTGCACACTGCCTTGCAGGGCAATGGCCAGCGCTTCGCTGCGATCGCTGCGCTCTTGCACCACGTCTTCGAGGCGGCCGAGCTGCAAAAGGAGGTTAGAGAGCATGCCAGGGGCCGCCACCTCGGCCACCAGCGCCAGGCAAAGCTCCACGAGGGCCTGGGCGGCGGCCAAGGTTTCGAGCCGCTGGCCCAGGTGCCCGTAATGCCGCAACACGCGCAGCTGCCGCACCCGCTGCAGGCCCCGACCTCCCCCCACCTGGAGTTGCAACAGGGCGAAGGGCACGGCAGCGGCCAGGCTGCTGCGGGGACGCCGGGCGCCGGGTACGGCCAAACGGGTCAAGCCTTCGGCTTCACTCAGCAGGGTCAAGAGCCGATCGTTTTCGCCCAGGGGGCGGCTGATCAGGGCCAGGCCCTCCAAGGTGCGTTCGGCCACGGTTGTGTCCTAGGGCAACGGCCTTTCAGGCTCGGGTGTGGTGCCTTGGGGACCCCGCCGCAGGGCTTCCATCAGCGCCACGCCGCGGCTGGTGCCCAGGCGGGTGGCGCCGGCTTCGACCAGGTCAAGGGCCAGTTCCAGGTTGTTGATGCCACCGGAGGCCTTGATGCCGGCCCGACCCCGGGCCAGTTGCCGCAGCCGCTGCACCTGGGCGACAGTGACGGGGGGACCGAAACCGCTGCCGCTTTTGAGGAAACGGACTCCGGCATCGAGGCTGACTTCCACCAACAGTTCGAGGGCTTCGGCCTCCAGCCGGCCGCTCTCAACAATCACCTTGACGGGCAGCCCCAAGCTGGTGATCGCCGCCAGGTCGTCGAGCAGCAGACGGCTGTCCCGATCGGCCAGGGCGCCGAAGTCCGGCACCACATCCAGTTCGTCGGCACCGGCAGCGGCGGCGGCCTCGGCTTCGGCAAGCTTGACGGCGGCGGGGATGGCCCCAAAGGGAAAGCCCAGCACCGAAATCAGCCGCACCGCCCCCCCTATCGGCAATCGCTCCCGGGCAACGGACAACCAACGGGAGGCCAGGCAGACCCCCGCAAAGCCGAAATGGCGGGCTTCATCACAGCAACGCAAAATTGCCCCGTGGCCCTGGTGGGGATCCAACAGGGCGTGATCGATCAGTGGGGCCAGGTCAGGTAGGTCGCGGCTCACGCTCCTTTGGCCTGGATCACTCCGAAGCCGCCGTGGTTGCGGTGATACACCACCTGGATGTCGCCATTGGCCGCATCGCGAAAGACATAAAAGTCGTGGTCGATGAGGTCGAGCTGATGCAGGGCCTCGTCGAGGGACATCGCTGGCATGTCGAAATACTTGCGGCGTACCCCCCGCTGGGGCAGGGCCGGCTCCTTGCCTTCGACCAAGGTGGCCGTGCTGGTGATGTCCTGGTCGATGGCGGGCACTTCACCCAGGTGGATGGCGCCCCGCGGGGTATTGCCGTGCTCACGGGCCTGGATGCGGTCCTTGTAGCGGGTGAGCTGGCGGGCCAGTTTGCTCGACACCAGGTCGATGCTGGCGTAGAGGTTTTCGCTGCGTTCCTGGGCGCGCACCACAACGCCATTGGCATAAATCGTGACTTCCGCCGTTTGCTGGGAAACCCTGGGGTTGCGGGCCACGGAGAGGTGCACATCCGCCTCCTTGACAAAGGATTCGAAATGGTGGATTGCCCGGGTCAGTTTGGCTTCGGTGTACTCGCGGATGGCGGGAGTGATCTCGAGATTCCGGCCGTGGATCAGAAGCTTCATCGCATCGCAGGGCGCTTCATGCTCCCCCAGGCTAGGAACAGGAGTGATGGCCACGAAACGATCTGCAATCCTTTTTGAAGCCTTGGCGCCGGTGGCCTTTCCCCGGGCCTGGGATTGGCAGCGGCGGCTGCAGCAGCGCCTGCTGGAGTCCCCAAGCGGCCCCGAGGCCCTGATCGTGCTGGAACACGAACCCTGTTACACCTTGGGCCGTGGGGCCAGCCTTGATCACCTGGGCTTTGACGTTGAGACACCGCCGTTGCCTCTGTTTCGCATCGACCGCGGCGGTGAAGTTACCCACCATGGTCCTGGCCAACTGGTGCTTTATCCCATCCTCGATCTGCGCCGCCATGGCAGCGATCTGCATGGGTATCTGCGGGCCCTTGAAGGGGTGGTGATCGACCTGCTCGGGGACTACGGCTTGGCGGCCGAGCGCTGTGCTGGCCTGACGGGGGTATGGCTGGATGGCCACAAGGTGGCGGCGATCGGCGTGGGGGCCAAGCGCTGGATCAGCCAGCACGGGCTGGCCCTCAACGTTTCCTGTTGCTTGCAGTCCTTTGGCGCGATCGTGCCCTGCGGCCTGCGGGATCGCCCGGTGGGCAGGCTTTGCGATTGGCGGCCCGATCTCAGCGCCGAGAGCTTGCGAGCCCCGTTGATTGCCGCCTTTGGCCGTCACTTCGACCTGACGCTTCGCCCGCCGCAGCCAGCAGAAAGGCTGCCGGGGTGGTAACCATTGGGCACGTCGCCGCTTGCTGATGGCGTTACCCGCCGAGATCCACTGGTCGAATCCGGAGCAAGACAGGCAGGCCCAGGCCCGCCGCCATGACTGGAGCGCCCTGCAAGGGCTGGACCAGCTCTGGCCCGAACTGGAACGCCAGTACGGCGATGCCGTGGCCCTGGTGGCTCCCCATGACACCGAAGACAAGGAAACCGTCAGCTTCAGTGCCCTGCGCCAACGCATCGACCAGGCCGCCGCCGGCTTTGCGGCCCTGGGGGTAGGCGGGGGTGAGGTGGTGGCGCTGTTCGCTGAAAACGGCCCCAGGTGGTTGGTGGCGGACCAGGGGCTGATGCGCTGCGGCGCTGCCAATGCGGTGCGCGGCAGCAGCGCCCCTGTCGAAGAACTGCGATACATCCTGACCGATTCGGGCTCGGTGGGCCTGGTGGTCGAATCGGCGGCCCTGCTGGCCCGGCTTGGGCTGGACGGCGTGGCCTGCCAGCGCCTGCGGTTCGTGGTGCTGCTGGAGGGGGAAGCCCCCGCCGCCCCTGGCCCAGGCAACTTGCCGTGCCTTAGCTGGGCGAGCTTTATGGCTCAAGGCGCCGCCGCACCGCTGCCGGCGGCGCCCAGCGGCGGCGCAGGGCGATTGGCCACCTTGCTTTACACCTCGGGCACCACCGGCGAACCGAAAGGGGTGCCCCTCAGCCATGGCAACTTGCTGCATCAGGTACGCAGCCTGGGGGCGTTGGTCGACCCCAAGCCTGGTGACGAAGTCTTGAGTGTGCTGCCGATCTGGCATGCCTACGAACGCAGTGTCGAATATTTCCTGCTCTCCTGCGGCTGCCGCCAGACCTACACAACCCTGCGCCATTTCAAGAATGACCTGCAGCGGGTTCGCCCCCATTACATGGTGAGTGTGCCCCGCCTCTGGGAGGCGATCCTCTCGGGCTTCGAAGATGCCCTGGCGGCCATGCCCTCCGGCCGCCAGCGCCTGTTGCGGGCGGCCCTCGCCAACAGCAGGGCCTTCCACACCGCCCGCCGCACCGCCCGTGATCTGACCCTGACCGCCGAAGCGCCTGCAACACGCCTGCGGGCCCAGGTCGAAAGCCTGGCCCGCTGGCCGGCCGAAGCCCTGGCGGCGGCCCAGCTGTGGCCCCGAATGCGTCAGCAGTTGGTGGGGGGTCGGTTGCGAACCGCCATCAGTGGTGGCGGCGCCCTGGCTCCCTATGTGGATGGCTTTTTTGAGGCGGTGGGCATCGAATTGCTGGTGGGCTACGGCCTCACCGAAACCAGCCCGGTGCTCACCTGCCGCCGCCAGTGGGCCAATCGCCGCGGCAGTGCGGGCCAGCCCCTGGCGGACACGTCCCTGCGGATCGTGGATCCGGAAAGCCGCCGCACCCTGGCGATCGGCGAGCGCGGGCTGGTGCTGGCCCGGGGCCCCCAGGTGATGGCGGGTTACTGGGGCAAACCGGAGGCCACCGCCAAGGTGCTGGACGGCGAGGGCTGGTTTGACACCGGCGATCTGGGACACTTACTGGCCGATGGCACCCTGGTGCTCACCGGCAGGGCCAAGGACACGATTGTGT
Organism: Cyanobium sp.; assembly: GCA_044359075.1. Lineage (GTDB taxonomy): Bacteria > Cyanobacteriota > Cyanobacteriia > PCC-6307 > Cyanobiaceae > Cyanobium. Next base: position 18,817 of record JBIKMU010000023.1, on the reverse strand, counting down.
TGAGCAGTGGCGAGAACATTGAACCCGGCCCCCTGGAGGATGCCCTGGCCGCCTTGCCCGTGGTCGAGCAGGTGATGGTGGTGGGCCAGGATCGCCGCCAGCTGGGCTTGCTGCTGGTGCCCAAGGCCGAGGCCCTCGCCGCCTGGGCGTCGGCCCAGGGTTTACCTGTCCCTGGGGTGGTCCAGGCCGGGGAGGCCGGTCCGCTGGCGGCCGATCCGGTGCTGCTCAAGGCATTGAGTCGCGATTTCAACCGGGTTCTGGCTGCCCGAGCGGGGTCCCGCCCCGATGAACGGCTTGCTGGTGTGGCCGTTGTGGCGCCCTTCACGATTGAGAACGGTCTGCTTACCCAGACCCTCAAGCAACGGCGGGATCGGATTGCTGAGCGGGACGCGGCGGCGATTGAGGGGCTTTACGGCTGAGGCGCCATTCCAAAACTTCTATCGGAGCAACGATGGCGCCAAATCCTGGGGACCCGGGGTTCGGTCCTCCCGGTTGACCGCAGCACCATGGGCTGAGAGCCTTGGCGTTGACTTTTCAGAAACATGGCCGACGGCACGACCTTCACGATCAAGCGCCAGATCACGGTCCGGGCTGTGGTCACCCCCCGCTGGAAGGAGGATGCCGAGCGGGAACTCAGCAATGCCATCAGTAGCTTTGATCAGCAATTAGCCCAGCTGGAGCAGGAGGGTCAACGGCTGGTGGACGAAATCCGTCGCCAGAGCATCAATCCCCTCGATCCCCGCGTGCAAGAACAAGTGGGTTCCCTGCAGCAGCAGGTGGCCGCCAAGCGGGCCGAGCTGGAAGAACAAAAGCGCCAGGTGCTGGATCAGCAACGCCAGGTGCGTGAGCTGGCCATGGAAGAGATCGTGGACCAGGGCCAGCTGGAGAGCTTTTGCCAGGTCGGGGTGGGCGACAACCTGGTGGAGAAACTCCAGGCGGCTGTTGTCGTTCGCGATGGCGTGATCGAGGCGATGGAGGGAGCTGGTTAGGATCCGGCCCGTTACCAGCGGCAGCCTGCCTGTGGCCACCCACGACATCTTCATGCCCGCCCTCAGCTCCACGATGACGGAGGGCAAGATTGTCGAGTGGCTCAAAAAACCCGGTGATCGGGTCAGCCGGGGCGAATCCGTCCTTGTGGTCGAGTCCGACAAAGCCGACATGGACGTGGAGGCTTTCCAGGAGGGATTCCTGGCTGCGGTCCTGGTGCAGGCAGGTGGCACGGCCCCCGTCGGCGAAACGATTGGCCTGATCGTCGAGAGCGAAGCTGAGATTGGGGCGGCCCAGGCCCAGGCACCTGCCCCTGGTGCCGCTGCCGCAGGTGCAACTGCAGCGCCATCGGCGGCTGCGGCGGCTGCGGTGCCCGCGCCGGCAGTAGCCGCCCCGGCCCCAACCCCTCCTGTATCTGCACCGCCTCCAGCTTTGGCGCCTGTCCCTGTTGCCGCGGCCGCGGCACCTGCGGCTGCTGCAGCCCTTACCTCGAATGGCCGCCTGGTGGCAACCCCCCGGGCCCGCAAGCTGGCCAGTCAACTGGGAGTGGCCCTAGAAAGCCTGCGGGGCAGTGGCCCCCATGGCCGCATCCAAGCCGAAGATGTGCAGCAGGCCGCTGGCCAGCCGGTGAGTGTGCCTCGGGTGGCCGAAGGCAACGCCCCGGCCGCCAGTGGCCCAACCCCTGCCGCTGTGCCCCTGGCGGCGGCAGCGCCGGCTCCGGCACCGGCGGGCCAGGCTTTTGGCCGCCCCGGCGAGACCGTGGCTTTCAACACCTTGCAACAGGCGGTCAACCGCAACATGGTGGCCAGCCTGGCGGTACCCAGCTTCCGGGTGGGTTACACCATCAGCACCGACAAGCTGGATGCCTTTTACCAACTGGTGAAGCCGAAGGGAGTGACGATGACGGCCCTGCTGGCCAAGGCCGTGGCGATCACCCTGGCCCGCCACCCCCAGGTGAATGCGGCGACCACCGAGGCCGGCATGGCCTATCCCAGGGCGGTCAACGTGGCCATAGCAGTGGCCATGGAGGACGGAGGCTTGATTACGCCAGTGCTGGCCAACGCCGACCAGAGCGACCTGTATAGCCTTTCGCGTCAATGGGCCGATTTGGTCAAACGGTCCCGCACCAAGCAACTCAAGCCGGAGGAGTACAGCACGGGCACATTCACCCTTTCGAACCTGGGCATGTTCGGTGTTGATCGCTTTGATGCGATCTTGCCGCCCGGCACCGGCGCCATTTTGGCCGTGGCGGCTTCCCGGCCCGCAGTGGTGGCGCTCAAGGATGGCTCGATTGCGGTGCGGCGGCAGATGCAGGTAAATCTCACTTGTGATCACCGGGTCATTTACGGAGCCGATGCGGCCGCTTTCCTCAAGGATCTCGCCTCCCTGATCGAAGATCGACCCGAAACCCTTGCCCTCTGAGCCGAACCAGGTCCCGGATCCGCCGACCGACAACCCGCACCCGCAGAGCGCTGGCGGCTGGGCCCCTGGCGGCTCGGACCCTGGCCCTGGGGCTGATTCGGATGATTCACCGGCCGATGCCGATGAATGTCTCTCCAGCTATGACTATGAGCTGCCGGAAGCGGCCATTGCCCAGGTGCCAGCCGAGCCGCGGCACCAGGCGCGGATGCTTGTGGTGGGGCCTGAGCCAACCAGTCGCCATCGGCGGGTATGGGATCTGAGCGAGGAACTGCGGCCGGGCGATCTGCTGGTGGTCAACGACACCAGGGTGATGAAGGCCCGCCTGCGGGCCCAACGGGCCAGTGGCGCCAGCATTGAGATTCTGGTGCTGGAACCGTGGCGGCCTGAAGGCAGCGCCCAGCCTGAGCCAGGGGCGGCGGATTGGTTGTGCCTGCTGCGCCCCGCCAAGCGGGTCCGGCTTGGGGAGTGGTTGGAGCTGCAGGGACCGCTTGCGGCCGCTCCTGCCGGAGCACCGCTCAAGGTGCAGGTTCGGGAGGTGGATGGGGCCAGTGGCGGTCGAATCGTTCGCTTTCCAGCCGGCTATGGCAAAGCGGCAGATTTGGAACGCCTGCTCAATCTCTATGGGGAGGTGCCTCTGCCCCCCTACATCCACCGTTCCGTGGCCCAGGACAGCCAGCGGTACCAGACCCGCTACGCCGCCCGCCCCGGAGCGGTGGCGGCTCCGACGGCCGGCCTCCATCTCAGTGATGCTCTCTTGGCGGCCCTGGCGGAGAGGGGAGTGACGATCGCGCCGATCACCCTGCATGTTGGCCTGGGCACGTTTCGGCCCCTGGAGAGGGAGGATCTACGCCAGTTGCAGTTGCACAGCGAGTGGGTGGAGGTGAGCCCCGATTTGGTGGCCCAAGTGGAGGCCTGCCGGCCCCGCGGCGGCCGGGTGATCGCGATTGGCACCACCAGCGTGCGTTGCCTGGAGGCGGTGGCGGCCCTCAATGGCGGCCAGTTGGGGCCTTACCAGGGTCGTGTCTCGTTGGTGATCCGCCCCGGTTTCCGCTTCGCGGTGGTGCAAGGACTGCTAACTAACTTCCATCTGCCGCGCAGTTCGTTGCTGCTGCTGGTCAGTGCCCTGATCGGTCGCCAGCGGCTGCTGGCTCTTTACGGGCAGGCGATTGCGGCCGGCTATGGCTTTTTTTCCTATGGGGACGCCATGTTGATCACCCCTGAAGCCGTGCTGGAGAACGCCCGGCCCTTGGACCTTCACTGAGTGAGGCTGGAATGAATTGCAAAGGGGATCCCCCGGCACCCGATGGGGCCGGGGGAAAGGGCCGTTCAGGCGGCGGCCAGGTTGGCGGCGACGAAGTCCCAGTTGACCAGCTTGTCGAGGAAGGTGCTCATGTAATCGGGACGGCGGTTCTGGTAGTCCAGGTAGTAGGCGTGTTCCCAGACATCCATGGTGAGCAGGGCCTTTTGACCGTGGGCCAGGGGCAGGTCGGCATTGGCGGTCTTGGTGATCTTGAGCACCCCGTTGTCGAGCACCAGCCAGGCCCAGCCACTGCCGAACTGGGTGGCACCGGCGGCTTTGAACTGGTCCTTGAAGGCGTCAAAACTGCCGAAGTCCGCGTCGATGCGGGCCGCCAGGGTGCCGCTGGGCTTGCCACCGCCATTGGGTTTGATGCCCTGCCAGTAGAAGCTGTGGTTCCAGACTTGGGCGGCGTTGTTGAAGATGCCGGCCTTGCCGGAGTCGCCAGCGACGGCGAGGATGGTGGCTTCCAGGCTCTGGTCTTCAAGGTCCGTGCCGGCGACCAGGTTGTTGAGGTTGGTCACATAGCCAGCGTGGTGCTTGCCGTAGTGAAACTCCAGGGTGTTGCGGGAGATGTGGGGCTCGAGCGCATCGAGGCTGTAGGGCAGTTCGGGCAGCTGGTGAGCCATGGAAGGGAGAAGACGGGTTTTGCTTGCGTTTGGGGGCCTGGGCCGGGGCCCGGCTGAGGAGCAGGGCCAGGGCCCAGCCACAGTCATCCTAACGATCCCTTCCAGGGTTCCAGCCCCTGGGATTCGGGCGGCCTCAACCGCCGACCGCCAACAGTTCCACCTCAAAGATCAAGGTGGCGTTGGGGGGGATGACCCCGCCGGCGCCACGGGAGCCGTAACCCAGGTCTGGGGGGATTACGAGTTTGCGCTTGCCGCCCACCTTCATGCCGGCAACGCCCTCATCCCAACCTTGGATGACGCGGCCGCCGCCTAGGGGGAAGGAGAAGGGCCCCCGGCCGTAGCTGCTGTCGAATTCCTTGCCGTTTTCCAGGGTGCCGCGGTAGTTGACCGAGACCTTCTGGCCGGCTTTGGCTTCGGCGCCGCTGCCCACGACCAGATCGGTGATGCGCAGCCCGCTGGCCGTAACCCGCTCGGCCGGAGTGGTGATTTCACCGCCCAGGGCGGCGGCTGCCCCGGCCACGGTCATGCCGGTATCGGCGGCGGACTCGGGGCTGGAAGGTGCCATGGCGAAAAGGGTGGGATTGGGGTTGTCGGGATCGAGTTCAAGCGGTGCCACCACGGCGGCGCGCGCCGCAGGGGCGCTGGTCTTGGCGGCCGGGGCGCTGAGCACCGCCGTGGTAGCGGTGCGTTCGCTGGGCGGGGCCGCGACGACGCTGGTGGGGTTGACCAGTTGGCTGACGAAGGCCGTCAGCAGACAGGCGATGCAAACAGTGACGCTGATCAGGATGTCGCGCATGGCGGCGTAGCTCATACGGGGGTGATTCTGCCCCGCCGGGGTAAGCCCCTTTGGGGCTGGGGGGGCTCAAACGAGCTGGGGCACTTCCTCGTAGGGCAAGCCCCCCGTGGCGCCGGGTTAATCGGGAACTTCGTTGGCGCCTTGGCGCTGGCGCAGGGCCTGCTCCAGCCGGTCGATGCGGCCCCGCAGTTCGTCCACCTCCCGCTGGCGGGCCAGGCCCAGGTCCTGAAGCAGGTGATCCCGGTTGCGTTCGAGCTGCCGCTCGGCCTGCTGTTCCAGCTCGGGAGTTTCGCCCCGCAGGGCCTTGAGCACGTCATCCACCAAGGCGGAGGCCTGATTGGGATCGAGGCGGCCACTGCGCACCCAGTCCTGGCTGACGTTGCGGAGTCGATCGCCGACCAGGGAGGTGGTTCCAAGCCCCCGCAAGACGAGCATTTGCAGCAGATTGCCCTGGTCCATGGCAGCGGGTCCTTGGTATCGGATAGGGGCGCCTTAGCTGACGCCTGCAACCAGCTTGCAGCTGCTTAGGCTGCGGCGCCATGGGAAATCACCGCCGTTTCTGGGCTCTGGCCGCCATCGCCGGCGGAGTCCTGGCAGGGGTGGCCCTGCCGCCTTTGGGCTGGCCCTGGCTGTTGTGGCCGGCGCTGGGGCTGCTCTGGGCGCTGGCCGGTTCTCCGCATCGCAGCACAGCACTGGCGGCGGCCGCACTGTGGGGCGGCGCCGCCGTCCTGGTCAGCCATCGCTGGTTGCTCTGGTTGCATCCTCTGGACTGGATCGGGGTGCCGGCCCCCCTGAGCCTGCCCCTGTGTCTGCTGGTGTGGGCTTTCTGTGGTGGGGTGGGGGGATTGCTGGTGGCCGCCTGGGTGGCCCTGGTGCGACCCCTTGATCCCACGCGCCTGGACACGGCCCTGGTGGCGGCCCTGGGCTGGGGGCTGGCGGAGGTGGTGTTGGCCAGGGGGCCGTTGTTTTGGGTGGGATTGGGAGCCTCGGCCCTGCCTGGCGATCCGGCGCTGGCGGCTGTGGCGGCGCTGGCCGGCGCGGGGGCGATCGCGGCCCTGCAGGTACTGATCGGCTGGGGGCTGTGGCGGGCGCTGCAACTGGGAGCGCTGCGGGGTCGCCCCCGGGCCCTGGCGCTGCCGTTGGCGCTGCTGTTGATGGTTCATGGATTGGGCTGGGTTTTGGTGTTAGCCCCGGTTCATGGCGGCGATGGAGCGAGCGAAAACGTGATGGTGGTGCAGCCCGCCATCCCCACGCGCCGCAAATTTGAAGCTGGTACCCAACGGCGTTTGCTGAACCAGCTGGATCAGGCCCTGAGCAGCTTGCCGGCGGCTTCCGCTCGGGACGACGGCGTCGCAGCTGGTCCGGGGACCGAAGCCAAAACCACGGTAATGGTGTTGCCCGAGGGCGCCCTGCCCCTGGGCCAGCCGCTGCCACGAGCCGCCACCGCCGAGGTGCTGGCGGGCGGCTTCCGCCAGGAGGACGGCAGCGTGCGCAGCAGCGTGTTGCGCTTTGGCCCGGGGGAGCGGTACGCCAGCGGCGCCGTGGACAAGCACCGGTTGGTGCCCCTGGGGGAATGGGTGCCGTTGGCGCGGCTGGTGCGTTGGAGTGGCCTGTCGGCGGTGGGTGGCCTGGAGGGCGGATCCCCTTCGAGGCTGTTGCCCCGCCCGGCCGGAGCGATCGGGGTGGCGATTTGCTACGAGCTGGCCGATGGCACGGCCCTGGCCCAAGCCAGCCGCGACGGCGCGCGCTGGTTGCTGGCCAGCGCCAACCTCGATCCCTATCCCCTGGCCCTGCAGTCCCAGTTCACCTCCCTGGCCAGGCTGCGGGCGATCGAGACGGGACGCTGGCTGGTGAGTGTGGCCAATACGGGCCCCAGCCTGGTGGTGGATGCCAGCGGCCAGCTGCGCTCGACCTTGCCGCTGGGGATCGCCGCAGTCGAGACGATGACGGTGCGCCAACGCCAGTCGCTGACGGCCTACGACCGCTGGGGGAATGGGCCCCTGCTGCTGGGATGGTTGCTGGCCCTTTTGCTGCGCTTCTGGCCACGACCAGCGGGCTTCGGCAACGCTTCAGGGCCAATGCAGGACAAGTTGTGATGGGCGGCTTGGCTGAAATGTGCGGCCCCCGGTGGCACGGCCCTGAATGGGCGGCCCTCAGATCAGTGCGGCGGGCAGGTTGGGGAGCCGAGACGGCAGGCGGCCCTGCGGGCGCCCTTGTTCGCGGCCTTTTTGGTGTTGTTGCTGGCGTTCCTGCTGACGGCCGTGGCGAAACAGCCAGGGCCGCTCGATGCCCCCGGGCGCCCGCCAGATGCCAAAGCGATGGCGGCTGGCGCGGTATTCGGCATCGAGATACTCGCGGGAATCGCACTGTGCCAGATATTTGGGATAGACAAAAGCCTGACCGTCTTCGACGAGGGCCAGGTTGAGGTTGATGTCGCCGATCACCTCGGCGACGGTGCGACCGTAGCGATCGGTGTTGAGGGGATGGATCGTCACCTGCCGCTGCAGGGGCAGGCGGATTTGCAGATAGCGGCGGGCCTGGTCGCCGTAGGGCACCTGGGCCATCTCGGGGGCGTCGATGCAGGCCAACCGTATCGTCTCCAGTTTGTCGCCGTGCTGGACCCGAATGGTGTCGCCATCGCCGATCGAAACGACCCGGGCGCGAAAGTCAGCTTGGGCCCTGGCGGGGGCAAGCTGCAGCCAGGCCAATGCGGACAGGCATGCCAGGCCGGTGATCAGGGCGATGGGGGCAGGGCTGGGGGCGAGGTTGGGGGCGAGGTTGGGTGGAAGATTGGGGGCCAGATTGGGGCGAATTGATCCAGGTGCCTCATAGCCGTCAGATCGGGCCCCTGGCTGTGGTTCTCTTGGCATGGGCATGGAATCAGAGCCAGGCGTTGGCTAATACGGCACCAGTGTTGAACCAATGAAGCAGGCTGAGGCCTTCCGCGCCAATCGCAGGGCGGTGTGTGCCTATGCCAAATCGGTGGGCTTCCAGGGCACCGGTTATGGCATCACCACGACCCGTTGTGAACTCGCTCTGACCCGCACGCTGCTCGACGAGTTGAAACCCTGAATCGGCAATCAGCGACTGGCTGGCTGTGGGTCGAGCATCACCTCGTTTTTAATATCAAGCCGCAATTATCGGTGAAATTGTTATTCGGCGTCTCCGCTGTCAGCAACCTTGTGTCAGCAACCTCAATCAGCTGCTGCCGGCGGAGGCGTCGCTAGCAACGGATTGGTCAGGCACAGGCGCCATGAATGCCGAAGCCGCCAAGGCAAGGGCAGTTGTCCAGATCACGGGCGATCAACCATTCATGGTCGCCCCCATTCAAGATGGCGAATCAAGCTGTCTTTACCATGCTGCGTCAGGGTCAGCGTCACAGCCTCGCTGAAGCTGTCGCCATTCAGCGCGACATAAACAACAGCGAGATCGCCCGCTTGTTTGCCTGGCCAATTCTCCAGGGTGAATTCGTCCATGATTTGCGCCTGTTGAATTGATCCAGATGCGTAGGCGATCAATGTGGCAACCGCGTTTTTGATCGACTCTGGCGTCGATGATGCTTGCAATTCTTTGCTGAGAAGGGCCCATGCGGCACCATAATCATTGTTGGCAATACAATCGCCGAATCGCTCGGCAACGGCTCTGTAGCCCATGATTTGGTTTGGGATCCTGCTCTGGCAAGTGTGAGCCCAATCAACAAAAAAGCAAATACATTGTAACGAGCCACCTAAACTGAGTTTCAGCCCGCAGCATCAGCAACGGCCATGAAAAAACGCTGGTACGGCTCAGTCCGATTTTGCTTGGCTGCTCGTTCAGCGCTCTGCTGGCCTTCCGCTTGATCGGATCCCATGTGGACAGCAATGGCGTTCTGCGCGAACCGTTCTTCCTGCTGCCGATCAGCGTGCTGCTGGCAGCTGCTGGAGCCGCCACAGGGATTGCCGCTCTCGCCTGGCGCCACGACGCTGGGTGGTGCTGATCCCGAGCGAGCCAGTCCCCCGCACCCGGCTGGCTGGCTGGCTTCCCCGGCTGGCTGGCGCCTCCCACCGCTCAGGCCCTGATGCCAGGCAGGCGCCTCGCCAGCAGCTCGGCCAGCACCCCTCGCGGCAGCAGGGCCAGCGGCAGGAACCAGGCGACGTTGAAAAAGAACAGCGGCACGTAGATGGTGCAGGCCAGGAACGTAAGCAGCCAGGCTCCCGGCAGATCACCCAAAAGCAGAGATCGCAGGCGGCGATGCCGCACCTGCCACCAGGCAAGAGCCCAGCCCGAGATGGAGCCCAAGCCAGATGCGCTCGCCTGGCTGCGTTATCAGACGGTTGGTCACGGGAGTTCGTGCGAGCGGTGGTTGCGTGTCTGCCGCGGGCTTTCGCCGAAACGCAGGCGGTACTCGCCCGCGGTCACGCCGGAGGCAATCAGCCCTGAGGCCACCATCAGCTCCGCCACGCTGCAGTTGTCACGCTCCCGATTCAGCAGCAGGCCGCGCAGCCGGTGCAACCGCAGCCGCTTGGCCTCCGCCATCGGCGAATGGCCCAGCTCCTGCTGAAAGTGATACTGCAATTGCCGAGGAGACACGGCCAGCGCCCGGCTCAGATCCTGCAGTGAGAAACGCTCCGGCAGGCGGGTCGCCAGCCACTGCCGCGCCGATTCCACCGTTTCGCGGCGGCGCCGGGCGGTGATCCGCTCCCGGCGCAAGGGTTGCTCCTGCCGCTCCGTCCACTCACGCAGAACCTCCGTCAGCTGGTCGGCCGCGATTTCGGCGCCGGCGAGCTGAAGCGACGCGGCGACGGCCAGGGCTCGTGCGCTGGCCAGGATGCGCTGGTGCAGGGGCCCTGCGGCCAGCAATGGTGAGACCGGGCGTGAGGGCTGGCGATGCAGTTCGTCAGGAATCAGGAACGACAGGCCTGCGAGCGTCTCGCTGGTTTCGCCCTGCATGGCATCGCCTGGTTGGAACAGCAGGCCGGTGCCGGGCTCGGCCAGCCAGCTCTGTCCGTTGATCCGTTCGGCCGTGATCCCCCGCAGCGGCAGCCAGAGCACGCTGTGCTCACGTTGCTCCCGGTTCAGCCGCAGCCGGCCGCGACCCTGCAGGTGCAGCACCGAGTAGGACCCGACCCGGCCAACTCGGAAATGGGCCTGGAACTGGTTTGAGGCACTGAGCAGTTCACTGCGGTGCTGTCCCAGGATCTTGGCCACCGCAGCCTGCCAGCAACCGAAGTCGCGGGTATTCAGCACTGTGGCCAACCCGGCCCCATGGAGCGGATCCTGCCGAGGGGACTGGGCGGAGGTGCGGGGCAAGGCTGAGTGGTGCTGAGGTCTGTTGGGATGACTTTGCAACTCTGGGATGGGATCGACAAGGGCCAGGCATCATTGCCAAGCCCTTGTTTCCGGTGTTGTTGACAACTCGCCAAAACGCAGCTGCCATGCTTTGGCCGCTGGATGTCGTCCAAACGCAAGTTGCGTGCTGATCCTGACAGGCACATTGGCCAGGTGGTGGCGTTTGAGTCACTTGGGGGGTTATGGTGCTTTAAATTTAAAAAAACTGAATGAGCGTTCTAGTTAACTCGATTACCTCATCCATTTCACGTAAATCAGTCAACTTCTTCCACAAACTTGTTTCTCCAAGCCTGATTGCCTTGGCTGCGCTTTTAGGGGCAGGTCAAAGCGCCCATGCCACTACCTATCAATATCACGGACTAATCGATCTTGATTACGGCAGCAGCATTGCTGGGGCTCCCAAACACACACGTTACTTCATTGATTTCGTCTTGGATGGCGCCGTTCTCGACACCGATCATACCGTATTCCAGAATGATATTACCAACCTCAATGGTGTTCGCGGATTGACAACCATGGGGAGTTTTAGCAGTCCCATCATTTCTATGAAGCTGACACTCGACCCCACTAGTGTTGGCACACTCGATCTTTCTGGACTTAATTTTGATGCCAATTCAAGCTGGGCTCGGGCGGTGGATGCCAACCAACCACCCAATCCTCAGGCCCCTCCTTGCGATGTCTATCCCTGCATCGGAGAACACATCACCCTGGAGGCGCGTGAAAACATGCCAGGCTCTCCGGTTAGCCGAGTGTGGCTGAATTTGTACAATAGTAACTTCTACGAACCCATCTTCGCCTCCCGCCAGCTTTTGCTGGATACCAGTGCTTCTGGAGATCCTTTTACATTTGCCGATCTGTTTCTGCACGGCCCAGAGACGCTGACTGAATTCCAGAGCTACCGTCCCCCCAATATCACTGAATTGCGGGACCCCGTTCTTTTCACTGGCCCCAATGGCACGAGTGCCGCCGGACGCTTTCTCAGTCTCGCCTACGTGCCGCCAAGCGCACCGGGTCCTCTGCCCATAATGGGAGTGGCTGCGGGTCTGGCCTGGAGCCGTCGCCTGCGTCAGCGCACCTCGGCTCTTTCCCCACGCATATTCTTAGACCGTCAAAGCTGCAATCACCCTGAAAGCAGGTAGTAAATCCCATCTGTAATGTGGGTACCTCGAAAATCATCCTTTCCGCGTACTATAGCGAGATTCAAGCCAAGTTGATCATAGGCTTCTCGCAGAACGCTATTCAAGGACGTTTGTGTTTTTCGAGGCGCTCTAGGAGCATTCCAGGATGTACCGCTCCAAGTTTTCTCGCCGGGGGTGACCGGCGCCCTGCTGCTAAAGATAGGTTTCACTGATCTTTTTTACCCTTGAAGCGCTCCTTTCCACAGCTCACCGTCGCAGCCCTGCTTCTGGCCACCGCTTTGCCCAGCACTGCCTTGGCCGGCGCCGCCTTCAATCAAACCCTGAAGTTGCAAGGCATCAGCTTCCAGGTGCAGGCCAGCGGCGAGGGCACCCAGCAACACCTCACGATCACCACCTCCGGTGCCAAGCCGATGATCAAGCCGATTCACCAAACGGTCAACGGCCGCGTCGTGGGGGCCAAGGTGGCTGACCTCAATGGCAACGGCACCCCCGAGATCTATGTGTTTGTGCAGGGTGCCGGGAGTGGCAGTTATGGCGAGCTGGCGGCCTATGCCGTGACCAAAGGCACCGATCTCTCGCCGATCTATCTGCAAGAACTGAGCGGTTCCACGGCCCAGGGCTACCGGGGTCACGACCACTTCGAAGTGGTGGAGGGCTGCCTGGTGCGCCGCTTCCCCATCTACAACTCGGGCGACATCAACGCCAAAGCCACCGGTGGCGAGCGCCAGATCTGCTATAAGCCGATTCCCGGCGAGGCCAGCTGGATCCTGCGTCCCACCAGCGTGCTCAAGTTCTGATAACGCCCTGGCCCAGAGCCCTAAGAGTTCGCTGAAAAACCCGAGCACCTCTGAGAGAATGAATCAGCTGCCCAATCGTTGATGCGAGGCCAACAGGAGCGCAGCGGCTCCTTGTTCTCCTAAGTCTCGTTCGAGGAGCGGATCCCGGCGAGTTATCCGCTCAGGCGGATTCGCAGGTTGGCGGATCAGGTACTTGATCGACTCAATCCCACCTTCTGCAGGCTGTATGCCCTGGAAGGCCGTCCATAGGTTCCATCGGAGCAGCTGCTGCTGGCCTCGCTGCTGCAGGCGTTCTATGGGATCCGCTCCGAACGCTTGCTGCTGGAGCAGCGCGATTACAACCTGCTGTTCCGCTAGTTTGTCGGACTGAGCCCCGACGATGCGATCTGGCATCCAACCACTTATGGCCTCCGGCCGACAGTTTCTACACCAAAAACCGTGTCCGGCTCCTCAATGACGACGTCATGGGGCTGTTACTGGAAAAGCTCATGGGCGCTCAAGAGGTCAAACCCATTCTTAGGGACGACCACTTCTCTGTAGATGGCCCATTGATGCAGGCCTGGGCGTCACATGCATCCTTGAAACTGATTGATGGCCAGGAGGACCCTCCGCCTCCACCCACTGGACCTGGCGAAGGATTCGGTGCTCCCAAAGAGGGAAAGAAGAGAGCCAAGGGCGACTTTCGCGGTATCAAGCTCAGCAACAAGACCCACCGTTCCAGCAGCGATCCCCAGGCTTGGCTGGCCCGCAAATCCAATGCCCATCCAGCGCAGCTGAGCTACCTGGGACACGTGCTGATGGACAACCGCCATGACCTGATCGTGGATTGCCGCGTCACACAGGCCACGGGCACCGGTGAGCGTGATTCCGCCAAGGAGATGGCAGCAGACCTCGCCGGTGCCCACCAGAAGACGATCGGCGCTGACAAGAACTACGACACCAAAGGGTTCGTGGCTGAAATGAGGCGGCTGGGCGTCACTCCGCACGTGGCACAGAACACCGCCCGCAGCGGTGGTTCAGCGATCAATGGCCGCACCACCCGTCACGTGGGCTACGCCAAGTCGATAAATGCCCGCCGGGGAATCGAGAAGGTGTTCGGTTTACTCTAGCCGAAGGCTTCTCCGAAGGAGTATGCATTCGGCGGACTGCGCCAGTTCAAACTGCGCGGCCAGCACAAAGTCAGTGCCGTGTTTGGCCTGCACGTGATCGCCTACAACCCGATCCGCCTGGGCAACCCGCTCTAGGCGCAGCCTTCTCCGCAGGAGTAGCCCGTGATGGAGGCGGTATGAACAGCCTGTTGCCCAGAGGTGTGCCCAAAAGAGAACAACCAATGCCTTGCAGACAGGCCAACGATGCCGAAATCGGGCTGTTTGCGGACTTGATCGGCGTCGATTCGGCTTTTTGAGCCAGAAATCAGCTCATGGCAGTGGAAAACTGGCCCTTGGGCTGGTTTTTCTGCAAACTCCTAATTAACATGACTCTCACCTCCATGGTGATTGCCAGCGGCAACACCGGCAAATTGCGGGAATTCGCGGCCCTGCTGGCGGATCTGGGGCTGGAGATCAAACCCCAACCCACAGGCCTGGAAGTGGAGGAAACCGGCGACACTTTTGCCGAAATCGCCCGGCTAAAAGCGGCGGCGGTAGCCCAGGCCACGGGCTGCTGGGCCCTGGCCGACGACTCGGGCCTAAGCGTGGACGCCCTCGGCGGAGCCCCCGGAGTGCTGTCGGCCCGCTACGGCAGTAGCGAAAACGATCGCATCGCCCGGCTGCTGTGGGAGCTGGCGGCCCTGCAAGCCGGGGCAGCGGATCGCAGGGCCCAGTTCCGCGCCGCCCTGACGGTGGCCGATCCCAGCGGTGTCATCCGCCTGGAGGTGGAGGGGGGTGTGCGAGGGCAGCATCCTGGAAACCCCCCGGGGCCAGGGTGGTTTCGGCTACGACCCGGTGTTCTACGTGGGCGAGGCAGGCCAGAGCTACGCCGAGATGGAGCCAGCGCTAAGGGCTCGCCTCGGCCACCGGGGCCGCGCCATTGCGCTGCTGGCGCTGGAGCTTAAGGGGCTGCTGGGGTGAAGGCTGGGGCTGGGACTAGGGCTGGGATTTAACTGGAGTTGGATCCGGGGGTCATACCGGGGAAGCCAGATTGAGCTTTGCAGAACCACTAGATAGCCAGCCAATTACACCCAAAATCTCTGGGCTCAAGGACCAACATATCGCCCCTCCCACCACTGGTACATTCCCAAACCATGCTCACCAGCGACCACAAAACCAGGCCCGCCAGCGGCCACAAAACCCGCATCCCAACAGATCGAGAAAATCGACCCTAGCGTTAAAAAAAATTATGAAAAACGCTTTGTCAAAAGCACAGCTAAACGCCTTTCTGGCCAAGGTGGAGGCCAATCCCGCCCTCAAGCTCCAGGTGGATGAAGCCAGTGATGCGAGCGATGTGGCTGCCATCGCCCAGGCGGAAGGCTTCCTGTTCTCCCCAGCCAGCCTGGCGCGCCACCTGCGGGGCAGAAAAAGAGGTGGGGCCAGGCTGGCTGGGGGTCCCACCCTAAACTGCCGCTCAAATTTGCCTCGGCCACGGCGGCATCCACCACCATGGCCATCAGCGATGACGTCGAACAGGCTGGGTCATATATGCTTCGATCGAGAAATATGACCGCTAGGGCTGGCAATCAGGCCAGCTGAATCTGATGATTGACTGCTCCTAAATCTAACGCCCAAGATTTATTGTAAACATTTACGCTTGTCTCTGCGACCGTCCAGGGAGCCGGATCAAAGGTTGGGAGTGTCCAAGATTTTTTAATATCAGGAATTGGCCCTGGATTATTAAATTTAGCACTAACATTTCCAGCCATAAAATAAGCATCAATATTGCCGCCTAGTAAGAAGTTTGTGGTATTATTTACTGTTCCAAGCTTGGCAAAGTTAGTCAACATATCAACGGCACCATCGCGATTAGCGTCGTATTTACTTGCAGAGAAAGTTACAGTATCACCCACCTTATAGGGAATTTCAGAGCCATCTTCCATTTTCAAAACACCAGTTACGCTATCGACTTTAGCCGAAAAATCTTGAGCTATTGAGCTATTGAGGTTTGCTTTGATATCAGCAATGTCCACTTTAGCCGCAAGACTAAACCGTCCCATCGAAAAAGATCTAGACTTAGCAATAGAGTCATTCATACTTGCTCCCATTAAATGAAGAATTATTTTTTCCACATCAAGCTGGAGATTTAAAACCGGATCTTTCACTCTAGAAATAACACCATTGCCGAGTTGAATATTATTTGCTGCAGTAGTGCTAAGATTAATTCCTTGATAATTTATTGATGCAGCTCCATCATACAAGGGGATTGAGGCACTATTAGTAGTACGAAAAATTTGTTGATAAAAAGGAACGGTACTTTGATATCGAGCCAGTTCAGCAGATCTCCAACCAGAGGAGGGATAGGTATAATTCAAGTAAGCCGCAGCATCCATGTCAGACCTACCTTGAACGCCTAGACTCAGCTGTGGACCATTAACAATAAGGCTAGACGGAGAATAATTATAGCGAGAGGTAAAGGTTATGCTATCGCCAGAACGAGACCAATCGTATTGAATAGAATCTGAAAGATTCAGCACAGCACTCCCAAGACCTCCCTGCAAATTGAGATTCGCGCCAGCTCTTAGCTTTGCCCAAAATCCACCGCCGGCCCCAAGGCCCAGGAATTTTGGCGACTTGTAATCCTTAGCTACAGAGTAGTAGTCAGGGAGCGAGGTTCCACTTGCGCCAGTATCGTAGATACCAAATCCATCTCTCGCCAAGCCAAAAAATCTATTGAAATTGAAGGATGGAACCGAAAGGCCAGTATTCCATATATCCGAAATACTGGTAGTAGAGCTCGAGCTTTTGATGGTGCTTCCCATGGTTTTTGGTTGGTTAGTGTGAATGAAAAAGGAAGGTTGTTGACAACTCTTCTTTTTTAGTTTCCCCCCTTTTGACCGATGCCCTTGTCATAAGCTTTACAGGTATCTGACAGATTGATGACAGCATTTCTGCTCAGTAGCGGCTAGTTGCCTTTTGCACATAGCCCCCGCCCCGCCTCACCAAAGACGGCTCCGCATCTGCAAGCATCCCAGTTTTCACAATGGATCTGGGCGCGAGAACGGGGCATGCCCAGGCCTTTCCTCAGCCCTAGCAGCCAAACCAGACGAACTGCTGCCTCGATCACCGAGCGACCGGCTCTCGGATGATGACTTGGGGTAATTACCGCCCCATCAGCTGGCCGCCAGCCTCAGTGTGGCGCGAACGCTTGTATGTTTTTGTGCGCACTCTAGCATAGCCAGTGCGTCTATAAATCAGAAGCAATTAAACTAGAATAAGCTCCCAAACCCCCACTCACCAATCAAAGTACAACACACACTCTATGAACACAGCCTAACCACGTCAATCAACCGCAGGCTTGATGCAGACGAATTCTGCCGTGAGGGAAGATAGCTGTCGACTTTCAGTTCAAACCCATGGGGGGGGGGGGGCGCCACCCTTATCGGCCTTGATCATCACACCGTGTACTGGCTCTTGAGAGCGCACCGCGCTGATCAGTTCCATATAACTCTATCAAAATTGATCGGATCCTCTTCGAGAGAATTCGCTTTCGAGCCGAATAACCTAACGATACATACTCTCTCGCCGGGATCCGTCATGGCTCTGGACTTATTCTGAAGAGGTTTACTCTCTAGATGGTTTCACAATGACTGAGATTTTACGATAAATCAAGCTTTTTAATAGGTTGAGTTTCATAAAAAAATAGACCTCGCGATAGATGAGCTGCCATAATCATTTGAGAATAACTATTTCCTCCGCTTCTTCTCCACCCGTGCCATCGCTGTCACCAGCGGCGGAACCACCAGCACTCCCCTGGCCGGCCGTTGGCCCCAACATCTGCTGGGCAAGCAGATCGAGGCGCTCGGCGATCAGCCTGGCCCGGCCGGCCAGACGGGGGTTGAGGTGGCCCTGCGCTTTGAAGAGCACCTGAAGGATGCGCAGATGCTGCACCAGCGAATCCAGCTCCCTTGGGGTTCCGGGCACATGGGCCAGAGCATCGGCATAGGTTTTCTGCACATCGTTGAAGCTGGTTTCGCCTGCTCGCCCCTTGCTGCCAAAGGAACGATCGAGCAGGCGTTCGGTCAGCAGCGCGTCGGCCGGCATCACCGCGTTCCAGAAATCCGGGTTTGCACGCCAGGCCGCCCGGGCCTGCTGGGCACACCCGCGCACCAGCTCAAGGGAGGCCGGCTGCGCCTCGATGCCGAAATCCCTCACCGCCTCCAGAGCGAGGAGGTTCAACACCTGATAGGGCTGCGTTCCGGCCTTGGCGTACCAGTCGATGGCCCGCTCAAGGGCAAGCAGAACATCCCCGCCTTCCTGTTCGTGGTCTTGGCGCAGGTTCCCCGCCAGCACGGCGGCCAGCCGCTTGTAGGCACTTCCCAGCAGCGCGGCCCGTTCGGGATTGCTGCCCGCTGGCGACTCTGTTCCGTTGTGCTGTTCCAAAGGATCCAGGGTGGTCGATGCCAGCTGAACGAGCCCCTCCAGGCGTCCCAGGGCAGCGGTGATCAGCACCGCGTTGGCAGTGGTATGGCCGGTGCGGGCTTCGAGGTTGGCCAGCTGTTCGATCGCACGGATCGGGACCCCCCCGCTCCCGTCCTCCAAGCGGATGGCGGCCAGGTACTGCTCCCTTGCCTTGTCGAAGTAGGCGTCACCGAGTTCTGCGTAGACCTCGCCCAGGGCGAAGCGCACCGCCGGCAGGCTCTGCCATTCATCGGGACTGGACTGCAACGCCATATCGACGGCACCCGCCAGTTCACGGCTGCGCTCGCTCGACGGTGGTTCCCCACTCGCCGCTTTCGTGGCCAGTTCCTTGAGCCGCTGCATCAGCTCCTCCCGAGTCACAGGTTTCCAGCCTTCCACCGCTTCGGAGTTGGCGCGGTCGCGCAGGGGATCGATCACGAAGCCGGGATCCCCGTAAGCCTGGTAGGCACCCCAGGTGTTGAGGCCGGGGAACTCCTCGTGGGTGCGTGAACGGGCCGCGAACACGGCATCGCCGAAGGGTCTGTTGCGCAGGATCTGGCTGTAGAACTCCTCGGCAAAAACCCGGGCGGCGCCATCGTCCACGGCCCAGCCTGCCGCCACCACGGCCCGTACCCCCATCTCGATCAGTTCGCGCGAGATGCTGTAAGCCAGGCGGTTGAAGGCCACCGGCCGGGCATCCGCTTTGGCGAGGTGACAGCAGTTGAGGAAGACCAGGTCGGGAACCGTTTCCATGGCCCCGATCTCGGCGGCGGTGATCAGCAGCCCATCGGAGAGCACCACCCCGCTGCGATAGCCGCCGTCGCGGGTCTTCTCGTCGTAGACACCGTGGGCGGCGATGTGAACGATCCGATA
>JBIKMU010000064.1:0-15582 GCA_044359075.1 Cyanobium sp. | reverse complement strand
CCAGCCCACATAAAGGCGGTTGTTGGTGGAGGTGACCCAATCGCAGAACTGATTCCACGCCGAAGCGCCGGAGCGCTGTTGGATTGTGGCGGTCATGAGGTCGAAGGGGGTGTCGTTGGCACCGGCCCCAAGGGGCAAAAGCGGTACCGGACGGATGGATGGACGGGGCAAAACACCCCGTCATTGACAACTGTAACGGATCATTGCGGGATTTGTGAAGGGTGCCCTTGAATTCCTTTCTTCCGGAGCGGAGCCGGCGGTTTGGGTCCGTGGCCGCCTTGCGGTCGGCCTTCCCTTCTGGTCCCAGCATCCCCAGGAAGCTAGGAGGAGATCAGTCGCTGCCTGCTTGATGTCTGCGTGCCAACCGCCCCTGCCCTGGAGCCCGGGCCTTTCGGCCCGGGCCTGCCTGCTCGCCCTGGCTCTGCTACTCGCCGGCTGCCAAACCAAACCGGCGGCCCAGGCCGAGCGCCTGGACCGCCTGGAGTTGCGCCTGCAGCAGCTGGAGCAGCGGCTGAACCAGGAGCGTCAGCGCCATGACGGCGCCGATCGCTCCGGCAAACCTCCCGCCGGGGTGATTAAATCCCTCACCCTGCGCAGCGGCAGCGATGACGACAGACTGCGCATTTATTGGGCCAACGGCAGCACCACCGATCTGCCCTGCACGAAAGAACAGGCCACCCTTGTTTGCGGTTGAGTGTTTGCGGCTGAAGCAGGGCCCGCCTTAGGCCGATTGCCGGCCGCATCAGGGCAGGTCTTGTTTGAGCCTTTTGGCCAGCGCCGTCAGGCTTGCGGCCCAATCGGCGGCCACCGGCAGAATTTGCCGACGGGTCAGGCTGAGGGCAATGCCCTTCTCGCCATAGGCCGCCTCGTTGATGAACACCGGCCAGAAATGCTCGCTTGCTTCGCCTTGCTCCGGGGAGAAGGAAGTCACCGTTCCATCCATCGCCAGAAACAGCGGATCCCCCGCCCCTAGGGGACGCCAGTCCCGATCCTGAAGGACGGGGTGCACCAGACCCGCCGGGGAGCCATCGTCATGGCGGGGCAGGTCGATGCTGCGCAGGTGGCCATGGACAACCAGTTCGCTGCCCAGGGGGATCGCACCTGCGCGGGCCTGGGAAAGGGCCTCCAGGGCGGTTTCCACGGCGATTTGACTTTGTTGGCAGATGGGCCCGCACACCAAACCCTGGGCCACGGGGCCCACCTCAATCACCAGGGAACAGGGCCAACAGGCCGCCAGATAACCGCTCTGGTGAAGATCGCTTTCATGTAGATAGATAGGCAGGCCAAGGCGCCTTTGCAGCGCGGCCGCCAGCGCCAGGGAGGCTGGCTGGCGGTTGTAGAGCACCAGGCTGTTGCCCATGGCGGCGGTGGTGCTGTGCAGATCGATTGCCACCAAGCAGGGCTCATTGCCATCGGGGCCATGGCGGGCCAGCAGCTCGCGGGCCCGCCGCAGCTCGTACCACGGGGCATCGGGATCATCAAGCAGTTCGGGTCTGAAGCTGCGGTTCAGGTCCCGCTCCAGATAACGCCGATTGTCTTGAGCTGCGGCCGGATTGCCAACCACCAGTTCAAGGGCCAAGCCATGGCGCTGCAGCTGGTCAGGGTGCTTACGCCATTGGTCGAGGAGCCACAGGCCATTGCGCTCATTGCCATGGGTTCCGCCGACCAGCAGAACGCGCCCCTGCCGATGGTCGCCATCGTTGCCGCAGTCCATCGGAGGCCCACCTTTCTCATTCCAGTTTGGCGGAACCCCGCTGACCGCTTGGCTGCCTTGGGGCCGGCGCTGGCCCAGAGTCAACCTTGTCTGAAGCGATGGCCATGGCTCCCCCGGCAGCCCTCGTCCGCGGTGTTCGCCACTTTTGGCATTGCCAGTGGCGCCAATTGATGGCGGGGCTAGGCCCGGCCGATGCCCAGGGGCGCTACCTCCGCCCGGCCCCCGTGTTCGCCACCCTGCCGCTCCAGTCGGCGGACGCCGGCCGGCCGGGCGGCCATGTGTTGATCGTCGGCCGCAGCTGTCCCTGGGCCCATCGTGCCTGGATCACCTGGACCCTGCGGGGCCTGCAGCCTTGGGTGGATCTGCAGTTGGTGGAACCGGACCCCCAGGCTGGCCGTTGGCGATTCCCCCAACCCTTTGAGGGCTGCGCCACCTTGCTCGATCTCTACCGGCGCAGTGGCGCCCCAGACGGCACCAGGGCCACGGTGCCGGCGTTGTATGGCCGTTCAGGCCAGACCATCGTGCTGAGCGAAAGCGCCAGGCTGATCGAATTGTTGAACGGCTGGCCCCAGGCCAGTGGTCCCGACCTGGCTCCCGAAACCCACCGCTCCGCCATCGAAGCCTGGCGCCAGCGGCTGCAGGGGGAGGTCAATGACGGGGTCTATCGCTGTGGTTTTGCCCGGACCCAGGCCGCCTATGACGAGGCGGATGCGGCCCTTTTTCAGTGTCTGGAAGACGCGAATCGCTCCCTGGCCGTTGCCGAGGCGAACCCACCGCCTGGGCTGGAGGACGGGGGTGGCCCCTGGCTGGCCGGCACTGCCAAGCCCTCCCTGGCGGATGTGGTGCTTTTCCCCACCCTGATTCGCCTGGAAATGGTCTACTCCCCCCTGTTCGGCTGCAGTCGCAGGCCCCTCTGGCAGTTGCCGGCCCTCTGGCGCTGGCGCTCACGGTTCTATGGGTTGCCCGGAGTGGCGGCCACCTGTGCGAGCGAACATTGGCGCCGCGACTATTTCGGATCTCTGTTTCCCCTGCACCCCTCCGGAATCGTTCCGGCGGG
The DNA here is from genome assembly GCA_044359075.1 of Cyanobium sp. Lineage (GTDB taxonomy): Bacteria > Cyanobacteriota > Cyanobacteriia > PCC-6307 > Cyanobiaceae > Cyanobium. Next base: position 12,811 of record JBIKMU010000064.1, on the reverse strand, counting down.
CCCTGACCTGAGCACACTGGTGCAAGCCCAACCGCCGGCCCTTCCATGACCAGCAGCATTCCCACCGCCGCGTCGCCAGCGGTTCACCAAGGGATGTTTGGTGAGTTCACGATCACCCAGCAGGATCAGCGGGAGGTGCTCACCTATCGCCTCGCCCTCAGCGCCGTTGCCCTGGGTGAGCTCGCTCTGTTGGTGCAGTGGTATCGCTGGGGTCCGGCCCTGGCCTGGCCCTGGCTGCTGCTGATGGCGGCGGGCCTGGGCCTGGCTCTGTTGCGGATTCACATCTATCTGCGTCCCCTGCATCTGGCCCTGAAGGCCTTCTGGTTGCTGGGATGCCTTGGCGGCCTGTTGCTGGCTGTCAGGGTTGGACCAAACCAGATGCTGCCGGTGCTGGCCCGCCAACCCATCTGGATCCTGGCAGTGGGGCCCTTCTTTGCCGCCCTGGCAGGGGTGGGCTTCAAGGAGTTCTTCTGTTTCCAGCGGCCGGAGGCCATCGGTGTGACCCTGCTGCTGCCCCTGGCCCTGCTGGGCCGCCTGGCCGGCGTCCTGGGCCCCGAGCTGACCATGGCTCTTTTGGCCTTGCAGGCCGGACTGCTTGTGCTGCTTTGCCTGCGCAAGTTCCCGATGCCCACCGCCGCCGACGTCGGTGACAAGAGCGTCTTCGCCCACCTGGAGCGCCAACGTCGCGGCGAACCCCAATCTGTCGTGCCCCTTTCGTGAGCCTGATCTCTCTGGAGGGTGCAGGCAAGGATTTTGGCCTGCGCGTCCTCTTCGCCGACCTCAATCTGCATGTCGGTGAGCGCGAGCGCCTGGGGCTGATTGGACCCAATGGCGCTGGCAAAAGCACCCTGCTGCGGGTCCTGGCCGGGGTCGAACCCCTGGACCGGGGCCAGCGTCGCTGCTCACCCCGGCTCAAAGTGGTGCTGCTGAATCAGGACCCTGTCCTTGAAGCCGATCTGACGGTGATCGAGCAAGTGCGCTCCGGCTGCGCCGAGACTCTGGCTCTGCTGGAGCAACACCAGCAACTCAGCCAGGCCCTGGCGGACGACCCGGCTAACGGGGTACTGCAATCCCGCCTCAGTCAGCTGCATGAAGGCCTGGAGGCCGGCCAAGGCTGGACCTTGGAGCGGCGTTGCCAGGAGGTTCTGGCCCGGGTCGGGCTGCCGGATCCCCACCAACGGGTGGGGGATCTCTCCGGTGGCAATCGCCGCCGTGTTGCCCTGGCCGCTGCCCTGGTAGCCGAGCCCGATGTGCTGCTGCTGGATGAGCCCACCAACCACCTCGATGCCGATGGGGTCGAGTGGTTGCAGGGCTGGTTGGATCGTTTCCGCGGCGCCTTGGTGCTCGTCACCCACGATCGCTATCTGCTGGATCGGGTCACCCGTCGGATTGTGGCGGTGGAGGGGGGCGAGGCCCGCGGCTATGAGGGTAATTACGCCACCTATCTGGCCCGCCGCGCCGAAGAGGAGGAGGCCCAGATCGCCGGGGCAGCCCGGTTCAGGGGCAGCCTCCGCCGCGAACTGGCCTGGCTGCGCCAGGGCCCCAAGGCGCGCAGCACCAAGCAGAAAGCCCGTCTGCAGCGTATTGAAGCGATGCGGGAGCAGCCGGTGCGTCAGGCCAAGGCGGCTCTACAGATGGGTTCCACGGCCCGGCGGCTGGGCAAACGCGCCATCGAAGCGGAAAACCTCGCTATCCAGGTTGGTGATCGCCTTTTGCTGGAGGAATTCAGCCATGACTTCGGACCCGAGGACCGGATCGGCATCATCGGACCCAATGGGGTCGGCAAATCGAGTTTGTTGGATGCCATCGCTGGCCGTCTAGCCCCCGCTTCTGGACGGCTGGAACTCGGTTCCACCGTGCGGTTGGCCTATTTCGATCAACACAGTGCCGCCCTGCAGCCCGTCGATGCTGGGCGGGGGGGTGAGCGCAAGGTGATCGATGTGGTCCAAGAAGAGGCAAGCCGGGTCGAGGTGGATGGAGTGGAGCTCAGTGCTTCCCAATTGCTGGAACGCTTTTTGTTCCCTCCTGCCCAGCAGCACCAGCCTGTGGCCCGGCTCTCCGGCGGGGAGCGGCGCCGGCTGCATTTGTGTCGGCTGCTGATCAGCGCCCCCAATGTGTTGTTGCTGGATGAACCGACCAACGACCTGGATGTGGCCACCTTGACGGTGCTGGAGGACTTTCTTGAGGATTTTCAAGGCTGCGTGGTGGTCGTCTCCCACGACCGCTGGTTTCTGGATCGCACCGTGGATCGGCTGTTCAGTTTTGATGCGGGTCGGCTGCGGCGATTTGAGGGCAATTACAGCGGCTACCTGGAGCAGCAGCTAGCCAGTGCGGCAGCATCCCAGGCCCTGACCCCCTCGCCCCCTCTGGCCGCTGCAGGGGCCGGGCCAGAGCCGCTCCCGGCAGCGGCCGAGGCTCGATCTGCGCCAGCGATGCCCCGCCGCCGCAGCTTTCGCGAAACGCGTGAACTGGCGGCCATCGAGCGGGATCTGCCGGCCTGGGAAGAGCGGCGTCAGTTGCTGGAGAACCAGATGGCCCTTCCCCCCGGTGGCGATTACGGTGAACTAGAGGCCCTCAGCCATGAATTGGCCAATTTGCTGGAACGCATTGCCAGCGCTGAAGAACGCTGGCTGGAGCTGAGTGATCTGGCCGGGTGAGCAGGCCGCCTGCGCAGACCGGGTGAGCAGGCGGTCCAGGGTCCCCTGGTTCAGCTTTTCATCAGCGCCAACGCACAAGAGCCGACAGAAGTTCGCCGCCGCGGCCCCCCCCCCGTATGGTGGGCGAGCCGAATTCCGGCCCCTGCGGGCCGGCGACGTCATGAAAAGCATCGACGACCACATCCAGAAGGATCAGGTGGAGATCGAGGCCGCCAAGGCCGAAGGCAACTTGGGCAAGGTCCGCCATCTGGAAGAGGAACTGAAGGGGCTGAAGGAGTACAAGGAGCACCATCCCGAAGACAGCCACGACCCCAGCCCCCTTGAGGTCTACTGCGATCTCAACCCCGAAGCCCCCGAATGTCGCGTCTACGACGATTGATAGGCGGCTTCAGGCGCAATGGACGAGACCTCAGTAGACAAACTGTCCCTAGCAGAATTCGCAAGGATCTGTTGAGCCTCGTCCGCTTGCTTGAGTTTTTTCCATACCTCCACCAGCAGGATGTCCAGTCCTTTGGATGTGGCGGCTGAAATCAGCAAGGGCTGATGGCCGCCGCAGTTCTGGCTTATCGCTTCAGTTAAGGCCTCCAGATCTTCTGGGGGAACCACATCAATTTTGTTGAGCACCACCAGCCGCGGACGACTCTCCAGTCCATGGCCATAGGCCTTTAGTTCTGCTTCAACCACCTTGAGGTCTGAAACAACGTCTTCGCTGCCGGCATCGAGGAGGTGAATCAAGATCCGCGTTCTTTCGATATGGCGCAGGAAAGCGTGCCCTAGGCCAGCCCCCCGCGAAGCGCCGGCAATCAAGCCAGGGATATCGGCAAACACGGTGCCATCGCCACTGGGCCGCCGCACCACCCCAAGATTGGGCACCAAGGTGGTGAACGGATAATCGGCGATCTTGGGCCTCGCCGCTGAGAGCACGGCAATCAATGTGCTCTTGCCGGCATTCGGTAAGCCGATGATGCCCACCTCCGCCAGGAGTTTCAATTCGAGTTGCAGCAGCCAGGATTCACCCTCCTTGCCCTCGGTGAATTTTTCCGGGGCCCGGTTGCGATTACTCAGGTAGTGGGCGTTGCCCAGCCCCCCCCGGCCCCCGGCCGCCACCAGCAGGGTCTGACCGGGTGTGGTCAAATCGCCTAACAGAATCGTGGTGCGGGCATCCCGCACTTCCGTGCCACAGGGAACCTTGATCATCAGGGGCTGGCCGCTGGCGCCGGTACAGCGATTGGCACCTCCCTTGACGCCGTCGGCGGCGGCAAACAGGCGCCGGTAGTGAAAGTCGAGCAGGGTCTGGAGGTTGGCATCGGCCTCCAGCAGCACATCGCCGCCCCGTCCCCCATCGCCGCCGGAGGGGCCCCCGGCCGGCACGTATTTTTCGCGGCGGAAAGCCATGATGCCGTCGCCGCCGCGGCCGGCCCGCACGGCAATCCGTGCCTGATCGATGAACTGCACGGGAAACGATGCCGCAGGGCCCAGTCCCTAACCCTAAGATCCGCCCGTCGCAGCGCCGGATTGGCCGAGGTTCACTTCCAGGGGGTCAGCAAGATCTACCCCCCCCGCCGGGGCGCAGCGCCGGTGACCGTTTTGCGGGATCTGGATCTGGCAGTGGCCGATGGTGAGTTCCTGGTCTTGGTGGGACCTTCAGGCTGCGGCAAAAGCACCTTGTTGCGGCTTTTGGCTGGCCTGGAGACCCCCAGCAGCGGAGCGATCAGCGTTGGGGGGCGCTCGGTGGTGGGGCTGCGCCCTTCGCAACGGGACGTCGCCATGGTGTTCCAGAGCTATGCCCTCTATCCCCACCTGAGTGTGCGGGACAACATCGGCTTTGGGCTGCGGCGCAGTCGGCCCCGTACCCTCCCCCAGCAGTTCCAGGATTCCCTCCACCAACTGGCCCGCAGTTGGCCCAAAGGCCTGCAGGTGCCTTCCCTGCGGGAGCGCCGCATCGAGGCCCGGGTGGCCGAGGTGGCTGGCCTGCTCGAACTTGATGCCCTGCTCGATCGGCTCCCCAAAGAACTGTCGGGGGGGCAGAAGCAACGGGTGGCCCTGGGGCGGGCAATCGCCCGCCAGCCCTCGGTGTTCCTGATGGATGAGCCCCTCAGCAACCTCGACGCCAAGTTGCGCAATGGCACCCGGGCCCAGATCGTCGCCTTGCAGCGCCGCCTGGGTACCACCACGCTCTATGTCACCCACGACCAGGTGGAAGCGATGACGATGGGCCACCGCATTGCCGTGCTGAACCAGGGCCACCTGCAGCAACTCGGCACGCCGCTGGAGCTCTATCGCCAACCCGCCAATCTCTTTGTGGCCCAGTTCATCGGCAGTCCGCCCATGAACCTGCTGCCCGTCAGCGTTGCTGGCCCCCAGCAGCTCGTGCTGGCCCAGCAACGGCTTAGCGTTGCTTCCTTGGGTACCGCCCGGCTGGGGGCCCTGCTGGGCCAATCCCTGACCGCCGGGCTGCGGCCCGAACATCTGCGAGTTGTTGGTGCGGCCACTGCCCAAACCCTGGCCGCCCGCGTCTGCCATTTGGAGGCCCTGGGCAACGAGCAATTGGTCACCTGCCGTCTTGATGCCGGTGAGCATCTTGTCTTGGTTCGGGTACCGCCGGACCAGCGGATCCAGCTTGAGCAGCAGGTGCATTTGGAGGTGGATCCAACGGGCTGGCGGCTTTTTGATGGCGATGGGGTAGCGATTTAAGGGCTCAGGGCCTCGCAGGGTTGGCCGCCTCATCAGCCGGCAGCCAGCGCAGGGTCAATAGGCACGAGGGCCGCAGCGGCCGCCAGCTGTGCTCCAACCCCTCGCCCCAGAGGGCGTAATCCCCGGGTACATCAAGCACCAGAACCAGCTCCCTCTCCCCACGGCGGAACCGCAGCTCAAATTCCCCTTCGCCTGCCAAAAGCGAGAGGCTGCGGCCCTGGCTGGGGGGTTTGGCCTGGCCCCATGCCGGGCAGTCGTCCAGCTGGTGCTCAAACCACTTCAGTGAGAGGTTCTGAACCAAGGCGGGAGTTTCTTGGCCAGGGGCTGCGGAGCGGTGCCGCACAAACCGCAGCGAATTTGTGGGGATCGCCGGGTGATCACCGATGATCCAGTTGCTGTGAGGTTGGTCGGGGGGGCGGTGTTCCCAGGCATTGCCGTATTCCAGCCCCTCCAGATCCATGCCATTGCGCCGCATGCCGCCAGCTCCAGGCTCAGCCGGCTGCCCCGGATGCCAGCGCAACTCGCCCGTTGCCTGCTTCCAGGCCGCTGTGGCGGATCAGGGCGCTGGCTGAGGGACTGCGGCCGCGGAAGCTTTCGAACACCTCGCTGGGGTGGCGGCTGCCCCCCTGGCTCAAAACGGTGTCGCGGAAGCGGCGGCCTGTGGCGCGCACCAAGGAGTCGTTGTCGAGACCGGCTTCCTCAAAGGCGCTGAAGGCATCGGCGCTGAGCACTTCGGCCCATTTATAGGAGTAATAACCTGCCGAATAGCCGCCGGCAAAGATATGGCCAAAGCTGCAAAGGAAAGCATCTTCCTCAATGGGTTCGAGCACCGTAGTGGTGGTGGCAATTTGCCGGCGTAACTGTTCTGGTGTCATACCTGCTTCCGGTGTCCATTGGCTGTGCAACCTCAGGTCTGTCAGGGCGAAATGGACTTGGCGCAGGGTGGCGGCACCGCCCATGAAGGTACGGGCGGCCTGCAGTTTGGCGAACTCCGCTTCGGCCAGGGGTTCAGCCGTTTGCCAGTGGCGTGCCATCCCCAGCAAGGTGGCTCGGTCGTAGCACCAGTTCTCCATGAATTGGCTGGGCAATTCCACCGCGTCCCATTCGACGTTGTTGATGCCGGCGGCCTGGGGACGCTCGACGGTGGTGAGCATGTGCTGGAGACCATGGCCGAATTCGTGGAAGAGGGTTTCGACCTCCTGGAAGGTCATCAAGCTGGGGGTTTCGCCCACCGGCGGGCTCTGGTTGCAGACCAGGTAGGCCACAGGCAGCACGGGGGTGCCGTCTGGCTTGGTCTGCCGGACCAGGCATTCATCCATCCAGGCCCCGCCCCGCTTGCTGCCGGGACGGCTGTAAGGGTCGAGGTAGAAGGCGGCCAGGGGTTGGCCGCTGTCGCGGTCCAGGACCCTGAAGAAGCGCACCTGCGGATGCCAGACGGGGGCCTCGCCATCGGCGGCCTGGATCGTGATGGCAAACAACCGGTCGCAGAGCCCGAAAAGCCCAGCCAGCACCTGGGGCAGGGGAAACCAGGGCCGCAGGGCTTCGCTATCGAGCTCGAAGAGTTCCTGGCGGCGGGCTTCGGCCCAGAAACTCACATCCCACGGCTTCAGATCGGCGGCTTCCGGAGCACCGGCGCGGGCCGCACATTGCCGCAGTTCCTCTAGCTCCCGCCGGGCGGCGGGCAGGGCGGCGACGCGCAGGTCTTCGAGCAGTGTTTCCACCTCCTGTTCTGAGCCCGCCATCTTGGAGGCCAGGCTGACTTCGGCCCAGTTGGCATAACCCAGCCGCCTGGCCTGGTCCAGGCGCAGGGTCAGGATGCGTTCGATCAGCGGCCAGTTGCCTCCCTCTTCGCCCGAGGCCCGGCTGACATGGGCCTTGTAGGCCCGCTCCCGCAGGCTCCGGTTGCGGCCATATTGCAGGAAGGGGCCGAAACGGGGCATGTCCAGGCCCATCAACCAGGGGCCGGCATTGGCCGTTGGGGCGGAGCCGTCGGTTTGGGTGTGGCCCGCTTCGGCGGCCGCTTGCGCCAGCAGCTGAAGCACGCTCTCGGGTAGGCCTGCCACCTCGTCTGCGCCTTCCAGGAGCAGGGTCCAGCCGTTGGTGGCGTCAAGGACGTTGTTGCCGAAGCGGGTGGCAAGTTCAGCCAGCTCCTGGTTGGTGGCATTGAAGGCTTGCTGCGCTTCGCCGCCAAGGCCAACCCCGCGCAGGTCCATGTCCCGCAATTCGGCCGCCAGGATGCGTTGCTGGGTGCCATCCAAGCCCCCCTGGCGCTCCAGGGACCGCAAGGCGGAGTAGACCGTGCGGCTCTGGCCAGCACGGTTGCCGAAGGCCACCACCGCCGGCTGCTGGCTGGCGTGGGCGGCGCGCAGCTCGGGGGTGTTGCACACCCCGTTGAGATGACTCACCACACCCCAGCTCCAGCGCAGCCGTTCCCCCAGGCGATGCAGGGGATCCATGACTTCATGCCAGCCGAGGGGGCGGCCCTGTTCGAGGGCCTGCGCCAACGTGGCTTCCAGTTGATCCAGTTCACTTTCCAATTGGCTCAACAAATTGGGTATGTGACTGGTGACCTGGTCAGGCGTGATGGCCTCGAACGTGGGCAGGCCTTCACCGGCCAACAGGGCGGGACGTTCGAGGGAGGCGGTCATGGGTTGAAGGTCGTTGTTGATGGTTATTCCAACTCAGCAGAACCGGCACTGGGACCCCTGGCAGGTCGGATCTCCGCGAGGGGAGGTCTGGGGGGCGTTGCTGGCAGCGTTAACCGAGGCCGCCGAAGCCTGCCAAGGCCAGCGGACCCTGGTGGGCGACTCCGTTGGCCAGCGCATTGGTGCTGGCTTCATAGAGATCGATCGCCACCCTGGGCCAAAAACCGATCACCAGGGTGGGCACCAGCAAGCTGAGGCCAATCAGCAGTTCCCGGGGCTTCATGTCGCCCACTTCCGCCAGGGCGGGGATTCGGGGGCCGAAGAACACCCTGCGGCACAGGGAGAGCAAATAAACAGGTGTCAGCACCAACCCGATGGCCGCCAGGACAACGGTGATGACCCGAAAGGGCACGGTGAAGTCGTTGTTGGAGGTGACGCCAAGAAAGACGGTGATTTCACTGATGAAGCCGCTCATCCCCGGCAGGGCCAGGGAGGCCAGGGAACTGGCGAGAAAGAAGGCAAAGGTGATTGGCAAAACCTTGGCCAGGCCACCCATGTTGGGAATCGAGAGGGTTTTGGTACGCTCGTAGAAGACGCCGGTGATGAAGAACATGGCTGCTGCGATCAAGCCATGGCTGATCATCTGCAGCATGGCGCCACTCAAGCCGAGCGCATCAATCGCCCCAATACCGAGCAGCACGAAGCCCATATGGCTCACCGAACTACAAGCGATGCGCCGTTTGACGTTGTCCTGGGCAAAGGCATTGAGGGCCCCCCAGATGATGTTGACGATGCCCAGAACAATCAGGGCTGGCGCCAGGATCTGGTGTACCTGGGGCAGCATCTGCACGTTGAAGCGCAGTAGGGCATAGCCGCCCATCTTGAGCAGCACCCCTGCCAACAGCATCGAAACAGGAGCATTGGCTTCGCCGTGGGCGTCGGGAAGCCAGGTATGCAGGGGGAAGATCGGTAACTTGACCCCAAAACCGATCAGAAAGCCCAGATAACAGAACAGGCCAAAGGTGCCCCCTGGGGAACGGGCGGCCATTTCGCTGAGATTAAGGGTGAAGGTGTCGCCTGAAAGGGCAATGGCCAGGCCGCTGATCAAAATCAGCAGGGAGGCCGTGGCGGTGTAAAGGATGAATTTGGTGGCGGCGTACTGGCGTTGGGTACCACCCCAGATGGCGATGAGCAGGTAAACCGGCACCAGCTCCAGTTCCCAAGCCAGAAAGAACAACAGGAAGTCCTGGGACAGAAAAACCATTGCCTGGGCAGATGCCTGCAGCAACAAAAGGCCGAAATAAAGACGGGTCTTGCTCTTGATTGACCAGCTCGCCGCCACCGCTAGCAAGGTGACCAAGCCGCTGAGCACCACCAGGGGCGCCGAGAGTCCGTCGGCCCCCAGGGACCATTCCAGGTGCAGGATCGGGATCCAATTGATGCGCTCCACCAGTTGCAAGCTGCTGAGCGAGCCATCAAAGTGGCGCGAAAAGGCCCAGAGCATCAGGGCCAGGTCTGTTACCAAGATCCCCAGGGCCAGGGTGCGGGGTGCCCGGGGATCATTGCCGTCGCCTGGCAGCAGGGGCATCAACAGGGCCCCCGCAGCCGGTAACAGCACAATCAAGCTCAGCCAGGGTATGGATCCGGCCTGGGGACCGACTTCGGGGTTAAGCGGTATGGATCCGGTGGACGCGGTCGCCAGGGCAAGGAGGACGTCCATCAGTGCGATTGCGGGTGAAGGGACGCCGGCGCGGAGGCCGACCGGCTGGGGCCTGAGAGGATACGCCGCAGCGGTCTTCCGGGCCCCTTCAGGCTAATGAGCATATCTACTCATGGGTCCAGGGCGAACTCAGGCGCGGCCACTGGCCCGAACCTGGTCCGGCAGGGCTGTCCAGGTGCTGCCTCGGTGTTGAAGGGCCAGCACTGCTCGGTGGCTGCTTACTCCTTCCGATTCCCATGCTGACACCATGGCATCCCCCACTGCCACTGCTGTTTCCGCGGAGCAGAGGGAAAGCAGGGTCGGTCCGGCTCCACTGATCACACAGCCCCAGGCTCCGGCCCCAAGGGCCGCCTCACGCACGCTGCGACCACCCTGGATCAGCCCCCAGCGGTAGGGCTCGTGGATACGGTCCTGCATGCCGTCACTGATCAGGGCTCCATCGCCCGTGCGCAGACCCTGCAACAGCAGGGTGAGGCAGCCCAGGTTGAGCACCGCATCGCTGATCGGAATGCTGCGCGGCATGGCCCGGCGCGCCTCGCTGGTACTCAGGCGGATCGAAGGGATCGCCACCACCAGTTGCACAGAAGGATCCCAGCCACAGCGCAATACCCGCCAGTTGGGAGAGGAGGTGCGGGCCGTCAGACAGAGGCCCCCCAGCAGGGAGGGCACGACGTTGTCGGGATGGCCCTCCAATTCGATCGCCAACTCCAGGAGTTTCTCGGTGCCCAGCGGTTCGCCGGCGAGGGCATTCGCCCCGATCAAACCGGCCACGATGGCCGTGGCGCTGCTGCCCAGCCCGCGGGCCGGCGGCACCGCCAGCCGCACGCGGGCCTCAAGGCCCACCGGTTCGAGTTCCGCCTCCCGCCACACCCGTTGGGCGGCTCGATACATGAGGTTGTCGGGGCCGCCGCGCAGGTGACTACCTTCGCTACCTTCGATAATCAGATCGAAGCGTTCGCCGCCGCCTTCCAGGCAGCGCAGCTCGAAGCGATTATTGAGGTCGACGGCCGCTCCGAGGCAATCAAAACCTGGGCCCAGGTTAGCCGTGGTGGCGGGAACATCCACCACCACCCCCTGGCCGATCTGGGGGCGCGCCATTTGCATTCAAGTACAGGCCCCACTCTCCCACCTGGCCTTCCCGGTCCCTTGGGGTGGAGACGATCAACCAAGCAGCATGCGGGCCCGACAGGCGGCACTGAAGGAGCCGATCGCCGGGTCGAGGATCGCCGTGATCGGCATGGGCTCCAGGGTGGAGCGCAGGCGACCTTTGGCTAAAAAGGCCTCGCTGAACGGGGTCGACCGCAATCCTTCCAGTTGCTTGGTCGCCGTGCCGCCGGCGAGCCAGATGCCGCCACGGGCCAGGCAGCCCAGGGCCAGATCGCCGGTCACCGCGCCGTAGCAGCCGAGCCAGAGGTGGAGCGCCCTTGAGGCCAGGGGATCTCCGGCGGCGGCGGCCGCGGCCACCGCCGCCGGCAGGTCGGTCCGGGAGCCTTCGCTACCGGGCTGCTCCCCTTGCCAGTGGCGACCCGCGACCGCCAGGGGATGGTCGCTGGCGGTCTGTTCCTGGTCGAGCAACCAACGGGCCACATGGCCCAGTCCGGTGCCGCTCACCACCCTTTCGATGGAGAGGCGCTGCAAGCCCAGATCGTCGAGCAGCCATTGGCGCAGCTGCCACTCAGCGTCGCTGCGGGGGGCAAATTCGCCGTGGGCGGCCTCGCTGGCCATGGCCAGCAGCCCGTTATCAGTGGGTATGCCGATCGCGACCCCCAGTCCGGTGCCGGCACCCAACACCAGCACGGGCTCTCCAGCACTGGCTGCACCCGGGCGGACGCTGGCCATTTGGGGCGGTGTCAAATGGGGCAGGGAATAGATCAGAACGGCAAAATCGTTGACCAGGGCGACCCTTTCGAGATCGCAGTCCAAGGCCAATCTGGATTCAGCCAGCTGCCAAGGCAGGTTGGTGAGTTGGGCCTGGCCTCCATGCACCGGTCCGGCCACGGCAAAGCAGGCTGCCCCGGGGCGGGGATGGGCCCGGACCTCCGCTTGATCCAGAAAATGGCGCACCATCGGGGCCAGATCGACCCAGTCGGCTGAGATGTAGCGCTCCTGGGCCAGCAGCTCGAGGGCGTCGGCGCCATAGAGGCTCAGCAGGGTTTTGGTGCCGCCGATGTCGCCGGCGAGCAGGGTGGTCATGGGGCCGAGACGGTCGCCGCGCCTGTGCCTACCGCCCCCTTGACAAGGAGCCCAGCGGCGCGGGCCTGGTTGGCGGCGACTGCGGCCTGGATCAAGGCTTGGGCCTGCACCAACCCCAGGTCCCCTTCGCGGCGGCTGCGCAGGCTGGCCCCACCCGCTTCGGCCTCCCGTTCGCCAATCACGGCCAGCACGGGAATCTTTTGTTGTTCGCCGGTGCGAATCATTTTGCCCAGCCGGTCAGCGCTGCGATCGACGCTGGCCCGCACCCCAGCTGCGGCCAACTGGGATTGCAGGGCTTCGGCCCAGGGGCGCACCTCATCGGTCACGGGCAGCAAGCGAATCTGCTCAGCTGCCAGCCAAAAGGGAAAATCGCCCGCGTAATTCTCGGTCATGATCCCGAAGAACCGTTCCAGCGAGCCAAAGATGGCGCGATGGATCATGATCGGTCGCTGGCGGCTGCCATCGGCGGCCACGTATTCGAGGTCGAAGCGTTCGGGCAGATTGAAGTCGAGTTGGATGGTGGAGCACTGCCACAAACGGCCAATCGCATCTTCGATCTTCAGGTCGATCTTGGGGCCGTAGAAGGCTCCGCCCCCCTCGTCGATTTTGTAGGCCCATCCCTTGCGATCCAGCGCTTCGATCAGTCCCTGGGTCGCCAGATCCCAGACCTCATCTTCGCCGATCGAAGACTCTGGGCGGGTGGATAGGTGGATCTGGTATTGACGAAAATCAAAGGCCGAGAGAATGCGTTCGGTCAGGTTGAGCACCCGCAAGATCTCATCGCCGATCTGCTCGGGCAGGCAAAAGACGTGGGCGTCGTCCTGGGTGAATCCCCGTACCCGCATCAGGCCGTGCATCACCCCCGGCCGTTCATAGCGATAGACAGTGCCCAGTTCGGCCCA
>JBIKMU010000085.1:0-4526 GCA_044359075.1 Cyanobium sp. | reverse complement strand
AATCCCAGGAGGCGGGGTGCCCATCGCCAACAGTCTCTGCCTGAAATACAAACAAAAATCAGGCCGCTGTCAAGGGTTCAGCAGAGACGGAGTTCGCCGCGTGCTGTCCCGACCCCTGAACGCTTACTAATTGTTATCCCAGAAGACAAGGCGGACCAAGATATTGTCAACGGTTTTTCAATGCCGGTGAGGCCCTTGCTGGCGGTGAAGACGATGCGGCCGTTTTGGTCGTACCAGGTGTCGCGTTCGTATTGCTGCATCACAGGGAACTGCACGCGGTAGATGGTGATCAGTTCTTTGAGGGTGAGCTTGAGGGCCTGGGCCACAGGCAATCGATTTCCACGAGGGCCAGGCGCTGAGAAAGCAGTGAGCGGTTAGCTCGCTAGAATAACTGAATAACTTGAGGCGTGGTAAATCGACAGATGAATCCCATCTTTGAAGTCTTGCTCCCTCGTAGGCCTATCTCGTATCAAGGCACATCGAAGAGCCGGGAGGAGTGGAAAAGTTTTATTTACGGGAGAGCCTTCTCGGTGTGGAATCAGACACCAATTAGCGATGGGCGTCTCAGATTTTCTGTGGTTTACTTATGCGAAAGTGATCCTGCTGATATCAATAATATTATCAAACCCATTCAGGATGCCATGATTTCCCTAGTTTATGCTGATGACAGCTTGGTGTGTGATGTTACGGGGCACATGAGGCTGTTGTCGGATCCGATCGATATTGTTGGCCTACCATCACTTTTGGCTGATGCGGTCATCACTGGCTCAGAGTGCGTTTACGTTCAAATTTCAAATTCCAATGAACTCAATCAAGAGGTAAGCCGATGACACGATTCAAGGAGACCCATGAACATGAAAGAGCCAAGCTTTTAGCCAAAGAGCTTGAGGATCAAGGATACTCAGTTATTTTTGAACCGGAACCTTCGCAACTCCCATTTAGCCTTATGAATTACCGGCCAGACTTGATTGCTACGGGCGCGGCTGGCAATCTTATCGTTGAAGTCAGAACAAGAAGCGATTCGCGATCAATTGAGCGCTATAAGCAGATTGCTGAGGAAGTGGCAAAACATAGCGGCTGGCGATTCATGCTGTCAACGATTGACGAGCCCTATCAGAATGAGAGCGCAGAAATCAAGCAAGAGTTATCAAATGATGCCATCATTCGGGCGCTAAGCAAGGTTGATTTGCTCGTTGGTTCCGATAGCTACGAAATGGCAGTACCAACCCTATGGAGTATTTTTATTTCAGGCATGCGCTCTTCGGGCAGGCGGAAGGGACTTCCCATGGACGCCACGAACGACCGCAGCGTCATCAATTACATGTACTCTTTGGGACAGATCTCGGCTAGTGAATACGAGGAGTCGAATGCATTTCTTTCGGTACGCAATAAACTGATTCACACATTCGATGCTGAGCTCAATAAGAACCAAGTACAACGGCTTGTCGACTTCACGAAGCAGAAACTTTGTGAATGGGGAATCATAACTTAGCGAGAGAAGCTTTTGTGGGCTCAGGCCTCTCGCCTCAACCTCGATCATCAGCTGAGTGGGCTAACCGGCTAGCCTCCTTCTCCTTCAAAATATCCCCAAACCACTCGATAATCCTCCACTCGGTCGCATAGCGTCCACGGCGCCTCATAGGTGATGATCCGCTCCACCGGCCCCCCAGGCAGGGTGTCATCCACGATCGTGCGGGAGACGCTGCCGGAAGTCCTGTCGGCGATGTCTTCCCAGCCGGTGGTCTTGTTGGCGCCACGGCCTGAACCCTTTCGCGGGAAGCCGACGCCGGTCAGGCCCTTGCTGGCGGTGAACACGATCCGGCCGTTGCGGTCGTACCAGGTGTCGCGTTCGTATTGCTGCATCACCGGGAACTGCACGCGGTAGATGGTGATCAGTTCTTCGAGGGTGAGCTTGAGAGCGCGTGCCACCAGCACATCGATCTCCACCAGGGCCTGGCGGCGGGCGTAATCGGTGCGCAGCGCGCAATCGCGTTGCCAGGTGGGGGTGAGGTTGGTGAAGAACTCGTTGGGGAGGCGGGGATCCTGTTTGGCCCAGCGTTGCTGGCGGAAGGCTTCATCCCAGCACTCGCTCCAGAGATCGGCGTAGTGGGTGGTGAGGCAGTTGAGGGCGAGGGTGCGGACTTCAACGGAAGAAAGCCGGGGAATAAGAGGAAATCTCTGCCAAATGTAGTGGAGATTAGTCCGCCCAGTTGACTTAATAAAGTAATCAGCCAAAATGCTGAATGAGAATGCTGAGTGGCACAGCAGCACGTGGTTGTCGATAAAGCATGTTGACTGGACTCCGTGCACATGCCCTGTTCCAGGATGGACAATTGCAGGTATCATTGTTCTTTCGTTAGCGGGAGGTAGCATCCCGCGAGCAGCAAATCGAAAAAACTCTGTCACAGGCTTGTTTGTCCCCCACGGCACCCGTGGGGTGCGAGCCAAGTATTCCGAAGGTGGCAGATCCGGCCGGTAGTTGGTACGTGGGAGGTAGTCGTCTGTCAGGGTTGTAAGGTCGAGGCTGTCGTAATGGCTGTTTAGTGTACAGACAGCTTGTGGTGTCTTATAGAGAGGGCGCCCTACATGAAAATGTGGGCCGGAAAGCACTAAATCTGTGGGATGAGCGGGAAAGTTGGTCTCTCGGCGGATCGTCCCGTCTTTCTGGGCGTTGGTTTCGTGCCACATCTCCAGTGCAATGAACTCACCCTGCAAATCACTCAGATGCTTCGGGGCCGACACAAACTTCTCCAGAACGCTTTGCAGTTGCTGGGAATGAAGTGCTGGTAAACGTGCCTGTCGGATGGGTGTGCCAGGCTCGTCGTAGAGCTGGGCAAACAATCCCAATCCCCTCTCTCCGACTGGGATAATTCGTTGACGATGACCCGTCACGTTCCATTGGTTTCCATCAGTCTTTATTCCTCCTATGGCTCCGTTGCCATCATGGGCAAAGCAAGTATCGACGGTTTTAGGATGAAAAAGATTTGCAATATGGATAAAACTTGGCTGGCGATCTGAGCCGTAGACGTTGATTCCATATTTAATTCGGTCGTGTATATCAAACAGCATCAGCTGGTTTTGGAACTGGAAGTGATCGCGCAACCGCCCATACAGCACCTCTCGCAGGGCGCCACCCTTCGGGTCGTCATACACCCCCTCAGGATGTAGGAATCCCTGCACCCCTTGGGCAGAAGAAATCCTCCAGGCCTGAGGCAGAAAGCACTTGAACAGATTCGTCTGGCTGCCCTTCAGCAGTGGATAGTTTGCCACGGCATTCAAAAACGCCTGGCTGCCGTTCTGCCCCTCAAATTCCTCCAGATAGGCCGCCCTCAACTTGGGATGGGCCTCAAACGCCTCCTTGCGTCGATTCGCCAGCTCACTGGCGCTCACCTTGCGGATCAGCACCATCGGGTCGGCGTCGCCGATCACGCCCTTTTCCTCCCACTCCACCTTCAGCCAGGGCGGGTTGCCCACGATCAGATCGAAGCCACCGCCTGCCAGCAGATCAGCAAATTCCAGATCCCAGTGCAGCGGCCGGATGCGGTCGTAGACCGCTTGCACTAGGCGCAGGCGTTCGAAATCCTCCAGCAGCTTGTTCACATTCACGAAGCCGTGTTGGTCGCTGAAGTCCACCGCCAGCTGCTTTGGTTGGGTGTCTGGAAACATGTTCATCTGGCCCGGTTCAGCCGTGATCCCCTGCTCCAGGTCGCCCAGGATCATGCTGAGCTCAAACAGCCATTCATCTCTGTCCGGGAGCAGCTCCGCCTGGCGGATCGGCCAGAACCACAGCGCCACCCAGTAATCCATCGCCCACTTCAGACGCAGGCGGGCGTTGGTGTTGAGCACACCCTTGCCCAGCACTTCCTGGTCGTGAATGCGGTCCTTCAGGCGCAGGGGCGTCCAGTCGCCATCCTTGGTTCCGCTCGGGTCCTCCCACACGGGCAGCGGGTCGGTGGTGCGCTGGCGCAGTGCCGTCATCTCCTGTACCCACTCCTTCCACAGTTCATCCACCAACTTGCTGAGCCGCAGCAGGTGGTCGATCTGCGCCTCCTTGAACGCTTCGCCCAAAAAGCCCTTGTTCCAGCGCTTGCAGCGCTCGATCGCTTCGGGTTCCAGCTCCTTGATCACCTTGTCGTTGTAAGCGGCCATGCCCGGATCGGGCAGCAGGAAGTGGAAGATCCCATCGGCCGGCAACGCCGCATCCCAGGCCAGCTCCTCCGGGGCGTGTTCATACCAGAGGCGCGTGGGCTTCGCCTTGCGGCCGGTGCCCGTGGGCAGCTTGCTGCTCTGCAGCTGGCTCACCCTGTAGATCTGCCGGCGGGCGCCGATCAGCGAATTGCCGTTCACCAGCTGCTGGCTGAACCAGGGCACAAACGCCCGCCCCTGCTCCGGCGCAAAGATGCTGTTGAGCCACAGGCTCACCTCCGCCAGCTCCACCGCCACCGGGTTGAGGTCCACGCCGAACACGTTCTGATCGGCCAGGCGCATCTTCACCTTCTGCAGTTCGGTGTGATAGCGCTCATGCG
>JBIKMU010000084.1:0-4575 GCA_044359075.1 Cyanobium sp. | reverse complement strand
CTAAAGAACTTAACCTTTAACTTCCTGCGCTTTCTGCAGCGCTCTGGTCATATTGCAGTTGTTGCATGACTCTTGTTGAGAAGGTGCCATAGTTCAAGTGATATTGTCAATGGTCGATATAAGAACTACTTGCTATGCCGCCAGATTGGCGGCTTTTTCATGTCCGCAGAAGCACTGGAAAGCGCTTATTTTTCGAGGTGCCCTTAAATCTGATGCATTAGAAATGCCGAGCGCCAGTGCCGTTTTCAGACGGGCTTCGCTGCGGACGCCCTGGTAATCCTGCTCAGTCATGCTCAGATACATCTTTTGGCCAACTTGGTGAGATAATTTTAGCCGCACTCGGCTCTGCTGACCGAGGGTTGGAAGCAGCCCAAATTTCTGAATCGGCTGCAAAATCGAAAAGAGCCGACCTGCGGCCAGCACCGCCAGCTCCGGCTAGGGTGACATGTAACCGTTGTAGAAGCTGTAATGGGGTCTGAAGCCGCCCCTGAGCTGAGTCTCTCAGAGCCCTCCGCCCAAGAAGCGCGCCGGGCCGCCAATCACCGCAAGGTGCGGGAGCACCGAGAGCGCCTGCGGGCCCAGGGGATGCGCCCGATCCAGATCTGGGTGCCGGATGTGCATGCGCCTGGGTTTGAGGCCGAGGCGCGGCGCCAGTCGCTTTTGGTGGCCCAGAGCCCTGACGAGGCCGAGATCCAGGCCTTCATTGATTCGGTGTACGAGTGGCCGGATGACGAGTACAGCCAGTGAAGCGAGGTGAGATCTGGACCATGGCCGGCGGCCCTGGCTACGCGAGCAAGCCCCCTCCAGCGGTGATCGTTCAGGAGGACGGCTTCGCGGAAACGCTCTCGATTGCGGTTTGTCCTCTGACCAGTGAGCCGATCGACGCCCCTATGCTCCGCATCCAGGTGGAACCGACGCCGGCGAACGGTCTCCGCAACACCAGCCGCCTGATGGTGGACAAGCTGACGACCGTGCCCAAGAGCAGGCTTGGTAAAAAGATCGGCCAGCTGTCCGACGCTGACCTGCTGCGCCTCAACCGCTCGTTGCTGGTGTTTCTGGGCCTGGCCCGCTGATCGCGCTTGCGTGCCCCTCATCGCAACATCCCCTCCAGCTCCTCAATCCCCTGCAGGATCTCCTGCTCGATCGCCCGCAGTTCCGCCAGGATCTCCAGCGGCGGGCGGTGCTCAACCTCGTCGTGGACCAGCTCCTTGTAGCGGTTGAGGCTGAGGTCGTAGCCCTGGGCGGCGATCTCAGCCTTGGGCACGCAGAAGCTCTGGGCGGTGCGTTTCCGCTCTCTCTCTGAATCCTTGCGTTGCCGCCAGCGGCTCAGGCAATCCGGCAGGTTGTTCTTCTCCTGTTCTCCTTCCGCCAGGGCAACGTTGGGAGCGGGCCCGAGTTTATGAAGCGGCAGCAGCGGATTGCGCTTGTCGTCGAGGCTCCAGCCGTCGGCCGTCATGTCATAAAACCAGACTGAGTCTGTGCCGCCCCGGCCGGTTTTGGTGAAAAACAAGATTGCCGTGCTCACACCGGCATAGGGGCGGAACACGCCGCTGGGTAGCGACACCACGCCTTCGAGGAAATGGTCTTCCACCAGGGTGCGGCGTAGTTCCTTGTGGGCATTGGAGGAGCCGAACAGCACGCCATCGGGAACGATCACCGCCGCCCGGCCGCCGGGTTTCAGCAGCTGCAGGAACAACGCCATGAACAGCAGCTCGGTTTTCTTCGTCTTCACCACCCGCTGCAACTTGCCGCTGGTGCTCGCATAATCCAGTGATCCGGCGAAGGGTGGATTGGCCAAGACCAAGGTGTATTTGTTCTCCTCGCTGGCGCTGTCTTCGGAGAGCGAATCTCGGTAGCTCACATCGGGGTTCTCCACCCCGTGCAGCAGCATGTTCATCGCGCCGATGCGCAGCATCGTGTTGTCGAAATCAAAGCCATGGAACAGGCCATGGTTGAAGTGCTCGCGCAGCTCCGGATCGCTGAGAATTTCCGGGTGGTGTTCGCGCAGGTATTCGCCCACCGCCACCGGGAAGCCGCAGGTGCCGCAGGCCGGATCCACCATCACATCGCGTGGGGTGGGCTCGGTCATCGCCACCATCAGCTCGATGATGTGGCGCGGCGTGCGGAACTGGCCGTTGGTGCCGGCGGTGGCCAGCTTGCCCAGCATGTACTCGTAGATGTCTCCCTTGGTGTCGCGGTCTTCCATCGGCACCGCATCCAGCAGGTCGACCACCTTGGCGAGCAGCTCCGGCTTGGGGATTGTGAAGCGGGCGTCCTTCATGTGCTGGGCGTAGGCCGTGCCATCACTGCCAAGGGTGCGCAGGAACAGAAACACGCTCTCGCCCACCAGCTCGAACATCTCAGCGGCGGCCAGCTCCTTGAAGCGACTCCAGCGGAGCTGCCCATAGGGACGATCCCGTGAATCGCTGCCCTCCGGAAAAAGGCGCCGCGCCATCGCTTGCCCCGTGCGCTGGGCCTTGCGTTCCTCCAGCGTTTCCAGCTCATCCAGCCGCCGAATAAACAGCAGGTAGGTGAGCTGCTCCAGCACCTCCAGCGGGTTGGCGATGCCACCGCTCCAGAAGGCATCCCAAATCCGGTCGATCTGGTTGCGCAGCTCGCCGGTGAGCACCGAGGCCGCTGTGGTGCCCGGGGCGATGGGGGCCTGGGCGGCTGGGGCGCTGGCGCCGTTGCTGGTGCGGCGGGTACGGCCACCGCTGGCTGCGGGGGCGGCTCGTGCTGGGGCTTCCACGCCAGGGGCCTTCAAGCCGCCACCGGGGCCCTTCACCCCCTCGGCCGCTCCCATCGCCACCACCAGGTTCTTGATTTCCTTGAGGGCGTCGTCGCTGATCGGTGCACCGGCCTCCTGCTCCAGGGCCGCCTGGATCTGATCATTCGTGATCCGGCTGCCGTCCTCGGGGATCAGGGCGATCAGCGCATCGGTGAGGTCGGCGATGTCGGGCATCAGAGCGGGCAGTGGCAAGGCGGGGGCTCAGGCAACCCTGCACAGACATCATTAAAATGCAGTCTGGGATTTTCTAGAGCCGGAAAGCAAGAAATGCCATGCAATCTCCATCCCCGAGACGGCGAACCTATGTACAATGAACATAGGTATCTACAATGCTAACGCCCCAATGATCTCGGCCGCCACCGCCTGGGGTAGTAGCGGCAGGAGCGTGCATCGTTGATCGGCGAGATTGGAGTCACTCCAGCCCCTAATCCCTAATGGCCGATCACTCAGAGCGCGCCACCAAGGTCTGCCCGGTCTGCGGGCGTCCATTTCAATGGCGCAAGAAATGGAAGGATGTCTGGGAGGAAGTGCGCTACTGCTCGGAGCGTTGCCGCCGCCGCCGTTCCAGCGTTGCTGATCCCCGTGGGGTCAAGTGAGTCATGGCTGTCGCTGTCGTTGTGCTGGGCAAGCAGGACCGCTGGGCTGGATCGGTGACGGGCGCCAGGTCTTTCACTTCCGGCCAACCAGCAGGGACTGCCGGTCTTACCAGTAGGGCGATCAGGCCCTGGAAGGGCCAAGGCAAGCCAGGTTGGATCGCCTCTGGCCCCCACTGACGAGCAGAACCGCCCGGCAGCCTTCCGGTTGAGCTGTTGCCAGGTTCCGACTGAGCAAGCCAGAGCCCTTGCCAGCACAGCTCTGATCAGCTCAGCTGATCACTCCCATGCGATCCGCTCATAGCCCCTGGGCCGCCCAGCCTCCCCACCAGCGCAAGATTCTGTTACGTTTGGGGTGTCGGAATACCGACCTTCCATCCCGCTCTTCAAGAGCACCAACCTCCGTCCTCATGACCGCCACAATCCAACAGCGCTCCGGCGCTTCGGCGTGGAATCAGTTCTGCGATTGGGTCACCTCCACCAACAACCGCCTTTATGTGGGCTGGTTCGGTGTGCTGATGATCCCGACGCTGCTGGCCGCGACCATCTGCTTCATCGTTGCCTTCATCGCCGCTCCCCCCGTCGACATCGACGGCATCCGTGAGCCCGTTGCCGGCTCCCTGATGTACGGAAACAACATCATCTCCGGTGCTGTTGTCCCCTCCAGTAACGCCATCGGCCTGCACTTCTATCCCATCTGGGAAGCAGCCAGCCTTGACGAATGGCTTTACAACGGTGGCCCTTATCAGCTGGTGGTCTTCCACTTCCTGATTGGTGTTTTCTGCTACATGGGCCGCGAGTGGGAACTTTCCTACCGCCTTGGCATGCGCCCCTGGATCTGCGTTGCTTACAGCGCACCCGTCGCCGCCGCCACCGCAGTCTTCCTGATCTATCCCTTCGGTCAGGGTTCTTTCTCCGACGGCATGCCCCTCGGCATTTCCGGCACCTTCAACTACATGTTGGTGTTCCAAGCCGAGCACAACATCCTGATGCACCCCTTCCACATGTTGGGAGTGGCCGGTGTGTTCGGTGGCAGCCTGTTCTCCGCCATGCACGGCTCCCTTGTTACCAGCTCCTTGGTGCGTGAAACCACCGAAGCTGAATCCCAGAACTACGGCTACAAGTTCGGCCAAGAAGAAGAGACCTACAACATCGTTGCAGCCCATGGCTACTTCGGTCGTCTCATCTTCCAAT
>JBIKMU010000022.1:0-49972 GCA_044359075.1 Cyanobium sp. | reverse complement strand
CGCCTTCGCCAATCTCTCCGCTATCTCCAGACTCCCCTGATACGCCTGCCGCGCCGCTTCCCCCTGCCCCAGCGCCCGATATAAATCTCCCATCCGCTCATACGACACCGACAGGTCGCGCTGATAATCCGCTCGATCCGGCTCCGCCTTCGCCAAACGCTGCTGCCGCTCCAGCAGCTGCCGATAGCGGGCAAAGGTGCGTTCGCTCTGGCCCAGGGCCAGATGGGCCTGGGCTTCGGCATCGGCAATGCCAGCAAAGCCGCTGTGATCCGTGGGCAGGCGTTCCAGCATTTCCGCCGCCAGGCTGGCGATGGCCACCGTCTGCCCAAAGCTCTTCAACGCGGCCAGACACCCCTGGCCCACGGCGGCGGCCTGATCGAAATGCCGCCCCTGCAGGTAGTTGCGCACCGCCTCGACGCCATCCTCCAGCGAGTGGCTTTCGTTTTCAACACGCCACAGCCTGTAATCGCCGGCGCGGCGATAGCGCTCGCCATGGCCGGCGGCATCCACCAGGGCGGCGAGGCCTTCAGCGGTCCAGCGGTGCACCCAGGCCTGGCCCGCCTCCCCCCGCACCACCAGCGACAGGGCCGCCAGCCGCGCCAGGGCCGGCTCCAGCGCCTCCGCCGCCACCACACCCGCCAGCAGCCGCGCCAACCCCGCCGCTGCCAGCGGCAGATTGGACACCGCCAGTTGCAGCAGCACCGCGTCGTCGCCGCGCTGGCGGGCGATCGCCAGCAATTCCTCCAGGAGCACATCGCGCGCCCCCAGGGCCAGGGCCTGCTGCATACCCTCGTCGAGGCTGGCTGAAACCGCCGGCGCCGCCAGGCCGGCGGCGGCCAGGGCCTGGCGCAGCCGTTTGGTCACCGCCGGCAGCCGCCCCTCCCCCTGGCGGAGCAGGCCATCGAGAAACTCCAGCAGGCGCGGATGGCCGCCGATGGCGCGCAGGGCCTGCTCCAGCTCGGCCTCCGGTCGCTGGCGCAGGCCCGGTAGCCGCTGCACCAACTTGCGGGTTTCGGCCCCACTCAATGGGCCCACCGGCACCTCCAGCAGCCACTGCATCGCCTGCGGCAGCGGGTGGCGGCAGGTGAGCAGCAGCGCACCCCGCTCGGCGCTGGCAAGCAACGGCTCCAGGGCGCTGGCCGTATCGGGATCGAGGAAGGCTTCGCCACCGGTGCTCAGGTTCTGCTCGAAGTCGTCGAGCACCAGCAGCAGGGACTCCTGTTGGAGCAGTTGCTGCACCAGCCGCGGCCGCAGCCGCTCGTCGAGGTTGTCACGCAGCAACAGATCGGCCAGCGGCCGGGTGCTCGGGCGGCCCCCCTGCTGCAACGCCAAGCCCAGCTCCAGTCCGATCGCCCGCAGGTCGAAACGACCGCTGTGGCTGGCGATCACCCAGCCCTCTTCCGCCAGCCGCTGCATCAGACGGCCCGCCACACTGCTCTTGCCCACCCCGCCGATGCCGCTCAGCAGCACACCGCCGGGCGCCTTGGCGTCGCGCAGGCGCCGCAAACAGGTGCGCAGCTCCCGGCGCCGCCCCACCAGGTCGCCGATCGCCAGCTGGGGCACCGGCCCCAGCAGCTGGCGCACAGGTGGCTGGCGCAGCGGTTGCTTGTCGAGCCCGAAATCGGCCAGGGGCTGCTCCTCGCCGGCGCCGTACAGGGCCGCGGTGGCCGCCTCCGGCAGGATTTCGGCGCCCGGGGCGCCCTGGGCCAAGCGCCGCTGCCGCTCCGCCTCCAGCTCACGCCGCGCCGCCGCCAGGGCTCGACTAGCAAGCACCGGTTCGCGGCGGCTGAGCTCGCGATAGAAGCAGCGGGCCAGCTCGCTGGCATAGCGGTCGCTCACCGTGGTCTGCATCGCCACCACGCTGGGGATGCCGGCCTGGATCAAGGCCTGGGCCAGGCTGGCCGTGGCGCCGACCTCCACGCCGCCATGGCAGCTGTTGAGCACCACCAGCGGCAGGGGCCGCCCGAGCGCCCGCAACGGGGCCACCAGATCTTCCGCTGTGGTGAGCACGGCGCCGCCGAGTTCATCCTCAAGCTCCAGGCTGCCCGGGGTGCCATGGCAACTCAGGTGCAGCACGTGATAAGCATCGACGGCGATCGCGGCGGCGATCTGCTCGGGGTGCCCCACCTCCAGAATTTTGACGGCCACGTTGTCGAGCCGCTGGGCCGGCTCCACCGCATCGAGGATGTTCTGAAGCTCGCGCTCGTGATCGAGCACCGCCGAGCGGCTGAAACCCTCATCCGGGGCACCCACCGCCACCAGCACCTTCAGTGGCCCCGCCAGCGGGGCCGGCGCTGGCGAGGGCGGGGCGGGCAAGCGACGCCGCAGCACCACCGGCGGCTGGATCGCCAGCAGCCGCCCATCCGGCAGCCGCAGGGCCTCAAACGGCAGCCCCAGCAACTCCGGATCCGCCGCCTCGATCTCCACCAGCACAGTGGTGCCCAGGGCGGCGCCATCCAGCAGCTGCACCAGGGCTTCGGCGGCAGCCGCCGGCAGGCAGAAGGCCGCCAGGGCCTGACCCAGGGCCAGCAGCTCCGCCTCCACGCTGGCCCGGCCGCCGCTGGCCCAATCGCGGGCGCCGGCCCCGAAGCCCCGCAGAAACGCCCGGCGCCCCTCGCGCACAGCTGCGGGCAGCTGCGGGTGCTCCGCTTCGAACAGTCCCCGTTCGCCAACCCTCGCCTGCACCGCCACGCCCCCATCACTGCGGCGCTGCAGCCCCAACCGCACCCGCTCCTGGCGCCCCGGGGGCGGCGAGCCCAAAGGCGGCGGGCCGGCGCGCCGCTGCAGCAGGGCGGCGACGATGCCCTCGTGGTCCTCGATGCCCAGCCGACAGAGGGGCCGGAGCAAAGGCGGGACGTAGGCGTCGTCTCCAACCTGCACCGGCAGCAGCGGCTGGCCGTTCTTGATCCGCTCGTAGGTGAGGCTGCTCACCTCCGCGTTGACCCACGGGCTGTGCAGCGACTGGGCCGAAAACACGATCAGCCCGGCATCGGCCTGCTCCAAGCCTTCGTTCATGCGGGCAATGATGTCGTCGCCCGGGCTGATCTCCCACTGGTCGAACCAGGCGTCGATTCCCCGCTGGCGCAGAAAGCGCGCCAGAGACTCAACAGCGGGCTTGTCGCGGCAGGAATGGCTGAGGAAGACCCGCATCACCGCCACGATCCCTGGACCCTCTCGCCAGACTTTGGTCGCTCGCAATGGACGTTAGCCGCCAGCCCGCAAATCGCTGGGCATCAAGCCCAGGGCCAGGGCGCCTCGATACCTGAGCGTGGCCAACAAGGCCCGATCAAGCTGCCCGAACGGTTCACCCACGAGGCTGACCAACAGACAGGTGATCTGATCGCAAAGGGCCAGGCTGTCGGCAGCCAGGGCATTGGCCGGTGTGGCCTCGATCACGAGCCGCAACGGCAGGCTGCGGGAGGAGAGATCGGAAGTGAGTGGCACGACGATCACCGTGGAACGGCCCGCATAGGCGGGAGAGATAACCACCACCGGGCGGCGTTTGCTGTCGCGCACCAATGGGTTGCGGGGCCAGGTGCATAGATCGCCGGCGCTGGGATTCATGGCAGGCTGCGGGCCAGCTCGGCAGCTTCACGGGCCGCGTTCAGGGCATCGGAGGGGCTGGTTGCCCCCGGCAAATCCGCTTCGGCTTCTGCAAGCGCGGCATAACCCTCAGCGAGGCAGCGCTGCCATTGCCGATCGCGCCAGTGGCGCACGGCTTCGGTGATGGCTGCGGAGCGGTTGCCACCCAATTGGTCAAGAAACTGCAGCAACTCCTCGTCAAGGGTGATCGAGATCTGGCGTACAGCCACGGCACCGGTTCGGCTGATATGAAAACTATCAGGTTTTCACCCATCCACCCATGCCAGTCTGCCGAGGCGATCAAGCAGATTGACATGGCTCGTCCGGGGACGGTCCAGCGAGCTGCCAGCCGTCAGGCGCAGATCTGGGCAGCCGTGGGTAACCGACCGGCCCGAACAAAAAAATGCCGCCCCGAAGGGCGGCCCTGATGGTGGAGATTGGGCCCCAGCTTCACTTCCAGTTCTTGGCGACTAATTCGGCGAGATCAACAACACGCTGGCTATAGCCCCACTCATTGTCGTACCAGGAGATCACCTTGACCATGTTGCCATCCATCACCATGGTGAGATCGGCATCCACGATCGTGGATTCATCGGTGCCAGCGTGATCCGTGGAGACGAGGGGCAGATCAGAATACTTAATAATGCCCTTCATGCCGTTTTCAGAAGCGGCCTTGAAGATGCCATTCACTTCTTCTTTACTAGTGGCCCGACTCACCTCCAGCACCATATCCACCACTGAGACGTTGGGGGTAGGCACCCGCATGGCGATGCCATTGAGCTTGCCCTTCATCGGCGGATATACAAGCGCCACGGCGGAGGCAGCTCCTGTGGAGGTAGGCACAATATTGACGGCCGCCGCACGGGCACGGCGCAGGTCGCGGTGGGAGGCATCCAAGATGCGCTGGTCACCGGTATAGCTGTGGGTGGTAGTCATCATGCCCTTGACGATGCCAAGGGATTGATCGAGCACCTTCACCAAGGGCGCCATGCAATTGGTGGTGCAGCTGGCGTTGCTGATGATATCGAAGTCTTCATGTCGATATTGATCAGCATTGACGCCGACGACAAAAGTACCAACGCCCTCGCCCTTGCCGGGAGCAGTGATCAGGACTTTTTTGGCACCCGCCTCAATGTGCTTGCCGGCACCCTTTTGATCGATGAAAACTCCGGTAGCCTCGATTACAAGATCAACGCCCCACTCCTTCCAAGGCAGGTTGAGGGGATTGCGATCAGAGAAGCACTTGATATGCTTGCCATTGACAACTATCGTGTCGTCAGTGTAGCTCACTTCCGCATTGCGGATGTGGCCCAACATTGTGTCGTATTGGAGCAGGTGGGAGTTGGTCCTCGGATCGGAGGTGTCGTTGAGACCCACCACCTCAATGCCCGTATCGAGGCCTCGGCTGAGCCAGCAACGCGTGAAGTTGCGGCCAATGCGGCCGAATCCGTTGATCGCTACGCGCAGGGTCATGGCTGGGAGGGCGGAAAAACCGCTGGCTAGGGCGTTTCGGGAGCAGATCCTACAGACCGGATCTCCGCACTTCCCCTCAAACTGATCGAAACCTTCATCTGAGAGCGCCGCCTCGCCATCAACCGCATGCCCAGGCTGGCCAGAAAGCGAAGCAACCAGTAAAAGGATGGGTGTCGTCGCCAGCTTATTTTCGGCTCGACCCGGAGGTGCACTTGGCCCTGCTGCTCGATCGCCAACAGCCGCTCCACTTCATTGGAGTCGGGGGCATCGGCATGTCTGCTCTCGCCGGCATCCTGGCCAAGCGGGGCTTCCAGGTCAGTGGCTCCGATCGCCGCTGCTCGCCGGTGATTGAAGGCTTGCGCCAGTACGGCGTTCAGATCTTCCTCAGCCAGTCGGCTGAAACGATCACCGCGCTCCAGCAAGCCGGCGCTGCCAATCCGGTGGTGGTCATCAGTTCAGCAGTTCCCAAAAGCAACCCCGAATTACTGGAAGCCCGCCAACGGGGCTGGACGGTCGTGCACCGATCCGATGTGCTGGCGGCGTTGATCAGCAGTCAACCCTCAATCGCCGTCGCTGGCAGCCACGGCAAGACCACCACCAGCACCTTGATCGCCACCCTGTTGGCCGCCACCCAGCGGGACCCCACCGCCGTGATCGGCGGCATCGTGCCCGCCTTTGGCAGCAATGCCCGCCATGGAGAAGGTCGGCTGCTGGTGGCCGAAGCCGACGAATCCGATGGCTCCCTCGTCAAATTCAAGGCCCATCTCGGTGTGATCACCAACCTGGAACTTGATCACACCGACCACTACCCCGATCTCAACGCCCTCATCGAGACCCTCAAACATTTCGCGGCGGGATCGGAGCAGGTTTTAGCCAACAAGGACTGCCCGATCCTGAGGGAGCATTTCGAAGCCGATCACTGGTGGTCAACCCAAAGTCAAGACCAGACCTCATTTGCCGCCATTGCTGTTGAAGAACACGGTGATGGCACCGTGGCCCAGTTTTATGAGGACGGCCAGCCCGTTGGCCTCTTTGAGCTGCCGTTACCAGGTCGCCACAACCTCAATAACGCCACCGCCGCACTGGCTGCTTGCCGTTTGGAAGGAGTGCCCTTTGCCGAACTGCAACAGGCCATCGCCCAGGTGCGACCCCCCGGTCGTCGTTTTGATTGCCGCGGGCTATGGCAAGAGCGGATCGTGGTCGATGACTACGCCCACCATCCCAGCGAAGTAAGCGCCACCCTGGCGATGGCTCGGCTGATGGTGAACAGCGGTCGCAGCCCCTTGCCAGCACCACCCCAACGGTTGGTCGCCATTTTCCAACCGCACCGCTATAGCCGCACGGCCCAGTTTCTCGAAGAATTTTCTATTGCTCTCTGCAGCGCCGATCTCGTGGTTGTGGCCCCCCTCTACGCCGCTGGCGAAGACCCAATCCTCGGTGTTTCCAGCCAGGCCATGGGTGCGGCGGTGCGGCGGCTCGCGCCCCAACTGGAAGTGCTGGTGGCCGACAGCCTCGAGCAACTGACCGAACAGGTGGTTCACCGCACCCGCCCCGGCGATCTGTTGCTGGCCATGGGGGCAGGTGATGTGAACAGCCTCTGGGATCGTTTGGCAGCCCAGGGAGACCCCGGCGCGGCCCCCGCCCTGGTGGCCTGAATTGTCGGCTGAGCACCCCCCTGCCGACCTGCATGAGGCGGTGGATTTGAAGGAATTCACCACCTGGCGCGTCGGCGGTCCGGCCCAATGGTTTGCCGAACCGTCAGACCAGACCTCCCTTGTGGCCCTGGTGCGCTGGGCTCAGGAGAGAAGCTTGCCCATGCGTTGCATCGGCGCCGGATCAAACCTTTTGGTCAGCGATGGTGGCCTGCCAGGCCTCACCCTTTGCCAACGGCGCCTCCAGGGCAGCCAGCTGGATCCCCGGGAGGGCTGGGTGGAAGCCTGGGCGGGAGAACCGATTCCAACCCTGGCCCGCAAAGTGGCCCGCCAGGGGCTGCATGGCCTCGAATGGGCGGTGGGGATCCCGGGAACCGTTGGCGGGGCCGTTGTGATGAATGCGGGCGCCCAGGGGGGCTTTACCGCCGAATGGCTGCATTCCATCCAGGTCATCGATCCTGAGCGGCCTGACCAACCATTCGTGCTTCAAGCCCGGGACCTGGCCTTCGCCTACCGCCACAGCCGCCTGCAGGACGAAGAGCTGCTGGTGCTGTCGGCCCGTTTTCGGCTCAGCCCCGGCCATGATCCCGCCGCCATTACGGCCCACACCAGCGCCAACCTGCACTCCCGCACCAAGAGCCAGCCTTACCAGCAGCCCAGTTGCGGCAGTGTATTTCGCAATCCAGAACCACGCAAAGCCGGCCAACTGATCGAGGAGCTGGGCCTCAAGGGCATGAGCGTTGGCGGAGCCCAGGTTTCCCCCCTGCATGCCAACTTCATCGTCAACACCGGCAGCGCCACGGCGGCAGACATAGACACCCTGTTACGCCTGGTTCAGGACAAGGTGCTCGAAAAGTACGGAATCCTGCTTCATCCAGAAGTCAAACGCCTCGGCTTTTAAGACACCGGTCTGTAAATTCAACCTTTGTTTCCACCTCTTCTTCATGGCCGGCTTCGGACTTCCCAATTTCGGTCAGCTCACCGAAGCCTTCCGCAAGGCCCAGCAAATCCAACAGGACGCCCAAAAACTTCAGCAAGAACTGGAGGCAATGGAACTTGAGGGCCAAAATGCCGATGGCAGGGTAAGCATCTGGCTTTCCGGCAATCAGCAACCCCTGAAGGTGCGGGTGGACCCCGCCTTGCTCGCTGAAGAGCCTGGCGCCGTCGAAGCGGCCATCCTTGAGGCCCTTCAAAACGCTTATCAGGTCTCAACCAGCACCATGCGCGAACGTATGGATGACCTCACGGGGGGCCTGGAGTTGAATCTTCCGGGTCTGGGGGGCTGAGTTCCCCCGCCAGCTCCTGACGGCCCTGCCGGCGAGAAGCCTGGCGCCACTGGCCCTGCAGCAAGGGTTCTTCCCGGCCACCCCTCTGGCGGGTGCCGCCCTGGGACCTACGGGTCAGCTGATAGCTGGTTTCAATCTCCTCCAGGCAACGGCGGTACAGAGAATGCCGCCACCAGTCGATTCCCACCCGACAGCCTGGATCATCCAGGTGGCGACAATTAGCAAAGCGACAGCGTCCCTTCTCCAGACGCTGACGGATCTCGGGGAAAGCAGCGGCCAACTGCAACGGGTCCGGAGGCAGGGCGGGCCGGTTGAAGCCAGGCGTATCCGCCACCAACAGACCGCCGCCAGGCTCCAAGGCATGCAGTTCAACGTGGCGGGTGGTGTGGCGCCCCCGCTGCAGGCGACCGGAAACGGCGGCCACCCGCAAAGCCAGACCGGGAACCAGGGCGTTGAGCAGGCTGCTTTTGCCAACCCCGGATGGGCCGCACAACACGGCGATCCCGCCGCCGCCACAATTCTTAACCAGACGGGAGCGCAATGCAGCGACTCCTTGCCCGCTGAGCGAGGACACCGGCACAGGGTCGTATCCCCATGGGCCAAGGCGCTCGACCCAGGCCGCCAGCTCCTTCGGCTCCAGTCGATCCGCCTTGCTCAGGACCAGCTGCAAGGGCACACCGGCCGCCTCGGCAGTGACCAGAAAGCGGGTTAATTGCAAGGGGTCCAACTCCGGTTCGACCAAAGCCACCACCACAAGCACCTGGGTGACATTCGCCACGGCCGGCCGCTCCAGCAGGCTGCTGCGGGGTTCAAGGGAAGCCACCGCCGCACGGCCGGCCGCCCAGTCCACGCCATCAAGGCCGACCCGATCGCCTACTGACACCTGCAGGCCGATCTTGGCCAAACGGGTCCGCCGTGTGCACAGCAGCCGGACGACGCCGTTGGGACCGGGCTGATCAAGCTGAACCCGGCAATAATTGGCTTCCAGGGCCACAACCCGGCCCATGATGCCCACAAGACTGGCACCGGTCCCTGGGGGCTCGGAGCCAGCTGGATCAGTTGCCCTCATGGAGCGCGTTGGATCAGCAGTCGCGCACCATCTGGGAGCAGCTGCTCCACCTGGACCCAATGACCCTCGCCCCGCAATCCCTCAGCCACGGAAGACTCAGGTTCCCCGGCGTCCAGATCGACCTGCAACCAACCCTGGGGAGGAAGGGTTTCAAGGGCGAGCCGAGTCCGCACATAGTTCAACGGGCAGGGGGTGCCACGCAGGTCCAAGCATTGCAGGGGTTCAGGGGTCACGGTCAGCCGAACAGTCCGCCGAACAAGCCGCTCTTGTGGGGCGGTCGCTGCCCTTTGCTTCTGTGGTGACCGGCCAGTTGTTCCAACAGCTCCCGTTCGTCACCGCTGAGCTTGGTGGGTAGCTGAACCTTCACGGTGACCTGGTGATTGCCACGGGCCACCGGATTGCCCAGCTTGGGCACCCCTTTGCCCTTCATGGTAATCACCGTGCCGGGCTGGGTCCCAGCTGGGATCTCAAGCTTGTCGACACCATCTACGGTCTCAACCTCGATAGTGTCGCCCAGAATGGCCTGCAGGTAGCTCAGCGGGGCTTCCGACAAAATGGTGATACCTTCTCGCCGCAATTGGGGGTGGGGTTTGACGCCAAGAAACACGTACAAGTCCCCCGAAGCACCGCCCCTTTGGCCGGCATCGCCCTCATTGGCCACCCGCAGCCTGGTTCCGGTATCAACGCCGGCGGGAATGTTCAGGCGCAATGTCTTGACTACTTCTCTGAGGCCCTGGCCCCTGCAGCTACCACAGGGATCAGCAATCATTTCGCCCGTGCCCTCGCAGGTGGGGCAGTCGGCCACCTGGGTGAAAGTGCCGAAAGGGGTGCGTGTGGCCCGCCGCACCTGACCAGCGCCGTCGCAGCTGGTGCACCTGGTGGGGGCACTGCCCTCTGTGGCACCTGAGCCCTGGCAAGTGCTGCAGGTTTCCAAATGGCGTACCTGCACCTCCTTCTCGATGCCGGCGATGGCCTCGCTGAAGCTGATCGGGAGATCCAGGCGCAAATCGTTGCCTTGGCGAGGACTGCGGCGGCGGGGGCCGCCACCTCCACCAGCGCCAGCTCCGCCGCCAAAACCGCTGAAAAAGGTCTCGAAAAGGTCGGCGAAACCTCCCATGTCCCCCATATCAGGCATGCCCGCACCGCCCAGGCCGGCCTCGCCGAACTGGTCATAGCGGGCACGCGTCTGAGGATTGCTCAGTACCTCATAGGCCTGGCCGACCTCCTTGAATTTTTCCTCGGCCGCCGGATCCTTGTTGACATCAGGGTGGTACTGGCGTGCCAGTCGCCGATAGGCCCGCTTGAGGGTGTCCGGATCGGCATCTCGGCGAACGCCCAGCAGCTCGTAGTAATCCGCCATCAGCCGGCCTGCTCAGCAGGCCCCAGATCGGCGCCGTTCAGGGGCGCGCCACCTGGACCCGGTCCCATGGACACCTTTACCAAGGCATGGCGCAGCACGCGGCCATTGAGGTGGTAACCCCGCTGCAGCTCCTCAATGACGACATCCTCCGGATGCTCTTGGCTGGGCTCCCGTAGCACGGCCTCGTGCAGGGTGGGGTCGAAAGGCTCGCCTTCGACCCGCATGGGGGAAACGCCCAACTGCTTGAACACATCCACCAGTTGCTTGTAAAGATTTTGATAGCTGCGATGCAAGCCCTGGGCTTCCTCGCTCTGGGGATTGAGCTGCTGGCGAGCCCGATCGAAGTTATCCACCACAGGCAGAATTTCACTGAGGGTGGAACAGGTGATCTTGAGGCGCAGATCGTCCTGGTCGCGGCTCTGGCGTTTGCGGAAGTTGTCGAAGTCTGCGGCGATGCGCATGTACTGGCCCTTGAGGCTCTCGTTTTCGGCCTGCAGGGCCGCCAAGCGCGCTTCCAAATTATTGGCACCGCCATCGACCTGAGCTGATCCACTCCCCTCTGGGCCTGGGCCGGTGCCAGCTGCCTCGGAACCCTGGCCCGCCTCCGATCGGTCGCCGGTCGCAATCTCTGATACAGCCGGCTCGCCAGCACCCTGCTGGGGCG
Source organism: Cyanobium sp. (assembly GCA_044359075.1). Taxonomy (GTDB): domain Bacteria; phylum Cyanobacteriota; class Cyanobacteriia; order PCC-6307; family Cyanobiaceae; genus Cyanobium. Next base: position 38,886 of record JBIKMU010000022.1, on the reverse strand, counting down.
AGCCAGGGTCCGGATCCCATCCAGAATCCGCTTCGTGGACCTCAGGGATGGTCGGCTGCTCTTGATGGGAGTCGCCAACGCTTGGGAAATCGCCGCTCATACTGCCTGGGCACGAAATGTCGGATGGAACCATGTTGAAGGCCAGAGGCGCCAGGCCACAAGCTGCGGAAGCCCGCACCTCAGCCAGGTTCCCAAGCATCGAACTAGAGTTGGCAAGGCAGAACAGTTTTTGATTACCCTCAATTGTCAAGAGTTTCCTGAGCGATAGCCCTTCGCTCCACCCTGTCGCCTCCGCCGAGTGGATGAGTACGCCATGAATCATGACACCCTTTCAATGCGGCCAGAAGATGCCAATCGCACGTCTTTGTTTAGCGACTTAGATTTCGGCAAAGCGGTCTCGACGGCTGAGGCTGAAAACACGAGCGACGCTGGCGAAGACCTGGAGGCCAGTGGCCGAGAAGAAAATAATTCTCTTATTCTAAATCTGGTTGATCGCATTCTCATTGAAGCCTTAATGATGAAGGCAAGTGACATCCATATGGAGCCACAAGATGACAGATTACTTATTCGCTTTCGCATGGATGGCGTGTTACGAGACATAGAAAGCTTGCCAAAAAAAATGACACCAGCGGTCACCTCTAGAGTCAAGATCATGGCAGATCTTGATATTTCGGAACGTCGTCTTCCGCAAGATGGCAGGATTCGGCGCAGCTACCGTGGCCACAGCACCGATTTCCGCGTCAGCACCCTGCCCGGACGCCATGGCGAAAAAGTAGTGATGCGACTGCTCGACAACATCGCCACCCAGGAAGGCCTCGATGGCCTGATCACCGATGCACGGGTAAGGCAGCTTGTGCGCAGCATGGGCAACAAACCATTTGGCATGATCCTGGTGACGGGCCCGACAGGGTCAGGAAAGTCCACAACCCTCTATGCCCTGATTGCTGAACGCAACGATCCGGCAATCAATATCTGCACCGTGGAAGACCCGATCGAATACAGCCTACGGGGCATCACGCAAACGCAAGTCAATCGGGAAAAGGGCTACGACTTCAGCGTGGCCCTTCGGGCTTTCATGCGTCAGGACCCGGATGTGCTCCTGGTCGGCGAAACCCGTGATATCGAAACGGCAAAGACCGCCATCGAAGCAGCCCTGACTGGTCACCTGGTGCTCACCACCCTTCACTGCAATGACTCGGTAAGTGCCTTCGCACGACTCGACGAGATGGGTGTTGAACCCTTTCTTGTCAGCGCTTCCTTGCTTGGGGTAGTCTCCCAGCGGCTGGTACGCAAACTTTGCAGCGATTGCCGTATTCCACACCAGCCTGGCGAAAATGAGTTAGCCCACTTCGGCCTGATGGGAACCAACGAAAGCAACCCCCATTTCTTTCGCGCCTGCACGGTGGCTGCTGGGTCCGAGGGGGCCTGCCCGCGATGCAATGGCCGAGGCTATTCGGGTCGGGTGGGAGTGTACGAGGTACTCACCATGACGGAGTCTCTGGCGGCCGCTGTTTCCAGAAGGGCCAGCACCAATGAACTGCGTAGACTGGCCATTGAAAGTGGCATGAAAACCCTGCTGGGTTATGGCCTCGAACTGGTTCGGGTGGGCTTGACCAGTTTCGAAGAAGTTGAACGCATGCTGCTCACCGATACGGGCCTGGAATCCGAACGCCAAGCCAGAGCCCTCAGCACCCTCACCTGCAAAGGTTGCGGAGCAGGTCTGCAAGACGAATGGTTGGAATGCCCCTACTGTCTTGTAACACGGAGTTAGGTCGATGAATGAAGTGATGATCGAAGATCTGATGGTCGATCTAGTCAAAGCTGGTGGCAGTGATCTCCATTTGGCCGCAGGTCAACCCCCCTATGGCCGCTTCAACGGCAAGTTGCGTCCGATCCACGAGGAGTCTCTGACAGATGATGATTGCAGTCGGTTGATTTTCTCGCTGCTCAGCAATTCCCAGCGCAAGCAATTGGAACAGAACTGGGAACTAGATTGTTCCTACGGGCTCCGCGGAGTTGGGCGCTTTCGGATCAATGTTTATCGTCAACGTGGCACCTACGCTGCTTGTTTGCGTGCTCTGGGCAGCCACATCCCCAGCCTTGCCGAGCTGGGCTCCTCTCCGATACTCGAGCAGGTGTGCCGCTCGCCCCGCGGACTGGTGTTGGTGACGGGACCGACTGGATCTGGCAAATCAACAACGCTTGCTTCGGTGCTGAATCAAATCAACCAGACGCGATCAGAACACATCATTACCATTGAAGACCCCATCGAGTTTACCTATAAAAATGTCAAATCGATAATCCATCAACGGGAAGTCAATGAAGATACCCGCAGCTTTGGCAACGCCCTGCGTGCCGCCCTACGAGAAGATCCCGACGTGATATTGGTCGGTGAAATGCGGGACCTTGAAACCATTCAACTTGCCATTACCGCAGCCGAAACTGGCCACTTAGTGCTTGGCACTTTGCATACCAGTTCCGCATCCCAGACCGTCGACAGGATGGTTGACGTTTTCCCCACGGGCCAGCAAGCCCAAATCCGGGTGCAATTGAGCAGCAGTCTGTTGGCGGTGTTCAGTCAAACCCTATGCAATAACATTACAATCATCAAAGGATCATTTGGGCGCGTAATGGCTCAGGAAATCATGGTGAATACCCCTGCCATCGCCAACCTGATTCGCGAGGCCAAGACAGCTCAGATCTATTCGCAAATCCAAACAGGGGCTAATCAAGGAATGCAAACCTTGGAAAGGGCTCTGGCAACGTTGACACAGGAAGGACGTATCAGCAAGGCAGAAGCACTTGCCAAGTCTGGGCGATCCGATGAACTGGAACGGCTATTCCAATTGGCTGAATAAGTGACTTTCTCCTAACCCTGCTACCGAATACCCAGCATCCGCCCATGCCCACCTTTACGGCAACTTACAGAACCAAGTCTGGTCAGCAGCGCGAGTTCAGGCTGGAAGCCGAGAATCCGGCGGCAGCCCGCCGGGTCCTGCGGCGCCGAGGGGTGACATACACGACCCTCAGCCGCTCTCGCAGCCTCACCCCTGTTGAGCAAAAGCCAAGGGACCCGGAGGGATGGAGACGTTGGCTGGAAAAACCAGTCACCATCAGTGACAAGGCGATTTTTGCCAACAAATTGGCAACGATGGTTAATGCAGGGGTGCCAATTCTTCGCAGTCTTGATATGATTCAAAAACAGCAAAAGCCGCCCCTATTTCGCAGGGCTCTTAAAAGTATGATCCAGGATGTGAACCAGGGCGAAAGCCTGGCAAAAGCTATGCGTAATTGGCCACGAGTCTTCGATAATCTAACTATTGCCATGGTCGAAGCAGGTGAAGCCGGTGGTGTCCTCGATGAAACCCTACGTCGGCTGGCCTTGCTACTAGAGCAGAACTCCAAACTTCAGAACCAAGTCAAAGGGGCCCTTGGTTACCCCATCACAGTTTTTGTAGTGGCCATTCTAGTATTTCTTGGCATGACGATATTCCTGATTCCAAGCTTTGCCAATACCTTTAAGTCACTAAATGCAGAACTTCCCGCTTTTACTGTTTTCATGGTCACCCTAAGTGACTTTCTTCGTTCTCCCGGTGCCCTACTGCTCGTTGCAGCCCTAATACTGGCCTTCGTCTTGCTTGCCCGCTTTTACCAAACACCTTTCGGGCGCCGGCAGATTGATCGACTGATGCTCAAACTTCCACTGTTTGGCGACCTGATTCAAAAAACAGTTACTGCCCAGTTCTGCCGAACTTTGGCTTCTCTCTCTAAAGCCGGCGTGCCTATTTTGATGGCTCTGGATCTTCTCTTTGAAACCACGAGTAATCGTGTAATGAGTGATGCCATCAAAGCCAGCCGGCAGGACGTCAGTGAAGGGGTACCGCTGAGCACCGCATTAGGCAGCAAAAATTTATTCCCCGAGCTGGCTATCAGCATGCTTGGGGTGGGTGAGGAAACCGGGAATATGGATTCCATGCTCTCCAAGGTGGCCGACTTTTATGAAGATGAAATCAGCACCACCATCAAGCTGCTTACTTCACTGATCGAACCCGCCATGATTATCTTGGTTGGCGGAATTGTGGCGGCAATTCTACTGGCAATGTACCTACCGATGTTCTCAGTGTTCGAAAAGATTCGCTAGCTCAATACTGTTGCACATCAGCCGCCAAAGCACCACCCACTAACCAGCCACTAGTCCAACAATGCTGAAAATTGAAACCGCCGGTCACCCCATCCACATCCAGCACTTCGCCGGCAAAATAAAGCCCCTTCTGGGATCGACTTTCAAAGGTCGTTGAGTGAAGTTCAGCCAGGGGCACACCGCCGGCGGTCACAAACTCTTCGCCGAAGGGGCCCCGTCCAACGACGGGGTAACGGCTAGCTCGCAGGGACTGAATTAATTGCCGCTGGATTGGACCGGAAAGATCGGCCCAGCGCAGCTCCAAGACCACGCCATGACTCTCCAAAAGGGACCACCAGATCCGCCTGCTCAGGGCGCTCCAGGGACGCCAACTGCCCAGTTGCCGGCGGGCCTGCTGGCGGCGGGCATCGCTGAAGAGGTTCTCCAGTTCAACCTGGGACAACCCGCCGGTCCAATCCACCTCAAGGGTGGCTTTATATCCCCATTGCCTCAATCGACGGGCCGCAAAGGCGGTCAACCGCAAGCTGGCCGGACCACTCAGCCCCCAGTGGGTGATGAGCACAGCACCCCGCTGCTGCATTTCCCCAGCCCCCTGGCCGCGGCAGGGGAGGCTGCCTTGATCACTGGGGGGGAAAAGCCGCAATCCCACCGGATCCATGGACACCCCTGCCAAGTGGCGCAACGAAGGCGCATCAAGGCTGAGGCTGAACAGCGAGGGAACAGGCGGCACAATCGTGTGTCCCATGGCGCGGGCAATACGGTGGCCACTGGGGTGGCTGCCGGTCGCCAACACCAACCGATCCGCCATCACAACCCCGCCATCGCGCAAACCAAGCCGAAAAACGCCATCTTGGACTTCGGCCGTCTGCAACGCCTGGGTTGAATGAAGGTTGACACCCGCAGCACTGGCCAGGCGCCTTAATGCGGCGACGACGGAGGCGGAGCGATGGGTAGTGGGGAACAGCCGTCCATCGGCCTCTTCCACCAAGGTCAGCCCGCGGGCGGCAAACCAAGCCACCGCATCTGCGGTGGCGAAACGGGAAAAAGGACCCAACAGGGCCTTGCCGCCCCGGGGATAGTGGCCCACCAGTACCCGGGGTTCCCAGCAGGCATGGGTGACGTTGCAACGGCCGCCGCCACTGATCAAAACCTTGTGCAGGGGTTCGGCAGTGGCCTCCAGGATCAACACCCCCTTGACACCGGCTTCGGCAGCCGTGATAGCTGCCATGAATCCAGCCGGACCGCCACCGGCCACGAGGACCGACGTCTGGTTAGGCAGCATGGGGGCATGGAACAGGCTTACCGATTCAGTGTGGCGCCGATGCTCGACTGCACGGATCGGCATTTCCGGGTGCTGATGCGCCAAATCAGCTGCCGTGCCTTGCTTTACAGCGAAATGGTGGTGGCCAGGGCCATCCATCACATTCTTCAGGATGCCGGTGCCGATGGCAGCGAACGGCAGCGCCGCCTGGAAAGGTTGCTGGGCTGTGATCCGATCGAGCGCCCCCTGGCCCTGCAGCTAGGGGGCGACGACCCAAAAATTCTGGCCCAAACTGCCGCCCTGGCAGCCGAGTGGGGCTACGACGAGGTCAACCTGAACGTGGGTTGTCCCAGTGCCAAGGTGGTTCAAGGGCGGTTCGGCGCCTGCCTGATGGCCGAACCCGAGCAGGTGGCCGATTGCGTCGAGGCCATGGTCCATGCCAGTGGCCTCCCCGTCACGGTGAAGCACCGCATCGGCATCGACGAACGTGATTCCTTCGCTGAGCTGATCCAGTTTGTGGACACGGTGGCCAGCGGCGGCGCCAGCCGATTCAGCGTCCATGCCCGCAAGGCCTGGCTCAAGGGGCTGGACCCCCATCAAAACCGAACCGTGCCCCCCCTGCGCTGGGACCTGGTGCAGGAGCTCAAACAAGCCAGGCCCGGCCTGCTGATCGAGCTCAACGGGGGCCTGGAAACCTTGGAAGATTGCCTGTCAGTGTTAGCAAGTACTGTGCGCACCAAAGCCAACCATGGCTCCCTGGACATGGACGGGGTCATGGTGGGTCGCGCTGTCTACGGCCATCCGCTGCGTTGGAAGGCGGTAGACCAGGTCGTGTTCGGCCAAGCCGGCAAGGAAGCCAACGCCGCATCCGTTGTCAGGGGCCTGGTGCCCCATGCCGAGCGATGGTGCTCCAGAGGAGGTCTCCTTTGGCCCATTGCCCGACACCTGGTTCACCTTGTGCAAGGGGTTAGCGGAGCGCGCCAGTGGCGCAACTCCATAACCCGGGAGGCCTGCCGGCGGGACGCCGGACCCGAAGTGTTGATAGCGGCTGCCCAAAAACTGGAAGCCCGGGGTCTCTAGGCCCCCCGGGTCAGCCTTCAGCGCCGGGATAATCTCCGCCCCCCCCGCCGCTGCGGCGACGACGGGCACGACCGGGATCGAAGCTGTCTCCGCCGCCGTGGCTGCGATCTTCCCAGCCGCGGGCTCCGGAGCCCCGCTCAACCCCAGCATCACCGCCACGGCCATAACCGCCGCCGCCGCCGTAACCACCACCGCCATAACCGGCACCACCACCGCCGCCGCCATAGCCGCCACGGCGGGCACCGCCCCCACCACCACCGCCCGCGGGCCGGGGTTCAGCCTTGTTGATGCGCAGAGGGCGACCCATCAACTCGACTCCCTGGAGAGCCTCAATGGCGCGGTTCTCGCCATCGGGATCAGCCATTTCAACAAACGCGAAGCCCCGCTTGCGTCCTGTATCCCGTTCAAGGGGAAGGGAACAGGTCACGACCTCGCCAAAAGGGGCGAAAAGTTCAGTGACGTCTTCCTGCTCAGCGCGGAAAGGGAGATTGCCTACGAAAATGCTCACGGAAGAACCAGAGGGGACCAACGTGGAAAATGGATGTGGCGCCAGGGCCAACAACTCACCCACGTTAATCCTCCGAACAGGAAGGATTGCCCTCCTTGTGGGAATCAGCAGAACCTTTGCCTAGCTTGTGATCTCCCCGGCCAGGCGACGGCGCCAAAGGTCCAGCTGGCCGCGCACCAAGACAAAACCGGTGCCCCCCTCACTGCAACGGGCCGCCACCACCCGTCTCGGCTCGAGGGTGGCATGGATATCGGCATCAAAAGCAGGATGGAGGGCCTGCCAGCGCTCCAGAGGCAGGTCCCGCAGCAGGATCCCCTCAGCAAGGCAGGTCTTCACCAGGGCACCCACCATTTGATATGCCTGCCGAAAAGGAACCCCGCGGACGGCCAGGTAATCCGCCACGTCCGTGGCATTGGCGAAATCTGCAGCCACCGCCGCCTCCAGCCGGGCCGGCCGGAACTCCAGGCCCTCCTCCATCAAGATCGCCATCGCCTCCAAGCTGGCCAAGGTGGTGCTTACGCCATCAAAAAGCGCCTCCTTGTCTTCTTGAAAATCCTTGTTGTAGGCCAGGGGCAGGCCTTTGATCATGGTCAGCAGCCCGATCAGATGGCCGAAGACCCGTCCGCTCTTGCCCCGCACCAATTCGGGCACATCGGGATTTTTTTTCTGGGGCATCAGACTGCTGCCGGTGGCGCAGCGATCGGTGAGGCTGACGAAACCAAACTCCTCGCTTGCCCAAAGGATCACCTCCTCGCTAAGACGGCTGAGGTGCACCATCACCAAACTGGCGGTGGCCATGAATTCCACCGCGAAATCCCGATCGCTGACGGCATCAAGACTATTGGCATAGATCGCGCCAAACCCCAATTCGGCCGCAGTGGCACGGCGATCGATCGGCACCGGGGTACCGGCCAGGGCCGCTGCCCCCAGGGGACAGACATTGAGGCGGCGGCGTCCATCCGCCAGTCGTTGGCGATCCCTCTCGGCCATTTCCACGTAGGCAAGCAGATGGTGGGCCAGGCATATGGGCTGGGCTCGCTGCAGGTGGGTATAACCAGGAATCAGGGTGTCGGCGTGGGCCTCGGCCTGGGCCAGCAGGGCCCGCTGCAGGCGCACCAAGGCCTGGTCCACCTCGTCACTGCGGCGCCGCAACCAGAGACGCACATCGGTGCCCACCTGATCATTGCGGCTGCGGCCGGTATGCAGCTTTTTGCCGAGGTCCCCCAGGTGTTCGATGAGGCGCCGTTCCACCGCGAAGTGGACATCCTCAGCCTCAAGGCCGGGTCGGAAGTCTCCGGTAGCCGCCTCGGCCCGGATGGCCTCCAGACCCTCAATGAGGCGGCTGGCCTCCTCCAGAGTGATCACACCGTTGTTGCCCAGCATGCGGGCATGGGCGATGGAGCCGTCCAGGTCCTCCTGGAGCAGGGCCAGGTCAAAGCCAATCGAGGCATTGAACCGCTCGATGGCCGGATGGAGTCCCTGCTCAAAGCGGTCGCTCCAGCCGGCCGCCGTGCCACCCGTGACGCCGGCGGCCTGGGAACGGATCGAAGCGTCGGCCGCCATGGCAAGGCTTAGGGGGGGTTCAGCTTGGCACCCGTCGCAGGGGCTCGGCGTCAGCCTCTGGCAGAGAAGGCAGAACCACTTGTTGCCGCAGTTTGAACACAACGATCGAGGCATCGTCATCGAGGGCGCGATCCGCCCCCACAAACCGGTCCAAGCGCGAAAAAAGTTGATCGAGGATTTCCTGGGCGCCACTGCCGCGGCCACAGCTCGCCTGAAAGGCCCGCAACAGCCGATCCTCATCAAAGCGACCGCCACTGAAGCCCGTGGCCTCCGTAACGCCATCGGTGTAATAAAGAACTACGTCGCCGGGTTCGAGGCGGGTCTGGCCGCAGCCATAGCTTGTCTCGCTCTGCAGGCCGATCAACATTCCCGGTGCATCCAGCCTCTCCACCTGGGCTGTCTGACGACGCCAGAGCAGGGGTGGATTGTGGGCGGCATTGGCATAGCGCAAGCGGCGGCTGGACGGGTCGTATTCGGAATAGAAGAGGCTGACGAAGCGGTGGGAATGGGCCAGATCGTCCTGGGCCAATCGATTCAGGTCAGCAAGGATGCGATCTGGGGCCAGACCCCTGCTCACCTCCGCCCGCAGCATCCCCCTTAACAGAGTCATCAGCAGGCCCGCCGGCACCCCCTTGCCCATCACATCCCCCATCACCAGGCCCCAACTCTCCCGTTCCCGCTGGTTGCCACTGGACTCGGGTCGAGCAGGAATGAAGTCGTAGTAATCCCCACCCACTTGGAAAGCGGGTCGACAACGGGCCGCCAGATCAACGCCCTCGATCACGGGGCAGCGGTCCGGCAGCAACTGGGCCTGGATCTCGGCGCCAATACTCAGCTGGCGATCCAAGCGTTCGTGTCTGCGCCTGTCCTCTTGGAGAATTTCGTTCTCCAAGGCCACCCCGGTGAGATCGGCCACGAGCTGAAGGTGGCGGCGATACACCTCGCTCCAGCAGTAGCCCCTCCGGCCACTGAAGACATACAAGCGTCCCCGCTGACGATTGCGCGCCACGATGGAGGTAGCCATCACCTGGGCCGGACCCACCAGGCGACGGACCAGGGAGTCCAGCGTCGCCACGACGGCTTCCCCACTTCCCTGGGCCGTGAACGGGCCATCGGGGAGGGCGGCGATCTGCCGCAACACCTCACCGCAACGATCGCCAGCCGTGGCCTTGAGATGGTCTCGCCGCAGCCTGCCGTCGTCATGGAAGACCACCAGCAGGCTGCCCTCGGCCTGCACCAACCGCGAGGCAGCCAGGGGCACCAGCTCAAGAAAACGCTGCAGGTTGGTAAAGCTGCGCAGGGCAAAGCAAAGGGAAGCCAACACCTCCTGATTGCGACGTTGTTCGCCGCTGAGGCTGTCGAGCAACTGGCGCAAGGACAATGACGACGCCAATCCCCGTTCGGATACTGCCGAGCTGGACATCTCGGGTGCAGGGGAACGGGAGCCGGGCGGCGGTCCACTCAAAAAGGTGCCGCAAGGGGATACGAAAGTTAGCAGCGTTGGACCGGAGCAGGAGGCAGTGGCAGCAGCAGCCGGTATTGGCGATTTGACGAATCATGACTGGCTAAGGTGGATATGTTGATCAGCTCAGGGATGGGGGCTCCCATGAGAACACCAATACAAGCAACACGAAAATTGACTGCGACTTTGAAAATTTCCACACTGCTGAGTTCAATCCCGCAAACGATGTCCCGCACCCTTCCTGCCTTGGTCACCCATCGCACCACCGCCCTGATCAGCTCGGCCATGCTGCTAACAGCGACCAGCCTCTCGCCAGCTTTGGCCGCCGAAAAATGTGTGTTCCTCCAGCCAATCGGTGGCGATGGAGCCAGCCCGGTGGTGGCCAAGTCAGTTGGCCGGAGCAAGTTGTTGGGAAAATCGAACTGGAACACCGACTTCTTGGTGGATCGTCCCTTCCAAAGCTACAAGTTCTTCTTCACCGCCAATTCTTCTGACACCAAGGCCAAGTATCCCGTAGAAGGATTTATGAAATTCGCTGATGGATCCTCCCTGCAGGTCATCAACGAAACCATGAATCCCCCCATCGGCACCGGTCGCATGTTCGGTCCCTTCCAGGCCGTTCCCGACAAGCAGGCCATGCAGATGAACTTCAAGGTGGGGGCCAGCAGTGACCCCGGTTCCCTGGGGTTTAGCTACCGGATATCCGTGCAAGGGTGTAATTGATCGCTTCGGACGCCCGCTGACGCCGATGGGCCTTTCCAATCCCCCCCCTGCCCCAGCCATGGCCCGCTTGGGGGAACGCAAGCCCCCCGGCCGTCCTCCGGCCAGGGACATGGTTTGGATTCCAGGGGGCTCCCTGCTGATGGGCTCGAACAACCATTACCCCGAGGAGGCACCCCAGCACCGTCTGGAGGTGGGTGGGTTGTGGATGGACCGGGCCCCGATCACCAATGCCCAGTTCCTCAAATTCATCAAAGCCAGCGGTCATCACACCCTGGCCGAGCGACCCGCCGACGCCTCCCAGTATCCGGGGGCTCGGCCCGAGCTTTTGGCACCAGCCTCGATCGTGTTTGCCGCGCCAGCTACCTCGGTGGATCTGGGCAATCATTACAACTGGTGGAACTATGTTGCGGGAGCTGATTGGCGCCATCCAGAGGGTCCTGGCAGCTCCATCAAGGGGCGAGAACACCATCCGGTGGTGCATGTGGCCTTCGAAGACGCTGAGGCCTATGCCCAATGGGCTGGCAAACGCCTGCCCACCGAGGCGGAGTGGGAATGGGCGGCCCGCGGCGGACTGGAGGGCAAGGACTATGCCTGGGGCGATGAACTACATCCTGGCGGTAAAATGTTAGCCAATACGTTCCAAGGCGACTTTCCCTACGCCAACAGCCAACTCGATGGCTGGGAGCGAACCTCTCCCGTGGGCAGCTATCCCGCCAATGGCTATGGATTGGTCGACATGATCGGCAATGTCTGGGAGTGGACGCAAGATTGGTATCTCGACCATGGAGATCGGCTGGACTCCAGCTGTTGCGCCGCCAGCGCCAGTGCCAGGGAGCGCAGCATCGCAACCGACCTTGGCGCCATTCGCATCCCCCGCAAGGTCGTCAAGGGGGGATCTTTTCTTTGCGCCCCGAGCTACTGCCGGCGCTACCGTCCCGCTGCTCGCATGGCCCAGGGCGTGGATACAAGCACTTGCCACATGGGTTTTCGCTGCGTGATCTCCAGCTCAATGCGATGAATCTCACTAACGAACTGGCCAAGGAGCGCAATCGGGCGGCCGAGGAGCGCACCTTGATGGCCTGGATCCGCACCTGCCTGTCGCTGATCAGCTTCGGCTTCGGCCTGGACAAAATTGTCGGTGCGATCAACCGCACCCGCCTGGGCGCCAGCGGTCACGCCGACCTGACCGTGAGGCTTGTGGCCATGGCGTTTATTCTCACCGGCATCGTGGCCATGGCGGCCGCCACCCGGCAGCACCGACGCAACCTGATAATGCTGGGGCGGGCTGACTACACCTACGTGCCCCAGACCTCAATCGGCACCGGCACCGCCCTGGCCCTGATGGCCATCGGCACCGTCTCGCTGCTGACGCTCATCTGGGGAGCCCTGCCCTGAGGAATGCAAACCAGGGGGACAGGGGGGCTTTCGTGCAATTCCTGCGCAAATAGCCCTAAAGCCTTCGCAAACCTTGCGCAAACTGACACCCACTCCGGGAAAGCCATTACCAATATTGAGACCATGACCTTGGGCATCCAGCTTTAATCTGGTTTTCCTTGACCAGGTAGAAGCTTGGCGCCATTGCGTTTCTCCCATCTACCATGCAAACGTTGTCTGATCAAGCCTGCAAGACTTCCCAGCCAACCAGTGGAACCGGTTGGCGCCTCGGTCCCTACACCCTGTCGGACGATGGCATGCTCATGCTGGGGGACAGCTTGGTCTCGCTGAGCCCCTTACAAAGGCGTCTGCTGCAATGTTTCGTGCGCCACAACCGCACGCTGTTGAGCAAGGAACAGTTGATGCGTGAAGTCTGGGGCCATGAATATGTCAGCGAAGTCAGCCTGGCCCGGGCCGTGCACAGCCTGCGCCAGGTGTTCGCCCAAGGGCCCCTTGGCAGCCAATTGATCCGCACCGTTTACGGTACCGGGTACATCCTTGAGGCTTCCGTGCGGGAGCTCGACCCTCCCGGCGCCTCCCCTGCCAGCCCAAGCCCAGGTCTCCTGCCAGCCCTGGGCCAGGATGATTACCTTGATGCCCTCATGGCCCTGAGGCAACAAGATCCCACCCAGCTGGCGTTTTCGGAATCCATCCTGCGCCGCTGTTTAAAGGTCCAACCCCATTTCACGCCAGCCCTGGTAGCTCTTGCGGAAACCCTGCTGCTGCAGCGAGCCTGCGGTGCTGAAGATCTCACCAGCCTGTCTAAAGAGATTGAAACCTTGGTTGCTCAAGCCGAGGCCCAGCAAACCATGACGGTTGAGCTGGAGGCCCTGCGGGCCGAAGTGCTGCTGCAACTTCATTGCCGGCCCGATGAGGCAGCACTGTCCTTCAGCGCCCACCAAGCGAACGCCAAGGAGCCAGGCCCTGGCCAGCGCGCCTGGGCGAGGATGCTGCTGGGCATGGGTGATTCCCGATCGGCGCTGCAGCTGCTGGAGCAGGGATTGGACCGGGAGCGGCCCCATGGCTGGCTCTTGGCGGCCCTGGCCCATGCCCATCTGGGTCAGTTCCAACTAGCGCTGGAGGCCTTGAAACTACAGCGTGAAACTATCAATCCGGCCTTTCCCTTGCCCCTCAACCATTTATTGGAGGCCCTGATCCTGGCCAACCAAGGCGACTTTGAAACGGCACTCACCGCCTTGTCGGCTTCCGGCATTTTGTTCAAGCCTTTCGGCAGCCTGCACGCCATCGCCGCCACGGTGCAGGCCTTGGCTGGGCAGCTCTCCCAGGCCCGATCCCTGGTCAGCGAAGCGCACCGCTTGGATCCAAGGCAATTAAGGCTGGCCAGTTTGTGGGGCCTGGCGGCCCTGAACCTGGATGACAAAGCGGGTGCGGAACATTTCTTCCGACTTGCCAAAACCCACGGCTGCGCAGCCTCCTATTACCTAGAGGATTCGGCCTTCCTGGCCCCCCATCAGCAAGGTGCCTCGGTAACCAACTATCAGCTCAAGGAGAGCGGCCAGCCCCGATCCCGTACCAATACCCTAATCGCCTTGGCCCCTTGGCGCCCGGAAGTACTCAGATCAATCGAAACGGCATGATTTGGCCCCTCAATCCCATGGGCCCAGACCCGCTTGCCAGCCATGTCCTCCACCCTTGACCCCCGCAAACTCACCCCCCGGCGAGCTCGCCAGGTGCTCAGCGGTTTTGCTGCCACCAGCCTGCTGCTCGGCCTGGTGGCCTGCCTACCCCCCCCGCTCGGGTCCGCCCAGGCCACCGGCGCCCCCAGCGGTGGGGTCGTAACCCTGCCCACCGATCCCCGTTTGCCCCGGGCCGCCGACGGCCGCCCCTATCCAGTTGTGCCAAGCAGCCCGGCCGCCATCGCTGGATTATTGACCGCTGTGGAGCTGGCACTGCGCTCAAACAGCACCCGTGCTGCCGATTTGGCTAAACTGGGCCACCAGCAGCAGGTGATCTATCGGGCGCTGGCGCCCCGGCCCGACCTGGCCAACCAGGTGCGTGCCTACCTGGCGCCCCGCTGGCAACTGGTGCTGGATCAGCACATGGTGGCGCGGCGAGCCTTTCTGGAAATGCGCCACGGCAAAAGCCTGGCCGTGAAAGTGCCTGCCTGGCGCATCATTCCCCCCGAGCCAGCCGCCAATCTGTTGGGCTACTACCACGCCGCCGCCGCTGCAACCGGCATTCCCTGGGAAGTGCTGGCGGCGGTGAACCTGGTGGAAAGCGGCATGGGTCGAATCGACGGGGTGTCGATTGCCGATGCCCGTGGACCGATGCAATTTCTGCCCTCCACCTGGGCAGAAGCTGGCATCGGTAAAGGAGGCGATATTCGCAACCCCCAGGACGCCATCCACGCCGCTGCCCGCTATCTGGTGCGTCGCGGCGGCCTCAAGGACATCCGCAAGGGGCTGTGGGGGTATAACAACAGTTACCAATACGGACGCGCAGTCCTCGCCTACGCCTCCTTGATCAAGGAAGATCCTGCCGCCTACACCGGCCTTTACCACTGGGAAGTGCATTATCCCACCGTCGCCGGCGACCTCTGGCTACCTGTGGGCTATGACCAACCCAGACCCCTGGCGGTCGCCACCTTCTTGCAACAGTCTCCCGCCAGCGCCCCGCCCGCAGCGGTGGCAGGAATCCTGATCAGCCAGCAGGCCAAGCCTTGACTTCCCCGCACCAAGGGCAACGATGCTGACCGCGATACCCATTCCCTTGGAGGACTTGCCGCCCCTGCCCCCCCTGAATCTGGCGGTTGTGGGGCATGTGGAAATGGTGAGCTTCGTTGAGGTTGCCCAGCTACCGACAGCAGGCAGCATCACGGCCGCCACTGCCTTCCACCAATGCCCCGCCGGCGGTGGTGCGGTGGTTGCAGTCCAACTAGCGCGACTCACGGGCCAAAAGGTGCGGTTTTTCACAGCCCTGGGGTGCGATGCAACCGGCGAACAGGCGGCCAGGGAACTTACAGCTATGGGCCTGGAGCTGCATGTGGCTTGGAGGCAGGCCCCGACCCGCCAGGCGATCACCTTCATTGATGGTGATGGCGAGCGCACGATCACGGTGATCGGGGAGCGGCTGGCGGCCCATGGCAGCGATGGCTTGCCATGGGAAGTGCTGTCCGATTGCGACGGGGTCTTCGTGACGGCGGCCGATGCAGCAGCCCTGAGACAAGCGCGGCGCGCCAAGGTGCTGACAGCTACGCCCCGCACCCGCCTCGATGTGCTGCAAGAGGCGGGGGTGCAGCTCGATGCCCTGATTGGTAGCGCCCTTGATCCAGCCGAAACCTATCGCGACGGTGAGCTCAATCCACCCCCCACCCTGGTGATTCGTACCGAAGGCGCCCGGGGCGGGCAGGTCAGTCCAGGGGGCCGTTTCCAGGCCCCCCAACGCAAGCGACCGGTGGCTGACACCTACGGTGCCGGCGATTCCTTTGCCGCCGGAGTGACGGCGGCACTGGCGGCCCAATGGCCGCTGACGGCAGCAATCAGCCTGGGCTGCCACTGTGGCGCCGCCTGTCTGGATGGCAAGGGTCCCTATCGGGGTCAACTCAGACTGGCGGAGTCCGGGCTAGCGTTGGTCCGGGGTTTGGAGGCCGGCTCCGGAAGTGGCTAAGGGTATCGAGCAGCTCCTCGGTATCAACCGGCTTGATCAATAAGAAGTTGATGCCGGCCTCCAGAAAAGCCCTTTCGGATTCGAGAAAGACATCCCCTGTCATGCCGATGATCGGTAGCTGGTTATAGCGGTGATCCGGGCGATGATCTTGGCGGATACGCCTAGCCGTCTCCAAACCACCCATACCGGGCATGGTCATGTCCATCAACACCATCTCTATGGGATGGATGGCCATGAGCACAAGGGCCTCTTCGCCACTGGCGGCGGCGAAGACCATGGCGCCATGAATTTCGAGGATCTCCTGCAGACAATGGCGCAAACTGTGGTAATCCTCAGCCAAAAGAAGGCGCAATCCCGCCAAACGTGGAGCCTCCGGATCGGGTGAAGACATCCCCAAAACCTGGGGCGACACGTCAAAATCAGAATCAAAACTTGATTCGGCCGACACCTGCTTTTCGGGTAGCCGTAGTGGCAACAGGATGAAGAAACAACTACCTCGTCCCTTTTGACTATCCACCAACAACCGGCCGCCAAGGGACTGGACAATATCGCGACTAATGAATAGCCCCAGACCCGTACCCTCTTCGTCGCTGGTATGGACGTTATCAAGACGGTGAAAAGGAAGAAAGATACTGACGCAGTCGTTGGCGCCCAGTCCAGGGCCCGTATCTTCGACAGCAATGCGCAGGGTATCGGCATCAGCGGTGCCTGGGGGCACAAGACTCCAATGCAAACGGATCGTGCCTTGGCTAGTGAACTTGCCGGCATTGGAAAGCAAGTTGAGAATCACCTGCTTGAGCTTCATCGAATCGGTGAGAATAAATTCTGGCACATCAGCATCAATATCCACCAAAAAATTGAGATTTTTGCACTCAAACTGGGGTGCCATAATTTGATACAGGATTTTGGTCATCTCTCGCACAGCCACCGACTCCAAACGAATTTTTGCTAGCTGGCCTTTAGGTCGCTGGGGGTCAAGCAAATCATTGACTACATCCAAAGCGTGTTGACTGGCCGAGAGAATGGCGCCATACCTGAAATGGTCATCTCGATTAACATTGGTGGCCATGGCCTGAACGGCATGGTTGCGAATCGCCGCAAGTGGTGTGCGAATTTCGTGGCTCATACGACTGATTAAATTCTGATTTTCAGTCAAAGCCTGACGAGCGGCAGCACCACTCTTGAGTGCATGTTGTTCACTTTCTTTGATCTGTTCCATCAAAGTAGCCACAATCATAGCGACTAGACCAGTGGTAATCACAAATAGATTAAGTGCATAATAGTTAATGACACCAGAATATCTAAAAGGCCCTTCACCGATACTGGTGGCCCATAAGGTAACAATAGAGAGATAAAAAGAAGCAAAACAAGCCGCTAGGCGGCCGCGCACCAGTCCTGGGATCACCACCAAGGGACGATAGAGATCAAGGTTATTGATGAGGGAAAGACCATCTTGGGTCATAACCACAAAAAGACTAAGCCCTCCAACCATTATCAGGGCAGGCAAAACCGCATCCACCAGGTTGTCGCGAAAGGCGCGACGTCGACTGAACAGGATCAATAACAGGGGCGTGAGCTGGGCCTGGGCAATGCCATTACTAGACCACCAATTAAGCCATGTCTGGGTCACAAAAAATGGTGCCGTTGAAACATGGCCGGACTGCAAAACCAGCATCCCCAAGGTTGCACTCAAGGGTTGCAGCACCAGAAAGACCAGGGTCACCAGCCACAACAGGTCTGTAAGGCGCTTGAGGTCGGAGCGCAGGTTGAGAAATCTAAAACTAAAAGCACCCACCAGTCCTTCAAACCCATTGGAAAGACCTAACGCCAAGGCAATACCGAACGGCAAGCCGGCGTTGAGACCCAACAGGCATTGGCCAACGACAATTCCAGGCCAGAGGCCGGGACCCAAAACAATCATCGCCGCTAGGGCCATGCCTTCTGGGACAAAAAAAACAGGCGTCAGCACCTGATGCTGAACACTCACCTTGAAGGAGGCCTGGCCAAAAAGAAAATAGAGAGCAGCCAACACACAAGACTGCAATAGCTGCACCCTTCCAGGTCGACAACGACGCAAAAAATCGGCTATCCTTTTGTGAGGCAAAAGCAGGGAAAGAATAGAAATGGCCTGGAGGTGGAAGGTAGAGATGATACTAACAATGGAAAACAGATCTGAAATAAAGGAAATGGAAATTTATCTCGAATTCAAGAAAATACAAAAATTAGTAATTTCATTCGAGCATAATCGATATCAATAATGATCAAACAAGCTTTATAATTGGTTATAATCGGTCCACTGCGCCTCGTCACGAACCCACCGGGTGCCCTAAAACCATGTAACCCTGTCCGGCGCCGCCGGCCCCTTCCCCCATGGACCGAACGGGCCCCGCCAGCACCACCGCCGCCGAAACAGCCCTTGCTGCCATGCGGGCCTCCGTTTTCGGCACCGATCCGATGGCACCTGCCCCACCTGTCAGCCCCTCCATCGGGGCCCCAACAGCTCCAAGGGCACCGGTGAATGCCAGCCCCCAAAACGGCTCAAAGAACCCCGCCGATCTCGGCGATTTCCTTGAAACCGCGGGACTGCTGGAGTACGACCCTGAGGCGATCAGCCGCATCTACGCCGGCCATCCCCAGCGCCTGGCCCGCCGGCTACGTCAGACCTTGATCCCGATCGGCCTTTTTTTGCTGGGAGTAGGCAGCGACAAACTCACCGGCCAGCTCAAGCAGCCCGAACGGGCCCGGGCCCGGGCCCGCGAATGCGCCGAGCTGCTGGCGGCCCTGGGGCCGGCCTTCATCAAGGCAGGCCAGGCCCTCTCCACCCGGCCGGACATCGTGCCGCCGCTCCTGCTCGAAGAACTGGCCCAACTGCAGGATCAATTGCCAGGATTCGATCCAGAGCTGGCCATGGCCTGCATCGAAGAGGATCTCGGTGCTCCGGTGGCCAACTTGTTTGCCCACCTGGAGCGCGATCCCATCTCAGCCGCCTCACTCGGCCAAGTACACCGGGGCATCCTGCCCAACGGACAGAAGGTGGCCGTCAAGGTGCAACGACCGGGCCTGCGGGAGCAGATCACCCTTGATCTCTACATCGTACGTAACATCGCCGCCTGGCTGAATCGCAGAGTGCGGGTTATCCGCAGCGATTTGGTAGGGCTGATTGATGAATTGGGCCGCCGAGTGTTCGAAGAGATGGATTATCTCAATGAAGCCGCCAATGCCGAACGCTTCGCCGAACTACATGCCGCCAACCCCCGCATCGCCGTACCAGCCATCTACCACGAGGCCACCAGCCGGCGCGTGCTGACCATGGAATGGATCGACGGTGTCAAACTCACCAATCTCGATGCCGTGCGCAATCTCGGCATCGATCCAAACGACATGGTGCAGGTGGGCGTCGACTGCAGTCTGCAGCAATTGCTCGAACACGGCTTCTTCCACGCCGACCCCCACCCTGGCAACCTGCTGGCCCTCGCCGATGGCCGCCTGGCCTACCTAGATTTCGGCATGATGAGTACGGTCAGCAGGGAGGCCCGCACGGGTCTGATCCAGGCGGTGGTCCATCTGGTAAACAGAAATTTCAGCGCCCTTTCCAAGGACTTTGTCAGCCTTGGATTTCTGGGAGAAGAGGTGAATCTGGAGCCGATTGTGCCGGCCTTTGAAAGCGTATTTGGCCAAGCCATCGAGATGGGTGTCAGCCGCATGGATTTCAAGGCCGTCACCGACGATCTCTCGGGTGTAATGTATCGCTTTCCTTTCCAAGTTCCGCCTTACTACGCCCTAATCATTCGCTCACTGGTCACCCTCGAAGGCATCGCCCTAAGCGTTGATCCCGACTTCAAGATCTTGGGCGCGGCCTATCCCTATTTTGCCAGGCGTCTGATGGAAGACCCGGACCCGCAACTGCGCAGCAGCCTGCGGGAGATGCTCTTCGATGGCGATGAATTCCGCTGGCAGCGTCTTGAAAATCTGCTCAGCAGTGCCTCATTGCAACAACAACTTGACCTCGAAGGCCTGCTCGATCAGGTGATTGAGTTTCTTTTTTCCGCCAACGCCGGCATGCTGCGGCGCCAACTCGTCGACGCCGTGGTCGCCCAGATGGACGGACTGGCCTGGCGCACCACCCTGCAGCTAGGCCGCCGCATGCCGGCAGGCCTGTTGCCCCCGGGCCTGCGCCAACGCCAGCAACTTCCAGACTCCCTGGCCAGCGAACCCCTGCTCGACCTCGAACCGGTAAGACAACTGGCGACCATCCTGCGGGACCTACCCAACTTCGAACCCCGGCTCCTTTTGCGGCGCCTGCCCCGCCTCCTGGCCGAACCAGACCTGAGGCGCATGGGGGTAGAAGTGGCGCGAGGACTGGCTGAAAAGGGCGTCGTGCGGCTGGTACGGGACGTGCTGGTGGCTCCGGCGCGGTAGGGGCAGGCATAGATTGCCGGTGATTTTTAGACGGAACAACGGGCCATGGTGGTGGCGAAACGGCAAAGGCTGCTGGCGGTCGCCATCGGCTTGACGTTATGGGGAACGGCCAGCCCTACCCCGGCAGCCGAAAATGTGGTCTTCGTTTCTGGAGCCTTCCGTCGCTCGATTCCGGTCGCTGATCTCGAGCGCCTGGCCGCCAACGGCCAGGCCCATGGCCTTCTGGGCGATCTGCTGCGCTTCAGCAACCAGAGGCCGGAGGACGTGCAAAAAATGCTCAAAGAATCGGTCAACCTGCCGATCGGCATGGTCTCACGGCTGCTTAACACCCGCATCGGCATAGCGATTCTGAATCGCCTTGGCACTATCGTTCATCCGATGCGGGCCAGCGAAGACGGGGTGGTCGCCCTACGGTCGGCGATCGTATTGGGTCTGAACAACGATCAAAAATCCCTCTCAGCGATCAGCTTGCTGCGGGCCTATCCCACCCGGGAGATGGCCGTCAGCATCCCAGCCCTGCTGGGATTGATGGAAAAAGCCTCATCCATCGCCGAGCTGGTGCGCTTCTTCTCAGAATCCCCCTTGGACGGCCTGCGGGGTCCTGCGGCGGCCGCACCGGCCCCCAATCCCAATGCGACCGAGGCACCTTTGACAACCCCGGCCGCCAAGGCCCCCTGAGGCCAGGCAACGTAGATTCAATCAAGCTCCTCTCCCCTCCACCCGTGCCCCTGCTCCAAGCCCTGCGTCGCCTGGGCCAGCGCCCCACGATGCAGGACTGGCCGGGGCTGATTGAGGCTTATCGCCCCTGGTTGCCCGTGAGTGCCAGCACCCCGGTGATCACCCTCAGGGAAGGGGCCACCCCGCTGATACCCGCCCCGGCCATCTCTGAACGCATCGGCCGTGGCGTTTCGGTGTTCCTCAAGTACGACGGTCTCAACCCCACTGGCTCCTTCAAGGACCGGGGCATGACCATGGCGATCAGCAAGGCCAAGGAAGCAGGCTCTGAAGCGGTGATCTGCGCCAGCACAGGCAATACCTCCGCCGCCGCCGCCGCCTACGCCCGCCGGGGTGGCATGCGCGCCTTCGTGTTGATCCCTGACGGCTATGTAGCCCAGGGAAAACTGGCCCAGGCCCTTTTGTATGGGGCCGAGGTGCTGGCGATCAAAGGCAATTTCGACCGGGCCCTGGCCATCGTTCGTGAAGTGGCCGATCGCTATCCGATCACCCTGGTCAACTCCCTTAATCCCTACCGCCTTCAGGGTCAGAAAACTGCTGCCTTCGAAGTGATTGACGCCCTGGGCGATGCGCCCGACTGGCTTTGCATCCCCATGGGGAATGCCGGCAACATCAGCGCCTACTGGATGGGATTCAAGGAATACCAGCAGGCCGGCAACTGCCAAAGACTGCCCCGCATGATGGGTTTCCAGGCCGCCGGAGCAGCTCCCCTGGTCCTGGGAGAGACGGTGGAACAACCGGACACCATCGCCACCGCCATCCGCATCGGCAACCCGGTGAATCGGGATAACGCCATCAGGGCCCGCGAGGAAAGCCAGGGTGACTTCATGGCCGTCACCGACGCCGAGATCATCGAGGCCTACAAGCTGCTGGGCAGCGCCGAAGGCGTCTTCTGTGAACCTGCCAGTGCGGCCTCTGTGGCCGGCCTGCTCAAGCGCCATGGTGAGGTGCCTGCGGGGGCCAGGGTGGTCTGCGTCCTCACCGGCAATGGCCTCAAAGATCCCTCCACCGCCATCGAACACAACGATTCCACCTTCCACACCGGCATTGAAGCCGACACCAACACGGTGGCCAGGGTGATGGGCTTCTAAAGGGCTGCACTCCTGACCAGAACCTGGCCCCGGCCAGTCTCCAAACCAAGGCTTCCGCGATGGCGGGGCCTTTTTTTTGGCCCTTCGGCAGGGTAGATCGCCGGGGAAACAGGGGCAAAACCTGATCCGCTCGCCAAAGCGTCCCAGGGAAAATCTGGTGAAGGGAGAGGCGAAAGCGGGGAAAAGAGAAGGGAACATTCAAGCCTTGTCAAAGGTTGGTATTCCCCAGGGCCGGGAAACTGAGGAAAACATGGTCAAGGGGTCCGGTTCAAGCTCACCATCCCAAACCGCTGTGAACAAAAAACCAAGAGCCGAAGAGCGGTAAACAGGTTTTCCACCGTTTCCTCAACCCCTACTACGACGATTTTGTTTATCTTTTAAAAATCAAAACTTTTGAGTAGTCGATGGGTCGCCGGGCGGTTCGGCACCGTTGCGCTTTGGCCCTGGCTGTGAAACCGTGGGCCCAACGTTCAGAACCTCCGGCCAGCCATCGCTGTCCACCTCTTGCCATGAAGCTGGTGTGCTCCCAGGCCGAACTCAATGCCAGCCTTCAGCTGGTCGGTAGGGCAGTGGCGGCCCGACCGACCCATCCGGTCCTGGCAAACGTGTTGCTCACCGCTGATGCCGCCACCGGGCGACTCAGCCTCACCGCCTTCGATCTCAGCCTCGGCATCCAGACCAGCCTTGCCGCAGCGGTCGAAACCAGCGGGGCCATCACCCTGCCGGCCCGCCTGTTTGCGGAAATTGTCAATCGCCTGTCGTCGGAAAGTCCCCTCAGCCTCAGTTGCCTGGAAGGGGACGAGCAGGTGGAACTAACCAGCTCTGGCGGCAGCTACCGCATGCGCGGTATGCCCGCCGATGATTTTCCCGATCTTCCCCTGAACCAGACCGGCACCTCAATCCGCCTCGATGCCGATGCCCTTGTCAGGGGCTTGCGATCCACTCTCTTTGCCAGCAGTGGCGATGAGGCCAAGCAAGTGCTTACCGGGGTGCACCTGCGCCTTGATGGCGCAGGCCTGGAATGCGCCGCAACCGATGGCCACCGGCTTGCGGTGCTCCACTTGGACCACGGGGCCACGGCCCCCGCAAGTGACGGTGAGCCCTTTGACGTCACAGTGCCCGCCCGCTCCCTGAGGGAGCTGGAGCGGTTGCTTAGCGGCCGGCCTTCCCAGGAGCCCCTCAGCCTCTTTTGTGACCAAGGGCAAGTGGTGGTCCTTTGGGCTGATCAGGTGCTCACCAGTCGCAATATCGATGGCGTCTATCCCAACTACGCCCAACTGATTCCAGCCAGCTTCAATCGGCAAGTGCGGCTTGATCGACGAGGGTTCATCGCTGGTTTGGAGCGCGTGGCGGTGCTGGCCGATCAGCACAACAACGTGGTGACGATCAGCGCCGATCCGGCCGCCGGCAAGGTCACGATTCGCGCCGACGCCCAGGACGTGGGTAGTGGTTCGGAATCCCTGGCAGCCAGCATCGAAGGCGATCCCATCGACATCGCCTTCAATGTCCGCTATCTGCTGGATGGCCTCAAAGTGATGGGGGGCAACGAGGTGGTTCTCAAGTGCAACGCCCCCACCACCCCTGCGGTACTGGAGCCTGTTGGTGAGCCGGATGCTTTCGTATATCTGGTGATGCCGGTGCAGATCCGAACCTGAGGCCGTGACCCTTCCGGAGCAGTTGTTACTGAGTGACCTGCTGGCCAGGCGCGTGCGCTGCGATCAGGGTACCGACCATGGAGCGGGGCTCCTGGGCTGGATGCATCCCCCCGTCCATCGCTTGCTCGGCTGGGTGAGCCGCCCTTCCGCTTTTGGCCAGCGCCGCCAGGTGTGGCGCCTCAACCAGCTCAGGGGCCTCAGCGAGCAGGAGGCGTTTGTCAAAGGGTTCCCAGCCGATACCGATCCCGCCACCCTCGAGCGCTTGCCCACCCTGTTTGATGCGACCCTCATCGGAGTCGATGGCCAGAACCTGGGCCATGTTGCCGATGCCGCAGTCGAACTGCGTAGCGGTCGCATCCTCCACTACCTGGTTTCCCGCAGTGATCCCCGGCTTCCCGGCAGTAGCCGCTGGCGGCTCAGTCCCGACCGCATCGTTGACCAGCAGAGCGGTCGGGTCGTCACCGCCCTGCGGGAGTTGGATGATTTACCCCTGGCCCGGGCCAGTGTGCGTCAGGAATTCCTGCGGCGATCCCGGCGCCTTCGCGATCAGGTGGGCCAGGAGACCTCCCGGCTGCGGGATCAGTTTCAGCAGGTTGGCGATCGGGTTGAGGACAAATTGGAGGGTTGGCTTGAGGACCCCCCTTGGGAGGAGGACGAACGGGGTCGGCGAGAACCGCAAGGTCCTTTCTCCTATGGCCCTGGCGGGCGTTGGGATCCAAGCGAAGACCAACATTCCGATGCCCGTGGTCGCGCCACTGGCTCCGACCCGTTGGAGGACTGGGATGAAGACGCTGGGGCGCCTTGGCAAACAGCACCGGCCGACGCCCCCTTCGATTCCAGCGCTCCCCGTCGCCGCAGCCGCCCAGTCGAGAGCGCCATGCCCCGCTCCCGCCGTTCCCCCCGACCCGGGGCATCGGCAGAGCCAGAGGAAGAGGAGGACCCCTGGGTTTGATTCCCTTGGGCGCCTCGGGTGACGCGCTGTTGGAGACTCAGGTGCTGTCGTTGTTGGCGCCGCTTTGGTGGACCCCACCCTGACCTTTTCGGTGCCCGATGCCCTGCGCAAGGAGGGCCTGAGCCAAGCCGATTACGACGAAATCTTGCGGCGTCTGGGCCGCGCCCCCAACCGGGCCGAGTTGGGCATGTTCGGCGTCATGTGGTCAGAGCACTGCTGCTATCGCAACTCCAGACCCCTGCTGGCCCAGTTCCCCACCAGCGGTCCCCGCATCCTGGTGGGGCCCGGTGAGAACGCCGGCGTGGTGGATCTCGGCGAAGGTCAGCGCCTCGCCTTCAAGATTGAGAGTCATAACCATCCCTCGGCTGTCGAGCCCTTCCAGGGGGCTGCCACCGGAGTCGGAGGCATCCTGCGCGACATTTTCACCATGGGCGCCCGACCGATCGCCCTGCTCAATGCCCTGCGCTTTGGGCCCCTCGAAGATCCCCGCAATGGCGGCCTGTTGGAGGGGGTGGTGGCGGGCATCGCCCATTACGGCAATTGCGTTGGCGTGCCCACCGTCGGCGGCGAGGTTGGTTTCGACCCCAGCTATTCCGGCAATCCCCTCGTCAACGCCATGGCCCTGGGCCTGATGGAAACCGAGGGCATCGTGCGTTCTGGTGCCGCCGGCATTGGCTATCCGGTGGTGTATGTGGGCAGTACCACCGGCCGTGATGGCATGGGGGGCGCCAGCTTTGCCAGTGCCGAACTGAGTGCGGCTTCCCTCGACGATCGCCCCGCCGTGCAGGTGGGGGACCCTTTTTTGGAGAAGGGCTTGATCGAGGCTTGTTTGGAGGCGTTCCAAAGTGGCGATGTGGTCGCCGCCCAGGACATGGGTGCCGCTGGCCTCACCTGCAGTTGTTCGGAGATGGCCGCCAAGGGTGGTGTCGGCATCGAGCTGGATCTCGATCGGGTGCCGGCCCGCGAGCAAGGCATGACGGCCTACGAGTTTCTGCTCTCGGAATCCCAGGAACGCATGTTGTTCGTGGTCAAACCGGGCCGCGAGGAGGCCTTGATGGAACGCTTTCGCCGCTGGGGCCTCCAAGCTGCTGTGGTGGGAAGGGTATTGGCCGAGAACGTCGTGCGGGTCCTGCAGGCGGGGCAGGTGGCCGCCGAGGTCCCTGCCAGTGCGCTGGCCGACGACACGCCGATCAACCATCACGTGCTCCTGGAGTCTCCCCCTGCCGAGATTCAGGAGCACTGGAGGTGGCAGGAATCGTCCCTGCCTGGGCCATCCAGTGGAGGCGTGGTTCTGGCTTCGGGCCAGTTGTCCTGGGGGGAGGTGCTGCTGCGCCTGCTCGATGACCCCACCATCGCCAGTAAGCGTTGGATTTGGCGCCAGTACGACCACCAGGTGCAGGCCAACACCGTGGTGCCCCCCGGGGGTGCCGATGCCGCTGTTGTGCGTCTGCGACCCCAGCAGGGGGAGGGGGCGATGGTTGCTGGTCACCGGGGGGTGGCGGCGGTGGTGGATTGCCCCAATCGCTGGGTGGCCCTGGATCCGGAGCGGGGCGGCATGGCGGCCGTGGCGGAGGCCGCCCGCAACCTCAGCTGTGTCGGCGCCGAACCCTTGGCTGTCACCGACAACCTCAACTTTCCCTCCCCGGACACAGACACTGGCTATTGGCAGCTGGCCCAGGCCTGTCGCGGCCTGTCCCAGGCCTGTCTGGCCCTTGGCACCCCCGTCACGGGGGGCAACGTTTCCTTATATAACGAAACCCGCCTGCCCGATGGCCGCATCCAACCGATCCAGCCCACACCGGTGGTGGGCATGGTGGGTTTGGTCAGCGATCTCAACCGGGTGCGGGGGATGGGTTGGCGCCAGCCGGGCGATGCCATCTGGCTGCTTGGCCTGGCTCCTGAGTGCGGTGAAGATGGTTCCGATGACAGGATCAGCTTGGCGGGCAGCAGCTACCAAAGTGTTATCCATGGCCTCTGCACCGGTCGCCCTCCCCGCATTGATCTGGAGCTGGAGGCTCGGCTCCAGGAGTTGTTGCGGCGTGCCATCGCCGCCGATCTGGTGGCCAGTGCCCACGACCTGAGTGATGGGGGTTTGGCGGTGGCCTGCGCTGAAGCCTGCCTGGCGGGCGGCCTGGGGGCCTTGCTGGAGCTGCCTGCCAGTGGGGTGCGCCGCGACCGTCTTTTGTTTGCGGAGTCCGCCGGGCGTGTGTTGGTGAGCGTGCCGGTTGGGGCGGCTGCCGGTTGGCGCCAGTTGCTGAGCGAGGCGGCTGCCGTAGGTGTTCCCACCACTTTGTTAGGGAAGGTGGTGGCCCAGGCAGAGCTGAAGCTGACCATTGGGGCTGAAACATTGCTACGGCTGCCCCTGGACTCCCTGCGGGACAGTTTTGAAGGGGGTATTCCCCGTCGCCTCGGGGCGAACCCCCTTGGCGATTTGCCTCCCACGGTTTGAGTCCGGCGGCTTTCGCCACACCCGCCCCTGCGTCGATGCGTCAGGATGCACGCAGTCAGGAGGCGGTCTGCCCCGTGCCAACCCGCCCTCCCCATGGCTTTTTCCATGGTTGAGTTCCCACTGGTTGAGATCCCGGCTGATCGCGCCGACAAGCCCGAAGAAGCTTGCGGTGTGTTCGCCGTACTGGCTCCTGGGCAACCGGTCGCCAACCTCGCTTATTTCGGTCTTTACGCGCTCCAGCACCGCGGCCAAGAATCGGCGGGCATGGCGGTCTTCGATGGCCCCCAAGTGCGTCTGCACAAGGACATGGGTTTGGTCAGCCAGGTGTTCGATCAGGACGTCCTGGAGCGCATGACCGGCGAGCTGGCGATCGGCCATAACCGCTATTCCACAACTGGTAGCAGCAAGGTTTGCAACGCCCAACCGGTGGTGATCATGACCCGCCTCGGGCCCTTAGCCCTGGCTCACAATGGCAACTTGGTCAATGCGGCCGAGCTGCGCTTGGCCCTCGATCACCTCTCGTCTGAGTTCACTTCCACCACCGATTCCGAGTTGATCGCCTTTGCTTTGCAACAGGCGGTGGATGGTGGCTTGGACTGGGCCGCAGCCATCCGTCAGGCGGTGGGCCGTTGCCGCGGCGCCTTCAGCTTGGTGATCGGCACCCCCGAGGGGTTGTTTGCGGTGCGGGATGGCCATGGCATCAGGCCGCTCGTGTTTGGTCGCCTGGGAGAAGAGGAGGAGGGGCAGTGGGTGGCCAGTAGTGAATCCTGTGGTCTCGATATTATTGGTGCCAAGTATGTCGATGATGTCAATCCTGGTGAGTTAATACATTTTCGTAGCGGTGATTTAGAGCCAAAACGGCAGATTTGGTGCGAAGAACCCGCCAAATTATGTGTATTCGAGATGATTTATTTTGCCCGTCCTGATAGTCGATTCTTTGGTGAGTCACTCTACAGCTATCGCGTGCGTATCGGTGAGGCATTGGCGCGTCAGAAACCTGTGCTGGCCGATATTGTTATTGGTGTTCCAGATTCCGGTATCCCTGCGGCCATTGGTTATTCCCAATTTAGTGGCATTCCCTTTGCCGATGGCCTGATCAAGAACCGCTATGTCGGTCGTACTTTCATTCAGCCAACCCAGGCGATGCGGGAAGTCGGTATTCGCGTCAAGCTCAATCCCCTGCCCGATGTCCTGGCTGGTAAACGGGTTGTGGTGATTGATGATTCGATCGTGCGGGGCACCACCAGCCGCAAGTTGGTTCAGGCTCTGCGCGATGCCGGGGCCACCGAGGTCCACATGCGCATCAGTTCACCGCCGGTAACCCATCCCTGCTTTTATGGCATCGACACCGATACCCAGGATCATTTGATTGCGGCCCGCCTCAACCTGGCCGAAATCGAGGCCCATCTGGGCGTTGATTCACTCGCCTATCTCAGTAAGGATGGCATGTTGGAGTCCGCCCATGCCCCCTCCAGCCAGTTCTGCACGGCCTGCTTTGATGGCCGATACCCTATCGAAATGGATGAGGAAGTGCGCGGCAGTAAATTGATGTTGGAGCCTGCCGGCCTGGCAGCAGCGCCGGTGCCGGTCGCCTAGGTTTAACTATCACTGAGAAAAACCAGTTTGGGGTTTTTAGGCAGGAATAGCAAACAGGAATAGCAAATTAGTTTGTTTGATTCCAGCTCAGAATTAAAAGCCCCCGGCTCTGTCCGGAATCCTTATCAATTTCGCCCATGGCTCGCCACAGCGCTTCGGATTTAACCCACACCGCAGGATAGCGATAGCGGGCAACATCTAAAATCAGAACGCGATCGCTACGGCTGTCGTAGGCAGCGATCGGTGAAATGTGACCGCTGCCTTTCTGGGCTATGCCACTGCGCAGATAATTCACCACCAGACGATCGCGACGATCGCGGAGACCCTCTCCCAACAGTTGGCGGAACTGCTCCAGGCTCAGCTGGTCCCCGTGGAAACGCCGCACCACCAGGCCGTGGTCGCTGGACCAGCCATGCAGTTGGGCCAGGGTCATGCCTTCGCGTCGCACCCGCTCGGCCCGCACGAAGCGGTCGCCAGCAGGCCCGCCAAAGACATTTTCCTGGGTCCAGAATTTGTAGCCGGGGTAAGCCGGCACAGCAGGGGCTGGCACTGCCAAGCTGTTCAGCACCACCACCAAGCTGGCCACGCCGCAATAGGAGAGGTTGGCCTGGGTTTCAAAATCCTGGGATAGGGGGCCATAGTCGGCTTGGGCATCACTGCTGCGAAGCAATTCCTGACCGGCTGGGTCCCGTAGGGGAATCGGCGCCGCCAGTTCCAGGGTTGTCGGGATTTGTCCCTGGCTGAAGCCGGGCTGCCCGGGGAATCCGACGATGACCTGCAGGCTGGCTCCCAGCAGCAGAACCCAGGCCTTCCGCCAAGGGAAGCAGGAGGCGTTTGGCTTTTTCAAGCTTCGTCCATCAACAGGGGCACCAGCTCTTGCACCTGCTGCCCCGTGGCAAGGCCGAGGCTGAGGCCCGAACCGCTGGTGTCTTCCAAAGGCACTGCCGCCACCTTCAAGCGCAAGCTGCGGCCATTGCCACCGGCCAACACCACCCCCATCACGCTCGGTCCCGGGCCTTGCAGGTCCACCAGCTCGTCGGAGCGATCGAGGAAACGCAGGCCGATCTGGCCGAGATCGCCCCTTTGGCACAGCCGCAGACTTTCCAATGCCAGCCGTTTCAGTTGGCCCAGGCGGCTGGCCAGCACCACGTTGCCGCTTGCTGGGCTACTGGCGGCTCCCACGACCCGTTCGCCGGGCAACAGACGCATCAGTGTGGGCCCCTGGGCCATGCGCCCCATCACAGGCAGATTGGCTTCGTTGATGGCCAGTCGCAACATGCGGCCCGTGCTGCTGGCCACTACCAGCTCCTCGTCTTCGCGGCAGGCCACCACCCGTTGCAGCTCCACCCCTTCCTTGAGTTTGAGGATGGTGGCGGCCCGACCGGAAAGTTCCAGGAATTCTTCGAGGGGCAAGCGCTTGAAGCGGCCATCGGTACTCAGTAGACCGAGACTGCAGCCGGGTTGCTTGGGCAGCGGCAACACCTGGATCACCCGTTCGCCTTCGAGGCTGTCGGGCAGGAACTTCTCCAACCCGCCGCTTTGCTGCCCGGCGAATTCCCAACGCAGTAGCGCCACCCTGCCGGCGGCGGTGAAAGCCAGTAAAGCCGGTTGAGCCTGCACGGGCAGCAGCAGGCGGGCCGGCGCGGGATGTTCTCCCAGCTCAGCGGGTTCCTGCAGGTGCAGTTTGCCCAGGATCTGGGCGGAGACGATGCGCACCAATCCATCGGCTTGGATCAGCAGTTGGCTGTCGTTGGCAAGGCCCTCGAAGGCCTGTTGCCGCTGCAGTTCGGTGTTGGGCCGCACCGCCGCGGCCCGCAGGGCCACCAGTTCGTCTCCCCCCTCCACCAGGCGGGTGCGGCGGGGGGTGGCGTAGCGCTTTTTGAGCACCTTCAACTCGCTCACCATCGTGTTCAAGAGGGTGTCCCGGTCATCGAGCAGGTGCCGCAACCTGGTGCGTTCGGTCGCCAGGTCTTCGGATTCCTTGCGCAGGCTTTCTTGTTCCAGGCCGGTGAGGCGCCGCAAGGGCATGGCCAGAACGGCCTCGGCTTGGCGTTCCGTCACGTCTAGTTGCACTTGCAGGGCCGCTTTGGCGGCTGCCGCATCGGCGGCGGCGGTGATCATGGCAATCACCTGCTGCAGGTTGGTCAGGGCTTTGATCAGACCCTCAACCACCTCCAGGCGATCTTCACAGCGCCGCAGGGCGTGGCGGGTGCGGCGCAGCAGGGTGAGTTCGCGGTATTCCAGAAAATGGTTCAACAGCTGGCGCAGGCTGAGCTGTTGGGGTTGGCCGTTCACCAGGGCCAGCAGGATGGCACCGAAATTGCTCTGCAGGGCCGTGCGTCGTTGCAGATCTTCGAGCACCTTGGCGGCCTCCGCATCACGGCGCACTTCCACCACCACCCGCATGCCGTCCCGATCGCTCTCATCGCGAATATCGGCGATGCCGGTGATCTTGCCGTCGTTGACCTGTTCGGCCAACTTTTCGATCCAGCCGGCCTTGCTGAGTTGATAGGGCAATTCGGTGATCACCACGGCACCGCGGCGATGGCGACCCTTGCCGGGCTGAACTTCCTCGAGGTGGGCCACACCACGCATCGGGATGCTGCCGCGGCCACCCAGATAGGTTTCGCGCACACCACTGCCGATCAGAACCTCACCGCCAGTGGGGAAATCGGGGCCGGGCACCAACTGCAGCAGCTTGTCGTCTTCCAGATCGGGCTGGCGGATCAGGGCAATTAGGGCCTCAACCACCTCCCCCAGGTTGTGGGGGGGGATGTTGGTGGCCATGCCGACGGCAATGCCGGTGCAGCCATTCAGCAGCAGAAAGGGAAGTTGGGCTGGCAGGACGGTCGGTTCCTGCTGGGAGCCATCGAAATTGGGGGCGAAGTCCACCGTTTCACTGCCGATCTCATCGAGCATCCCTTCGTGGGCGATCGGGGCGAGCCGGGTTTCGGTGTAGCGCATCGCCGCCGGTGGATCGTCATCCACTGAACCGAAGTTGCCGTGGCCATCCAGGAGCGGGTGGCGGCTGGAGAAGGTCTGTACCAGCCGCACCAGGGCGTCATAGACCGCCTGATCGCCGTGGGGGTGGTACTTGCCGAGCACATCACCTACGACCCGGGCGCATTTGCGGTAGGGGCGATCTGGAGTCAGCCCCAGTTCGTGCATGGCGAAGAGGATGCGCCTTTGCACGGGTTTGAGGCCATCACGCACGTCCGGCAGAGCCCGGCCGACGATGACGCTCATGGCGTATTCGAGGTACGAGCGTTGCATCTCCTGATGCAGGGCGATCGACTCGATGCGGTCTCCGGCGCGGTCCTCGGCCATCCGGTGCTGGGTTTTTGGGGCGGAAGACGGGGCTCAGCCTACAGATGGCTGTTGGCCCTTCGATTCATTCCGGCCGGCTGGAGCTGCCATTGGCGTTGGCGCTGGCCCGCTCAACGGCAGATTTAAGCTCGGGTTGGGAGAGCAAACTCCTAGCTGCAGCCCGTAGTTTGGGCCCCCAGAGCTGGTCTTTTTGGTAACTATCCTTGACGTAGTTGGGGTCTTCGTTCAGGGCGTTTTTGGCCAGGCGCAGCGCTTCGTCCCGCTGTTGGGGGTTGGTGAGGAAAAGGCTGCTGCCGAGGGCTAGGGAGGTTTCGGCGACATCTGGCTTGCTGGTCAGCACCTTGCGCCAGCGATCCATGGCCTCCTGGCGTCGATCAAGTTCAAACAACACCAGTCCTTGGTTGTTGATCGCTTCCCAGAAATTTTTGCGCAGGCTGGCTGCTTTGTTGAAGCTAGCCATGGCTTCATTCGGTTGGGAAAGCATGAAATAGGCATTACCCAAATCGAAGTATGCGCCTGCGTTTTGGTTGTCTAACTGCAGGCCACGGCGCAGCAGGACCAGGGCATCGGCGGGGCGGTTGTTGCGCAGCGCTACGGCCCCTTCGGCAAACCAGATGCCCGGGTTGTTGGGATCGAGGCGCTTGGCTTTCTCCAGGGCCTTGAGAGCTTGTTCAGAGCGGTTGCTGCGCAATTCGGCTTCCGCCAGCAGCACCCAACCGATCGGTTCGTTGGGGAGCAGCCGCACGGTGAGATCGGCCAGACGGGCAGCGTCTTCTGGCTGGCCGAAACGCAGTAACTTGGCGGCGGCCTGGGCAATGCCCCTGCCGGCCCCCTCCAGGGCCTCGGGCTGGGGCACGAACACAAAGGGCACCATGGCCACTGCCGGTCGCGTCGTCACCAGCAGGCCGGCCGTCAGCAGCGTCAGGCCGAGGCCGAAACGGGGCAGCCTCAGCCAGCTGGATGTCCCCTTGGCTTGATGTGGAAGGCGCAGATCAAAAGGGGCCAAATTCAGCCAGGAACGGCCTGCCATGGAGTCGTTAAGAATCAACCCCACCCTAGGCAGAGGGGGGAGAAAGACCTAGGGCGGCCCGCAGGTTGCGGCGCCACATCCAGGGTTTGATGCGTCGCAGGGCGGAAGCCCGTAGACGCCCATCCCAATCCCCATCACTCCAGGCGAGGGCCTGGTATCCCTGCAGATCCAGCAACCAGGGCCTGGGCTGTACTTCGGGATCGGTGGCACTTGGCAGGTCGGGACGATTCCAGGGACAAACGTCCTGGCAGATGTCACAGCCGGCCACCCAGCCCTGGAGATGGTTGGCGATGGCCGGGGGCAGGACCGGGTCTCGATTTTCGATGGTGTGAAAGGAAATGCAGCGGCGTGAATCGACGACGAAAGGTTCGCGAATTGCTTCGGTGGGACAGGCAGCGAGGCAAAGACGGCAGGTTCCGCAGCGGGCTGGGGCGGGCCGATCGGGGCTCAGGGGCACGGAGGTGAGCAGGTGACCCAGCAGCAGCCAGGAGCCGTGTTCGGGGTTGATGAGGTTGCCGTGTTTGCCGATCCAGCCGAGCCCCGCCTCCTCCGCCCAGGCCTTGTCCATCAGCGGCCCACTGTCTACACAGGTCCGCCAACGGGCACCATCCACCTGGTCCTGCAGCCAGCGTCCCAGGCGCCGCAGGCGACCATCGATGACCCGGTGATAGTCCCGCCCCCAGCCGTAGCGTGCCACGGCCAGGCTGCCGGGCTGGCGTTTGGCTTCGACATGATAGTTGAGGCCAACCGCCAGAACACTGCGTACCCCTGGCAATAGTTCGTTGATGGCCCGTCGCCGCGGATCCGCCATCCAGGCCATCGAACCCTGGTAGCCGGCATCCAGCCAGCGCTCCAGGGCAGCGCTGCGCAGGGCCAGGCGGCTGCTACCGGGAACGGCGGCGATGCCTGCTACCGCGAAGCCCTCCTCCAGGGCCCGTTGGCGCAGGCTTTGAGAAAGGTTGTCGGAACTGGAAGCGGACACGGGCAGTCGGTAAAGTCTGGCAAAATCAAGATCACCAGGCGTGTCCTTCTCTTCCTCAACCCGCTTCAGCCCGCTGCTTCGCTGGATGGGGATCACCCTGGTGGTGCTCCTGTTCCTCAATCTGTTGGCGGTTTTGGCGCTTTGGGATTGGGGGGCGGAACCCTTTCGCCAGTTGGTGGTTGAACGGCTGGTGCAGCAATCCCCCCTGGCCCTGGTGGGCCTGGTGTTGATGTATATCGCAGCCAGGCTTGACGATGGCGGCAACCAGCGCTCGCCGCTGCTCTGGGCCGTGTGTCTGCTGAGCGGCTTGCTGGCGGTGTTGTTGACGGCCGCCCTGCCGATTGCCTTTGGGGGCGACAAATTGATGCAGGAGCAGGCCGAACAGCAGTTGGCTGCGTCCAGGGGTCAGCTGGAAATGGCCCGTCAACAAAGCAAGGATCCGGCCATGCTGCAGCAGTTGGTGCAGCAGGCCGAGGCCCGCGGCCAGGTGCCCGCCAACGCAACCCCTGAACAGAAAACCCAGGCGGCCCGCACTTTCGTCGAGCGTCAGTTGGGCCAGATGGAAGGTCAGTTCAAGCAAATGCAACAGACCAGCGCCGTGACCCTCAACCAGCGCCGCTTGGGCAATTCCGCCGGTGCGGTGGTGCTGATTGCCGCCTTCACCATTCTTTGCCTGGGCAGTGTTCTTTAGCCCCTCGGCGCTGGAGGTTCCCGGTTTCCGGCCCAATCGCTGGTTAGCGTTTGATTTCCAGCCCCCATAGCCCCATCCCTAGCCCATTGGATCCCCCTTCCACCCTGCCAAGACCCGATCAGCCCCTTAATTCCAGGCTGCAGCAGGACCTCAAAAACGACCTGATCGCGGGTCTTCTGGTGGTGATCCCCCTGGCCACCACCATCTGGCTGGCCACCACGGTCAGCCGTTTTGTGCTGGCTTTTCTCACCTCGATTCCCAAGCAGTTCAACCCCTTCAACACCCTGCACCCCTTGCTGCAGGAACTTATCAATCTTGGCTTGGGCCTTTTGGTGCCCCTGCTGGGCATCCTGCTGATCGGCCTAATGGCCCGCAATATCGTCGGGCGTTGGTTGTTGGAGTTTGGCGAAGGCACCCTGCTGCGCATTCCAGTGGCAGGTTCGGTTTATAAAACTCTCAAGCAGTTGCTGGAAACCTTTCTGCGGGATAATTCCAGCCGCTTTCGTCGGGTTGTGTTGGTGGAATACCCCCGCGAGGGTTTGTATGCGCTTGGCTTCGTCACCGGAGCGATGGGAAGCTCGATCCAGGCTGATTTCAGTGAGACCATGCTGAGCGTCTTCATTCCCACCGCCCCCAACCCCACTACCGGTTGGTATGCCGTGGTGCCGGAGCGCCTCGTCAAGGACCTCGATCTCAGCGTCGAAGATGCCTTCCGCACGATCATTTCGGCTGGCATCGTCAACCCAGATGAGCGTCAGCCCCCTTCCAATCGCAGCTTCTCCAGCCTGATGGCCCAGTTGCGGGCTCCCCAGCTCTCCTGATGCAGAGTCACTCCCTTTCCCGTGAACTGGCCCTGTTGATGCTCGGTCAGGTGGATGATCGGGGCAGCAAGCCCATGCCACCGTCGGATCTGTCGATGGAGGCGCTATTGCATCAGGTCCAGGCCAGCCTGGCCCTGCATGTGCGTGAGGCCCTCGACCATTCCGCCGGTGATCTCGAACAGGCCCAGCAACAGTTGCTCGACAGCGAGCTGCAGCAGGAGGGCGAGCAGAGCTTGCCCCGGGTGCGCACGCACCTGCAGAAGGGTTTGGCCTTGGCCGAACAGGCCCTGAATCGGTTGTCGGCCAGCCTTGAGTTGCCGCGGCTATTGGTGTTGGCCGACCAGGAGGCGGTGCGCCGGGGGGCGATCGAACGGGCCCAGGCGGTGTTGCAGCAGCGCCAAGACCTGGACGCCCGCTTGGATCGGGTGATGGAGGGCTGGCGGTTGACCCGTCTGCCCCGCATCGATCGGGACATTTTGCGGCTGGCGGCGGTAGACCTTGAGCAGTTCGGCACCCCCCTGGCGGTGGCCTGCAGTGAGGCGGTTGAACTGGCGAATCGCTATAGCGATGAGCAAGGACGGCGCATGATCAACGGTGTACTGCGGCGCTTCACCAACGCCACCAAGGCCTAACGAGGGTTTCAGCCAAGATGGTTTTTGATTGGTTTCGCCGCCGCACCACGCCCCAAGCCGAAACAGCCGCCGAGGTTCCGGCTGAGCAGGCCCCTGGCACCGATTCAGATTCAGATTCAGATCTCGAGGCCGTCGCCCCTGAAGCGGTGGCTGCCGCCAACGCGGCCGTTGTTCCCGAGGTTGCTGCCGCTGCAACCGCCCCGCAGGATCCCCCGGGCGAGGCCCCATCCAGCACCGTGGCTCCAGCGGCCGCTACCGCCGGCGGCGTTGATCAAGATGCCCTCGAATGGGCACGCCAGGCCTATGCCCGCCTGAAGGCCCAGCAGCAGGCCGCCTCGACTGCTGCATCGACCGCCCAGGCGACGGCCGCCGCAGCAGCGCCATCGCCGGCGCTGTCCTCCAGCCCAGCCGCCGAAGCGATTGGGATCCCCCCCCAATCACCCTCAGAACCGCAGCGGTTGGACCTCCCCACCCCAGCGGCTCCCGCCTGGTCTGCGCTAGTCGCCCCCAGCGAGCCTACGGAGCAGCAACCTGCGGAGCAGCAACCTGCAGGGCAGGAACCTGCACTGCAGGAACCTGCACCCGCGGCTAATGCCCAACCGATCGTCGCCGTATCCCCAGCCGCGGCTGTCCCAGCACCTGCGGCGCCAGCACCCGCGCTTGCACCACTCGAAGGCCTCACCCCCGCCGCTCCGGGCAAATCCCTGTTGGAGCAGGCGGCGGCCCAACGTCAAAAGCGGCTGCAGGAACTGACTGCCCAGGAGAGCGTTGCCGACCCCGAGGCTTTGGCCGCCCCTGCTGGTCTGCCAGCGGCCGCTGGCACTGCTGCCACTGTCCCCGGATCCGCAGTCCCCGGGACCTCAGTCCCCGGGACCTCAGTCCCGGCGGCCGCTGGCGATGATCCCCAGTTGGGCGCTTTTGATGACACCTTCACCTGGTCGGCGGAGGTGTTGGCCGCCCAAGGACGGTCGGTGGAGCAGGTCTCGATCGAGGAAATCGACTGGCTGGGGCGATTGCGGCGCGGCCTGGAGAAGACCCGCCGCGGTTTCGTCACCCAGCTGCTCGACACCTTGGGCGACGATCCCCTCACCCCCGAGGTGATCGATGACCTGGAAACCACGCTTCTGCGGGCCGATGTGGGCGTCCAGGCCACCGACCAGGTGCTGGCGGCCCTGCGGCAGCGGCTCAACGAAGAGGTAGTCGATCCGGCCGAGGGTTTGCGCTTTCTCAAGGAGCAATTGCGGGGCCTGCTGGAGGCGCCGATCACCGCCAGCGGCCGCGAGTTGTTGGTGCCCGAACGGGGGCGGCTGAATGTTTGGTTGCTGGTGGGGGTAAATGGCGTTGGCAAAACCACCACCCTGGGCAAATTGGCCAATCTGGCCGTGCGCAGTGGCTATAGCTGTTTGATCGCCGCGGCGGACACCTTCCGGGCGGCGGCGGTGCAGCAGGTGAGTGTGTGGGGCGAGCGTAGTGGTGTTGCGGTGATTTCCAATCCCACGGCCAATGCCGATCCGGCGGCCGTTGTCTACGACGCCA
This sequence comes from Cyanobium sp., assembly GCA_044359075.1. GTDB lineage: Bacteria > Cyanobacteriota > Cyanobacteriia > PCC-6307 > Cyanobiaceae > Cyanobium. The sequence continues at coordinate 1,171 of JBIKMU010000022.1, read as the reverse complement.
TCGGCGCCGCCCAGGCCAAGGGCTGCGAGCTGGTGCTGGTGGACACCGCCGGCCGCCTGCAGACCAAAAACAACCTGATGGAAGAGTTGGCCAAGGTGCGCCGCATCGTCGACAAGCTGGCCCCCGAGGCGGCCGTTGAATCCCTGCTGGTGCTCGATGCCAGCCAGGGTCAAAACGGGCTGAAACAGGCGATGGCCTTTGCCCAGGCAGCGGGCCTCACCGGTGTTGTACTCACCAAACTCGACGGCAGCGCCCGCGGCGGCGTGGCCCTGGCGGTGGCGTCTGAGGCCAAGTTGCCGATCCGCTTCATCGGTGCCGGCGAAACGATCCGTGATCTGCGCCCATTTAATAGTTTTGAATTTGTTGAGGCGCTGTTAGCGTCCTGAGCAGTAATCACTACATTTGAATTCTACAATCGTGCTTGTGGCTGATCTGGTCATTCGATCTGGGTTGTGTATCGTGCCGAACATATGGTTGTCGGAAACTCCCACCGCCGGGGCTGATCCAGCGCTATCGGGAGGAGCTGCAGGCCCGCCACTACGCGCGCCGCACGGTGAAGACTTACGAGCAGTGGCTGCGGCGGTTTCTGCGGTTTCATGGCATGCGCCATCCGCGGGAGATGGGCAGCGCGGAGGTGAACGCTTTTCTCACGCACCTGGTGGTGGAGGCTCAGGTGAGCGCCTCCACGCAGAACCAGGCCCTCTCGGCGCTGCTGTTTCTGTACCGAAAACTGCTGGAGCGGGATCTGGATCTGGAGGGGGTGGTGCGTGCCCGCAAGCCTCAACGGTTGCCGGTGGTGCTGACAGAAGAAGAGGTGCGATTGGTCATGCAGCGGCTCGAAGGAAGCGAAGCGCTGGTAGCTGGACTGCTGTATGGCAGTGGGCTGCGATTGATGGAGGCTCTGCGGCTGAGGGTGCATGACCTGGATTTCAATCGGCAGGAACTGACCGTTCGTAATGGAAAGGGCGGAAAAGACAGACGCACAATGCTTCCGAAACAGCTAGCGAAGAAGCTGCAGATCCATCTTGAAAAGGTTCGAACTGTACACAAACGAGGCTTAATAGAGGGACGCCATCATCTCGATCCGAGTTTGATTCAGAAATCGGTGCGGAGCGCTGTGCTGGCAGCTGGCATCAGCAAGCCGGCCAGCTGCCACAGCTTGCGTCATTCT
>JBIKMU010000063.1:0-15867 GCA_044359075.1 Cyanobium sp. | reverse complement strand
TCCAGCACCCGCTCCGCGATCGCCACCAGATCGGTGGGAACGAGGGTGTCGGCATGCAGAAAGCAGAGCAGGCTGCCGCGGGCCTGCCGCGCACCTGCATTCATCTGGATCGCCCGGCCCGCTGATTCACAGGAGATGACCGCCACACCCGCCGCGGTGGCGATCGCCCAGGTGGCGTCGCAGCTGCCGCCATCCACCACCAGCACTTCGAGGGCGGGTGGCTCGAGGGCACGCACATTCGCCAGCGTGCGTTCCAGGCTGGCGGCCTCGTTCAGGGTGGGAATGATGATCGACAGTGGCGACACGCCAGCGCCTCTCATCGGTGCGGCTTCAGGAGCAGACCCCAGAAGCGATTGAACGGATGTACAAGCCTGGTGGGTAGGCCCTCATGCACTAGCTGATGCCCTTGGTTCACCCATTCAAACAGCCCTCCCTCCAGATTTACGGCCTTCCGGAAGCCCCTCTGCCGCAGCCGTTTCACCACGGCAGCACTGCGCACTCCCACCGCACAACACACCAGGATCGGCCGCTCACTCGAGGCATTGCCCAGCGGGCCTGAGTGGGGAATCTCCTCCCCATCGCCGATAAACACCGCGCCTGGGAGGCAACTCACATTGAATTCGGCGCTCGTGCGGACGTCGAGAACCAACCAGTCGCCAGCCTGGTGCATCGCCAGGATCTTTTGCAGGCGATCAGGACGAATGAAGGGAACCGCTGAATAGCGCAACCGGATCCACTGCTTCAGCCAGAACCACACGAAGCTTTGCATCGCGCCCCAGCCAACGGCCAATCAAAACGATCCGATGCTGAACATTAGTTGTAGCATCGCGAATCCCGTCAGAGCCGATGACCTGATCGGTCTCCCCCGCTTCCTTTAGGCCGGAACCGGTGCTGGTGGGCTGAGGCAGAACGCTCACGCCACCTCAGGCGCCCAACCCCCCTGGCGATGCAGATCTTCTGTCCAGCCGCTGCAGCGATGGGTGAGGTGCTCGCCGTGGGCAATAAGGCCTTGGTGCAGGTGGCAGGTGAGCAGCGGGATGCAGTTGGGGCCGGGGTGGTGGCGGAAGAAATGGCAGGTCATGCAGACCTGGCGGCTGCGGCTTTTTCGCAGCACCTCCTGATCGAGCCAGGGCCAGTCTTCGATCTCCTCGTCGCGGGAGGGCTGCAGACGGGAGATGGTGACCGGCACCATGGCAGCTCCTGCGGGCGCACATCTGTACTAGCAGGGGGCGCGGGACGATGCGGAGGTCAGCCATCCCCTTCAATCGGGTGCCCAGCACCACAGCCGGTTTCTTCTGCAAAGATCCCTTAGTACCATCCCTTAAAACCGTCCCTGGGGAGAAGAGCTGTGCATGCCTTCAGCATCAGCGGACTGAAGCACAATCCGGCGGAGGCCCTCGTCAGGCCCGGAGCGGTCCGGTGGTGGTGCTGAACCGCAATAACCCAGATGCTGTCTTGATCGGACTGGAGGAGGGCGGGGTGCTGCAGGCCCCGGGCGTTCGCGCCGCCCTGGCCACGGCGCTGTTCCGCGACGGTGAACTCTCCCCCGAGCGTGCCGCCCATGTCGCCGAGCTGGATGTGGCGAGCTTCATCGCCCATCTCGGACGGCTTGGCATTACCGCCATCCGGCTCACGGCCGCCGAAACCAACGCCGATATCAACACATTGGAGCAGTGGCTGCAATCGTTATCGCCGACGCCAGTCCCCTGATCGCCCTGGCCCGCGGCCATGGGGCCAGGCTAGATAGGAGCGGCTCCGATCTCCAAGGGCCCACCTCAGCGGCATCGAATCCGGCAGGGATGCCCTCCACCGAACTAAAATCATGCACAGGATATTGGACAACGCCGTGCAGGTTGTCAGCTTTTCCGAGGCCCGGGAGAGCTTCGAGGCCGTGCTGGATCAGGCGGAGGTCGATGCGGACGTGACCCTCATCACCAGGCGGCACGCCAAAGGGGCGGTGGTGATGTCGCTCGACACCTACAACAGCCTGATGGAAACCGTGCATCTGCTGCGATCTTCGGCGAATGCGGCCCATCTGCAGCGGTCACTGGAGCAAGCCGATCGTGGGGATCTCTTTTCCCATGGGCTGATCGATCCGGATCTAGCCGATGCCGGCGCTTGAGCGGCTGGCCTGGACGGCTGCTGGTCACGCCGCATCAATGCTGAACATCGCCTGGTTTGTCGGCTCGCTGGCGATCTGCTGGTGATCCTGGCCTGCAGATATCACTACCGGTGATGCAAGGAGCTGGTCCCGGCAAGTCCAGAAGCCGCACTGTCAATTGTACGGTTCACCGTATGATGAGGGAAGCGGTAATTAGTGCGATGCAGGCCATCTCGGCGAACGACCTCAAGACCGGTGGCATCGGCGCCACCTCACGGGCGCTGGAGCACGAACGGGAGGTGGGACTGAGCGTGCGAGGCGAACTGCGGTTTGTGTTGATGGAAGCCGACTCTTATCAGCGGCTGCGGGAGTGCGAGCTGGAAATTGCTCTGCAGGAAGCCCGCGCCGACCTCGCGGCCGGCCGCTTTGTACACGAATCGGTTGACGAACACCTCAAGCGTCTGGATGCCATGGCTATGAGCCCTGAAGATTGATCAGCCCAATCTCTGCCGAATCCAGAGAGGATCTTGGCGAGCATCGAGCACGGCCACAACTGTGAGAGTTTCGCTTTTGATGTCGTAGTAGATGCTGAATGGGAAGCGCTTAGACGAGGCACGGTGGTAGCCATTCACAACCTGGTGGATGCCGCCGAACTAATTCAGCGCCTCAATATCAGATGTCAAGCACGAGATGAAATAAGCTCCTAGGCCTTGAGATTGACGTTGATAAAAGTCGAAGCCCTCCTCCAGATCAATCAGAGCATCGGAGGAAATCTCGATGATCATTCAGCCAAGCGCTGCAGCTGGGCTTTGGCCTCATTCCAGGGAATGCGAGTGGCAGAACCGTCGAGGAGTCGCTGGTGGCGCTCAACCAAGACATCAGCGTGCCATTCTGGCGAGATGAGGGCATCTGGTTGACAGCAGAGGCTCTGCCAAACCTGCTCAAGTAATCGCACCTTCTCCGCCACGGTAAGGGCGTCGAGTTGGTCGCTGGAGAGTTCGATCGCCATACCGCTGGTCGCGTCGACTCTAGTTTAATCGAGCTTCAACTCAGCGGCCAGGGCAAGGAAGTGCTCGCGCAGCACCGCCCGCACCTCGGCGCGGTTCGTGCAAGGTGGCTCAACAATAGGCGCCATCTTGAGGAAACCCAAGCCAGGGGCTCACAGCTCGCCGTTGAAGGCCTGGTGCAGGAGGGACTTGTTCAGTTTCTCCAGGGCCCCGAGGAACTCATCGGTCATCTGGTCGAGTAGTTTGCTGCTCTCAGGATGCCAGCGCCTATGGTTGGGGCAAGGATGGAGATGAGCTTGTTGGCATTTAGATACTCAACATCAATCTATTGCCCATGACCCTCACCCTCATCCTGGGCGACCAATTACACCGCGATTGGTTCAGCCCCTCAGCCCTGAATCTGAACGTCCGCGAGCGGGTGGTGATGATCGAAGATCTGGGGGTGGCCTCCAGCTATCGCTACCACAAATTGCGGCTGCTGCACACCTTTGTGGCCATGCGCCACTTCCGTGATGCCCTGCTGCAGCGAGGCGTGGAGTTGCGTTATTTCGAACTGCCCGAATCGGCGGCGATGCCGTTCTGGCAGCGGCTGGCCGCTGAACTGGGGGATGGGCGCGAATTGCGGGTGGCGGAGATCGCCGATCGGGGCTTTGAGGCCAGCCTGCGGCGTTTCTGCGACGAGCGAGCGCTGCAGCTCAGCGTGCTGGCTTCACCGGCCTTCCTCGAATCCGTGGATGAGAGCCGGCTCTGGTTCGAGGGGCGGCGCCGCCCGTTCATGAAGACCTTCTACGAGCGCCAGCGGCGGCGCCTCAACCTGTTGCTGGAAGCCGATGGATCCCCCAGCGGTGGTGTCTGGAGCTTTGATGCCGAAAACCGCCGCAAACTGCCCAAGGGCTACGTCGAGCCGCCCCTGCCGCCCATCACCGCCAGCCCCTACGAGCCGGTGCTGCGCATGCTGATCGGCCAGCACTTCGCCGGCCACCCCGGCGAGCTCGGACCGCTGTGGGTTCCCTACGACCACCAGGGCGCCGATGCCTGGCTGCAGCGCTTTCTGAGCGAGCGGCTGGCGGACTTCGGCCCCTACGAAGACGCCCTCAGCCAACACCACGACACCCTCAACCATTCCCTGCTGTCGCCCCTGCTCAACATCGGCCTGTTGAGCCCGGCGTCGGTGGTGGCCGCCGCCCTGGCCCACACTCAGAAGCCGCCGCAAGGCAACCAGCCGCAAGGCGACCAGCCACAGAGAGGCCAGCCCCAAAGCAGCCCACCCGTCCCGATCGCCTCGTTGGAGGGATTTGTGCGCCAGGTGATCGGCTGGCGCGAATTCGTGCGCGGCATCGATCGTGTCCATGGCGAGCGACAGGCCAGCGCCAACTTCTGGAATCATCAGCGCCTGCTGGCTCCCTGCTGGAACGACGGCAGCACCGGCCTGGCGCCTTTGGATACGGCGATCCAGCGGCTGAATCGTCTCGCCTACAACCACCACATCGAGCGGCTGATGGTGATCAGCAACCTGATGCTGCTGTGCGAAATCCACCCCAAGGCGGTGCACAACTGGTTCATGGAGCGTTATCTCGACTCTTATGAATGGGTGATGGGTCCCAATATCTATGGCATGGGCCTGATGAGCGATGGCGGCCTGTTTGCCACCAAGCCCTACATCTGTGGCTCCAACTACATCCTCAAAATGGGTGATTTCAAAAAAGGACCCTGGTGCGCCATCTGGGATGGGCTCTATTGGCGCTTCATCGACAGGCACCGGGAATTCTTTGCGGCCAATCCGCGCCTGGCGATGATGGTGCGCTTGCTGGATCGCATCGATCCGGAACGCCGCCAGCTGCTGGCCAGCGCGGCGGAGTCCTTTCTGGAGCGCGCCACCATGGTGGGTCCGTGATCGCCCCAAGGCCCATGTCCAGTTCTGATGCGCGTCCCCTGGCGCCGGCCCCGCTGCGCGAGCGCCTGGCCGCGGTGGACGGCATGGGCACGGGCCAGCGCCGCCTGGTGCTGCTGCTGCCCCAGCTGGGCGATTTCGACAGCCTCGAATACGCCCAGGCCCTGGCCCCAGCCCTGCCCCGGTTGCGGGCCGCCGGCATCGCCGTGCTGGCGATCGGCATCGGCGAGGAGAAGGGCCGCCAAAGGTTTTGCGCCTTCACGGGCTTCCCGTCCGATCGCCTGCTGGTGGATCCGGAACCCCAGCTGCACCGGGCCCTGGGCCTGTATGAGGGCCTGCAGCAATTCGGTGGGCCCTGGCCCAACCTGCTGCTGATGTGCGCCGGCCTCGGCTCTCCGGGCACATTGATGGAGGTGTTGCGGGGCTACACCGGCGATCGCTCCGCCCCCCAGCTGCTCGCCGACGACGAGACCATCCAGGCTGGTCCCCTGCCGCCGCTGCAAGGCTCGTTCTTCGCCCGCGCCGGCGGTAGCGGCTTCCAGCGCCCCTTCGAGCTGGCCACAGTCCGCCTGCGCAACATGACCGAAGTATTGGGCCACTGGCGCACCTACGTGCCCCGCGATGACTTTCTCACTCAACGGGGCGGCACCCTCCTGCTGGAGGCTGACGACACTGTTTTATATGCCCACCGCGATCGGGGCATCCTCGGTTATTCGGAGACGATGGCCCGGCCGCTTAGTTTTCTTGATGCGTTTCTGAGCCCTCGCTCTTGCACCAGGCCAAAGGGCGTTGCTCATAATGGGAGCGAGGCAGAAATTGCAAATTGTTAAATTGTTATTGCACAATCTGAGTTCATTCTAAATTTTAGATTTCATTGAATAAGATGAGCCACGTAGTGACCAAGCCAAACATTTTATTCATTCTTGTCGACCAGATGAGAATGCCCCCAAGCCAAATCAATCTCACACCAAGAATAGCGGAACTGAATCAAGTCCTCAGCTTCGACCCTGCCTTAAAGGAGGATAATTCTTTAGTTGCTTTTTTCCCTGCCTTTCGCCGCCTGCGCCGCCACGGGGTGCGCTTGGGCCGCCATCACATCGCCGCTGCGGCCTGCGTCCCCAGCAGGGCCAGTCTTTACACCGGCCAGTATCCGAGTCGCCACCTGGTCACCCAGACGGCCGGAATGTTCAAACAGGCTTACGACCCGGCTTTCCCTGGCTGCCCGATAACCAGGTGCCCACCGTCGGCGATTGGTTCCGGGCGGCGGGCTATAGCACCCACTACTTCGGCCGTCACGATTTCAGCAACCCACCGGCCCCTGATCTCGAGGCATGGGGCTTCAGCAACTGGTCGCTCTCCTGGCCGAGCAGCCAGGGGGGCGGGCCCGGCAACCTGGGCGTCTTTCGTGACATCGGCTTCTCAGATGTGGCGAACGGCTTCTTCAATCGCAAGGCCCTCGGCGTTGAAACCAACATCCGCAACATCTACGACAGCACGAACGCCACCAAAGAGCGGACGCCCTGGCTTGCGGTGGCGGCGTTTGTGAACCCCCACGACATCACCGGCTGGCCCCTGCCCTGGCTGGGCGGGGTGCAGACGGGCCCCTCCGGGGATGGCGACAAAGACCCTGATGGCATCTTCGCCCAGATCGGCGCCCTGCTGGCGGCACCGACGCCTATCCCCACCCAGGGCGAGCGCAGCCGGGCGCCCGCGGGCGGCACCTACCGGGTGCCCCTGAATCCCGATGGTTTCCCGCAGGACAACAGCCTGCTGGCTCCGAGCTGGAACAGCGATCTCCGCACCAAGCCTCGCTGTCAGTACGAGGCCTCGTTCAAGATCGGCCAGGGCTTCATGGCCCTCTACCCGCCGCAGCTCCGGCAGGTGGCGCCGCTGCCCTACAAGTCGGCGGCCAGGCCGCAGGAGTGGCTGCTGGCCCATCTGCAGGCTTATGTCTATTTCCAATATCTGGTGAATCTAGAGATCGACAAGCTGCTAGCCAATCTCGAAGAGATCGGTCTGCTGGATGACACGCTGATTATCTTCACCTCCGACCACGGCGAGATGGGCGGTGCCCATGGAGGTCAGACAGAGAAATGGCATAACGCCTACCGGGAAACGGTGCACGTACCGTTGGTGGTCTCCAGCCCCCGGGTCAACCCCTCCCTCGACACCATGGTCGACATCGACAAGGTGACCAGCCACGAAGATCGTGGACGAGGCAATAGTCCAGAGCAAGCAGAATACGACCCCAGGGCCAATCGCCCAGCCCAACCACGTGTATGCCTACTGCGAGGTGGGATGGAAGCTGGTGCGTTACATCGATGGCCGAAGGAGTGAGAGCGGTAGTTCTGATCCTGCTGCCTACGAACCCGACCAGTGGGAGCTCTATAACTTGGTAGAGGATCCTGCTGAAACCATCAATTTGGTCAGCTGGCAACGTGGCGAACCGGTGCCCGAACCACAGAGAATTCCGGCCGGTTGGCCGCTAGACGAGAGGGAGTTGATGTCGACCCTTGGGCAGCTTCGGGTGAAGTTGGCGGCCAAAATGGCTCGTGTTGGCTACGGCCCTAATGGGGGCCCAGCCAAGCGACCCAAGCGGAGCGAGCTGGAGTGGTTCAGCCGTCATGATTTCAACAGCCCCTGAGCTTCGCCAGGTCGAGTGACTGGCCTTCCTAGTGAACTAAATGGCCATGAGGTGGGCTGACAAGCAGGTTTGGCTCTTTCGCAGTCAAGAAATTTATCAGGATATAGGCCAGAAATACAAATAACAACTGCCATAGTCATTCTGGCGAGTGCGATGAATTTCGTGGTAGAGTTCCAGCTCCGATGCACTCCTATTCTCATTGGTGTTGAGCACGTATTCTTGCTTTTGCATTGTGGGCTCAATCATCAGATCAGCAAAGAATCCTTTCTGAGACAAGCCATATATCCCCATGTTACCCCCGCTACCAGGAAAGATGTCACCCCTCTCAATCGCAACACACGGGGGCTTGATGGAGTAGAGCAATGCGTCCTTACAGCGAGGTCCGGATTCCCGAAGAGACGGGTATTCACCTCGCCACTCACTATCTGGATGTCCTGGCTGTGTGGCAAGTAAGCTGAGGCAAACAGCCTTCCTTCTAGCGGCATGACGCCGAAGCCTGGGTTCCAGCGGATTATCTTCAGGCCGTTGATCTTGAACGTTGAACGAAGCCACTCCTTGACAGACTAAACCAGAGTTTCTAGTCTACACTCCACCTATTAGCAGTGTTAATGCTGATAAACCGCGAGCTTTAGATGCTATAAATGAAATACTTCTTTTGCCCACCTCCACGTCTGGCCTTTCACCGTTGCCCAAGGCGACCAGCTTCAGCAATGTCAAAACCGTTCCGATGGCGGCAGGTTCTGCTCAGGTCGATTGATTGGTCCGTGCTCCTGAATCATTCCTGACGGCGACGGCAATGCGTTCCCCCGGCACTGGATCGAGCAGGCGGCAGCCCTTGCCCGCGGCGGCCACCGTGTTGGCGGCTTCCGGCATTGTTCCTTCCTGCCAAAACAGGCCGCTGAGTAGCCCACTGAAACGCACATCACCGCCGGTGGCGCTGGCCAGCACGGTAAGAGGATCAAAGCGCTCCAGGAGCTGGGGAAGCACTTGCCGGCCCTTCACGATCGCCCCGGCCAGCGGCAATCCCACATCCAGCACCGGAGTGATCACCGCGTCGAGGGCCTGGGCCGGCAGATCCGCTGGCAGGAAGCCATGGGGTTCCAGATACAGCCTCCCCTGCGGGTGCTCCAGCAGATAACCGTTCTCCACCGCTGGTACCGGCGCCCCGCTGGTGGCGGTGATCGTCAGCGCACCGATGCTGTAACGCTCCCCGGGTCGCAGGGCCGTCACCGTGGCGAAACCATGCTGTCGCACCCGGGCGGCGGCGCTGGCCGAACCCACCACCGGCAGATCGCTTGGCAGCAGTTCCAGGCTGGGGGGATGACAGTGATCGGCCAGTCCCTGGGTGAGCAGCAGCAGATCGAGGTTCTCGGGCACTGGCATGGTCTGGCCGAGTTGCCCCCTCAGCAGCCAGGGGCCCGGTGGAAAGACCAATTCACCGCGGAACCATGGATCCACAAGTAACCGCAGGCCGCCGATCTCAAGCAGCCAGCCGTTGGCTCCGAAGTAGGTGGCATGCACGGAAACTTCAGTCCAAACTTAAATGCATCATGGCGTGGGTACCCCATTAAACGCGAAGCGTACAGCCAGACCAAAAAGGTGGTTGGGGTGCACTGACCTGCTCCCTTCAGCTTGATGGACAGAAATCAAGAGGCAATGGGAAACGCGACATCGCCCGGCAGAGATCGTGGATGTCAGGTGATGTCATCGTGAACCGCAGACCAATGGAATCCAAATAATTGACCAACAAGGGTTGACAAGGGGCTGCCACAGAAGAACATCATTGGCTATCCTTTGATTGGCAATGGAGGAACTCACTGCTGGGTGGGTCCTGCCTTGGAAGCGGCTCTGTTGTCAACACTTGATGACCACCACTCCACCCCGCAATTTTTGAGGCCTCTATGCTAGCAATCAATTCACGCAACACGCCAACCTTGCCCCAGCTTGACACGCCGCGGGAGCAACTGATGCGGCGCAATCAGCTGGCCCAATCAGGCACGCTCTATCAATGGAACGATTCGGTTCCCAGTCTGCCCGGCGTTCCACTGGCTAAGGCTGTCCCGAAGGGTGATCAGCCAACCATCTCCTGGTTGCTTGCTGTCGCTGAAATAGCTGTAGATATCGTGGTTAACCAGTTGATGGCGCAACGTGCTGACCCAAACAATCATCAGGCGCGATCCAGTAAAGCTCCGTTGCGATCAAATCTGAACGATATTCGCACTTCCCTTACCAGGATGCGTGGCGAACAGGATGCACACCGCAAAAGCCCGTTCCGCATGGCTTATCATTCGGCCTTAATGTTGACAGGAGTGCGTCGCAATCGTCTCAATTCAGAGTTGGATGTTCTCCAGGAAACTATTGCCAGCAGTTATCTCAATAGCGGCCCTAAGGCTGATCTGAATCGCTATCGCGAGCTTTTCGCCTCCTTGCCGTTGCCAGCAATTGCGGATAGCTTCCAACAGAATGACACTTTTGCGCGCATGCGCGTTGCCGGCCCCAATAGCCTGTTACTTCAGGGCATCATTCAATTACCTGACAATGTGGTGTTGAGCAATGCCCAATACCAGCAGGTCATGGGTGGAGATGATGATCTCAACACCGCCCTGAATGAGCAGCGTGTCTTTCTGATTGACTATGCTGAACTCGGCAGTTTAGTTCCAGGGTTCACTGATGGTGCTCAGAAATATCTTGTTCTGCCGATGGCCCTGTTTGCGGTGCCAAAAGGTGGTCAGTCCCTTGTACCGGTTGCGATCCAGCTCGGCCAGGATCCCACAAAAGACCCCACATTTCTGCGCGTGGATTCATCTGCTAGTCCAGAATGGTGGAGTTGGCAGATGGCATGCACCATGGTGCAAGTTGCCGATATAAACTATCATGAGCTGTTCGTCCATCTTGGTCGGACCCATCTAGTGATTGAAGCCTTTGCCGTTGCAACCCATCGAACGATGGCCTCTGAGCACCCAATCAATGTGCTGCTGCTGCCCCATTTTGAAGGAACTCTGTTCATCAACAATTTGGCGGCAGGGGTCCTGATTACGGAAGGTGGGCCGATTGACAAGATCTTCGCCGGTACGATCACTTCCACCCAGCAAACGGCCAGCACCGATCGCCTTGGCTTCGATTTCTACGAACATATGCTGCCTAGGGATCTACAGCGTCGTTGCGTTGATAATGTGACCTCATTGCAGGATTATCCCTATCGTGACGATGCGATTCTGGTATGGAATGCTATTCATGGCTGGGTCACTGACTACCTATCGGTTTACTACCATAGTGATGCCGATATTACTGGAGACTATGAGCTTGTCGCCTGGGTGAATGAGCTCCAGTCTTCTGGCAAGATCAAGGGATTTAATGCCATCACCAGCCTGGCGCAACTCGTTGATGTGCTGACGATGGTCATCTTCACCGCCAGCGCCCAGCACGCGGCAGTTAACTTTCCTCAGCGCGCGCTGATGAGTTATGCGCCTGCGATCACTGGTGCCGCCTGGTCACCACCACCCTCAGGTTCTGTGCCAATGGGCGAAGGCGACTGGTTGAACCTGTTCCCGCCGATTCCCGAGGCACAGCAACAGCTCAACACATTGTGGCTGCTGGGTTCCATCCAGTATGGTCAATTGGGAGATTACCGAATTAATGACTGGCCTTGTCAACAATGGTTCCGCGATCCACGTATCATCAAAGAGGATGGACCCTTGTCTCGTTTTCAGAAGTCACTCAAATTGATTGATCGCGAAATCGATAGACGTAATAGCAATCAGCAGCAGCGGCCTACCCCCTATGTCTATCTTAAGCCGAGTCTTATCCCCAATAGCATTAACATCTAAACAATGACCCAGGGCCCCATTGTTTTCCAGGGCCCCGTTTTTTTCCAGGGCAGGTAGCGACAGGTTGTTGTTTGTGAACCAGGCTGAGCCTTTCACGGTTACCCCCTTTCTGCCACCAACGACTGCTTAGCTCCGCCCTTTCTTCCCACAGCCCATTTCCACGTCCTTTCGGTTTCGTTCCCTTAACGTTTCGTTTCCTGAAAGTTTTGTTCAGGCCAAGTCCCCCTTCAGCCGCTCGGCGATGCGCAGGGCGTTGGCGATCACGGTGAGACCGATCCCCACCGAGGGGCAGCCCGGCAGGATGCTGGCGTCGGCGATGGTGAGGTTGGTCACCTCATGGCTGCGGCCCTCCAGGTTCACCACTGAACGGCTTGGATCATTGCCCATGCGGCAGGTGCCGCAGGCGTAGCCCATCACCGCCAGGGGGGCCTCACCGGCGGGGATAGTTCGGTGCCGCCTGCACCACCCGGGTGAGTGGCTCGGCCTCCAGCTTCTGGATCGTGTCGAGCCAGCGATTGACCAGCCGGTCGTGGGCCTTCCAGGTTGTTGGCCTGGTAGAAAATCTGCAGCCGCTTTCCGCGCAGGCTCACCCGGTTGTGTGGATCCCGCAGCACGCCGCCACCGCTCTGGATCGAACCCAGCGGGAACGCCACGTTCTTATCGCCCCAGTAATAGTTGGTGATGCCGATCCTGCGGCTGTAGCGAACGGAATCCAGAAGTGCACCAGGGCGGCGCGCCACAGGCCATCAAGATCGGCGGGTGGCTGAGCGATCCAGGCCAGAAGTTCCTCAAGCTGGGTCTCCAGATCCGTTCGAGCAGGTGCCTCGAAGTGGAGCCGCTCGCGCCGATAGGGCCCGAGAGCACCTGCATCGGGGCGTTGCCGCGCAGTTCGCCGATGCGGATGGCCCGCAACCCATCCGGCCCGTCGGCAAACAGGCGGCGGTGCCACTGGTGCAGGGTGGCGAGAGTGAGCGCTTGGTGGAGCTCGCCGGTGGCGGCCAGCAGCACATCCAGCAATCCCTCCACCTGGGCGGAGGCCTGCGGCTGGCCATCGGCCAGAGCAAGGCCAAAGCGGCGTGCGATCGAGGAGCGCACCTGGCCAGGGTCGAGCTGTTCGCCTTTGATGGCGGCGGTGCCCAGGGGCCAGTCGGGCTGCTGCCAGATCCAGGTAGGGGCCATGGCTTCAGACTAATCGCTTCGTGGGGTGAAGCGATTAGGGGGTGGTTTTCGCTTCACGGCGGTGGGCTCCGATGTTCAGGGCGGCGAGCAGGCCGGCTCCAGATCACCGAGCATCTCCTCCATCTGCTCCAGCACGCTGCGCAGGTCTTCCGCGATTTCGGAGGCAATCACGTCGGGCTCCGGGAGGTTGTCGGAAGCGAGCACTCCGGAGATTCCTGACTCCAGGGCGGCTGGGTCTGCTCATGGGCAAGGGGTGCACGGTGCAATAGCTCCAGAGCTTCTAAACGGTGCGGTTGGCTTCGGTGCTCATGGTGGAGTGGAGAGGCGATGGCGATCAAGGGTGATTGGATGGTCAGTCGCGATACACCGAGCCACGGTGACCGATCTTGACGATCAGCACCAGCAGAATCTGATCCTCCACGCTGAACAGCAGGCGCAGGTCGCCGATCCGCACGCGGTAGAGCTCATCGGCGGATTGCAGGCGGATCACACCGGCATGGCGGGGCGTTTCCCCGAGGCGATGGAGTTCCCGATCCACCCGACGTTGCAGCACCGGATCCAGGCGGCTGTAGGCCTTGGCGGCTGAGCGGACGAATTGAATCCGGTAGGTCAAGAATCGTGTGCCGGAGCGGGCATTTCAGAACTGGTTTTCAGCTCCTCCCAGCTCACGCGGGGTTCGTTGGCTCTCAGGATCGCTTCGGCCTCGGCGGTGTCCTCGGCATCTTCCAGGGCCAGGGTGAGCAGGCGGCGCAGGGCGTCGCTGCGGCTAACCGAGAGATGAAGTTCGCCCTCTAGGCGGGCGGCGTAGCGGTCGATCCGTTCCAGCAATTCCTGAGGCAGCCGCACAGCCTGAGGGGCGCCGGCTCCGCGCGTCTGGGCCATGGGGGTGTCGTTGGCTGTAGTTGAATCTACTACAGGCTGCCTGGCCCTGATTGAACCTCATCCCACAGCATGCGCATGGTCTCGGCACCGCTACTGGGCAGATCAGGCAGCGCGTGGCGCAGGCCCTGCAGACGACTCGACGTTGATCAGTGATGCGCCGTTATGCTTGGTAGCCCAAGGTATTCACACCAATCGGGAGCAAAATCAGGCGCATGGAATGAGATCTCACTGCAGTAGATCATGCCTCGTCACTCTAGCGTCGTTTCCCCATAATCACAGCCATAATCATCAGATTCCTCGTTGAGTACAGCCATGGAACTGAGGGCTTTCCTACTCTCGTTACGACGACGCTCACGAAGCGCTTCAACGTCAGCGAGACGTAGCTTGCGGTGCGTGCCTACTCGAACAAAGGGAATTGCATCCGCATCCAGCAATCTGTAGAGGCAAGGCCTGGAGATATTTAGAATCTCCGCCGCTCGCTAACAGTACCGCAGGATTCCGGCAGGTGCGGGATGGTGAGAATTTCGTTGCAGCTTGCCGAGAAGCAACGCAACGCAGGGGTTCTCGATGATCAGGAGGCCAGGGCGGCTGGGTCTGCTCATGGGCAAGCGGTGCCCAGTGCAGCAGCTCCAAAGCTTCTGAACGATGCGGTTGGCTTCGGTGCCCATGGGGTGGAGGAGAGGGAATGGCTGTGTTAGCCAGTCCTCTACATAGCGAACATCGCCTGAAGAACACCCAGCAGCTCATTAAGCGTAGTCTCCGACAGTCTCCCCAAAGGCTTGACGAGACGTTTCCTATCGACAGATCTCAGCTGATCAGCCACAACGTGACCGTCTTTAGCATCAAAGGTGCAACGCACACGAAAAGGGTATGGATGACCGCCAGTTGTGAGCGGAAGATGTCGCCTCTTGAGACGTGTTCTTCAGTCACCATGTCCACTCTTCAGCATCAAACCGAGTGGCGATCATCTCATCGATCAGTCCCTCCGGCTGGAAAGACGATGCCGCCACTGCCCAGCCAGCCCTCGGTTGAGCCGATGGCCTGATCGTCAGGACCCCTGGAGCCGCCTCAATCTCGACTTCGTCAGCCAGCCCCGCAACCTCAAGCAGCGGCTTGGCGAGACGTACTCCTCTCGAGTTGCCGATTTTGGCCAGCTTCGCTCGAACCAGTACCACAGCCTGCAGACGTGTGCACATTGTGGCCACGCTCGCGATCTTCGCGCATCCCCCTGCTTTGGCTAACGCTGCCCCTCGGTGGCAGGTGTATCGGGTTCAAGAAGCGGTAACACCCTGGCAGTCACCATCGCCATTACATCTGGGCGGACCCGCTCGATAAACTTCACTTTCCTCGACCGCCAGTCAAGGCTCTTGAGTTGGTCGGACAGAACAACTCCACTCACGGCGTATCCATCAGGAAGTTCCACCTCAAATGGGTACCCCTTGACCTTTGAAGTTAAGGGACAGAATAAGGCTAGTCCGACTTTGCCATTGTAGGACTTTGGAGATAAGACGAGTGCTGGTCTTCTCCCGCGCTGTTCACTTCCGGCTTGCGGTGTGAATTCCAGCCACACCAGATCGCCATGATCGGGCACGTAGGACGACATCAGAATGCTTCGGCCCCTACGGCATCCCCTGTATCAACAGAGGCATGGATGTTCTCTGGCGTGACCCCCGCGAGGAGATCCGCAAGCCTGAGCCGGCTTGGCACGGCGGGCCTTAAGACCAGTTCACCATCCTTCGCGGTGAGGCTGACCTCAGTACCAGCTGCCAATCCCACCTCTTCAGCCAAGCCGCGTGGAATCCTCACGCCAAGGCTGTTTCCCCACTTCTGAACCTTCGTCTGCATGCCCCAGCCACGGCTAAACGCTGACTATACCACCCTTGGCCACTGCGGATGCCCTCCATCTCTCTAACGCCAAGGTCAGAAGCGGGGCAAAGCCTCGGCATAAGAGGCAACCTCCGCACCCGCCTTCTGTATCTTGATGTTAGCGGTCATCTGTTCGGCTCCGCCATTAACCTGGTCTGCGTGCATGATGAGCCAGTGCATAGATTGTGATTCCCTGTTCGTCTGAGCTATAGACCAGTGCCAAGGGAAAATCCCTGAGAAACACACGGGGCGTTCTATTTTGCGCTGGTGAGCCTGCCAGTGGGTATGCCAGAGCACGAGCTATCGCACCCTCAAGAGCTTCAAGGAACTTGGCTCCAAGCCCTGCTTCAACTCGATGGTAGTAACCAACTTCAGCAAGAACCTCAAGCCTTGCAGGCTCAACAAACCGAACACGCGTCACGACAAGATCTGACGGGCCTCTGCAAATACCTGCTCTGCTGAATATGCAG
>JBIKMU010000021.1:0-52246 GCA_044359075.1 Cyanobium sp. | reverse complement strand
TAACGTTGAGATGAAGATGGTTGTCGCATATATTGCGTATCTGCTACACCCCTGCAATGGGCAGGAATGGCGCCAGACGTGTTAGCTCGGGGATTTATAAGAACACCAATTAATGTGCCCAAGGCATAGCCCATGCATTCAGCTGATGAAGTTTGTGCCATAGCTTTCATCTCCAAACATGAAATCATTAGCAACGTAATTGCTGTAGCGTGTTTCACAGGTAATAATATATATGGACTACCAAACTACTTTGACGGAGAAGCGATGAGCAATTTATTGATAAATCTTTACGAAACGGTCTGGTACGAAATGGTGCTTTTCAAGATCGGAAAATCCAGGCGAGAGCTCCCCAGAGCAGCTAATAGCTAATTTGCCAAATCCGCCTAAGTTGCACCGAGGCCCTCGGCTGTAAGTCTAAGACGCAGCGCTCGCAAGCTTTTCTAGCGCCAGAGAACTTGCGCCACTATGGATCTAATGGCTAAAGGGGCAAAGATTACGCTATGCAGTTCATCCTAAAAAGTGGTGGACTAGGCTGCTGCGCAGCAGATTTAACAAGCCAAGACTACCATCAAGCTTTCAATAGTTGCCCGCTAAATATTATTTTGATGTAACTCCTGGTCCTGCACTGTTGCCGACTAACCACCAGTTACATTGCTAATGCCCCACCAGAAACCCCTGGCCGCTGGGGATCGCGAAGATCGCATCCAGCAGCATCCACCTCTGGGAGAAAACGGATGTCACGCAAAGCACCCTAGGAGCGACGACTGGGCCAGGACTACAGAGACAGGCTTCTAGTAGACCCTAGGTACGCCAAGGCAAAGAGTGAGTTACCAATTCACTTTGGAGCGCCGCAGGGCCAACTGCGGTGACCAGCGCTACCGGAGCACTAGGCGATGAATCGCCGGCCTCTGCGGCACAAACTTCACCAGCACCTCGGAGCCCGGACTCAAACCTTTGTAGACCCCAGCGACGACCTGCTTCTCGACGACAAGCTGGGCGGGCCCGTTGGGCGGCTGAAAGACATAGGAAATGTAGTGCTGGATCTCATAGGAAGTATACTCCAAGGACTCAATGCAGACCATCTTGGTCCAACAGTTGACTACCTCACCTGGCATGCTTCGGCCGAAGCATGCCAACTGGATCAGTTGGCTACAGTATTGGAGCCCCAACAGTAAACAAGCTCCTCCGAAAACCAGAAGGACCGCGAAGAAGAAGGTGTCGCCGGCATCATTGTGCCGGCCGATCCCAGCATCACGCTCCAACCGGGACATGGCCGGATCGGTGCGGATATAGCGCAGGGGCACGGCAGAGCCAGCCGGCAGATCCCTGTAGTACTTGGGGCTGACTTCGATCTCGCGGAGGAAGGAACGCACAGGCTGGCCAGGGCCGGATGGCGCGTTATACGCCAGGGAGAGGAAGTGGGTGACATCCAAATCATCGTCATACCGCTCCCGACCCGTGACCACGACGGCGGTGGTGATCACGCCTTCCGCGCGAAACCGGTTCTCTTCAACGTAGGGCCGAAAGATGCCCCCCAAGGCCAGCAGCGACACAGCGCTGAGCAGGCCTCCGAAGACCAAAAAGAAAACAGCAACATCCCAGGTTGTGGCATCCCCACGGATGGTGGCGGAAGCTTTGGCTTGGCTCATGGCATGGAGCACACAAGTGGTAACCGCTGCTGTTTGCAGGCGGCTAGGACTGATTCAAATTTATTTGAGCCAATTCCCACCTGCATGGTCGCGCGCTGGTGGGAGGTGAGGCCCGAGGGGGCCAGATCTTCGGGGTTCATCAGGACCGTCTGGCGGTGGTCATGCCCCGGAAGCTGGGGTGAGTTTGTTGACCACGGTGTTGAGCTCGCCTTAGTGCGGGCGGTGATCAGGCTGAGAAACAAGCCTCGCTCGCCCTGCGCCAGGTCGCCGACCCCACCCGTGGTGCCAGCCCCGATTTGATGCCACTATGGGTGGAGCCCCCTGATCCGGCGCTGATGGCGGTATCCAGCTACAACGTCCAGAACCTGCGGGGCCAGTCCCTGCTGTTTCGCTGCATGGAAACTGGCTTCATCACCACGGCCCCGGCCCTGACCCGCTACCAGCAGGGCAGGGGCATCGATCCCAGCCGGCGGGAGCTGGTGGGTGATCGGCCGGCGCAATGGTGCAGAAGTAGCCCGGTGACGATCTGCCAGCACTGCGGCCTGGCCATCAAGGGCAACCAATGGACGCTGCGCCAGCACCAGCAGAGCAAACGCTGTAGAAAAAGCAGGTCGCCGCTGCCGTTCTGATGGACCAACCAATTTGGCTGCTGGCGCCTTGGCTGGTGTTCGCTGTGGCCGCCGTGCTCAAGGCCTGGAAGATCGGCCGGCTGATCAATAATCAGTTGCGCAGCCAACGGCGCCACACCGCCGGGGGGATCGAGCGCTTCCGGGCCGAGCTGGAGCTGGGCTGGCGGCGGAGCCAGCAAAGTGCACAAAACAACTAATTGTCAAAGACAAGCGATATACCAATTGCTTGCACAACTGTCTCTCCGATATTCTTCCCCGCCCTCCAACTATGCTGCGCCCGTTTCAAAGGCGCCGCAATGCCGATCTTCCGCTACGTCGACCCCAAGGGTGCCGTACACCACGGTCTGTTGCACCCGGATGGCAGCCGCGAGCGCTTGCAGGGCAGCCTTTTTGAGCAACAAAGCCCCACGGGTGAGCAGGCTGCGGTGGCCCGGCTGCTCGCCCCGCTGGAACCCCGCGCCCTGATCTGCATCGGCCTCAACTACCGCCGCCATGCCGCTGAAACCGGTGCCGCCATTCCGCAGCGGCCGGTGGTGTTCATGAAATCACCGGGGGCGGTGCAGGATCCTGGTGCCCCGATTGAGTTGCCCACCACCCTGGCCAGCCACCAGGTGGATTACGAGGCCGAGCTGGCGGTGGTGATTGGCCGCCGCTGCAAAAACGTGGGGGTGGAGGAGGCTTTGGGCGCGGTGCTGGGTTACACCTGCGCCAATGATGTCAGCGCCCGCGACTGGCAGAAGCGCCCCGAACTGGGCGGCGGCCAGTGGTGCCGCGGCAAAAGCTTCGACAGCTTCGCGCCGCTTGGCCCGGTGCTGGTCAGCCCCGCCGAGATCCCCGATCCCAACGCCCTGGCAATCAGCACCGAGCTCAATGGTGAGCGGGTGCAGGACGGCCACACCAGTGACATGATTTTTTCGGTGGCCGAGATCATTGCCTTTCTCAGTGGCAGCACCACCCTGCTGCCCGGCACCGTCATCCTCACCGGCACCCCGGAGGGGGTGGGTATGGCGGCCGATCCGCCCCGCTGGCTCAAGCCCGGCGATCAGGTGGAGATCACGATTGAGGCGATCGGTACGCTGCGCAATCCGGTGCTGGCGGAGGGGGACGCTGATTGAGGGGCTCACCTTTAAGGTCTAAAGACCTAATGCTTATTCTTGGGCTTATTTCAAGTTTTATATCTAGCGAGTGCTTATTTCTGGCGAACCTAAAGGTCCTTGTTTAGCCGGCGAACTTTGGAGGGCCGTTGGCCAAAACGTTTTAAGAAATCACGGCTGAAAGAGGACTGGGAGATATAACCGCAGGATTGAGCTACTTGGCTGAGGCCCAGCTGCCCGCCCGACTCTTGCAGCAGGCGCATCGCTTTCTCAAGGCGTTGCTGCCGCAACCACTGCATGGGCCCACAGCCATAATGCTGCTTGAAGGTGTACTGAAGCGAACGGCGGCTGTAGCAGCTGCGTTGCTCCATGTCGGTGAGGCTGATGGGTTGGTCGAGGTTTGCCATGACCCAATCAACCAAATCCCGATGGGGGAAAGCGCTTGAAGAAGCTAGCGAAGGACTGGGCGGCGATCCGATCTCAAAAAGATCGGGTACCAGCAGCATCACCATCAACCGTTTGATCAAATCATCCAGTCGCATCATCTGGTTTACATCGCCCAGCGCTTGCATGGCGCTATCGATCAGCGCCAGGGTCTGCATCAGCAGTTCATGCAGATGCTGGCGCCGTTCATCGCTGCGTCGCCCCAGAATTGCCGTCTGCTCCAATACCGCCATGAAACTGATGGAATCGAAGCCAGGGCCGGCGATGGCGGCGGCCACCGGCACCAAGCCATCGGGGTTGAAGCTGAAGATCACGCCCGAGCAAAGGCTGCAACGCAGATGCATGCGCAACTGGTGAGCTGGGATATAAAGAGACGATTCGCGAAAGATATAGCTTTTATTTTCTATTTTAAAGCTATTGGTGCCGGCCAAATAGGGCAAAATCCACTGGGCTTGGGATTTCTGCTCTACAAGCCCATCAATGGATGATCCCCAAGTGGAGAGGATGTTGAGATCACCAAGGCGAACGGCGGCGGATTTATTGTAAAAAGATTCGCTTTCGGGGCCCATGTCCCATGCCAAAACGTGCATGGGCAGAGATTGACCAATAAGGCACGCAAAGGCATCGACCTGCTCGGGAGCGAGGGACGCACCAGGCAACCTCAGAAACGGCAGGTTGGTTGTACCGGGATTTGGTTGTGAACTCTGGGAGGCAGACGGCCCAGGCAGCATCAACATAAATCGAAGTATTTCAAAATCTAGCTCCCCAAGCGAAATCAGTATTAAAAGGGGGCGTTAGCGCAAAAAAACGCAACTAGCGCAAAGTCTGGGTTAAGAGGTGCTCCTTAACTGGCATTTAGTATCAATGCCCTCAACTAGGACTGGCCCGTATCAGGGCCCCATCCCCCCATCCCATGCCCCTCAACGAATACCGCCCAGGCCAATCCTTCCCAGGGGTGATCGGGCGCACCGCCGACGTCTCCACCCCCGCCTGGCCGATGCCGAACCGGGCCAGGGAGGGGGCGCCCAACGTGCTCTACATCGTTCTCGACGACACCGGCTTTGGCCAGCTGGGGTGCTACGGCAGCCCCATCGCCACCCCCAACCTTGATGCCCTGGCGGCCGATGGTCTGCGCTTCAACAACATGCACACCACGGCGCTCTGCTCGCCGTCGCGCTCCTGCATGCTCACGGGTCGAAACCACCACTCCAACGGCCTGGCCTGCATCACCGAGGGGTCGATGGGCTTCCCCGGCTCCAATGGCATCATCCCGTTTGAGAACGGCTTTCTCTCCGAAATCCTGCTGCAGCACGGCTACAACACCTATGCCATCGGCAAGTGGCACCTGACCCCCGCCGAACAAACCTCCGCCGCCGGCCCCTATGACCGCTGGCCCCTGGGCCGGGGTTTTGAACGCTTTTACGGCTTCCTGGGCGGTGATACGCACCAGTACTACCCCGAGTTGGTGCAGGACAACTCCCAGGTGGAACCCCCCGCCACCCCGGAGGAGGGATACCACCTCACCCCCGATCTGGTGGCCAAGGCCAGGGCGATGATCGCCGATTCCAAGCAGGTGGCGCCCAACAAGCCCTTCTTCATGTACTTCTGCACCGGCGCCATGCATGCGCCCCACCACGTGCCCAAGGAATGGGCCGATAAGTACAAGGGCAAGTTTGATGGCGGCTGGGATGCCTATCGGGAGTACACCTTTGCCCGCCAAAAAGAGCTAGGCATCATCCCGGAGGGCACCGTGCTCTCCCGCCACGACCCCGATGTGCCCGACTGGAATGGCCTTTCCGCCGAAGAGAAACGCCTCTATGCCCGCATGATGGAGGTATTCGCCGGCTTCCTGGAGCACACCGACCACTACATTGGCGAACTAATTAACTTCTTGAAGGAAATTGGCGAGTACGACAATACTCTAATCATGGTGATCTCCGACAACGGCGCCAGTTCCGAGGGGGGGCCCACTGGGTCGGTGAATGAGGGCAAGTTCTTCAACAACGTGCCCGAAAACCTGGAGCAAAACCTGGCCGCCATCGATGACATCGGCGGACCGAAGTACTTCAACCACTACCCCTGGGGCTGGACCCACGCCGGCAACACCCCCTTCCGCCGCTGGAAGCGCGAAACCTATCGGGGCGGCACCAGCGATCCCTTCATTCTGAGCTGGCCCAAGGGCATCGCCGCTCGCGGTGAGGTGCGCTCCCAGTACTGCCATGCGATTGACATGGTGCCCACGGTATTGGCGGCCCTCGGCATCGAGCCCCCCACTGCCATCCGCGGTGTCAGCCAGAGCCCGATCGAGGGCTTCTCCCTGGACCCCTGTTTCGCCAATCCGGCCGCACCCAGCCTGCATCTCACCCAGTACTTCGAGATGTTCGGCCATCGCTCGCTTTATCACGATGGTTGGCGGGCCGTATGTCCCTGGCCGGGAACTTCGTTTGCCGAATCGGGCCGCCGCTTCGGTGATCCGATCAGCTACGACCAGCTTATTCAGCTTGATGCCCACGGCTGGGAGTTATACAACCTCAACACCGACTTCGCCGAAACCAACAATCTGGCCGAAGCGGAGCGGGACCGCCTGATCGCCATGATCGGCATGTGGTATGTGGAGGCGGGCAAATACAAGGTGTTGCCAATCGACAGCCGCGGCACCCAGCGTTTTGCAGTGGAGCGCCCCCAGATTGCCGCCGACCGGCAGCGTTATATCTATTATCCCGGCACCCAGATGGTGCCGTTGAATGCGGCCCCGCGGGTGCTGAATCGGCCCCATTCGATCTCAGTGGATATTGAAGTGCCCGCAGACGGCGCCGAAGGCGTGCTGTTCAGCATGGGCGGCAACGATGGCGGCTTCGCCTTTTTCGTGCAGAACGGCTTGCTCACCTATGGCTACAACTATGTGGCCGAGCAGTTCTTCCGGGTGCACTCCAGCGGGCCGATTCCAGCCGGTCACCACATCGTCAGTTTTGAGTTCACCCCCACCGGCCCCGCCGATGTGGCCAATGGCAAGGGCACCCCGGCCAAGGTGGTGTTGTTTGTCGACGGCCAGCCGGTGGGTGAGGGCAACCTGCCGGTGACCATCCCCCTCAGCCTCGGCTTGGCGGCCGGGGTGGCGGTGGGATCCGATCCTGGCTCCCCGGCCCTGCCTGATTACCAGCCGCCGTTCGCCTACGGCGGCAAGATCAAACGAGCGCTGGTGGATGTCGCCGGCATGCCGATCGTCGCTCAAGAGGAGAAGATGCGCGAGATCCTGGCGCGGCAGTAGGGCCCAGCTGAGGATCGAGACCCCTCCACAAGCTCCATCCGCCATGGCCCAGGGCCAGCCCAGCCCGCAATCGCAACCCCATACCCATCGCCAACGCCAACGCCAGCACCTCAGCCAACCCTTGCTGCCAGCGCATCTCCAGCATCTGCTGGGGGTCCTAGTCGGGGCTTGCCTGGCCTATGGGCTGACGCGCCACCTGGCGGCCCTGCCCTCCACCTTTCTGACAGCCTTGCTGTTGGCTGGGGGCTCGGTTCTGAGCGGCCGCAAACTGACCCCCTGGCTCTGGTGGGTGGTGCTGGGGGCCAGCTGCGGCGGGCTGCTGGGCAGCGCCATGGTTGTGGGTCAAAAAATCCAGGGCAGCCATCCCCACGAGGGTCTGGCGCTGCGGCTTGGAATCGTGGCCTCCTTGATGGTGGCGGGGGCGGTCGGCGGTGGCAGCCTCAGCCGCGACGCCAACCACCCGGACCGCCGCCCCCCCAAGGACACTTTGCGATCGGCCAGCGCCCTCTGCACCGGCATCTTTGCGGTGGTAGTCACCCTCACCTTCTTGCACAGCGGCCTGGATCAGGCCCGCACCGTCTCCAGTCGGCTGAGTACGGCGCTGACAATCCTGGTGATGGCTTTGACGGGCCCGGGCTGGTTGGTGCACCTGATGGGCAGTAGCTGGTGGGGGAAGGGTGAGGGTGGACGGAGGTGAGTGGAAGGGCTCTGAATTGGACGATTTTCTTGATACCAGGGACTTACTTGAAGCGGCTCCAGATTAATCAGAAGCCGTGACTTGTCCTCAAACTGCAACAAACCCTTTGGCGTGTCATCGTCGGGGCAGTGAGCCAACCACAACCAACCCCGTGGTCGCCAGCGACAAGCTTTTCTACTGGTTGTTCCAGCAGCGCGCCGAACGCCTCCAGCCCTTGGTGGCCTCGCTGCTGCCGCAGATGGAGGGTTATGTGTTCAGTGCGCCGGTGCTCAAGGAAAGGGAATACCGGCTTGATGGCCTGTTTCTGCCGCCCGCCGATCAGCCTGAATTGCCGGCGTTGATCCTGGAGGCCCAGATGGGGCCCGATCCCGAATTCCTGCTACGGCTCAATGCCGAAACAGGCTGTTTGTTGCAGCAACAGCAGCGCCAGGGCCGGCCGATCCGCCAATGGCAGGTGGTCGTGATCTGCCCGTCGCGCCAGCTCAATTTCGGTGATCCCACCCCGGTGCAGGAGTTTTTGGAGCGACGGGTGGTGTGGATCGAACTGCTGAGCGAGCGGTTGCCGCCAGCCGCCCCACCCCTGCAACGGGCGCTCGGGATGCTGCTGCTGCCTGAAGCGCAACTGCCCGCCTGCGCGGCGTTGATTCGAGCCGAAGCCGCCGGCACCAGCCTGGGGGCCGAGATCGACGATGTGATCGCCGCTATCTTGGTGTCACGCTTTAGCGGCCGCACCATTCCCGAGATCTGCGCCATGGGTGGCATCACCATCGACGACTTCTCCAGCAGCGTCGCCTACCGCGAAATCTTTGGGCTGGGCCGGCAGGAGGGCCGGCAGGCCGAAGCCGCCGCTCTCACCCTGCGTCTGCTCCAACGCCGCTGCGGCTCGCTCAACCCCAACCAGCAGGCCCGTATTCAGGGCCTGCCCCTTAGCGCCCTTGAAGCCCTAGCCGATGCCCTGCTCGATTTCCAGGGACCTGAGGATCTCAAGGCCTGGTTGAGCGGCTACGCCAGCTGAGCCTGGCACGCTTCTGAGGCTATTCCCTTACCGGGATTTGCACCCTTGCTGGAATCTCGGTTTAGATCCTACCCATACTAATTTCCACCTATTCTCACTGCGGTAGTGCTGGCGGTGGCCTTGGTGCCAGTTTAAGTAAATGTTCACTTGTTTTGCCATGGCCACGCCAGGCAGCAGCTGCTGGAAGGAAGCTAAATTTTGCCGAGCAAGCCTGGGATGATCCTGCCTCCACATTCGTGTCAGCTAATATATGAAAAATGGCACAAATGCTTTAAGGCTAGTATTTACTGGATGTAGTCCATCAAGAACCACCTCCCCGCCTACCTCCAAACAATTCCAGAACCAGCTCAACGAAGTAGTCGAGAGACACAAATCCATCCGCATATGGGAAGAATCCCAGGAACTTATCTTCAGCCAAGCCCTCTACAGCCAGCACATCATCCCCCGCCAAGCAATGACCTGTCGCTGTTGCCACCCACTCCCCAAACCCCAACCCCCCCGACCAGCCAAACTGACCCCCGGCCGCCAAGCCCCCTGCCATGACACCCGCCAGTAGCTCCGTGCCCACCGCGATCCGAACCAAGCCTGTCAACCCTTATCAGGCCTGGCTGCGCGGTGTGCCCGTCAAGTGGCGGGTGCTGCTGGCGGTGGCGCCCTTCACGCTGCTGTTTGCTCTGCTGGAGGTGTTGTTTCATCTGCTGGGTTGGGAGTTATGGAAATTCGACTCCCTGACGGGCTCGTTGCTTGGAGCCGCCACTTTCATCCTGGCCCTGGTGCTGAGCGGCACCCTCAGTCAATACCACGCCAGTGAGGAGATGGTGCTGGAGCTGGTGAATGAGGCGGAAGCCATCAACGATCGGCTGGACGTCAATGGGGTTGCAGCACCAGATCTCGATGCGGTCCGGATTCGTTTGGCCCTCGTGGCGGCCCTGGAGATGATTCGCCTGTGGTTGCTCAAGCAGGAATCCTGGGAGGTGGTGCAAATTGCCATGAATCAGTTAAATGCCAGCCTGGCGGCATTGGAGGCTGCTGGCCGCGCGGATGCCAACAATCCCAGCCTGGCGAATCTGGCCAAAATGCGCCTGTTGCTCAGCCGCATTTCCAGCAACCGCGATCATGACTTCATCGCCCCAGCCTATGCATTGCTGGAGCTTTTTTTGTTCGGAGTTGTAATCGCCCTGTTGCTGATCGGCGCTGATAATTTTGGTGAAAATCTTGTGGTTTCAAGCTTTCTTTTCACGTCCTTTCTCTATCTTTTGTTTTTGATTCACGATCTCGACAATCCCTTTGAATACGACGGCAGCAGCAGTGTCGATGTCGACCTGGCTCCGCTGCAGCAATGCGAGCAACGCCTGCGCCAGCTGGGGCAGGCTCAGGCCTCCGCCGCGTGATAACTGCTACGCACCAGGGGGCCACTGCGCACCTGGGCAAAGCCCAGGCCGCGAGCCGTAGCGGCCAGGGCCTCGAACTCCTCCGGTTGCCAGTAGCGCTGCACCGGCATGTGGGCCAGCGAGGGCCGCAGGTACTGGCCCAGGGTGAGCCGCTGGCAATCGACGGCCCGCAGGTCCGCCATCGCCTGCTCCACCTCCGCCGCCGTTTCGCCCAGCCCCAGCATCAAGCCTGATTTGGTGGGGATGTGGGGGGCCTGCTGCCTGGCCGCCGCCAGCAGGCCCAGGGAGCGCCGGTAGGTGGCGCCGCGGCGCACCTCGCCCTGCAACCTCTCCACCGTTTCCAGGTTGTGGTTGAAGCACACCGGCTCCGCCGCCAGCACCAACGCCAACCGCCGCGCCTGGGCCGCCCGCCCCTCCGTCTCATCGCGGTGGCCGCCCCAGAAATCAGGCGTCAGCACCTCTATCTGCACGCCCCCATCCCGACGACGGATCGCCGCCATCGTGCCGGTGAACAGGCAGGCGCCGTGGTCTTCCAGGTCGTCGCGGGCCACGGCCGTCAGCACCACGTAGCGCAACTTGAGGGCACTCACCGCCTCGGCCACTCGCTCGGCCTCGGCCGCATCAAAGGGCGCCGGAGCCGCGCCCTTTTCCACCTGGCAGAAGGCACAGCTGCGCGTACACACCGGCCCGCCCAACAAAAACGTGGCCGTGCCGGCCGCGTAGCACTCGGCCCGGTTGGGGCAGCGGCCCTCCTCGCAGATGGTGTGCAATCGCTGCTGGCGCACCACGGCCTGCACCCCCTCCAGGGCGGAGGCATCCCCCACAGGCCGCCTCAGCCACTCGGGCAGGCGTTCGCTGGGCAATTGGTCGCTGTAGCGGGTCTTGGATTGGGCCATGGGCGGGGGGGGGTCATTCCACGGGGCGACGGCCCTCAAGGGCGCGGGCCAGGGTCACCTGATCGGCGTACTCCAGCTCACCTCCCATCGGCAAACCGTAGGCAATTCGGCTCACGCTGGTGAAGGGTTTGAGCAGGCGGGCCAGATAGAGGCTGGTCGTATCTCCTTCGACACTGGGGGTGAGGGCCAATATCACCTCTTGAATGTCTTCCTGGTCGACGCGGCGCACCAGGGGTTGGATTTTGAGCAGCTCGGGGCCGACCCCATCCATCGGCGAAATCAGGCCACCCAGCACGTGATAAGCACCGTGATATTCCCGGGTGCGCTCCATCGCCAGCAGATCGCGGGAATCGGCCACCACGCAGATCTGGCCATTGCGACGCTCCTCCTGGCGGCAGAGATCGCATAGGGGTTCGGCGGAAAGGTGGAAACAGCGCTGGCATTCGCCCACCTGGCTGCGGGCGGCCAGCAGGGCATCGGCAAAGGCCTGTATCTGTTCCTCTGGCTGGCGCAGCAGATGCAGGGCCAGCCGTTGGGCCGTACGAGGACCGATGCCGGGCAGCCGCTCGAACTGGTCGATCAACCGGGCCAGGGGTCGGGTGAAACCGCTCAGGGCTATACCGCCAGTGGCTGGAATCTAGGCACACGGGCGCCGGGCCAGAATGCTGCTGCTTTCATCACCGGTCCATGGCTGCACCCACCGCCCGTGCCCTCCCGCTGGCGACCGCATCCCCCTGGGGACTATCGCTCGCCAAGCCGCTGCTGGCCTTGCTGCTGGCGGTGACGCTGGCCCTGGGGGCCTCCGGATGCAATGCCATGGCCGCCGGCCTCAACACCTTCCAGAGCCCCGACGGGCGCTACGCCTTTCTTTATCCCACCGGCTGGACCCGGGTACAGGTCAACGGCGGCCCCCAGGTGGTTTTCCACGATTTGATCAACAGCGATGAAACCCTCTCGTTGGTGATCTCCGAGGTCAACAGCACCAACGAACTGGAAAGCCTGGGCAGCGCCGTGGCCGTGGGCGAAAAACTGGGCCGCATCGTCATCGCCCCCGAGGGCAGCGGTCGCCAGGCCGAACTGGTCAAGGCAGCTGAACGGCAGCAGGGCGGCCGGACGTTCTACGACCTCGAATACAGCGTTCACCTGGCCGATCGCACCCGCCACGAACTGGCGACCGTGGTGGTGGATAGGGGTCGCCTGTACACCCTGGCCACCAGCACCAATGAGGCCCGCTGGTCCAAGGTCAAGCCCCTGTTCGAACAGGTGATCGGCTCCTTCCGCCTGCAGATTTGAGCATGGCAGGTCCAGGCTGCCTGGCCTCGGAACCGGTCGTCGTCGTTGGCGCAGGGCTCACCGGAGGCCTGATCGCCCTGGCCCTGGCCCGCCTCGGCCTAACCGTGATCCAGGTGGCACCGCCCAGCCAGGAAACCGACGCCAATGTCGCAGGCGCCAACGCCACAGGCACCAGTGCCACAGGCACCAGTGCCACAGCCCTCAGCTACGGCAGCCTGAGCCTGGGCACCACTGGCCGTGCTTGGCGGAACCTCGAACGACTCCATGGCCCCCTGGGCTGGACCAGTTGCGGCCTCAAGCTGCATGACCGGGGCTGGCTGGGGCGTCGCTTGACCCTGCCGGCCAGTCGGGTCGATGGACCCACGCTGATGGCAGCCCTTCCCAGAGCCCTGGCGGCGGCCGGGGTACAACAACGGCCGGCCCATGTCCAGGGGCTGGAGGCGGGGCCCACTGGCGGCTGGCGGCTAATGCTGTTGGACCTGCCGCCATCCAGCCAGCGCCAAGGGCCCCAGCTCGAGCCCCGGGGAGAGTTCTCACCCTGGGAGTCCTCACCCTGGGAGGCCTCCCTGCTTGAGCCCTCTTTGCGGCAGCCCTCTCTGCGGCAGCCCGCAGAGAGGATGCCCCCTCTGGGGGTAACCCCTCTGGGGGCTTCAATCCTTGAGGCGCGGCAGGTGGTGCTGGCCGCCGGTGCCGGCTGTCTGGATCTCTGGCCTCCCCTGACCCGTCAGCTTGGGATCAGCTGGGCGGGGGTCCTGGCCCTGGAGACCAACCCGGGTAGCAACCCCTGGTTGCGGCAAGTGGCCAAGGGTCGCTTGGTGTTGAACCAGCAGGAGCAGCGCCTTGGATTAGAAGATCAGGCTGGCTGGCTGGCCGAGGAGCACTGGATTGTTGATGCCAGCGCCGCCCCATGGGGGCCGAAGGGGGTGCTGGTGGGCCAGATCAGCCTGGTGCGGCCCCTCGATGGCACCAGGCAGGCACCCGACCCCGCCAGGATGGAGGAGCGATTGCGCCAGGGCCTGCAGGGGTGGGATCCCCAGTTAGCCGCATTGATAGGCACCTACCGGCAGATACCAGTGGCCTTTGGCCTCCAGGGTCGGGCCTTGGTGGGTCCGGTGCCAAGGGCCCCGGGGCTGTGGACCTTTACGGGCTTTCGCAGTCCCTTCTCAGCTGCCCCCCCGCAGGCCGTCCAATTGGCCCAATCCTTGGCGGCCAACTTGACGAACCAGGCTGAACCAAACGAAAGCTAATGATATCAACCGAATTAAATTAGAATAAATAACGTTCACTAGTCGACTTGGCTGGTGACTCTCCCTCGGGCTGTCGAAAGCTTTCCTTTTCGTCACTGTACTTCTCGCCACTTTGATTTTCGCCACCCTCTTTGAAGGCACTGTCCTTACTGTCAGTTGATGGGCCCGACTCAATCGGCTGGGGCCAATCTGCCTCCCAGTAGCTTACGCCATTTTGATCAAAGGGCCTGCCACCTAGCTGCTTGGTGTGCAATTGCGTGCCTCCTAGGGCTGTCACCATGCCACCCAAATCCATCGGCCCCATATCCGTTTGAACTTGCTTGCCCATCATCACGAGCACCGCCGGCAATCGCACGATGGTTTCAGGACGGCCCAGTTTGGTAAAGAGAGCTCGCAGGGCAAGTTGTTGCCTTTCAATCCGACCTATATCGCCGGCTTCATCATGGCGAAAGCGCAAGAAACCCTCAAGGTCGGTTCCCTTGAGAGTCTGGAGACCCGGCTGGAGATCGATATTTAATCCTTGGCTATTATCAACATATTCCATTCGTTTTGGCACATTTATTTCCAGACCGCCAAGCAAATCTCCCAGCTGCCTGACAGCCGCAAGATTAATCACAATATAATGTTGAATTGAGCGTCCCATGTGGGTCGAGACTTCCTGCTTGACAGCATCAATCCCCCCGAGGGCATAGAGAGCATTTATTTTTATTGGGCCATAGGTTTCGGCTTCGATATAGGAATCGCGAGGGATCTGAACCACATCTGTCACGCCTTCTTCCACCTTGATCAAGGCGATCACATCCGTATTCCCCCCGCCTACATCAGTGCCGAGCAGCAGGATCGTTTGGCCCTCACTGTTCAGCCAGCCCCTGAAGCCACCCTGCAGGGACGCCGCCTGGTGCCCCGGGTGTTGCTGCAACACGGGCACAAGGGACTGGGCCGCCAGTAAGCCCAACAAAAGGCCCGTGGGCATGGCGACCAGCATCAACAGGGCCTTGGAGCCAAGCAGCTGGCGAAACCGGGAGGGGCGGGGGCGCAAGGGTGGAGGGATTGGGGGCGGGGGCATGGCGGGTCTTTGTCGCTCAGTGCAGTGGCACTGAAGTAAAACTCAGTCCAGCCTGAACTCGCCACAGCTCTGCATAGGCCTGACCCCGCAGCAGCAGGTCGTCATGGCGTCCAGTTTCCACAATGCGGCCTTCCTGCATGACCACGATGCGATCGGCCCGGCGCACCGTGCTGAGACGGTGGGCAATCACAACTGTGGTGCGTTGCGCCGTGATCAGATCCAGGGAGCGTTGGATTGCTGCCTCCGTTTCATTATCGACAGCAGCCGTGGCCTCATCAAGTATCAACACCGGAGGATCCTTGAGAATGGCCCGGGCCAGGGCGAGGCGCTGGCGTTGCCCTCCGGAAAGCTTTTGGCCACGCTCGCCCACAATCGTGTCATAACCATAAGGAAGTTCGGCAATAAAGCCATCCGCCTCGGCCAGCCTTGCCGCCTTTTCGATTGCCGCTAACGGCGCCCCGAAACTTCCGTAGGCAATGTTTTCAGCGACGCTGCCATGGAAAAGAAACACCTCCTGGCTCACCAAGCCGATGGCCCGGCGCAGATCATCCAGTCGCAAAGTGTCGATTGGCATCCCATCCAGCAGGATACGTCCGGCGTTGATCTCGTAGAGCCTCAGCAGCAACTTGACAATGGTGCTCTTGCCGGAGCCCGTTGCTCCGACGATGCCCAGAGTGGAGCCCGCCGGTACCACAAGATCGAATCCCTTCAGCAATGGGGGGCGGTCGGGATAGGCAAAACCCACCCCCTCAAAGCGCAGTTCCCCCCGCACAGCAGCCAGGGGCAGGGGCCTGTCGCCTGAGGGAATGGCGATGGGTGTATCAAGCAGATCTAAAACCCTGTTAGTTGAGGCCATGGCCCGCTGGTAATCATCCAAAGTTCGTCCCAAGGTGGTCAGGGGCCAGAGCAAACGCTGGGTAATAAATACTAGAAAGCTGTAGGTGCCGACGGCAATCACGCCGCGCCAGGCCTGGAGGCCACCCACCACAAGAATCGTGATAAAGGCGAAGAGAATAGCATAACGAATCAGGGGCACAAAGGCAGCAGAAAGACGAATGGCCCGGCGGTTGCTGTGACGATAATCATCACTGAGCTGCTCGAGACGCTGGCGTTCCCAAGCTTCAGCCACATAGCTCTTGATTGTAAGAATTCCGCCGATATTATTCGCAAGTTGACTCGCCATATCTCCTGCTTTTTCCCGTACTTCCCGATAACGCGGTGCCAAACGTGTCTGGAACCGCAGCGAACCCCACAAAATCAGCGGGATTGGCAAAAATGAAAGGCCCGCCACCGTGGGTGAAAGGGCCACCATGCTTGCTCCCACCGCCAGCACGGTGGTAATTAACTGCAGGATTTCGTTAGCACCTTGATCGAGAAAGCGCTCCAATTGATTGATATCGTCATTCAAAACAGCCAGCAATTGACCGGTGCTGCCTGCCTCGAAAAACCCCATTTCCAGATGCTGGAGATGGTCATAGGCTTCGATTCTGAGTTCGTGCTGGACAGTTTGGGCCAGATTGCGCCAGAGCAAGCCATAGAGATATTCAAACAGCGATTCGGCACTCCAAATTACAAAAGAAAGTAATGCCAGCACTGCTAGCTGGGCTGGTACCGTTGAAGCTCCGAACTGGGCTAACCAAGAATTCTGCTGTTTGACCACCACATCGACGGCCAAACCAATCAACACCGGCGGCGCCAGGTCAAATAGTTTATTTAGTATCGAACAAAGGGATGCCAGTCGCACCAAGCGAACATGGGGCTGCAGGCGACTTAAAAGCCTTCCCAGCCCCCTGATCTCCCCGCTCATCGAGGCGACCTGCTCACCAGCGGTTGCCGCCGCCGGCCTCGGATCGACCGCCACCACCGCCACCACCGCCACCGCGGTTGCCATAGCCACCACGGCCACCACCACCACCGCCGCCCGCTTCCCGGGGAGTGGCCTTGTTGACCCGGATCATGCGACCCATCCATTCGACGTTCTGGAGGTCGTCAATCGCCTTTTGTTCAGAAGCGTCGGAATCCAACTCCACGAAGGCAAAGCCACGCTTGCGGCCCGTATCGCGGTCAAGGGGCAGGCTGCACTGGCGGACTTCTCCGTACTGGCTGAAGAGATCAAGCAGGTCTTCCCGTTCGGCCTGAAACGAGAGGTTGCCGACGTAAATGGTCATCAGAGAAAAAACCGGAACGGATTCGTCTGATCGCGGGCTCCATCAGGAACCGGAATCCTCGGAATCCCCGAAACTTTACAACCGCAGCGCCCCGGCCCCGGCTAGCCAGGCCGCGGGCCAACATGAAGAAACCTAAAGACAAACGGAAGACAATCGAAAGCTGGGCAGCCCAGCCAAAAAAGTGCTCCAATGTCAGCAAATGCTGATCAGTCAATCCAATGATGATGGCCCCCTCACCCTGGAGCCTCGCCTGGCAACCCGACGGGGAGCTTGGTCTGCAAGACAAATTTGACCTGCTCCAAGCCCTGGTGGTTTCAGAAAGTGTTGAAGTACAGACCTCGTTAATTGCCGCCGTTGAGAGCATGGCCACGGCGGAGCTCAGTTTCAGTTCGATAACCAGCTCCACCGCAAGTTGGTAACTCGCCCCAAAAATCCACACCAGGGCCAAGGGCCAGGGGGCTTGCTGCCCTGGCCCTTGGGAGGGGCAGCGGTAAGTCAGATCGGAAAACGCTGAATGGTGGCTTGCCGACATTCCTTGCGGGCCTCCTCAACCCCCCTTCCCTGCATGATGCGATCGGTGACACAGCGGCAGGCAAAACCCGCCATGCCCTCTGGTGCGACTTTGCCAGCGCGGGACATCTCCGATTCAAAAGCCGTCAAGCACATCGCCTGGACTATCGCCCCAAAGCCTTCGACCCGGGGCCCCAAGGGCAGGGCCCCCAGGACCTGAGACCCGACCGGCAAGACCCCGAGAGGCAAGGCCCCAAGGGGCAAAGCGCCCAAGGGCAAAGCGCCTAGAGGCATGGCCGCCCCGAGGACGGTCGTCAGGGCCAAGCCGATGCGAGATCGGACCTGAAGCTGGCCAAAAAGGCTGTCAGCGGCAGAAGGCATGGGAAAGAGTTCAGATCGGCAGCCGGGAAATCTGCAATTCCTTATTCATTACCTTCAACCGTTGCAGGTCGGTGAAGACAGCCTCCGGCATCCCCTTGGGGAGATCGACGGTGGAGTGGCTTTCATAGATGCGAATGCGGCCGATGGATCGCCCGGTGAGGCCAGCTTCATTGGCGATGGCACCGACGATGTTGCCGGGCCTGACGTGGTCACGCCAGCCCACTTCCAGACGGAAACGCTCCAGGTGGGATTCGGGTGGGGATTCGGGACGATCGGGATCGGAGCGATCGCTGTCACGGCGATCTCGGCCCCCATCCCGCTCGCGGCGGAATTCGCCACTGCGGCCTTCACGGCGACCGTCGCCACCGCGGCTGTCGCCTCCGCGGCTTTCCAAGACACGGGCAGAGGGGGCACCCCAACGCTGTTCGGCTTTGAGCAACAGGGGTTTGCCCGCCAGGCTCAGCTCAAGGGCCGCCAAGGCAAGCGCGGACGGGGTGCAGTCAAGTTCCTGGCCAAGGCGCTGCAAGACTTCGGAGAGCAGGGCCCGCTCCTCGGTCGTGGTGGTGGGTTGCTGCACGGTGGAGGCCAGTCGTTGATGCAGGCGGTCGAGACGGTGCTGATGAATGGCAGCATTTGACGGAACGTCCATCGGCTCGATCGGCTGGCCCACGGCCCGCTCCATGCCGCTCAGGAAACGCCGTTCCCGCGGCGTGAGAAACAGGATGGCGTCGCCGCTGCGGCCGGCCCGGCCGGTGCGACCGATGCGGTGAACATAGGCCTCACCGTCAAAGGGCACGTCGTAATTGATGACGAGAGAAATGCGTTCCACGTCCAGGCCCCGGGCCGCCACATCCGTGGCCACCAGCACGTTCACCTGGCCATCGCGCAGCCGCTGGATGGTGCGTTCCCTGAGGGTCTGGGGCACATCACCGTTGAGCACCGCCACGTCGTAACCGTGTTCTTCGAGGGCTTCGGCAACGGTGAGGCTGACTGCTTTGGTGCGGGCAAAGATGATCACGCCCTCACTGCCTTCGGCCTCCAACACCCGTTCGAGGGCCTCCAGCTTCTGGGGTGCCTGCACCAGGATGAAGCGCTGACGGATGCGACGGCCATCGGCACCCTTGGTGCGAATCGTTACCTCAGCTGGATTGTCGAGATATTTCTGGGAGAGGCGACGGATCTCCGACGGCATGGTGGCCGAGAAAAGCACCACCTGACGGGGACTGGGTAGTTGCTCGAGCACCCATTCGACATCGTCGATGAAACCCATGCGCAGCATTTCGTCGGCCTCATCAAGCACGAGGGCCCGCAGACCGGACACATCCAAAGTGCCCTGGCGGATATGGTCCATGACCCGGCCAGGGGTGCCGACGACGATCTGGACGCCCCGGCGCAGTTGCTGGATCTGGTCACGGAAATCGGCGCCGCCATAAACCGCCAGCACCCGCACCTGGCTCAGCTTGGCCGCATAGGAATTGAAGGCCTCGGCCACCTGCATGGCCAGTTCCCGGGTGGGGGTCAGCACCAGCACCTGGGGATTGCGCTGTTGCGAGTCCAGGCGCTCCAACAGAGGCAGGGCAAAGGCAGCCGTCTTGCCGGTGCCGGTCTGGGCCTGGCCCACCAGATCGCGGCCCAGCATCAGCTCGGGAATGGCGGCCCGCTGAATCGGCGAGGGATCCTGGAAGCCAATGGCCGCCAGACCAGCAAGAAGTTCTGGGCTGAGGCCAAAACCGATGAAACCGGAGGCATCGGCGGGGGTGGCCACCACTGCAGCCTCCAGAGCCGCCACAACCTCGGGTTGGGCAGCGGCTGCGGGCATGTCCTCCAGGGTGACAGATACGCGGGGCTCCGCACCAGGGGCTGGCTCGGTCGCGGCAGTTAAGGCGATGGGGGATAGATCAACGCTGCTAGGCACCACCCCCTCTGGCTGGACGCCGGCAGCAGTATTCAGAGGGACGTTGGAGGGGGCGTCCGCTTCAAGGCGCAGATCGGCGTCGGTCGCAAGGGAGTCGCTGACGTGAGGTGCCACGTCAAGGTTGGCAGCGGGAAGGGCGCTGCCCGAAGAGGGATGGGTCAAGGAAGGGGGCCTGCGTGGGCCAGTGATCCTTCAACGCAGGCACGCAGCGACCCTGTGTGGGAGATAGATCTCCCGCGCTGCACCGCCTCAATCAAAGGTTTGAAATTAAAATTTAACATGGCGCCCGACCTCTAGGTTGTCTTAGGGGGCTACCGGCAAGGTCAAGCCGGCACGCAACGGCCGTAATCATCCTCCAGTCGCTCAATATCGTCCTCCCGCAGGACGCTGCCCCGCTGCACCTCCAAGATTTCCAGACCCTCCGGTCCGGCGCTGGCCCGATGGACGCAGGCGACGGGCACCGCCAACAATTGGCCCAGCTGCACCGTGAGGCTGTCTTCATCAAGTTGCACGACCCCCTGGCCGGCCAACACCAGCCATTGCTCACTGCGCTGCTGGTGCCGCTGCAAACTGAAGCGCTGGTAGGGCTCCAGGTGCAGTCGCTTGACCTGGTAGCCCTCGCCGACGGCAAGAACTTCGTACCAGCCCCAGGGGCGCAGGCAACGGAGGCCTGGGACGGGTTCCGGAACGGCCTCCTCAGCAACCGGCAGTCCAGGCAAAAGGGGTTCAGGCAAGAACTGATCGGCTAAGTCTTGGGGCCTCAAATCCTAAAAAACCAGGGGCAGATGTGATTCAAACGGTTGGGTTTCTGGCTGAATGGGAGGAACCGGTCGCCCTGCCCGTCACCAACAAAGCCCGTCGCCGAGCCCTGGTCAACGCCGTGTAAAGCAGGCGCGGATCCCGCGGTTCGCCGGGGGGCACCAGCACGATCACCTCCTCCGCCTCACTGCCTTGCGCCTTGTGCACCGTGAGCGCAAGGGCCGGCTCCACGGCACCCGCCAACTGGGCCGGATGGAGTCGTTGGCTGGGGTCGGGACCAAAGATCAACCAGCGTTGGAAATCTCGGTTTGCATCCAAGTTGGAATCCAGGTTGGAGTCAGGGCCGTAAGCGGGTGAATCGCCCACCACCACCCCCAGATCGCCATTGGCCAGGCCCAGATCATCGCGGTTGCGCAGGCAAATGACTGGCGTGCCACAGGGCCAGCGGGCCGGATCCGCCGCGGCCTCCCCCAACAGCAACCGATGCAGCGTCTCCACCCCCCAGGGTCCCCGTCGCTGGGGGCTTAGTAGCAATAGCCGATCGCGTTGGGCCAACAAAGCCTCAACTGCCGCCGCCTGATCCTCTGAACCATGGGTCTTGGCCCCGCGGGTCTTGGCCCCCTGGGCTCTGGCCCCGTGGGCTCCGGTCCCGTGGGCCCCGGCTGCCCGGGCCAGCTCGGCCAGCTTGAGGCGGTGCTGCCGCAGGCGTTGCCGCACCGGTTCGGGCAGGGTCGCGCTCCAACCGGTCCAGGGGATCTCCAGCCATTGCAGGTTGTCGTCTTGCCTCAGGTTTTGCAGCTGGGGACGCAACTGCTCCAGCAGCGCCTCGGCGGCAGGGGCTGTGGATCCATCCGGGCTCTCCGCCCCGCCCCACTGACGCAGGGTTGCTGCGACTGCGGCGATGGCACCGGCATGGCGATAGGTGGTCTCCAGGCACACGGCGGCATCACCAAGGGCCGCCCGGGGCACGGGGCGCTGCAGGGCCGCCAGCACGGAGCCTGGGGCCACCGGCGGCAATTGGGCCGGATCGCCCACCAACACCAGTCGGCAGCTGGCGGGCAAGGCCTCCACCAGGGCCGCCATCAACTCCAGATCCACCATCGACACCTCATCGACGATCAGCAGATCGAGCCGCAGGGGATGGTGGCGGTTGCGCAGAAAGCGGTCGCCCCGTTGCTCCAGTAAGCGGTGCAAGGTCGAACAGGAATGGCGATCACCGCTGGCCTGGCCCAGGCGGGCGGCCGCCTTGCCCGTCGGGGCCGTCAGATGGATGCGGGCCTGGGGGCAATGCTGTTGCACCGCGCTGATCATGGCGGCGACTGTGCTCGTCTTTCCCGTTCCCGGCCCCCCCTCCAGTAGTACCAATCCCTTGGCCAACACCGCCGCAACCGCCCGTCGCTGTTGGTCGTCGAGGGGGGCAGCGGGGGGCGCGGCCGCCGGGGTCGCCTTTATTGCCGCCGCTTTATCCGCCGAGGGCTGATCTGCCACCGGCTCCCCTGCCGCAGCCGGCCAGGCCGGAGGGGGGGCCTGGGCTCTGCCCACCAGGGCATCGAGCACCTGCCGCAACCGCTGTTGCCAGCGGCGCCAAGCCAGCCGCTGACCTGCCAAAACAAGGGGGCTGTCGCTGGCCTGGACCAGGGCTGAGCGCTGCAGGCGGGCCAGGTAATCGGGCCCATCCACCTGGGCCAATCCCTGGCCCTGCTGCAGTGAAAGGGGGAGGGGGCACTCCAGTTCCCCGGCCGCCAAGGCCAAGGTCAAGGCCGCAATCGCCTCGCTGACCACCGGATCCGTCGGTACCCCATAGAGCCTTGGCAGGGCTTCAACCAGGGACTCCTGCAGGGCGGTGAGCCAGGGAGGGTTCTGGCCTGGCAGGGCGTAATCGCCCTCGCCTGGAGTGCCTGGGCTGGGGTTTTCGATGCTGGAGTCTGGGCTGGTGGCGTCTGGGCGGCTAGTCATGGCCTGAGCTCCGGCGCCGCCAGGGCCCCATCAAGGGCCAGCAAACGACCGACGGGGGGGCACTCGACCACCATGCCGGGGACTTCGGGGCTGCCCTGGACACTGTCGTCCCAATCCTGCAAGGCCACGGGCCCGGGGGCACCGCGCAGAAAGACATATGCGTAACCCCCCAAATCCCGCTCGGGCTGATAGCCGGGCTGGCGCCAGCCCAGGTAGCGATGCAGAGCCACCAGATAAAGATGGGCTTGCAGCGGATAGTGATTGGCGGCCATCAAGGAGGTCATGGCCCCGCGGTCGTAATGACTGGGTCCACAGGCCACGGGCCGACCCGCGCTGTCCCGTCGCCCCAACCAATTGCTCTTCCAATCAAGCACCCACCAGCGACCCCCTCCGGCTGGATCAGGGGCCTGAAAGAGCAGGTCGATGGAGCCGGTTAGGAACCCCCGGCTGGCAATCGGTAACTGGGCCACTTGATTGGCGTAATCGGTACCAAAGGCCCCGCCGGGGTGGTCGGCAAAAGCAGCGGCGAGGGCCTCGGCCCGCACCGAACCCAGGGTGAGATCGAAATTCATCTCGTTGAGCCACTGGCCCGCCGCCAGATCCGCCAACCGCAAGCCCCCGAGCGGACCGCCAAAAGGGGTGAGTCGCACCTGCTCCAACCCAGCCAGCAGGGGCTCCAGGGGTTGGGAGGCCAGCCCCGCCCGGCGCAATTCCGCCCCCACCTGTTCCCCCACCAAATCCTGTTGCCAGGGGATGCTGTAGTCCAGGCCCTCCAGAATGCGGTGCAGGCAATCGCCGGCGGCGGCCCCCCGGGGAAAGTCGGCCAGCGGGCCGTTTTCCGGCCACTGGCGGCCGAGGACAGGACCGGCAGCTTGGGGCCCGCCGCCCACCAGGGTTTCCTCCAGCTCGGCGCTGGGGTCGAGGGTGTCTCGGCCCTCGTCGAGGGATTGGGGGGCCAACCCCGAGGCCATCACGGGACGGCCCGGCTGGGGCACTTCGTGGGTCCAGGCGGTGTAGCTGGCGCGCCCCCAGCGGCGATCGAAAGGGCGCAGCGGCACGGGTCCCAGGCTGAGGGGGGGCGCCCCATTGCCCCCCGCAGCACGTACTTGCTCTGGGGCAGGGGGCGGATCGATCAGGCGGGCGGGCAGGGCCCTTTGGGCCAGTTGCTGCTCAAGCCGCCGCCGCCACTGCAGGGCGGAAACCCCATCTAGGGGGTCTTGGTCGGGGCCAGCCAGGGGCTCTGCGGGGAACAACCAGGGCAGCATGGGACTGGCCCCCTGCTGGGCCACCGGTCCCCAGGCCAGCACCAGCAGGTGTTCGGCCCGGGTCATGGCGACATAGGCCAGGCGCTCCGCCTCGGCCTGCTCGGCCTCACGCTCCTGGCTGCGGGCGGCATAGCCGACGCCCCAGCGCCGATCCAGGTGCAGATCGAGGTGGGGTTGGGCCGCGTTCGGGGGCAGCCAACGGCAGCCCAGGGGCGTTCCGCCGCCGCGGCTGGCACCGGGGGCCTGCCAGAGATAGGGGCAGATCACCACAGGGAACTGCAGGCCCTTGCTGCGGTGGATCGTGACGACAGCCACGGCGCCGTCGATCCGGTCGCTGTTGGCCTGATGGTCGTCCGGCAAGGGGCGATCTTCGCTGTGGCGCAGCCGCCGCAGCCAATCGGCCAGGGCGGCGGGCCCCAGGCCCTCTGCATGGCGCTGGCGTTCGACTAGTCCGGCCACCTGTTCCAGATCCGCCAATGACCGGCCTCCCCCATCCGACAGCCGGGCCAGGTTGTCACTGCCAAGCAGATCCGCCAGAACCCCCAACAGGCCGCGACGCTCGAACCCGGCGGCCAGGGCCTGCAGCCGGCCCGCCAGGGCACTCCAACTTTCGGGATCCGCCCCATGGACGGTGCGGGCGCTCCAGCCGATCAGGGGCGAGGCCGCCAGCAGCCGCAGGCGATTGGGATCGGCTGGATCGGCCAGGGCATCCAGGAAGCGCTGCAACAGGGTGGCCCCCGCGGTGGCGAAGACATCCGCCTGGCTGACCAGGCGCGAGGCAATGCCCTGGCGCTGCAGGGCCTGCCGCAAGGCCTCCGCCTGGCGGTGCCGGCTCACCAGAAGACAGATATCTTCCGGGGCCAGGGGGCGCGATTGGCCGCCCTGGCACAACAGGGGTCGGCGGGCCAGTAAATCGGCGGTTGCCGCGGCGATCAGGCTGGGTAAGCGCCCTTCCCATTCCGTACGGCTGGGCGCCTTGGCCGTGAGCGACTTGGCCTCGGGCTGTTTGCCATCGGCATCCTCCTCCTCCTCCCCCTCCAGCTTGGGACCGAGCCAGAGCAACTCGATTGCCGCTCCAGGCGGCCCGGAGCGATCAGCGCGGGCCAGTACCGCAGGCACCTCCAGGCCCGAGCGCACCAGTCCGGGTGCCAGCAGGCGGTTGAGCCCGTCGATCAACTCCGCCGTCGAGCGCCGATTCTCATCGAGCTGATACAAGGCCCCCGCTTCGCTGCGGGCCGCGAGATAAGTGGCCAAGTCCCCGCCACGGAAGCGGTAGATCGCCTGCTTGGGGTCCCCCACCATGACAAGTCGGTGGGCCCCAGCCCCAAAGGCCTGGCGCAGGATGCGCCACTGGATCGGATCGGTGTCTTGAAATTCGTCGATCAGGGCCGCGTCGTAGCGGGCCGCCACGGCAGCCAAAAGGGGAGTGCCCTCCCCAAAGGCGTCCACTCCCGGATCAAGGGCCTCCAATAAACCGGCAAAGCTGGTCGCCCCGCCCCGTTCCCGCCGCTGGCGCAACTCCCGCCGACCCCAATGACAGGCGTGGGCCAGCAACGCCTCCGCCGGGCCATCCACCAGGGCCGCAACCGCCTCCAGCAGGGGCCGCTGGGGCAGGCTGGGAACCGAGCCATGGCCCTCGGCCTTGCGGGCCTGACTGCTGAAGGCCCCGGGATGAAAGATGCCGGTGAGCTCCTTCTGCTGCAGCACCGCCTCGTAATCGCCGGC
Source organism: Cyanobium sp. (assembly GCA_044359075.1). Taxonomy (GTDB): domain Bacteria; phylum Cyanobacteriota; class Cyanobacteriia; order PCC-6307; family Cyanobiaceae; genus Cyanobium. Next base: position 26,878 of record JBIKMU010000021.1, on the reverse strand, counting down.
GGCGACCTGCGCTTCGGCCTGGGCCAGCCAAGCCTCCACTTTGGCCTTGGGACCGCCATTGCGAAAACGCCGCGAATACGAACCGGTTTTGGCGCCGGTGACGCTGTGCCATTGCTCGGCGGCGGCCTCGAAATCCTGCTGCAGGGCCTCGCTGCGTTGCTGCCACTCCTTTTGAAATTGGCTCCAGCTGCGTTGCCAGATGGCGGGCCACTGGTCGGCGAAGGACACCTCCAGGTCCAGGCCAGCGGGCAGGGGGTCCAGCGCCAAAGCCGGATCGCTATCCAGGCGCCGCAGCAGGGAGGCGAGGGCTTCAGGGTTGACCCCGCAGGCCCCCAAACCGGCAAGGCTTGGGGCGCTCATGGGCAGCACCTGCCGCTGCCAGTAGTCATGCACCACCTCTTCGATCAGGCGGCTGGCATCCCCTTCCAGCCGTTGCTGGGGGGAACAGCCGGCCTCCAGGGACTGGCGCTCCAGGGTGCGGCGGCAGAAACCGTGAATGGTGGTGATGTCGGCCCCATCGAGCTCTTCGAGGGCCAGCAGCAGCATGCCCCGCAGGCGATCCACGGGCTGGGCAGCCTGCCTGGACAGCCGCTCAAGCCACTCCTGCAGCACTGGATCAACGCTGGCAGCATCCGGGGCCGGCCCGGCCAGGGAGGCCAAGGCTTCCTGCAGCCGCCGACCGATGCGATCGCGCAGCTCGGCGGCGGCGGCCTCCGTGTAAGTGACCACCAACAAGCGGCGCAGGCTCAGGCCCTCCTCCGTCACCAGGCGCAATACCAGGTGGGCCAAGGCAAAGGTCTTGCCAGTGCCAGCGCTCGCCTCCAGCAGGCGAATGCCGCAATCAAGGGGAAAGCTGTTGGCCTCAAAGGGCCGCAAATCGGGGCTCATGGCTTGAGCGTTGACCTCTCCTTGGGCTTCACCATGGCGGCCAGGATCGGGCCGTAGAGCTCGGTGGCCAAGGGGCCAAAGTCCCCATCGATCAAGCTGCTGGCGGGCAGATCGGCACCAAAGCAGACCACCATCTCCTCCCTCAGCCGTTCCCCCCTGCGGCGGACATGGCCCTCCCAGGCCTCCGCCGCCTGGGCGTCGCCACTACCGGCCTTGGCCTGCTCCTGGCTGACCCAGGCCCAACCTGAATCCGGCGGCACCGGCCAGCACACCTGCCTGCCGCGTCGGGCGAGGGCTGCCAACCGCTCCAGCTCCTGCCGTGCGGCCTCAGCGTCCAGGGGGTTAAGGGTCAGGGCCGCAGCAAAGCCATCGGGGCTGTCGCGGGCGATCAACACCCCCTGGCGAGGCGAAGTGGCGCAGGCGGCGGCCAAGACGAGTTGCAGCCAAAGATCGACGAATTGGGCCGTGCTGGCCTTGGCGGGGTGGCAAACCACCACGCTGTCGCCCTGCCACTGAGGCGCCGCCTGCCAGTCCCCCCAGCTCAGCGGTTCACAACTGGGAGGCCCCAAGGCCGCTTTGGCGTCCTGCAGGGTCTGCCAGCGACGTTGCAGGGTGCGAGCCTCCAGTTCGCCGCCGCCCTGGGGGGGCAGCTGGCCAGTGCCCCGACACCAGAGCAGCCAATCGCCGCTCGCCCCCGGCCCAGCCATCGGGCCAGTCGCCACCAGCCCCTCACGCAGCAAGGCGACCCGTGCGCGCTCCGGCAGGGTCAGGGGTTCCAGGTCCTCGATCGGTCGGGCCCACTCCCCGGGCCGCAGGCCCAGTTCGCGCAACCAGTTCTTCTGGGGGGCCATCAGCCACTGGCGCAGGGCCTCAAAATGCTCTTGGGGTCCTTCTTGAAGGCTGGGTGCTGGGCTGGGGGGGCGCTGGGCCCTCCGCTCCGTCGCCGCAGCGGGCTGGGGAGAGGTTTCGGGCATGGGCCCGCTCGCCCAGGGCTGGCTCGGGGGGAGGTGCTGCTCCAGCAACTGGCGGGCGGCCAGGAGGCGACGGTCGCAGCTGGCGGGGGGCAGATCGCCGTGGGGCAAGAAATTACGACGATCGAGGGGGCTGGCGGCGTGGACAACCTCAAGCCCTGCGGCCTGGGCGCCTAATTGCTCCTGGAGCCACTGCAACCACTGGCGCACCGGGGCCGAGGGCGGCCGTTCCTCCCCCTTGCGTTCATCCCGGCAGCTCCAGGTGATCAACAAATGGTCCCGGGCCGACAGCAGGGCTTCCATCAGAACGTATCGATCCTGGTCGGCAGGGTGGGGATCCCCCAGCAGGCGCTGCTGCTCCATCAGGTGAAACGCCGGCCGGTTGCGCTGGCGGGGGAACAGATCGGCGTCCAGGCCCATCAGCACAATGACGCGGTGGGGGATGGCGCGCATCGGCTCAAGGGCACTGATGGTCAGCGTGCCGCTGCGGTGGCCGAAGCGACCGCTGTCGATGGCCAACTGCTCATCCAGCAGGGCCGCCACCACGGCCGCCTCCAGCACTAGGGGATTGGCCTGGCCAGCGGCCTCCTGCCAGTTGTTGATGGCAGCATGCAGCAGCGCCAATTCCCAGGCCGCTGCCCCCCCATCGCCAAACAAATCCAGCAGCAGTTCCTGCAGCCGGACCGCCCAGACGGCGCTGCTGCCGGGCTGGCGTAGCTGGCCCAACCAATGGCGCAGCCGGGTAAGAAGGTGCAACCAGCGACCGGTGCGTTCCAGGTCGGCGCCACTGGCGGCGGGGGCAACGCCACCGGGGGCCAGGCCGGGAGTTTCGGGCAACACCAGGGCGAGCAGGAGGCGGTCGATCACCCAGGCGAGGCTGTGGGTCGGGTCGCCGCCCCGCTCGTTGCCATCGAGGCCCCAGCGGAAGCCACTGCGCTGCAGCAATTGGTTGAGTTCCGTCACCTCAGGGGCCGTCAGGCCAAAACGGCCTTGCAGGGGCTGGGCTTCCAGCAACCCTTCCAGGGCAGTGGCGGTGAGGCGATCGCCGGCCACCCGCAGCAGGCCCAGGAGGGTGCGGGCAACACCCGCCTCACTCTGCTGGCTGCGATCGGTGAGGCGCCAGGGCAGATCCACCCCCGTCGCCTCCCGATCACCGAACACCGAGGCCAGCAACGGCGCGAAGCCATCCACATCCGGGGTCATCACCAGGATGTCGCGAGGCTCAAGGCTGGGGTCAGCAGCCAGCAACTGCAACAGCCGATCCCGCACGATCTGCACCTGGCGCAGCGGCCCCGGACAGCCATGAAATTCAAGGGAGGTGTCCTGCGGGGAACGCATCAGGGGGCAAGGGTTGGCGGCATCGGCCAACTGCTGTTGCAGCTGCAGCAACAACGGCGCTGTTGCCGGCGCCGCATCGCCCTGGGCCGTGACCGGCAGAAAGAACAGATCCAGCTCCTGTTGCCTTGCCAATAGGGCCTCGCCGGTACCCTCCAGCAATTGCTGAAATTCAGCGCCAAGGCGGCCGAAGCGGGCCTCCAGCCCAGGGGCATGCAGCAACCAATCGAGATCTAGTGGTTCCTTGAGGGCCAGGGCATCCGTTAATTGCTGGCGGCGGTCAACGCAGCGTTGCCAAAGGTCCTGGCAGGGGGTCAGCAAAAACAGATCCACCGGCATGACGGCGCTCAGCGCCTGGAGCAATTGCACCTGAACCGGCGCCAGACTGCTGAGTCCAAACAACCGCAATCCCCCGGCGAAAGGTGCCAAGCGCGCACGCAGGGCCGCCGAAGGGGGCTGACGCAACCGCTCCATCGCGGCCAGGGCCCTGAGGCCAAATGGTTGCCGCGCCAGCTTGCGGCGCAGGAGGCGATAGAGATGGGGCTGCCAGGATTGACTGGCGCCCAGCGGACGGCGGCGGCCATCGACGTCCTCACCCTGGTCCCAGGCCTGCAACATCTCCGGGCGATAAAGGGCATAGTCATCAAACGCATCGGCGATCGAACGGGCCAGCTGCCAGCTGGCCAAATCCAAACGTTGCCCCAGGTCCCGCTCCCCCAGCCAGCGGTTCAGGGGGGCGGCGACCGCATCACTGGCGAGGGCCGGCCATTGCTCAAGCACGGCCCAAACCAACTGGTCGGCGCGCCATGGGTCCTGGCCTGCGCCAGGAAGGGCCCCAGGCGCAGGCTGGGATGGCGCCGCTTCCTCCAGCACCAGGTCGACGAGTTGGCGCAGGGTGCTGGCGGGAAAAGGAAAACGCACATTGGCCACCACGCCGCCCAGGTGGGTGGCCAACTGCTCACCCAGCCAGCGGCTGGTGGGCCAGGTGTTCACCACCACCCGTACTGTTTGCAGGGGGAGCGGGGGCGTCAGGTGGAGTTGGGCCGCCAGCAACTGGGCCAGAAGTTCAGCCCGATTGCCTCGGTAAATCGTTAGCAAGGCGAAATCATCATCAAGGCGAGGCGACTGACCTCATCGTGCCGTCAAACCCGGGGCAAGGGAATGGAGCTGGCTGGCAACGGTTTCCCCCGGAACGCTCAGGTTCAAACCGGTTTCGGGGCAATAGGCGGTGAGTTGGCCGCCGTAGCAGGCTGCCGTGTCAATCAAGACGATGGACCCGAGGCGTCGGATGCCGGGACCGGGGGTGTGGCCCACGATCACATCGCCGAAGCGGTGGTCGTAGGCGTTCCAGAACGGCAGGCGAATTGTCAGGTCCGGTTGCCAGGTCTGGGGATCAAAGCCCGCGTGGGTGGCCACCCAGCCCTCGCCCCAGAAGGCCAGGGGCAGGGCCGCCAGCCGTGGCTTCCAGAACCGACATAGGGAATCCCCCAACTGGCGATAGGTCTCACAGCCTTCGAGGGACTTACGGGAGAGGGAAGCGGGGTGATCCAAGGCCCTGACGAGGCCGTTTTCGTGGTTCCCCTTCAACCAGACGGCCCGACCGCGCTCCACCAAGGACCAGACGGTCTCCATGGTGGCGGCGACGGCGGGACCCCGATTGATCACATCACCGCAGAAGATCAAACGATCGTCTTCGGGCAAAAGCGCCAGCAGGCATTGCAAAGCCGCGTGGCAACCATGGACATCGGCGATCACCCAGTGACGCATCGTTGAGGGAAGCGAAGACAAGGGGTGAATTCCAATTATTATTGCGCCCTCCCCCCCCATTTGTCAGCCCCCGTAGGGACCAGCCAGCCACGAATGGTTGCAAGATTTTACCCAGACCCTAAAAGAACTTGGTGGCACTGATAATGTCAAGCCTCAAATAACCTTAATTGTCAAAAAAGGGAGTCAAGATGGGGGCAGACGACAAGGATGGGGCAGCTTCAACGGATCTCCGCAGCCTGCCCACTACCCGTCGCATCGCCCTGTTGGTCAAAGCCCTCAACGGGGCCCGACGCACAAACGAAGCCCTGGCCCGTTGCCGCGATGGCGAGGAAATGTTGGATGTGTTGGTGGATGCCTCCTCGCGGCTGGGCCTGGGCCTGGACCGTGAGGATCTGCGCCATACCCCACCGATACGAGATTGGATCTGGTGGAAGAATAAAGAAGCTGTACTGACTATTGGCGACAATAAACCGCGCTACCAACAAGATGGCGGCCAAGGCAAAGATCCCCCCCCAAGCGATGGGCCTGGGGAACGCAAGCGGTTTTTGGGACTTTTCTGAAGCAGTCGGTTTGTTGCAGCTCGCTGTCCTCAGACCGGCATCTCCTGGCTAGCAAGGGGATCGGGAATCGACGCCGAGGGAGCCTCAAACGAGCCTTGGCGCACGAATTCAAGCCGCAACTTCAAAAAAGTGATGAAGCGTTCATCGGTTGAAACCACGGCGGCGGCGGGTCGGGGCACGGACTCGCTCTGGGCGGCCAGTTCGGGCGCCTCCAAAAACCGGGGACGACGCAACAACCAGAAATCGATGGCTTTCTGCTGTTCGCCGTAATGGCGCACCCGCTCACGCAGCACCTCCTCCAGGGGCTCCTCCACGGTGAGGAAAGCTTCACTGGCGGCAACGAAGTGGTAAAGCGTCATAGGTGGATGCAGGAGTCAGGTGGACAGCGTCACGCCGTCAGCAGGAAGGCCGCAGAGCGCATCCCGACGGGGATTCTGGATCAGGAACCGCATTTCCCGCACCGCCTGGCTCAGACCGACCGCCAAGGCCCGGGCCACGATCGAATGACCGATGTTCAGTTCTTCCAGGCCAGGGAGGGCCGCCACCGGTTCGACGTTCTGATAAGTCAGACCATGGCCGGCGTTGACCCGCAGGCCGAGCTGACGAGCCAGGACGGTGGCTTCCCCGAGGCGATCCAGTTCCGCAGCCTGGTTGCCCCAGCGTGCCTCGGCATAGCGACCGGTATGCAGCTCCACCCAACGGGCTCCACAGGCGCAGCAGGCATCCAGCTGCACCGGATCGGGGTCGACAAACAGACTCACGCCAATGTCCTGGTCCTGGATCCGCCCCACCATGGCGCCAAGGCTGGCGATCTGGGAGCCCACATCCAGGCCCCCTTCGGTCGTCACCTCTTCGCGCCGTTCGGGCACCAGAGTCACCATGTCGGGCCGGATTCGCAGGGCGATGGACTCCATGGCATCCGTGGCGGCCATCTCCAGGTTGAGGCGGGTGCGCACGGTGGCGCGCAGCAATTCCACATCCCGATCCTGAATGTGACGGCGGTCCTCCCGCAGGTGAACGGTGATGCCATCCGCCCCGCCCAACTCGGCCAGAAGGGCATAGGTCACCGGATCCGGCTCAACGGTGCGTCGCGCCTGACGAACGTTGGCGATGTGATCGATGTTGACCCCGAGACTGGCCATGGCATTGCGAAGGGGAGATCACCGTATCGGCCGCAGGTTCAACTGCCCGTCAAGGGGCCCGGTCGGCCGGAAGGGGCCCTTACTTTCGAGAGGATTCTTGTGAAGGTTTAAGCAGGTGTTGGCGGCGGATGCAACGGGGCAGGCAAACCGGAATCGGGAAGGCGTTCTGTGCAATGGCGTCAGCCCCTGGTTAGCGCCCCTGGCCATGGCTGTCACCCAGGACCTGGCCCTGCCGGCCTTCTTTAGTGCCATCAAAGTGGTTGGCCGTGAAAATCTGCCCAGCAGCGGTCCCCTGCTGTTGGCCCCCACCCACCGGGCCCGCTGGGATGCCTTGCTGCTGCCCCTGGCGGCAGGCCGACGTGTCACCGGTCGGGACTGTCGCTTCATGGTCACCCTCGACGAAATGGCTGGGGTTCAGGGCTGGTTTCTGCATCGCCTCGGCTGCTTCCCGGTTAACCAGGGCCACCCGGGTACCGCCAGTTTGAGACTGGCCCTAGATCTACTGGGCAAGGGTGAACAGGTGGTGGTCTTTCCGGAGGGTCGCATCCAACGGCGGGACGGCCCCATCACCCTTCAACAGGGACTGGCCCGTCTGGCCCAGATGGCCCGCACCCAGGGATGGGAGGTTCCCGTTGTGCCCATCGGTATCGCCTATGCCAAGGAGGTTCCCCAAGCTGGAGAGCAGGCTGCGGTCTGGGTGGGAGCCCCCCTCAGAGCCGAGGGGCAGGGTCGTCAGGGGGCCCGTGATTTCACAGCAGCCCTGGCCCTGGCCATGCGGTCGGCCGAGCAAGCGGCCAGGACCCTGGTAGGTCGGCCCATGGACCCCCCGTAAAGTTCAGCCCCGTCGAGCAAGCCCCTTGATCAGCCACTCTGTCGCCTCCCGGATGATTGGGGCCTGCGGCCGTGCCGCGGCGATTCTGGCCCTGGTGGTGACCCTGGTCCAACCCAATCTCGTCCACGCCCAGGAGGACCGCCGACCGATGGTGGCCGGCGTGTTCGATGCCAACGCCGTCCGCTCCCTGATCGCCCGGGGGGACGCCGCCGCCGCCGCCGGCAACCTCCAGGAAGCCCGCCGCCTCTACGACCAAGCCCGTGACGCCGCCAAGCGTCTGTTGATTTTTTATCGCGATCTGAGCGGGGCGTTCCGGGGCCTCGACGCCCGCATCCCCCGCGAAATGGATGACAAGGGCCGCCAGACCTTGGATGTGCTTGTGGAGGCGAACATGCGCTTGGCGGGCCTGTTCCGGCGCCAGGGCCAGCCGGAGGTGGCGGTGCCCCTGTTGGTAGAAGTAATTACCACCATGACCCCTTCCAGCGAAGCGGGCCGGAAGGCCTACCAGCAACTTCGTGAGATGGGTTTTGTCACCACTCCTTACAACGTTCCAACCTCAAGCAACTGAGCCCCGGCAACGCTGGACCGCTAGGCCAAGCTTCGTTTTGCGCCGTCCGCAGCCCTAGCTTCTAGATTCGGTCAGACCCATTCAGTCCCACCATGGTGCATCCGGATCAGGTGAAGGATGCCATTCGCCATGCCCTTCCCGATGCCGCCGTTGAGGTGGAGGACCTCACCGGTGGCGGCGACCACTTCCAAGTGAAGGTGGTCAGCGGAGCCTTTGCGGGTCTTAACCGCATTCGCCAGCATCAACTGGTGTTCAACGCCTTGAAGGGCGAACTGGCTAGCGAGGCCATCCATGCCCTCGCTCTCCAGACCGCCCTTCCCCCAACCCCCCTCGTCCCCTGACCCCAGACCCAGCAAAGCCATGGAAGACCATGTCAAACAACGCATCGAAGAGCTGATTGCCAGCAGCCCGGTGTTTGTATTCATGAAAGGCAACAAATTGATGCCCCAGTGCGGCTTTTCCAACAACGTCGTCCAAATCCTGCACTCCCTTGGGGTGCCGTTTGAAACGTTCGATGTGCTCGCCGATGGTGAGATCCGTAATGGCATCAAGGAATATTCAGAATGGCCCACCATTCCCCAGGTCTATGTCAAGGGTGAATTCATCGGTGGCTCGGACATCTTGATCGAGATGTACAACAGCGGCGAGCTACGCGAAAACCTTACCGTCGCCTTGGCGTCCTGACCCTTTCGCTTCAGCTCAGGAGAGCAAACCTTGGGTCGGGCGGAATTTCCGTCTGACCCCCGTGACCTTCGCAAAGTTTGGGGATCGCAAAGCTCGGGGATCGCAAAGCTTGATGACCCAGACCGTTGTCAGGGCGACAGCCTCAGTAGCGGCCGCTCTCAAAAAGCGTGCGAGGATTGCCATCGGGACTGACAAAGGCCGAAGGATCCAGGATCCAGCGTTCGATCAACTCCTCCAGCCGCCGCTGGGACTGGTGATCAAGCACAGACGTTCGGCGCAAAGCATGCAGGTAGCCGTCGGCATAGAGCCTGAGCTCCGATGGGCTGTGGTACCTGTCAGCCAGGCTCTGGAGCGCATCGCAGAGGGATTGGAACTGCCGGATGGCGTCTGGATGTTGCAGCGCGGTCATGACATGGGCAAGCCCTTCCTGCCATTCTGCTACCTCAAGGGCGTGGTCGCGAGATTGTCCATTAGCGCAAGCAAGCGGGGGGACGCTTTGAAAGGCATCGCCTGATACTCAAAGGTCAGACTCATTTACGCTAATATTAAGTTGACTTACTTTGACCCAGGAGCTGCTAACCCCCGCCATGGCTGAGCCGAATGCCAAAGATAACGGCGGCCATCCCAAGCGGGTCTTGGTGGTCGATCCCCACGCCACTTTGCGGACTGTTCTTGCCCAGCGCCTTCGCCAGGATGGCCACATGGCAGCAGCTGTAGCCACCGCTATCGAAGCGATTGAACTTTGCCAAGAGCTTTCCCCCGATCTGTTGGTGAGCGCCGAGCTGCTGGAAGAAACCTCGGCCCTGAGGCTGGCAGCCCAATTGCATTGCCCCGTGATGGTGCTCACGGCCCGATCTGGGTCAGAACCGATTGTTTCCCTGCTGGATGCGGGAGCGGATGATGTTTTGCGTAAACCGTTTGGCCTGGAGGAACTGGCGGCCCGCTGCCGCACCCTCATGCGCCGCAGTGGCATTGGTTTGCAGGAGCGGGTCTGTGTTGGCCCCCTGGAAGTGCACCTGTTGCTGAGACAGGTAACCCTGCGCGACCAACCTGTGGAACTGAGCCCGAGGGAATTTGCCCTGCTCTGTGCTTTGTTGATGCCCCCCGGCGTGGTGCGTACCCGCCAAGAGCTGCTGCGTATGGCCTGGCCTCCTTTCAGTGGCGGCCCCCGCTCGGTCGATACTCAAGTGCTCACCCTGCGACGCAAACTTGAGCAGGCCGGATTGGGAGAAGGGGGAGGCATCGAAACCATGCGCCAACAGGGTTATCGCTTTAGCCTCGACACCCTTCCTGATCCTACAGACATGCCACCCAATGTTCAGATTTCCTTAGCGCCGGCCTTGGCTGGGCAAGCCGATCCTCCCCCTCTCCGCTATTAGGGAATCACGGGGTGCGGTAAGCCAAATAAAGCTAAGGTTTCAGCTAGCAACAATAACCCACTAAACACAGCCAACAGCTGATAGGTCCAAGGGGGTGTCAGTCGCTGAACGTCCCCTACATGCAAGCCCGTTGCCGCCGAGAATCGGGCCAGAAAGTCTTCAAAATTGGCAATACGCTGGGGTAACAGCCAAGACTTACTTTTGCCAGCGGCGTCCGGGGAAGTGCGTACATAGAACACCCTTCCCCCTTGGCTAGTGGCAACAGAATTGAGGGCTTGAATGTCTTCCCAGGCAAGACTCCAACCACGACGCATAAGCCAATGGCACCAAGCCGGATGGCCCACCCGTACACCAGTGTCAGCGATTTCAACCTGTTCACTGGTTGCCGCCAGCACCAGCAAGAAGCCAAGCAAAACGGCAGTCCCAACTGGCCACCGCCAGTTAATTGGAGCCAGCAGGGGCAATGGCAACACCAACGCGCCATAGAGGCCCAATAGGCAATAACGAATCAGAGGTGCCATCGGGTAACGATGCACACCGGTGACAGATTGGAGCTCGTTCATCGATCCTGATCAGAACCGGGGAGAGGTTCGATCTCTGTAGCCGGTTGATAGAGGCCGCCAAACACCTCCTGCTCACGTCCCTTCCAGAACGGCCCCAGACGCATCAAATCCGCATGGGCATCGGCAAGAGTCGCCACAAAATCTTCGGGCGTCATGGAATCGCGCTGCTCCTTGATCTTGACCAGGCGTAACAGATGCCACATCCAGGGCTTACCCAGTTGGCCTCGGGCCTCCAGATATTTGGCCAGATCGGCGGAGCTGGGCAACGGAGCTGAACTCATGGGCGGATTTCTTCGTGATCCAGGCTATGGGGCCAGGGGCTTGGTCGTGGCCAGGGTCTCGTACAGATCAGGGCGGAGATCCTCCAGATAGCTGGTCCCCAGCGGATGGGTCGGGCCGTACTCACCCAGGAGGCAGTCGGCAATGAGGAGGGTGGGCTCCGACCTGGCGGCACAAAGGATATCTCCGTGGGGGCCGCAGATAATGCTGTTACCCAGGTAGGAGGCCTTCACGCTGCCGTGGACTGATTCCTCACCACAACGGTTCGCATAGGCCACAAAACAGTGGTTTTGGAAAGCATGGGCCGGAATCAAGGTGCGGGAAACATCGGGGTAGGGGCGGTCCGTGCGCTCACCATTGCTGAGCTGGGCCGAGGCATCAGCTGCGGTGGGAATCACCAGAAGTTTGGCCCCTCGCAAGGCCAAAAGGCGGCTGAGTTCCGGGAATTCAGCTTCATAACAATTCAACAATCCCACGGGCACACCGTGGACATGCTGTACGGTCCAAGCTGGGCCCTCCTCTGGGTGGAGGTACCCAGGGGTCCAACAACGTTTTTCGTCCGGACCCCACAGATGGGTTTTGCGGTAATTACGCAACAGAGAGCCATCGGCACCGAACAGGGCAATGGCGTCATAAAAACGTTCGACGCCGCCGACTGTGGCCCGTTCCGGATAGGGACAGCAGATCGCCAAACCATGGCGCCGAGCGGCGGCGGCCACCCTGGCCAGGCTGGGACCATCCACAGACTCGGCCAAGCTGCTCACCGCATCGGGGGTGAGCAAATAACCGCTGAGATAGAGCTCAGGAAAAACAAGCAGCTGAACTGCCTGGTCCGCCGCAATGCCACAGACAGCTTCCAGGCGGGCCAGGTTTTCGAGAACCGCCGCTTCACTGCCCGCCTGGCCAGAACCTTGCCAGAGCGCCAGGCGAATCCCCAAGCCTGGCTCGGGGGGAGTGGCACGCAGAAAGGCCTGGATGCGATATTGCAAATTCACGCAGAAATTGGCATGCATGAACAGGATGGACAGCGACCTATCGGCACTAGCTCGACGATACTATAAATACAAATCCACAAATACAAATCCACAAATACAAATCCACCCGGACCATGGTAGCTCAAAACCGATCCAAACACATTGGCGTCCATAGCGGACTCAGTAACAAACTGAGCACCATAAATTTGCCTATGGAAATCCTGCGCCACGAACTTGCAGATCATGGTGTTGATGCAGAATTAGCCTATGACATTATTCATGAGCATTTAATGCTTGATGGCAATTCAAGGCTCAACTTAGCAACTTTTGTCAGCACATGGATGGAGCCTCAGGCAAGGAGATTAATGGAAGAATGTGCCGATAAAAATATGATTGATAAGGATGAGTACCCCCAGACAGCCGAAATTGAAGAACGCTGCCTCAAGATCCTTGCCAACCTCTGGCACGCTCCAGATCCCGATGCGGCCATCGGTACTTCCACCACGGGCTCAAGTGAAGCCTGCATGCTGGCTGGGCTGGTCATGCGTTGGCATTGGCGCCAGCGGCGACGCTCCCAAGGCAAAGACACTAATCGACCTAATCTTGTCATGGGTACGAATACCCAGATTTGCTGGGAGAAATTTTGTGTGTATTTCGATGTTGAACCCCGACTCGTGCCGATCAAACCCGATCGACTCCAATTGAGTGCCAGTGAAGCTGTTGCCCTATGCGATGAACATACGATCGGTGTCATCGGCATACTTGGCAGTAACTTTGATGGCAGTTACGAACCGATTGAAGAGCTACAGCAAAGGTTGGATGGCCTCCAAGTGCACAGTGGTCTCAACATTCCCATCCATGTTGATGGCGCCTCCGGCGCCTTTGTGGCTCCCTTTAACTCTCCGCAATTAATCTGGGATTTCCAGCTCGAAAGAGTGGTTTCCATTAATTGCAGTGGCCATAAATATGGTGGTGTATTACCTGGTGTGGGCTGGATATTGTGGCGCACCAGCGAACAACTTCCAGAAGAGTTGCGTTTTAATGTCAATTGTCTAGGCGGTAATATGCCCACAATTGGTCTCAACTTTTCACGGCCGGGCGCCCAGGTGATCGGCCAATATTTCAACTTTCTCCATCTCGGCCGCCAGGGATTCAAGCAGCGCATGGCCACGCTTGAGTTGATTGCCTGCCACCTGGCCGATGGTATCAACAGGCTTAAACCCTTGACCCTGTTAAGCCACCCCCGCGGTCAGTTGCCAGTCTTTATCGTCAGCCTGGATTCCAGCGTCAGCAACTGGACCGTTTTTGATCTCTCCGACAAATTGCGGGAAAGGGGCTGGATGGTTCCGGCATACACCATGCCCGCCGACTGTGAACAGCTGAAGGTGCTGCGATTTGTGATTCGCTCTGGCTTCAGTCGCGACATGGCCGACCAGTTACTGGTGGACATTGAACGTGCTGTCGAGTGGTTTGAAAGTCTCACGGCGCCAATGCCCAGGCCCATTTAGGCCAGCCCAGGGTTTCATCACTAAGGCTGGGCAGGGGCAAGAACGGGGGATTTCTAATCCGGCAGGGCCCAGGGATTCAAACCCAAATCGGCACCAACTAGATGGGCACAGGCGTAGCCGCTGAAGGCGACGGCATTGAGTCCCTGGCCAGGAAAACAAGAATCGCCAACGCAATACAAGCCCTCGATACCCGTACGGTTGAAGGGCATCGGCAGCAGGCCAGGTAAGCGCAGGGCGGGAATGGGCCCATAGCTACCGGCGAAACGCCCGAGGAAACGGCGGTGGCTGCGGGGGGTGCCCACCTCCTGATGCGTAATGGCTGCCCCAAGCCCAGGTAACAGGGCCTCTAGCCTTGCAATCAGTCGATTGGCATCCGCTTGTTTTTTGGAGCGGTAAGCCCTGGGGGAGAGGCCTTGCCAGCTATCCATCGCTGATGGCGTGAAGCTATGAACGATGTGATGTCCCGCAGGTGCCAGGGAGGGATCCAGTAGTGAAGGCATGGAGACAAACACCGTGCCCTGCTCGGCCTCCATGGCGGCCCAGTCCTCGAGCAAAAGGTGGTGGACGTGACTGCCGGCCGGAACCACATCGGCCCTGACACCGAGGTGTAGGGAAAGAAAGGAAGCGGAGGGCTTGTAACGCCGCCGCCAGGTCTGTTCAGCGGCGGGGGTATCCTCGGCCGCAACCAAGGGAGTGCTAGAGCAGCCTTCCCCACCAAAGGTATCCCAACGTGTGGCATTACTTACAACCTTTGGGGCCCGGATTTCCTGGCCATTGGCGAGACGAACCCCTACCACCCTGTCCCTTTCAAGTAGCACCTTGGTGACGCGGGATCGATAGCGAATCACGCCACCATGGCGCTGCAATCCCGCCACTAATTTCTCGGCAATCACCCCCACCCCCCCTTGGGGGTAATTGATGCCACCCGCATGGCGGTCTGAGAAGACCATGCCTGCATTGATCATGGGGGTGAGGTCCGCCGGCATGACGCTCCAACAGAAGCACTCCATGTCAATAAACTTGAGCAGGCCAGGGTCCTTTATATGGCGTCTGGCCACATCGCCGACATTCACGGGTAACCAACGGGCAAGTCCAAGGCAAGCCAGCGGGGCACGAAAAAAAACCTTAGCTAAATAACTGGGATCCTCTAGCGATAGCAATGGCATCGCATCAAGGCAGCGAAAAACCTGCCAGCAGGTGTCATAGAAAGCACCAATGCCCTGGGCTTCATGGGGGAAAAGAGCAGTCAGGTGGTTAACAAAAGACTGGTAATCTCGATCAACGACAACATTGAGCCCACCGGGCAAGTGGTATTCCAGCTGGGTAGGATCTGGGATCGTTACGCAATGTTCACCAACATCGGCTAGGGCACGAGTGAGCAAATTGGTATGGCCATGGCTGCCAAAGCCAAAAATCATTGAAGCGCCAACATCAAAAGTGTAACCTTGCCGGCGAAAACTGCCACCACTGCCGCCTGGAATCAGATAGCGCTCCAAAACCAACACACGGGCTCCCTTGGCGGCTAGCTGGCTGGCGGTGACCAAGCCACCAAGTCCAGAACCAATCACAATCACATCCCACAAAACCTGATCCAAAGGATCAGGAGCGGGCAAGGCGACAGAAGAATCCAACACCGTGGAAAGCGGCATGGGTAAACCCTAGGAAGCTGTCACGCAGAGAATGCTTCCTAGGGTTGGACTCAGGCGTCTAAGCGGTTTCAAGCCTGGGAGTCCAGGAGCCGACCGTCTTCACCAAGGCGCTCGACAGAAACGACTTCCTTGCGCAAGGTGACGGATTTGGGATCGTGGTACTGGCTGCGGTCGCGGCGAATGCGAACCTCTTCCACCAGCACAAGCTCCTTATGGGTAACGACCCTTTCCTCAAGGATGGGGATCACGGTGACATCGCCCTCCTCCCGAACCTGGGGAACATCGCCGATCACCACCTGGTTGATGGGCACATGCTCCACACTCACCCTTTCCCTGCTGAGGGGGTCATCAACAACAACTTCGCGGGATTGGACGGACTTGGTGATGCGAACCTTTCCGGTTTCGACCCTCTCCTTGGCCAATTCCAGCGTTTCTTCGACAACCGGAATAACCAGTCCACGAGCATCACGTACTGAGTTGGTAAGGAGCCAGGTCCCAGCACCCTGCCACACAAGTTCGTTGCTTGGCAAGGTGATCTGGGAGCCATCTTCAAGGCCCAGCACTAACGTTTCGACCCCGCCCTCGGTTGTTTGCTGCAACAGCCGGTAGTTCTCACCTCGTTCGCCGACAACGACAAGGGTGGAAGCGTTCACAGGGTTGTCAAAGGCACTCACTTCGGAACTCCGAGGACGGGAAAGGGCAGGAAGGGGAGAAGGGGAAGGCTTGGGCATCGAGCCAGTAGGGGACACCAGCGCCGACGGAGCGGAAACTTGGGAGGGAGACCCGGATGCCGGGTGTGATGGGGGAGAGGTCGACCTACGATCTTCGCTATCGCCAGAAGCTGTAAAGCCGAACAAGGAAAGCAACTCTCTCAACATTCCATTCACAGTCGATCCAATCAATTGTACAGATCAGTACGGAGAAAAGGGCCCTTTAGGGGAAAATTCCCACTGTAAGAGCCCAAAAACTGCACAGATCAGATCCCCTGTTCCTTCGAACAGGGGAATCCTGCGGTGAGATCAGCGTTCGGTGGTGGCAACGGTTTCGATCACCTTGCCATCGGCGCCAATGCGCTCGGCGCGCACATCGGAACGACGCACGGTTTCGGTGACGGTTTGGCCCTTGGTTTCGGCCTGCTTGGCGAGGTTGACTTCCTCAACAACCTGAGCACGCTTGCTGACAATGGCACGCTCGTCGAACTCGGAAAGTTCGAACACGCGCTCTTTGAAAGCATCTTCGAGAGCGGCGCGATTGACGGCGCGG
The DNA here is from genome assembly GCA_044359075.1 of Cyanobium sp. Classification (GTDB taxonomy): domain Bacteria; phylum Cyanobacteriota; class Cyanobacteriia; order PCC-6307; family Cyanobiaceae; genus Cyanobium. Next base: position 10,516 of record JBIKMU010000021.1, on the reverse strand, counting down.
CGCTGAACGGTGACGGTTTCGTCGACCAGATCAATGGACTTGGCGACCTTGGCCTCGGAGACCACGTTGTAGATGCGCAGACGGCCGGTTTCGACCTTCTCTTTGCCCAGCTCAACCACTTCTTCAACCACTTCAAGAACGTTGGGGTCCTTGGCGGTGTCGATCAGTTCGGCCTTGACTTCGGGATGCTTGGCGGCCAGAGCGACAGCGTGCTCGCGGATGTTAACGGGATTGTAACCACCGATGATTTCGGCGGCGCGGGCTTCGGCATTCAGGGGCACCTGGGCGGTCAGCAGGGTGCCACCATCCCTGACGCCGGCGAGATAGACGCCGAGGTCAGGCTCGGGGACGAGGTCGGAAAGGGCCCGCAGCTTGGGAGCATCGGAAGCGTCGTCAGCGGTCAGCAGGTCAAGGGCATCGCGATGCAGGCCGGCGGCCACGAGGTCTTCCAGGGCCTTGGCGGCATGGGCGTTTTCGGCAAACAGGCCGATAACGGTGCGGGTAGACATTTTGTGTTGGGAGTGAGAGAAAATGACTGAACCAAATACGCCTATACGGATCTCAATAACATCCGTAAAAGTTTACCGAGCTCTAAAGCTTGTCGGAACTCGTTCTGCGTATTTGGGGGAACAGCCTGGAACGCCTAGGCGGCATCCTTGATACAACCATAGGGGCTCAAGAGAAAAATGGTCAAGTGCGTCAGACCACAGTCCAGGAACATTCCGCCTTCAGCCCGTTGAGGAAATGAGCCAATATTGCTTTAGGTACTGGCATTGGCTTGGGACAACCTGGGATTGCGCAAGCTGATAAGTGCTGTGCGTTTTTTGCCTTGTGTCAGGGAGCACATCCAACTTTGCCGTTGATTTGTAGCCGCCTGAACATTACACCCATAGATAAAGAAAATGTAAAAAAAAAGATGCCGGTTTGGCCGGCATCTTGAAAGTTTGTTGTCGTGGGCTCGGTTGCAGAATCGCAGCTAAGCGAAATCAGGCGCGGGGATCCTTAGCCAAAGACTTGATATCGATCCAGCCGCCATCCGCCAGCTCGGCCCAGTCGTTGAGATAACGACCATTCAGCTTGACGGTGCTGCCTGCAGCGAGGCTGCGGGTCACTGCATTGGTGATGCCTGCACCGGAGCGAACCTCGATGGCTGCATCCTGGGTGCGCAGGACGGCATCAAAAACCTTGGCCACAACAGTCTCCACCGCAGTGGTGGTTTTCGTGGTGGTCTTAGCCACGGGGGTGGGGTTCACGTAGCTGCCCATTTTGGTGGCGCTGACGTCTGCAGCCTCCTTAGGACGCAGGAAGAACAGAAGGGGCAGCAGCAACAAAGGCAGCAGCAGCAGAGGATTGAAACCACCCTTGCGCTCGGTCGTCTCAACGACCCGGTCGCGATCACGTTGAACGGCGACCCGTTCAGGTTGCTGCACGGCCACGCGAGCAGATTGTTGCACCGCGACACGAGCAGGCTGCTGGGTAGCAACGCGTTCATTGCGCTGGGCCACTGCGGCGGTCTCGCGGACGGGGGCCGGGGCGACGTATTCGCGAATATTCTGGGAGAAACCGCAATTGAATTCGTAACGTTCGCCGCCCTTGCTCAGTCGCAACACGACACTGGAGCTGTCCCCATCCGCGGGAACGGCTGAGGTTACTTCTTCCACTGCGTAGCCACGCTTCTTGGCAACATTGACACAGGCATCCTTAGTCACCTGAACCATGTCTTCGGCCAAGGTGGCTGCCGAGACCAAGGGCGCGTGAACCAGCAAACCGCAGGAGAAGACCAAGGCGGCGAGGGCAGCGAGAACCGTTCTCGAAGCCGCTCGGAATGTTCGGCCGGTGGCCAGAACCGGGAGAAAGTGGTTTTTCATGCCTGTTAAAGAACAGCCCGTTTCAAAAGAAATGGTGAGGAAATGAAGGTTACTCCCTGGGAGGAGTCCAGTCTTCAATAAATGTTTATCGGGAATATCGCCTCTGCGGCTCAAGTCTTCACATTTAGTTGTTCGTTTTTTGACCTCACTGCTCGAAAACGACCAACGGGCGATTATAATAATTTGCGAAATCTCTATCCCGAGACCCCCGCCAGCCATTGGAATCAGGCTGCCAGGGTTTCCCTGCCCAGCCGCTCGGCCAAATCCGCCAGGGCACGGTCGCGATAGGCGCCATAGCGCTGCCGCTTGTCGCGAATCCGGTTGGACAGCTCGGGTAATAATCCGAAATTAGGCGGCATGGGCTGAAAGCGTCCTTTGGCAGCTGAAGCATCACCAGGTGGTGGGGTGCTGATGAAATGCACTAATGCACCCGCCATGGTGGTCGGAGGCAGGGTCAAAGCTTCCCTGCCCTGGGCCAACCGAGCCGCATTGGTTCCGGCCAACCAGCCCCCTGCCACCGCTGCCGCATACCCTTCCGTACCGGTGATCTGGCCCGCCGCCAACAGGCTGGGACGGCGGCGAAACTGCAAGGTGGCAGCAAGGAGCTGGGGAGATTCGAGGAAGGTATTGCGGTGCATGACCCCAAAGCGAACGAATTCAGCATCGGCCAGGCCAGGAATCAGTCGTAACACCCGCTTCTGTTCGGACCACTTCAGGTTGGTCTGGAAGCCCACCAGATTCCAGAGGCGACCGTCTCGATCTTCCTGACGTAACTGCACCACGGCATGAGCCCTTTTGGCACGCCTCACATCCCTGTCTGTCACGTCACCCCAGCGGGGATCCCAGAGACCAATGGGTTTGAGAGGGCCGTAACGCATCGTATCTTCTCCACGCCTGGCCAACTCTTCGATGGGGAGGCAGCCTTCGAAGAAGCAAGCCGATTCTTGTTCGAAATCTTTGAGTGCCGCTTGCTCAGCCGTTAGCAAGCCATCACGAAACGTGAGGTATTGCTGCTGATCCATGGGGCAATTGATGTAGTCGGCATCACCCTTGTCGTAGCGACTGGCACGAAAGGCCAAATCAAGATCGATACTTTCACCAGCCACGATCGGACTGGCGGCATCAAAAAAATGGCACTCGTCTCGACCGGTGAAGGCCCGCAGCTGGTCGGCTAAGGGCTCTGAGGTGAGGGGCCCCGTGGCCAGCACGGTGATGGAATCGGCCGGCGGCAACTCCGTTTGCTCGCGCCTTTCGACGGTTATCAAGGGATGGGCTTCCAGGGCAGCGGTGAGGGCTGCACTGAAACGGCCACGGTCGACCGCCAAGGCTCCTCCTGCGGGAACGGCGTGCTGATCGGCGGTGCGGATCACCACGGAGCCGAGTTGGCGCAGCTCTTGCTGGAGAAGGCCAGCTGCCCGATCGGAGGAGAGGGCGCCAAAGCTGTTACTACAGACAAGCTCGGCAAATTCCTCACTGTGGTGGGCTGGAGAGCGGCGCACGGGCCGCATCTCCACCAGCCGTACCGGAATTCCAGCCGAGGCGATCTGCCAGGCCGCTTCGGTGCCAGCCAGGCCAGCACCGATCACATGGACCGTCAAGCCTGGGCGCGTTTGATGAACAGCTGCAGCTGACCGACAGCTGCCCGGCCAATGTGAAACACGGCCCAGGAGGCAGCCAGAAGGATGGGAGCAACAACCAGAAGCAGCCTCAGGTCCATGCCATCAAAAACTCGGATGGCTGGATTCTATCCAAAGGCGGCTGGCCTGAGAGCCCTTCAAAAACCGGTGCCGCCGCCAAGGCCCGCGTGGGCACGCGCCAGCTGGCGGTAACGACGGGCATGCTGGCGCTGCTGCTCAATGGCCTCTGCACTCAACTGGCGGCGGATCTCAGCAGGGGCCCCCATCACCAGGGCACCTGCGGGCACGTCCCGGGTCACGACCGAGCCTGCCCCCACCAAGGCGCCGGCACCCACAGAAACGCCGTTGAGCACGATCGAGCCGATGCCAATCAAACAACCATCACCCAAGCTGGCGCCATGGATCACGGCCCGATGGCCAATGGTGACATCGCTGCCGATGGTGACGGGCTGACCCGGATCTCCATGCAGAACGGCCCCATCTTGAACATTGCTGCCCTCGCCAATCACAATCGGCGCCACATCTCCCCGGGCGACGGCCGTGGGCCAAAGACTGGCGCCGGCGGCGAGGTAAACATCGCCGATCACCACCGCCGACGCCGCTACCCACGCCTCAGGGTCGATGCTAGGGGCGGGCCAGGGGACCTCCTTGGACTGGGTATCGGCATCTATCGCCCCCAGGCCCCCCACGTCGTCAGCAGTTTCGGGCATGAACAGCAGATGCGCAGGGCCTCCACCATTGTGGGTGTTCGTGCCGGGTGATACCGTCGCTCAGTCCCCTTGGTTCAGGGCCCCATCGGTCCGGCTAACGGCGGCATACGGGTCGCTAGCTCAGCGGTAGAGCATTCGGCTTTTAACCGATTGGTCCTGAGTTCGAATCTCAGGCGACCCATGTGTTCAACTGCAAGGCTTAGATGGCACTGATAGAAGACACAAAGGGCAGGTGATTGCATTACGGCCGCAAGCTTGTTGCGGTCGAAATGAATGGACAATATTGCTGACGCATGCGGAATGTCCAACTGCCAACACCAGGGCCATTTACGGGCTCAGGAATCCGCAGTTGCTCATCATTAAGACAATGTCAATCAAGCCAAGCCTGGCTATTTGGAAAGCAGGTCTGTGTTAACCAAGTCGACCGTAACGGCTTTGAGCAACTCGCCAATACTGTGTATGCCAGAATCGTCCTCCCAGCCCTTCGCTGTTCGGCGGGGCTGGTTTTCACCACATCAACAAAAGCAGCGACCGGCCAGGCTGGAGCAAAGGGCTGAACCCATGCTGCGTTTGCTGCTCAATCTCCTCTGGTTCGTGCTGGGGGGCTTTGTGATGGGTTTGGGCTGGTGGTTGGCCGGTCTGGTGGCCGCTCTCACAATCGTTGGGCTGCCCTGGGCACGGGCTTGCTTTGTGATCGGCAACTTCTCCTTCTGGCCCTTTGGCTACGTGGCCGTCAGTCGACTTGAACTAAGCGGCAAGCTGGATTTCGGTACGGGACCGCTGGGTTGGATTGGCAACGTTATCTGGTTTGTGCTGGCGGGCTGGTGGCTGGCGCTTGGCCACCTCATCTCAGCGGTGACCTGTTTCGTCTCGATCATCGGCATCCCCTTTGGCATTCAACACTTCAAGCTGGCATTGATTTCCCTGGCGCCGATCGGCATGAAGGTGGTGCGGGTGCGATGAACACCTACGAAGCCTTTTGATAAAGCTCTTCAAGCCGCTCGCGATTGAGGTCGAGATACATCACAGGCTCGCCGGCTTGAGGAGCTTCCGGATGGCGGTTGGGCCGCAGCGGCTGGGCGGCCCCCCTCAGGCTCTGGGTCATCAAGGCAAAGGCGCCGCCCGCAATGGCCGCAAAACAGATCAAATAGATGACAGCCAGAAAGTCGTTCACGGGAATCCCCTTTCAACCCAGCATAGTGTGACGAACTGTTAAGCGTGGCAAATTGATCAGCGCCAGCCCTAATCCCCTGGCTTAGTGGCGATCACGGCAAAAAAGGGATCCCCATGGCCGCCCAGCCAGCCCAGTGGTCCCTCCGCCCGGGTGGCCTCGGCGATCAGCTGGGGCTTGGGCCATCCCTGGGCCATCAGCACCTTGGCCACCAGGGCGAGGCGATCCCGGTCGCTGCCATCGGTCCAGACGCGGGGGGCCTTTTGGAAAAACATGCGGTTGGAAAAGGCAATGATCAACTGGCCACCGGGGCGCAGCACCCGCAACAGTTCGGTGGCCACGGCTTCGGGCTGTTGCAGGTATTGCCAACCGGCCACGATCAAGGCGGCATCGACACTGGCTGAATCCAAGGGCAAGCGCTGATCTTGGTTGAGGTTCTGCACCCAATGGCGATCAAGGCGGGGATTGGCCTCTAGCTCCCTGCCATTGAGGCCATGGCCGATCACCTGCCGGTAGCGGACGTCCTCCGGCAGATGGCTAACCCAACTGCTCATTAAGTCGAGTACCACCGCATCAGGGCCCAGCCGCTCGGCATATAGGGCCGTCAAGCGGCTGCGAAAAGCGCCATCGAGGTGCTGCACAAAGCGGGGCTCGGCGTAGAACAGCGCGTCGTCGGAGCGATCCTGTTTGCCGCGCTCCGCCTCGCTGAGTACGGGCACAGGCAAGGGCATGGGTTCGGGCTCGGGAACGGGCATAGTTATGGCTCAGTGCACCGCTACAGCAGCAGCAAGATTGGCATTGGGTTGCGGCCGCACCAGCAGACCCTGTTTCGGGGAGGGGCTGGGGATCGTCGCCAGGGTCAGGTCCTGGTTGGGTTCCAGCTCCAAGGTCAGGGTTTTAAGCAGTCCCACCGTCAGCAGCCGCACCTCCAATTCGGCCAGAGATTTGCCCAGGCAAACCCGCTCTCCACCCCCAAAGGGCAGCAACGTGACTGCGGGTTCTCCGGCCAGGTGCCGCTGCGGGCGAAAAAGCTCCAGATCGTTTTCAGCCAAACCATGACGATGGCTGGCGCTGATGCTCACCTGCACCACCCGATCGGCGGGCACCAGCACACCGGCCAGGGCCAGGGGCTGGCGGCTGCGGCGGAAGAAGCCTCCCACCGGCGGCGTCAGCCGCATCACCTCCTTGACCGCCGCATCCAGCCGGGGGGCCCGCAGGGGGTCATAGGCGGCTACTGCCTCCCCAGGGGGCGGCGGCCAGGGCAAGTCATCCAGCTCTTGCTGCAGCCAGGCCAGCTCTTTTGGATGCTGCAACAGGGACAGCAGCAGGCAGGACAGGGAGGAGGCGGTGGTTTCGTAGCCGGCAAACAGCAGCAACAGCAGCTGCTCGGCCACATCGTCATCGGCCAGGGGGAGGCCGGCTTCATCGAGGCCACCGGCCAGCAGATCAAGCCCGCCGGCGTTGAGGGGCCGGCCTGCGGCAGCGGCAGCCTGGGCCTTGTTCAGCACGGCGCCAAGGCGGCCCAGCAAGCGCTTGCGGGCCTGGAGGGCACGGCGGTAGGGGCTGCCGGGGAGGGCAAAAGGCAGGGCGAACAGGCCGCCACACCAGATCTCGAAATCGCCAAACAGGGCCTCGCGATCAACCGGATCGAGGCCCAGCACGGTGGTGGCGATGACGCTGAAAGCGAAACGCCGCAGCTTGGGCACCAGGGCCAGGGGGGCTGTGGCCTGTTGCAGCTCCTGCCGCAGTTCATCCACCAAGGCCACGATGGCGGGGCTGTAGCGCTTGAGCGCCACCGTGGCAAAGAGTTGACCGACCACCCGCCGGCGCGCCTTGTGGTCGGCGCCATTGCGGTTGGCGAGCGACAACGGACCCAGCAGGTTGCGCACGCTGGCCGGCCACCAGCCCTCGACGGCATCGCCCTGGGCGAACAGGTCGGCAATCGCCCGCTCGCCGCGGATGAAAACCGTGCGCTGCCCCAGAAGGGTGGTGCCAAAGACATCGCCGTAGCGCTCGAAGCGGGCTTGGGCAAAATCCCGATCCCTTAGAAACGCCAGGGTTTCGAGCACGCCACTCACCGCAGGCGTGGTCGGCAGCGGCATCAGGGTGGCGGAATCGTTTGCCATCCAATCTCGATAAACGTTGGCCCCAGGCTGTCGGATCCCAGCCGGAACTGCGGGGAGGGTGCTTACTGGGGGAAGCTGCAGCAAGCCACCAAGCCGGCACCGTGGCCGCCGGCGCCATCGGCCCATGCCGGCGCCGCCGCCGCCAATGCCCTGGCGCCATAAAAGCGATCAGAAAATCTGATCCGAAAATAGATTGCCTATACCTGAATATTGTTCAGGACCCTTATTCTTCAGGATCCTTATTCTTCAGGATCCTTTGCTGGCGGCATTGATGCGTAACTGGCCATCGGCGGAGAGGGCAAAACCAAGAAATGCCTTGACGGCTGGATCAATGGGTTTGCGATAAACGTAGAACAAGGGCCGCTGAAAGGGATAGGAATCCGCGTCCGGCATGCTGCCATCGATGGCAACAACGCGCACTGTTTGTTGATCCGCCACTTGGGCATAGGTGGCATAGCTGATGCCATCGCTGCCGAGCAAGCGCAGCAGAGGGGTTGTGGCATCGCGGTCCAAGCTGGTGATGTTGGCGGTCTTGCCGAAGTCGGCACCGCCCAGGACAAGTTCACGGAAGGCCTTGTGGGTGCCACTGACTGAAGGTCTGTTGAGGACCCGAATTGGGCGATCGGGCCCACCAAAGGTGGACCAATTGCTGATCTCTCCCCGGAAGATCTGCTGCAGTTGGCTGCGGGAGAGACTGCGGCGAAAGGGATTGCTGGCACCGACGACGATGGCGATGCGATCACGCGCCACCGGCACCGCTTCCAGTCCCTGGGATTTTTCCGCTGCAGTCAGGGGCCGCGAAATGGCCGCCAGGTTGACGCTGCCCCCCAGCAGGGCCTGGATGCCGTTGTCGGAGCCGGTGGCGGCGGTATTAACAATGGTCCCGGGATAGGTGCTGGGGAAACTGGTCTTGAGGGCTTGATTGATCAGCACCATGCTGGTGGAGCCATCGATGCTGATCGTGGAGCCGGCCGGCACGCTGGTCTGCCGGGGAAAGCGCTGCGTCAGGTTGCCCAGGCCGATGCCGATGCCACCGCCTGCACCACTGCCGAAGGCACCGCCAGCGCCAGCGGGCAAGGAGGCCCCGGCGGGGATGGCCGGGAGGCTGGGGCGTGAACCGAGCAGTTTGGGGAGCTGGGTAAACAGCAGCCATAGTGCGCCGATGCCCAGCAAGAAGAAAACAATCGGTGGCGGGCCCTTGCGGGAACCACCGGATGAGGGTTCCGTCATGGTTGGGGCGCCTCAGGCAGTTTGGGAGCGAAAGGGGTTTCCAGTGCTTTAAGGCGCTGGGAAACCTGGTCATCGAGGGTGAGCTGGTCCAGGTCGGCTGCCAATTTCTCCTGGGGATTCTCGGAAAGTTCGGCCAGCGCCGTACTGGTGCGATGGCGACCTTCGACGGCATTTTTGGCCGCCTCAAAGCTGGAGCGCGCCGAGCCGATATCGAAATCGTTATTCACCTTGGCAATCGATTCGAGGGCGGCATTGACTTCAGCAAGATCCTTGATGTTTTGCATATCAGATTTGTATTGCTCCAGTTTGATGCGCTCGCGGTTGAGTTTGTCCTTTGACGAAGCCACAAAAGCGGCCGCCTGCTGTACCTGCTCTTCGAGGGAGGGCAGCAATTTTTCGATTTGAATCGCACGGGTCATGGCCAGACGGGCGCCATCGTCATGGCCGGCCCTCTGGGCAAACCGCGCTTGTTGTTCATTGGTCTTGAGCTCTTCGATTTTCTGCTGGTATTTGGACTGGGCACGTTCGTAGGAGCCCACCTGCAGGGCCACTGCCTTGGCCAGCTTCTGCACCGACTCCTGCATGGAGATCAATGATTCCTCAGCCACGGCCACGGCCACCCTGCCGCCCGATTCCACGGGCCTGCCCCAGAGCCAATTCCAGGTGCCAACAACGACCCGGCCGGCCCGATCGCCCATGAACCAGTAAACGAATTTCTTCACTGAACTATCCAAGCCAGCTAAAGGCTAAACCGACCCTGGAGTTTCGTCACCCGGCAACAACCCCACTTTCGACCTGCGACCTGACAACAGCCAACGCCGCGACCCGCGAAGGCGAGGGGCCAGAATTTGCCTCCATTGCTTGCACCACCATGCTGTTTCGATTGCTGGCCAGGCCGTTGCTGGCCGGCCTGACGGCGCTCTGGCTGCTGCTTGGCACTGCCCTGCCGGCCCGGGCCGAGTTCAGCCTGCCGCCGCTGCCCTATGCCGCCACGGCGCTGGAGCCAGCTATCGATGCCACCACGATGACGATCCACCACGACCGTCACCACGGCGCCTACGTGGCCAACCTCAATGCCCAGATCGACGCCAATCCGGCCATGGCAGATCTGAGCCTCGATGACCTGCAGGGCAAAATCGCCGCATTCCCAATGGCGGTGCGCAACAACGGCGGCGGCCACTGGAACCACAGCCAGTTCTGGGCCGTGCTGGCACCCAAGGGCCAAGGGGGCACGCCGTCTCCCGAGCTGTTGGCGGCGATCAACAAAAACTTCGGCTCCCTGGAGGCGATGCAGAGCCAGTTCAACCAGGCGGCGGCGGCACGGTTCGGTTCGGGCTGGGCTTGGCTGATTCGCAAAGCCGACGGCAGCTTGGCCATCACCAGCACCGCCAACCAGGACAACCCCATGATGGATCTGCCCGGCATCGAACGGGGTGTCCCTTTGCTGGGATTGGATGTATGGGAGCACGCCTACTACCTGAGGTACCAGAACCGCAGGCCTGATTACATCAAGGCCTGGTGGTCGCTGGTGAATTGGAATGAGGTGAATGGGCGGTGGGCTAAGGCGGGGGTTGGGGTTTGAGCCTGGTTGGTCGAGGGCAAATGAGGCTAGCAAAATATACTTATAATATTTTTTATGTTACTTGCGGGCACCTCGAAAAATAAGCGCTTTCCAGTGCTTCTGCGGACATGAAAAAGCCGCCAATCTGGCGGCATAGCAAGAAGTTCTTATATCGACCATTGACAATATCACTTGAACTATGGCACCTTCTCA